>JAYSRA010000133.1:0-22841 GCA_043721275.1 Burkholderiales bacterium
GGTGGCTGACTTTCGCTTCGCAACAAAAGCCTACCATCAACAGCGCTCAGCCCACCCCAATTACCCGCGTTTTTTCCTTATCCGAGTGACATGAGGGTCAGACCCCATTTTCTTCTGTGATTTTCCTTCTGTGCTACGCCCATCAAAACAACAACAATGCGGGCTACGGCCATGCGCGCGACGTCGACAGGTCTGAGATTGCCGCGTACGCGTTCGGCTATTCGACGGTGGCGACAGCTGGGAATGCATTGGCTAACTCGCAGGCAAGCGCCTTATGATTCACACCACTTCAACGATGAAACTGAACATGCCCAAACTGATGCTCAAACTTGCTCTGCTAGTTGCCGCTGCTACGCTGATATGCACGTCGGCCACCTTTGCCCAAAGCTTCCCCACTCGCCCCATCACCATCGTGGTGCCGTTCGCTGCGGGCGGGCCTACGGACGTGATCGCGCGCACGCTCGCGCAGCACATGAGCGGCACGCTGGGGCAAAGCGTGATTGTTGACAACGTGGCCGGGGCCAACGGCAACATTGGCGTGGGCAAAGTGGCGCGTGCCGTGCCCGATGGCTACACCATCAGCATCGGTCATTGGAGCACGCATGTGGTGAACGGCGCGGTGTATCCGCTGACCTACGACTTGCTCAAAGACTTTGAGCCGATCTCGCTAATAGCCACCAATTCGTATCTGATCGTAGCTAAAAATGCCGTGCCTGCAACCGATCTTAAAGGCTTCGTGAGCTGGCTCAAAGCCAATCCTGATAAGGCCTCCGAAGGCACTGCGGGCGCGGGCAGCCCGCAGCATGTCGCGGGTGTCTTTTTTCAAACCGCCACCGGCACCCGCTTTCAATTTGTGCCGTATCGCGGCGCGGCACCGGCCATGCTCGCCTTGGTTTCTGGCGATATTGACCTGATGATTGACGACCCTACCAGCGCCCTTCCGCAAGTGCGCGCGGGCAAGATCAAAGCGTTCGCCATCACCGCTAAAACCCGCCTCGCTTCCGCGCCGGATATTCCCACCGTGGATGAAGCAGGATTGCCCGGCTTTTACTTCTCGCGCTGGCATGCACTGTGGGCCCCCAAAGCCACGCCAAAAGACGTGATTGCCAAGCTCAACGCCGCCCTCGTCGCCGCACTGGCCGACCCCGCGGTGCGCAACAAATTTGCCGATCTCGGACAAGAGATTTTTCCGCGCGATCAGCAAACTCCCGCCGCGCTGGCCAGCACACAAAAAGCCGACATCGAAAAGTGGTGGCCGATCATTAAGGCGGCTGGAATCAAGGTCGAATAACGCGGTTAACGCGGCGCGCGACAGTCGGGGACTAAGCGGCAGCCAGCTCCCCGCCCAGCGCTTCAATCAAATCCGGGATGAGTTTGCTCAGCTCACCGGTGACAATGGCTACGTCCGAATCAAAACGGTCTTCGTCCTTGCCAGCGCTGTCGGGGCTGTCCGGGCTGTCCAAAGCACCTTCCAGAAATTTCAGTTTCTTAATCTGCATATTGTCGTTCATGACCAACGACACGCGCCCATTCCACGTCAGCGCGAGCTTGGTCACCATCTTGCCGCTTTGAATGTGCTTTCGCACTTCTTCAACGTTTAACGTGTGTTTTGAATAGCGCACGATGCCCTCCGAATCATCGGTGGCTTTGAGCTCGCATTCACGATCCACATCAAGGCGGCCCGGCGCTTCGTGGCTCAGCAGCCACGCGGCCATTTGCGAGCCGGGCGATTCATTGGTTTGCACTTGCGTGATGACCAGCCCGTCGAGCGAGCGCAATAACATGGCAACTATCTCGTCTGCTTTGGTTTGTCCTGCCGCATCAATCACCAGCAAACGCGCGGCTTGGTCGATCCACACGATGGTGTTTGAGATACGCGTGAACGCCTTGGGTAGCAGGTCGAGCAGTGTTTCTTCGCGCAGGTCTTTTTTCTCCATGCGACTCAATTTTCGGCCCGTGGTTTCTTCAATTTTTTCGACGCGTTCCTCGGTGCGCCGTTTGACCACGCTTGAGGGCAACACCTTGGCCTCCGTTGTCAATCGCAGTATCAACTGCCCGCCGACTGATTCAACCAACATGGCGTGCTTTTCACCGCGCGGCTCAGACCAGCCGATGGATTTTTCTTGCGTGGCGCTGCATTCGCGAAAGCGCATCTGCGCGAGGCCCGCTTCGATTTGCGCCGTGGTTTTTGACCACGACGGCTCAATGCGAAACAGCATGAGATTTTTGAACATGAGAGCCCTTGATGTTGTTCTAAATTTTGCGGGCTAAAGACAGATCGAAGCACCGGCGTGGCGCGTGAACGCGCCGCATTTTCTTGATTTTAAAGGGCTCACCCAGCCCGCGCGTATTGCGCTTACGGGCGCGTCGGACGCAAGCGCTTAATCCCCGTCACCACCGCCAAAACAATCGCCCCGGCCACCATGCCAAACAGGCCATCCAGCACGTGCGGCGCAATCACCGATAGCGGCGACGCTAAGCCCTTAGAAAATTCCTCAATCCAATGATGCACAGGCGCAATGCCATGCGTAAGAATGCCGCCGCCAACCAAAAACATGGCAATCGTGCCGGCGATGGCTAGGAATTTCATGAGATACGGCGCAGCGACCAAAATGCCGCGACCGACTGCACGCCGCACATGCGCGTAACTGCCGGGACGCAAGCTTAAGTACAAGCCCAGGTCGTCGAGCTTGACAATGCCCGCAACGATCCCGTACACGCCTACCGTCATGATGATCGCGATGCCCGCGAGCACGGTGAACTGCGTCAATAGCGGTTGCGTGGCAACGGTGCCGAGCGTGATGGCGATGATCTCGGCGGAGAGCACAAAGTCGGTGCGAATCGCGCCCTTGATTTTGTCTTTTTCGTACGCCACCAGATCCACTTTTTCGTCACTCAACGCGGCGATCAAGGCCGCCTTGCGTGCCTCCGGATCGCCTCTGCGCTCAATAATTTTGTGCGCCAATTTTTCAACGCCCTCAAAGCACAGAAACGCGCCGCCCACCATCAACAGCGGCGTCACCGCCCACGACGCAAACGCGCTGATCGCCAACGCAAACGGCACGAGGATGGCCTTGTTGAGTGCCGAGCCTTTGCACACCGCCCACACCACGGGCAGCTCGCGCTCCGGGTTGACGCCGGACACCTGCTGCGCGTTCAATGCCAAATCATCACCCAACACGCCCACCGTTTTTTGTGTCGCGACCTTAGTCAAAACGGCGACGTCATCGAGCACGCTCGCGATGTCGTCAATCAGGGCCAGTAAGCTCGATGCCATACCTAAATTTTCCTTACAGCTTTGCGTTGTAACACCAATTTCACTAAGGCTAAACGCTATTTTGTTAATAAGTCGACTTGTTATAAAAAAGCTAGTTAGCCCTCGTGCTACAGGGCTTTCAGCTAAAAGCTATGTGGCCTAACAGCATTGAATTTCCGGTCGTCATTGTCTTCACAACCCGTCGTTATTCTGGGCACCACCTGTCGTCATTCTCGGCGCAGCAGGCAATCCAGAGGGGTGGCGATCGCTGCGGCGCCGTCAGCCCGCAGCAGATGCCTAGTTTCTGGATTCCCGCCTGCGGCCAGTATGACGGTGGAGTGGTGAGCCACTGAAACAACCCATTGATCACGCCCGCACCTGCTGCGTGGCCAAAAATTTTCGCACCCCACCGCGAATGGCGCGGGCGAGCTTTAACTGGTGACTGGCGCTGGCCAATTTGCGCTCTTCTTCAGGGTTTGAAATGAATGCGGTTTCAATCAATATTGACGGCACATCGGGCGAGCGCAGCACGGCAAAACCCGCCTGCTCCACCGCGTCTTTGTGCATTTTGTTGACCGGCTTTAATTCGCCAATCATGCCGCGCCCGAGCTTTAAAGATTCAGCATTAGTGATCGATTGGCTCATCTCCAGAATCATTTTGGCGAGCATCGGATCGCGCCCCATCAGCCGCACACCGCCAATCAAATCGGATTGATTTTCTTTGTCGGCAATCCATTTCGCCGCCGCGCTGCTAGCCCCGCGTTCGGACAGCGCAAACACCGACGAGCCGCGCGCATCGGGCCGCGTGAAGGCGTCAGCATGAATCGACACGAACACGTCTGCATTCACGCTGCGCGCTCGCTTAACGCGATCCGCAAGCGGAATAAAAACGTCCTCGTCGCGCGTCATGAACACGATCACGCGATTGTCTTGCTCTAGCAACGCTTTGGTCTGCCGCGCAATCGCGAGCACCACGTCTTTTTCGTAGGTGCCCGCCGGGCCAATGGCACCGGGGTCTTCGCCACCATGACCCGGGTCGAGCACAACGACCCACGGTTTGGTGTGCGTCACCAGCGGTGGTCGCGTGGCAATCTTCGGTGGCTTGGGCACAACCACCACGACCGGCGGCGGCGCGACCGGTTTCACCGGCTCGGGTTTCGGCGACGGCAACGCGATTTCGGCGGCCGCGCGCTCAAGCGTTGACTCACGTTCAGCGAGTTTTGCCAAAAATTCAGCGATCGGATCATCAGCGTCGGCAGGCGTTAAATCAATCACTAAACGATGCCGATATTGGCCCACCGGTGGCAACGCAAACGCGGCAGTTTCAGCACGCGATTTAAGCTCAAGCACTAGCCTTGCCGTGTCCGGCCGAAACTGGCCGATGCGTGCGCGAGCGAGCACGCCGGTGTCGTTTTTAAGCGTCTCCAATGCCTTCTGAAATGCAGCGTCTGCCTGCACGTCGCTGATGTCCACCACGGTGCGATCCGGGTACGCGAGCGAGGTCACAAAAAAGCGCAATTCGCTGTCGGACTCAATGGTGATGCGGGTGCTGGTTTTACCCGGCCAAGCGCGCACCGCCAGCACCCGCGGGCCCGCCAGCGCGAGGCTCGCTGCGCCGCCTGCAACGAGTGCGGCGAGCAGTCGCAGCGCATCGCGGCGGGTCATGTTTCTGTCCCCTCCCCCGGAGGGGGAGGGTTAGGGTGGGGATACTCCGCTTTCAGAACCGTTTGCGCTGTGCCACCTTCCCCCTCCCCAACCCTCCCCCGCTGGGGGAGGGAGTTTTCTGCTGAGGTCAGATTAACTGTAATCACCCGCCTGCCCTCGCCCTCAAACTCAAAACGAATCTCCACATCAAAATTCACCGCACCATCCAACCGCTGCGGCCACTCAACGAAGCGAATTGACGGCGTTGCGAAATATTCAAATCCGCCGCGCGCTTCAAAGTCTGCCACGCTGTCAATCCGGTACGCATCGAGGTGATGCACTTCGTCCTTCGACGTGTCGTAGCTCTCAACCAAAGCGTAAGTAGGGCTTTTGATCGAACCGGTCACGCCCCACGCGCGCAGCACGCCACGCACAAAAGTTGTTTTCCCAGCGCCCAAATCGCCGATCAAAGCCACAGAACACGGCGCTTGCAGCGTGGCAGCGAACCGCGCTGCGAAAGCAAGCGTTGCCGCTTCATCCGTCAAAAATTCTGAGGTTTCTACAATCGGCTCCATGTCAGACGTTGCACCCATGATTGATCGCACTCTCGAAGCACGAATCGTGCGGCTCGGTCGCACTCTCGGGTTTTCGGCGGTGGGGATTGCCGACATCGCGCTTGAGCACGAGGCGGCGGGGTTTCAGGCGTGGATCGAAGCGGGTCAACATGGCGAAATGGAGTATATGGCCCGACATGGCGCAAAAAGATGGCAGCCCGGCACATTGCAGCCGGGCACGCAAAGCGTGATTTGTGTCGCGCTGGATTATTGGCCTAACAACGCCGCTGCTTCGGCCCCCTCTCCCCTCGCGGGAGAGGGTTGGGGTGAGGGGGCGAGGGCGTTAGCGCAAACCGCCGCAAAGAACAACCAAGCGTACATCTCCCGCTACGCCCTGGGTCGCGACTATCACAAAGTGTTGCGCAATAAGCTGCAAGGCTTTGCCGAAGCCATCTCCGCGCAAATCGCCTCGCATGAATTTCGTGTGTTTTCGGACTCAGCACCCGTCATGGAGGTTCCGCTGGCGCTAAAAGCCGGGCTCGGCTGGCGCGGCAAGCACACGCTGTTGCTCAATCGTGAACGCGGTTCAATGTTTTTCTTGGGTGAGATCTACACCTCGTTAAAACTAGCCCCGCCACAGTCTCAGAACGACCATTGCGGGACTTGTACGGCCTGCATCGACGTGTGCCCCACCCAAGCCATCACCGCGCCGCACAGGCTTGATGCGCGCAAATGCATCAGCTATCTGACGATTGAACTCAAAACGGCGATTCCGGTTGAGTTTCGTAAAGCCATGGGCAACCGCATTTACGGCTGTGACGATTGCCAGCTGGTGTGCCCGTGGAACAAGTTTGCGCAGCGCACGCCGATCCCGGATTTTGAGCCGCGCCATGGGCTCGATTCCGCGATGCTGGTTGAGCTGTTTGCTTGGACTGAAACCGATTTCAACGAACGACTGCAAGGCAGCGCAATTCGCCGCATCGGCCATGAACGCTGGCTGCGAAACATTGCGGTGGCCTTGGGAAACGCGCCGTCGTCGCCAACTGTCATGGCTGCGCTAGGCGCGAGAGACGGGCATCCGAGCGCGCTCGTGCGTGAGCATGTTGCATGGGCGCTGGCGCAGCATGCCGCGCCTTAGAATCAGCGACTAGACCCAAGGAAACGCATATGTCCCGAGCCCCATTTCGCCGCAAAAGCGGTGCCCGTGAAGCCAACCAGCTGGTTCGTTTAGCTGAAGGTTTGGCGTCATCCAAAAGCCGTGCCGAAGATGTGTATTGGGAGCGTGAGCTTGAGGCTGCCGTGACCACGCAGCTTGAAAACAATGATGAGGATGCGATCAATCGCGCGCTCGACAAGGCGCACGATGCGCCCGAATCTACCTTTGATGCGCTCGCCGACATGGTCGAGTCGCTGACTGAATCCATCGTGCTTGATTCAGAAAAAGGCCCGCAGCGCATCACGTTGTTTTGTGCGCCGATCTTGGTCTGGGGCCGCAACAAAATTCCGGCGAAAACAATTGCAAAATCGCAGCTGCAGGACATCTCGGTGCAGCTCGCCGCGCATGTGTTTTCATCCAAGGCAAAAATCGCGTTAGCGAACTTTTTGTTCGCACCCGATCAACTACCGCACAGCTACAGCCAGTCGCGCGAATTGCTGCAAAATTTAGGCAACGCGATTCGAGAGCGTGGGCACCTGACCATTGCGCCGGAAACGGTGGAAGATGCGCCCGATGTGGTGTGCGATATGCGCATGATTGTCGGCGCGTTTCAGGTCACCGAAGGCGAGCCGTTTTATGCCTGGCAGGAAACCACCACGCAAGTCGAAGAAGCGCGTCAGGCTTGCCTTGCCACGTGGCGCGCACAGGGTGGCAACGCGATCAAACCGTTGCTGGTGGGCTTTCCGCATGAGCTGACGTTGCCGCGCTCGTTCTTCGCTGCTTGTCGTGATGCCGATATGGCCTCACGCGCCTATTCGATTGGTGCATCGGTCTCGTATTTAGAAGCGGTGACGGGCACCACGCCGGACAAATTAACGGCAGTGATCGGTGGTTGTTGGGGCAACGAGCTGGAGGAATATCGCATCGGATTTTCAGTCGGTGACAGCGATGATGTGGTGCATGGTTGTGTGTGGCCGCTGGTGTCTGATGAGGGTGACGACACGCCGGTGGTTGAGGAAATCGACGCGTTGTTACGCGCGGCCAACATCGGCACCATTTTGCTGCTCGAGGAGCAATTGCCGCTCGAATTTTGCGACGACTGCGGCGCGCCGCATTTTCCCAATCGCGACGGCGAAATGCTGCACGCGCACTTGCCGGAAGACGCTGAAACCGGCGCGGTGCATTTGCATTGACGCGTCCGATGTTTTGACTTTGTGCGAGCGGTGCCACCGCGACATTCACGGTGGCACCGCTCGCACAGTTTAAAATAAGCTTTTCCTTGAAACGCCCATTTTGCGTGGGCTTAAGCGCGATTTATGCTAATAGTCGACTTATTACAATTTAACGCCTGAGCCCAAGTTAAATGGGCGCTCCAGCAAAAAGTTAATACCCCCAAAATGCCTGTCATTGCCCGCCGCGAACTGTGGCTTTTCACGGCGGTTGTCATCCTCTGGGGTGTCAATTGGTCGATGATGAAAATGGCGTTGGCGGAGCTGGATGTTTGGGTGTTTCGCACATACTGCGTGCTTGCTGGCCTCGTGTGGTTCACGGGCTACAACCTGATTACCGGCGTGTCGCTGAAAGTGCCGCGTGAATATTGGCCGCGCCTCGTGGCTTCTGCTTTGTGCAACGTGGCGGGCTGGAATATTTTGTCCTCCGTTGGCTTGAATTTACTGCCTTCCGGACGCGCTGGCATTCTCGCGTACACCATGCCGCTTTGGGTCGTTTTGTTGTCACGATTTTTTCTTGGCGAGGCGCTGACTCGAACCCGATTGATCGCGATCACTTTGGGCATGAGCGGCATTGGGCTGCTGCTGATCGACGAATTACGCACGCTACAAAGCGCGCCGATTGGGGCGTTGCTGATGGTTGCGTCAGGTCTGGTGTGGGCCGTCGGCATTGTGTTGTTCAAGGGCTTTCCAAAGTCCATTGCAACCACCACGTTAATGATCTGGAGCTTCGTTCTCGGCGGCTGGCCGATCCTCGTTGGCTTGATTGCCGTCGGTCATGGACCGTGGTTGCCGACCGGCGTTGCCGCGTGGGCGGGCCTGCTGTTTAACGTGATCGTGGTGTTCGGCTTTTGCTGGTTCGCGTGGAACGAGCTGGTGCGCGCGTTGCCCGCGCAAGTTACCGGAATCAGCTCGCTCGCGGTGCCCATCGTAGGCTTTGCCAGCGGCATGGTGCTGCTCGGTGAAACGCCGCACGTGTTCGACTACGTGGCGCTGCTGGCGATTGTGGTGGCGGTGGGGCTGGTGCTCAAGCCGGAGCGGCGCGGCGCTTAGCAAAGATGATTTAACGAAAGATTGTCATCCTGAGCGAAGTCGAAGGATCAAGGTGCACACAATGATTTCAACGATTCGCAATCGTTTTCGCGTGCCAGCTGATCCTTCGCCTTGCTCAGGATGACGGCGGTTCGCGTGCCCTTAGCTCAACGGCTGCGCGGTGGACTCTTCCTCGTCGGGCCAATTTTTGATGTAGCTTTTAAGCATGCGGTTTTCAAAGCTTTGCTCTTCATACACGGCTTTGGCCACATCGTGAAACGACAACACGCCGAGCAGCGTGCCACCGTCCATCACCGGAATGTAGCGGGCGTGGCGATCAAGCATGCTTTTGCGCAACATTTGCACGTCCATACCCGGCTCGGAGGTGAGTGGATCGCGCTCCATGATCTCGCCAACGGTCATCGCTTTCAACTCGCTACCGCGCTCGTCGAGCACTTTGATCAGCTCGCGAAAGGTGAGAACGCCGGCCAATTTGCCCTTGTCCATCACCACCAGCGAACCAATGTCATGATCGGCCATCGAGTGCACCGCGTCAGCCACGCTCATGTCCGACGTGGCGCTAAATAAAGTACTGCCTTTGATGCGAAGAATTTCACTGACTATCATGGGACGTCTCCTGACGTAATCGGGTGAACTCGTACTTGCTATGACGACGGTAAAACCGGAAACGTCATCGTCAGTAACCTATAAACACAACGGTAGCGTACACCCAAACATAAAATCAGGCGATGCCCTTGCCCACGCAATCACCCAGCACTGAAATCAAGCCGCTTGTCGCGCAGCCAACGAGGCCGTTAGCGGCGCAATCGCCAGCCTCCGCGACTGCGGCCAAATGCGATTGGTACGTGCACGAATGGATGCTGCTCGCATTCGCCGCTGGCATGATGCTGTTGATTTATTTCGTGGCGCTGCACGAAGCCGATCTCGGTAAAAGCGAAATTATTCGCGACGCCGCCGTGGTGGAGCAGTCCATTTCGCGCCGCTTGGAGAGCGATCAGCAGTTCTTCGACCGGCTGGCACTTGACCTGGGCAATGACCGCATTTCGTCGCAAGAATTTGACCGCGTAGCCAGCAAGCGCGCCATCGAATCGGGTTACGTGACGGATATTTTGCGCATCAATTCAGAGTTCGACGTGACCCGGCACGCGCCCGGTGCCAAGTCGCTTGATGCGGTCAAACTCAATCGCGGTCCGTTTGAAGATCAAGCACGCGTGATGGGCTTCACGCAGAAGACCAACCGCAGCACGTATTCGCAGCCGTATCGCAATACTTCGGGACGATTTTTTATCGAGTACGCCGCGCCGGTGTTCGCCACCGACAACTTTCTGGGCACCATCAACGCGGTTATTTCATTTGATCTGCTGCTCGAAAAAAGCGCGCCTGATTGGGCCTCGCGCAAGTATCGCGTGGTGATCAGCGACATCAACGGACAGGGGCTGACCAACGCCGAGGCAATGCATTTAGAGTCCGGCGTGGTGAAGCGCACGGTGCCGCTTGGACTGCCCTGGCGCGACCTGCAAATCACGCTGGTTGGCGCAAAACCGTCGACGCTGTTGCCGAACCTGACGCTGTCGATTGCGGTGCTGGCATTGACCGGGCTCATGGTGTGGACGTCGATGGGACTGCGCAAACAGCAGCGCATGCGAAAGATGGCCGAGGTGGATCGGGACCGTGTGTATGCGCAGTCCATCAACAATCTGCGCGACACCAGCGAGCGCTTCGAAATGGTGCTCGATTCGCTCGACGTGTCGGTCTATGTGAGCGATCTGCGCAGCAACGAAATCCTGTTCGGCAATTTGCATCTTCGCGAAACCTTCGCGGGCTTGGAGATTGGCAAAAGCGCCAGCCAGTTTGAAGACGGTTTTGTGGCGAGTCCCAGCGAAAAATACAGCGCAGCAGCGCTGCTCACCATCGAGGGTGAACCGGGTGGTGTTTTCAAAGATGAGCTTGAGCATCGCGCCAGTCACCGCTGGTTTTTGATGCGTACCCGAGCGGTGCGCTGGGTCGATGGTCGCATTGCGCGCTTGACCACCTTGGGCGACGTGACCGATCGCGTGTACGCCGAGCGCATTCGGCAAACGCAGCAAGAAAAACTGATGCGCACCTCGCGCTTGATGACGGTCGGCGAAATTGCTTCAACCCTCGCGCATGAGATCAATCAACCGCTGGCTGCGATCGCGAATTACGTGAGCGGCTGCATCCGCCGTTTAAAGGGCAACGGCAATGTTGACACGGCGGTGATAGGCGCGATGGAAAAAGCCGACGCGCAGGTGGTGCGCGCCGGGGCGATCATCAGCCGCGTGCGGGAATTTGTGCGCACCCGAGAGCCGCAGCGCCGACTGCTGGACATCAATACGTTGGTCAGCAATGTTGTCGAACTGGTGGCGAGCGACGACGAAGAGCGCGCGCTACGTTGCGATTTGCAACTGCAACCGGATCTGCCACCCGTGTTTGCAGATCGCATCATGGTGGAGCAGGTTTTAGTGAATTTTTTGCGCAACGCGCGCGAGGCAATGCAGCATCTGACGCCACTTGAGCGCGTTGCCGTGATCCGCACCTCCCGGCTCGACGCGAGCCATGCAATGGTTGAGGTGGCCGATGTGGGCGTCGGCATTCCGCCCGATGTCGCCCCGCAATTGTTCTCGCCTTTTTTCACCACTAAGGCCGAGGGCATGGGCATGGGCCTCAATATCTGCCGCTCACTGATTGAATATCACGAGGGAAACCTCACATTCGAGCAAAATACACCCGTGGGCACCGTTTTCCGCTTCACACTGCCATTTGCAGAAGGCCAGTAAAGAAACCCTATGAGCATTCATCCAGGCATCGTCTACATCGTTGACGACGACGAAGCGTTTCGCGATTCCGTCGCGTGGTTACTGCAAACCAACGGCTACCAAGCCCGTTTATTTGCCGACGCAGAAAGTTTTTTAAAAGAAGTAAAGCCAGGAGTCGGCGGGCCACCGCGCTGTGCGGTGATGGATGTGCGCATGCCCGGATTGTCTGGGCCGCAAACGCAGGAGGCGTTGGTCGAGCGCGGCATCAAGCTGCCGTTGATATTTGTAACCGCGCATGCCGATGTGCCCATCGCCGTGTCCACCATCAAACGCGGCGCGTTCGACTTTATCGAAAAGCCCTTCGCAGAAAGCGATTTGCTGAAACGCATTGAAGAAGCGCTGTCGTTTGCCACCGAGGCGCAAGCCCAGCAAAGCCAGATCGCGGGCATTGCCGCACGGCTCGCCTCGCTGTCCGATCGTGAGCGGCAAGTGCTTGACGCTGTGGTCACCGGCAAGATGAACAAAACCATCGCCTACGACCTTGAAATCAGCATCAAAACGGTTGAGGCCCATCGCGCCCGCGTGATGGAAAAAATGGAAGCGGCGTCACTCGCCCACTTAATTCGCATGGTCACCTTAACCGGCGGTTAAGCGGGCCGTAATGTTTCGCTGGCACCATTATTTTTATATTTTTTTAGCAAACTGTTTTTCATGTCGACGACACGTCATTGCCCCCTCCTCATCCTCGGCTCCGGCCCCGCTGGTTACACCGCGGCTGTCTACGCCGCACGCGCCAACTTAAATCCGGTGCTAATCACCGGCCTGCAACAAGGCGGACAGCTCACCATCACCACCGAGGTTGACAATTGGCCAGCGGATGCCGACGGCGTACAAGGCCCGGAGCTGATGGAGCGCTTTCAGAAACACGCTGAACGCTTCGGCACCGAGATCATTTTTGATCACATACACACCACGTTTCTCAGCGAAACGCCAAAACGATTGGTCGGAGACAGCGGCGAATACACCTGCGACGCGCTGATCATCGCGACCGGTGCGTCGGCCAAGTACCTAGGCTTGCCGAGCGAAGAGAAATTTCACGGCAAAGGCGTGTCCGCTTGCGCAACATGCGACGGTTTTTTCTACAAGGGTCAAGATGTTGTGGTGGTCGGCGGTGGCAACACAGCGGTGGAAGAAGCGCTGTATCTGTCAAACATCGCGAAGACCGTAATTATCGTACATCGTCGCAACAAGTTCAAGGCGGAAGCGATTCTGGTTGACCGCCTGATGGCGAAAACCAAGGACGGCGGCAACATGCGTGTGATCTGGGATCACTATGTTGACGAAGTGTTGGGCGACAATTCCGGCGTGAACGCCGTTCGCATCAAAAGCATGAAAGACGGCAGCACCCAAGAGGTGAAAGCGCCGGGCCTGTTTGTCGCCATCGGGCACACCCCGAATAGCGGCATTTTCGAAGGCCAGCTCGACATGGCAGGCGGTTTCATCAAAGTAAAAACCGGCACCGAAGGCGGCGCGACTAGTACCAACATTGCCGGTGTGTTTGCGGCGGGCGACGTGGCTGACCACGTGTATCGTCAGGCGGTCACTAGCGCGGGCACAGGTTGCATGGCCGCGCTTGATTCGCAGGCTTACATTGAAGCGTTGCACGGCTAAATTTTATCCATGAATCGTTTGCAGTCATGGCTAGTAGCAAAAATATTGCCGACCTTGCGGCGCTTTTAAAGACCGAAAGAAAGCTCGCACGGCGAGCCGAGCAGGCCGTTGCGCAAGCTCAGGAGGTAGAGCGCCAAGTGCGCAGCGTGGCGCCCGCAGCGCCCATGCGTTTCGCTGATTATTTCAAGTCCTGGAGCGAATACAAAGCCCCTGATCTAGCCGACGTCGCGCTCTTCCGCGAAGCGGTTAAAGACGCCGCGCCGCTAGAAAAAAACGACCGTGCCGACACCCGTCGCTCCAAACCAAAACCGCACGCGAACCATCACCACGCCGATGAGCTAGCGGCACTTGAGGCAAGCCAGGTGGCCATGTATCCAAGCCCCATGAGCTGGGATATCGGTGCTGACATCGAAGACGAACAAAGCTTTTTGCGCGGTGCTGTCAGCCCCGACTTGCTACGCAAATTGCGCCGTGGGCAGTGGACGATAGATGCTGAGATTGACCTGCATCATCACACTCAAGACGAAGCCCACGAAGCGCTCATGGAGTTCATGCGCAAGGCACGCATCACTGGGTGGCGATGCGTACGAATCATCCACGGTAAGGGCTTGTCCAGCCACCAAAAAATCCCGATTCTGCGCAACAAAGTGCGTCGCTGGTTGCAACAAAAAGACGAGGTACTTGCGTATTGCGAGCCACGTCCAAACGGCGGTGGCAGCGGGGCGGTTCTAGTGTTGTTGCGCGGCTTACGCTAACACCACGCGCGCATGTTCAGCGCGTGGAGGTCACACCAACGGCAGTATCCGTGGAGCCACGTGCCACCGGCTTCACGTCTGGGTTAGTCCAACTACCTTGGATGTCAAATTCCTGCATCAAAAAGCGCTCAATCGGGTCTTTAGCGAGCTTTTGTCCGAGCAATGCTGCGGCACCAATCGCTGGGTTTGCGGTGACGAGACCAATGCCGATAGCGGTGGCGGTGGACAGGCTCGGGAACACGCGCACGCGCAGATCCTGCGTTTCTTGGTTGAGGTCTGCGGTGCCGCGAATCTGCACGCGGGACGACGGGCCGCTAATCTGAAAGCCGTCAGTTTTTGCGATGCCTTCGTTGATAGTCACCTCGGCCTTCACGTCATCGAACGCGAAGCCCTTACCAAACAAGTCGTCAAAGTTGAGCGTGAGTCGGCGCGGTATTGATTGCAGTGACAATACACCGAGCAGTTTCGCAATGCCGGGCTCCATTTGAGTGAAGCGTCCGCCCTCGGTTTCAAGCGTGAATTTACCGCCTAGTTTGGCATACGAAAATTGCGCTGGACTGCCCGCCCAACTAAGCGTGCCCGCCAGCGTTCCAGCGCCACGTTCCACGCCTTTGGGCAATCCAAATCGAGTCATGAATTTGCCAGCGTCACTCCATTTCAGCGCCACGTCCACGGACGTTTTTCCGATGGTCGGCCCTGCGAAACGCGGCTGCCAGCTTCCCTTGGCGTCGATGGTTCCGTCAACGCTCGACAATCTGACCTGCTCAATTAGCCACTCGTCAACACCCGGTTGAGCGCGCATTTCGAGCCGACCGAGGTCGCGGCCTTCGCTCAAAAACGATTCCGCCGTGAGATCAAGTTTGGGCCAACGCACGTTCTCGTCGGTGCCCGTTGTTTGCGCGCCCGTGACCGGTACGCTGGTCGGAAGCGACAAGCGTTGCAGACGAACCGAGACGGCATCCACCGCGCCCGTTTTGACGTCAGTGTCGAGCGAAATCACGCCTGTGGCCTCTCTGCTGCGCAGTGCCAATCGCCAGCGCTGGCCCGTCGGTTGCGCACGTAGCGACACATCATTGAAGCGCTGCCCGAACACCACCGCCTCGGTCGCGCGCACGTTGATGTTGACGAAGTCGGCACTGGTGCTCTCGCTAGTCAGCCCGCCCACCGCGCGCTGCCCGGATGACGAGACCGGGCTCAGCACGGCGATGGCGGCGTCTGCGTCAAGCTTTGCCACGTCCCCGCGCAATGCATAGCCGCGCGTCGGCAGAGCCGTTTTTTGCGCGCCCATGTCGAGCGTTGCGCGCTCCACGGTTCGGGTGCCTGTGGCGTTACTCGCGCTGCGTTCCAGGATGGCATGTAATTGACCGGGCAGATCAAGCTCAATGCGGTCGCGACCGCGATCAAGCTGGGTGCGAGCAATAGCGACCTTGATCGGTGCGCTGCTGTCACGCGGCGTCGCGCCGACCTGAAACATGGCGTCGAGCGGCCAACGTGCTTGCACCGTGGTGGCGGTAATAAGTAGATTATTTTCTGGCGCGCTGGTGGTGGCCAAGGGTGCGGCAGGGGTAACGGAGGCAGGAGTGGCGGATGCGGCGGAAGCAGCGGCACTGCGCGTTGGGTTCGACGTTTCAAGTTGCCAAAGGGTGGTGCCACTAAGCTGATCGAGCAGTGGGAATGCGTAGCGCTCGCGCACGCGCTCAAGCAACGCGGTGCCGCTGGCCTGCGTTTTAATGCGCCCGTCTGCGGTGGTTAGCGACAGCTTCAATGGACCGCCCAGCGCTTCCGCTGCGATGTCAGCACCACGCACATCGCGCTCGCTGAAACGCAGCCGCCCGGTGACATTGTCGAGCGTGGGTAGTTCTCCGCCAAGTTCAATGCTGTTGCCCGCAAACGTAATCTCACCGGTCATCTGCGTGCGCTCTGGCGCATCAAGCGGAATGTTCAGCGTTAACGCTAGTCGTCCGGGGCCGCTCGCTTTTGCGCCTTGCAAAAAACCGTCGAGCCAACCATTCACTGGGCTTTTCACTGCCCAATTCAACAGGCCGTCCAGCGTGCCGCCCGCGCCGCCGCGAATCTCTAGCAGCGGCGTTGCCGAACTAACGTCGGCGATCTTCACATCGGTTGCGGTGATGGGCACACCGGCGATCATTGCGCTCGCAACCTGCGCTTCAATTTTCGTGCCGCGAAACGACAGTTGGGTATCGATATTTTCTGCGCGCTGCCAATTGTCGGCGTAGTCGAGTATGCCGCCTGTTACGCGCGCATTTAGCGCGAACACGCCGTGCTCGTCGTTGTGAAACGGGAAGTGCCACAGCGCGCCTTTTATCGAAAAAGTGGCGCTTTGCGCGGTGCCCGCAAGCACGGCTTGGCGCAGCCAGCTCCTCGTGCGGGCGCTCGTCGCGCTGGGCAGGTAGCGATGGACGGCAGTGGTGTCCGCGCGCGACAGCGTGCCGGTAATGTTGGCAATGCCCGGCCCAAGTTTGTCGGCAAGCCACGTGCCGCTCAATCGCCCCGCGACATCGGCATTTTCAAACTCTGCGTTTTCGATATTGAGGTTGGTGGCCACCGAGTTGTCAGCGTTGATGGTGCGCTTCCAGCTGACTTTTGCGTGGAGTTGATCGAACGCGAGCGGCGCTTCAAACTGCGCTCCAAAATTAATGACGGTCGAGCGTTTGTTGCGCTCGGGCTTGTTGGCGACGCTTGCTTCACCAAGATTAAATTCGCCCGCTTGCGTGGAGCCTTTGATTGAGCCGGAAAGCCCCGCCACACCGGGCATGCCGAGGTGCTCTTTCCATGACAGCGCCTTCAAATCTGCGCTGCCTTCGATGAAGTAGCGTTCTGCTTTTGTGCTGACCGTTTCGCCTTGATCGCGCCATTTCACGTCTAGATTGTGTAGCGCACCCAGCGGCTGCGCAGCCTGTAATCGCTGCGCCAACTGCACCGAGAAAGGCAGCGATTTGGCAAGCGCTGCAACACCACCGACGTCCACGTCCGACAAGCGAATCTCACCGCCAATCATCGCGTCACCGCGATAATCAAACACCACTTCTCCGGTGGTCAACGGCGCTTTGGCACCGCCTAACGTCACCGCGTTGACGTCGCGCACCGACCAGCGCTCTTGGGTCAACGCTGCCTTCGCGTCGGAGCCTGCCGCAGGCTTGCTGCGCCACGACAGACGCCCGGAGAGGCTCAATAAATCAAGTGGTTCATAAGGCGCAGTCGCGGTGGGCACGAGCGCCGCAGCGCCCGCACCCGGTTTGTTCGGCGCAGCCACGCCCGGAAAACGCAACCGCGCATGCCTGACTACCATGTCTGTGGTCACTGCAACTGCCTGCCCGTCTTCAAACTCAAACCACGCTTGCAAGCCACCCTCGCCTTTTGATAACGCGATGGGCAGCGGCAGATAGCGGGTGAGCGCGCCTAAGTTCGCATAGTCCGAGCGCACGTATGCAAGCCCGTCCCAGCTGCTTATTTTTCGCACATCACTGCCCACCAGTTCGGCGCGAATGTCGAGTGGTGCGGCAAGCTCTGACGGCGGAACCGCGGTTACACCTATGCGATGGGTGTTGCCGCTGTTTTGCATGCGGATGTTGACGTTTTGCAGTCGCAGCGGCGGCAGCTTCCGCCAATCGTCAACCCACTCCACCTCACCGCCAGTGATTTGCACCAGCCGCTGTTTGAGCAGCCACTCCACCATGCCTGCATCGCCTTCGACGGCACTGCTTAAATCAACATCAATGCCGGCAACGGTGAGCACATTTTCGGCAGTGCGCCGCACCACTACGCGCGGCGCACGAATGGTGAGCGCGGTCAAACGTGGTTCAAGAAAAAACAGGGAACGCCATGAAATGGTGGTGTTCACCTCGGGCAATTGAACGAGCAGGCGGCCCTTGGCATCGAGCATTTGCAGGCGCGTGAGCTTTAACTCGGGCGACCAGCCGTTCCAGCCCGCCTCAAAGCCGCCAATCACCACGCGCTGTCCAGACAGTCGCGTCAATTCGCTGACGATGCGCGGCCGAAAAGTGTCGGCGTTTGGGATCAACCAGAACCGGGTGGCTACAACCGCCGCAATGATCAACACGGTGGCCAAAACCAAGCACCAAAACGTCACGCGTATGCCATGCCCCGACCAACGACGCGACCATGAAACTTCACTCGCGGTTTGCCGCGTTGATGGCCCGTTCGCAGCGGCGGAATTTTCGGACTCGGTAGCGATGACGGGCTTCTCCTTATGCTGCTGCTTACGTTTAACAGTAGTGCGGCATACTTCATTGCATTGTATCGACCGCATCACGCACAGCCACGTATGGATGAGACTCTAGCACTGGACAAAGCGTTCAACTACAGCCGCTTTGCGCAACGGCTTGCCCGACGCGACGCGACGCTGACGGATTGGGTGCGCAGCACGGCAGTTGAGCGCCCCGCTGTCGCGGCTTGGCGACAAGAATTGGTGACGGTGACCAGCGCGGACGTTGACCTCGTTTTGCGCCGCATGCGCCGCGAATTAATGCTGCGAACCGTGATGCGCGACCTCGCGGTAAGTGCGCCGTTTGAACAGTTAGTTGATGACTTGTCCAATTTTGCGGACATGGCTGTGGCGGCTGCAACTGCCGCGCACAGTCAGGATATTTTCGGCACGCGCGAGCCACCGTTTGGCTTCTCCACGGTGGCGATGGGCAAGCTCGGCGCGCAAGAACTTAATGCGTCGTCAGACATTGATGTGGTGTTCATTTGTGACGAGCCCGATCGCGACGCGATGGACGCTTTGAACCTTCTGGCACGACGCATCACGCGCACGCTCAATCAGGAGATCGACGGCGAATTTGTGTTCCGCGTTGACACCCGGTTGCGCCCTTACGGCGACGCCGGGCCGATGGTGCCAACGCTTGGTTTCTTGGAACAATATTTCGTCGCCCAAGGCCGCATGTGGGAGCGCATCGCGTGGCTCAAGGCGCGGGTTTGTGCGGGCACATTGGCGGTACCACTGGCTGAGTTAACCACGCCGTTTGTGTTCCGCAGATACCTTGATTTTGACGCGGTGGCGGGTATGCGCGAGCTGCATGCGCAACTGCGTGCGGAAAAGAACGATCAGTGCAACATCAAGCTCGGTTGCGGCGGCATTCGTGAGCTGGAATTTGGCGCGCAATTGCGGCAATTGGTTCGCGGCGGTCGTGATGCGAGCTTGCGCATCAAGGCGACGATTCCTGCGCTTACGGCGTTAGCTAAGGCTGGAAAAATCACGCAGCAACAGTCGCAAAAACTTGCCGAGTATTACCGATTTTTGCGCCGCGTTGAACACGTGTTGCAGTACCGCGACGACTTGCAAACGCAGACGTTGCCGCGCGACGCGCAGGAGATGACCGTGCTCGCGGATGCGCTAGGTTTTGCCTCAAGCGCGCTGCTTGATACGCAATTAAAAGCGATTCGCGAAGACGTTGCAACGTTCTTCGATGGCACGCTGACCGGCGCGTTCGGCGTCAGCGATGACACCGCCGCGCGTATCGCCACACGCGATACGGTGGGTGACTCAAACCTGACGCAAGCAGACCTGTTGCCGCGCCTGAAAAGCAGCGGTTACGCCGACGCTGAAGGCAGCAACGCTTTCATTCGCGCCACACTCTCAAGCATTCGCGTGCAAGCGCTACCCGCTGCCAGTCGCGCGCGATTCGAGCAACTGGTGGATTCCACCGTGCGCTTTGCTGCGACCACCACGCTGCCAGACGCCGCCTGCAAACGCACGCTCGATTTGCTGCTGGCGGTGGCGTCGCGGTCTAGCTATCTCGCGTTGATGATCGAGCGGCCTCAGGTGCTGGATCGCGTGATTGACTTGGCAGCCGCCAGCGATTGGGCCTTGCGCTACGTCGCACAGCATCCGCTGCTGCTCGATGAACTCATGGACGGACGCACACTCAGCTCACCCATCGACTACGCGCAGTGGCGACACGAACTCGCCGCGCAGTTCGCCGACGCGGGCACTGACGCCGAGCGCGCGATTGACGCAATCCGCCATTTTCAGCAAGGCGAAACGTTTCGTCTGCTATTGAAAGATATTGCCGGATTGTTGCCGCTCGAAACGTTGTCGGATCATCTGTCTGCGTTGGCGGACGTGGTGGTTGACGTCACGTTGCAACACCTACTCAGCGCCGCTAATTTGCCGCAGTCCGCGCGATTGGCAGTCATCGCTTATGGTCGCTGGGGCGGCAAGGAATTGGGCTATGCGAGTGACCTTGATCTGATCTTTTTAATGCCGGATGATGCAGCCGCTGATCGCGACCAACTCACGCGCATTGCGCAGCGATTGCAAAACTGGCTCACCACGCTGACCGCGGCAGGCCGAGCCTACGACATTGATGTGCGACTGCGGCCCGATGGCATCAGCGGATTGCTGCTGTCGAGCGTGGCCGCATTCGCCGAGTACCAGCGCGAAAAAGCGTGGACCTGGGAGCATCAGGCCCTGACCCGCGCGCGCTTCGCAGCGGGTGACGCATCCCTCGGCGCGGCGTTCGACCCGATCCGCGAAAGCATCATCGCCACACCCCGCGATTGGCCGAAGCTTCGCGACGAAATTATCAGTATGCGAGCCAAAGTCAGCGAGGGTCACCCCAATCGCAACGCCGCCGAAGTGTTCGACATCAAACACGACGCAGGCGGGCTCGTCGACCTCGAATTCGCCGTGCAGGCGCTTGTGTTGCGGCACGGCGCAACGCAGCCGACCATGTGCGCCAATCACGGCAATATCGCGCTGTCGATTCGTGCCGGGGAGTTGGGATTAGTAAGTCGCGACGTTGGCGCAGCCGCAGCGGCGGCGTATCGAGCGCTGCGTTCAAGACAGCATGCATTGCGGCTTCAGGGCGCTGAGCGGGCGGTGGTTTTAGTCACTCAACTCGGCGACGAACGCGCCGCGATAAAAGCATTTTATGAGGCGGTGCTGTACGCAAATTAAGCTAACAGCTTTTGGCTGAAACGGCGTTTTTATTGGAGCTAGAGGTAATTTTTCGCATTTATCGACTTATTACTTTTACGGCGTCTAGCTCAAGTTAAACGGCGCTTTGCGCAAAAAGCCAATGACGTTTTTTATTTCATCCCCGCATGTCGCGCCAGCTCTAGCATCACCACGCGCCAGCCCTCATGCGCTGGTGCACCGGCTTTGGCAAACGCGTCGGCGAACAATCGCTCCTGTTCACCCGTTAACTGCGCCTCAAGCTGCGCGCCCTCTTCCGTCAATCTAATCTCGCGCACCCGTGCGTCATGATCGGCTTTGGCCAGCTCGATCAAGCCTTGGGTTTGTAGTTGTCGCAGCGGCGCGTTGAGCGCTTGCTTGGTCACGTCCAGCGTAGATTGCAGCTCGCCAACGCTCATGCCGGGTGTGTGCGCCACGAAAAAAAGCACGCGGTGATGCATTCGCGTGAGGCCACGGGTGGCCAGTATTCGGTCGGGCTCGGCGATCACGGCGCGCAGCGCGAAGTGCATCACGCGCCACGCCTCGTTCAACGCGGCTTGCCCCTTTGGCGCGGCAGTTCGCGGCAGCCCTTTTGCATCGGTCGTTTTAGCGGACATAGGTCAATGTACTTGACATTTCAAATTTAGCGTTTCAGAATATGGCAATGTTGTTGACCTATTATCAAGGTTAGCGGCAAATCAAGGGCCAACAGCCCCGCATTCGAGCGCGATCATCCGTCGCCTAAAATCCTTATCACTCAATGACGCAGCCCAATTCAACAACGAACGGCGCGCCAACAATTTTGGAGCATACCTATGTCAATGGCAGATCGCGACGGAAAAATTTGGATGGACGGCAAGATGGTGGAATGGCGCGACGCCACGATCCATGTGTTGTCGCACACCTTGCACTACGGTTGCGGTGCGTTTGAGGGCGTTCGTGCCTACAAAACCGACAAGGGCACGGCGATTTTTCGTTTGAAAGAACACACGCAACGCCTGTTCAACAGCGCGAAAATTTTGCGCATGAACATTCCCTTTGCGCAGGATGTGGTGATGGAGGCGCAGCGCGCCGTGGTGCACGAAAACAACCTTGAATCGGGCTATTTGCGACCGCTCACCTGGATCGGCTCGGAGAAGCTGGCGATCAATGCGCGCGGCAACACCATTCACTTGATGGTGGCGGCGTGGACGTGGGGTGCGTACTTGGGTGACGAAGGCTTGAAGCGCGGCATTCGCGTGAAAACATCGAGCTACACGCGGCATCATGTGAACATCACCATGACGCAAGCGAAGGCCGTTTCAAACTACACCAATTCGATTTTGGCGAACATGGAAGTGACCGACGAAGGCTACGAC
This sequence comes from Burkholderiales bacterium, assembly GCA_043721275.1. Lineage (GTDB taxonomy): Bacteria > Pseudomonadota > Gammaproteobacteria > Burkholderiales > Casimicrobiaceae > Casimicrobium. Next base: position 22,394 of record JAYSRA010000133.1, read on the forward strand.
GAAGCGATGCTGCTCGACCCAGCCGGCTTCATCTCCGAAGGCGCCGGTGAGAACATTTTCGTGGTGAAAGACGGCGTGATTTACACCCCGGATTTGTCGGCGGGTGCGTTAAACGGCATCACTCGAAATACGGTGTTTCACATCGCCGCTGATCTCGGTTTGACGATCAAAGAAAAACGCTTGACGCGTGATGAACTCTACATCGCCGACGAGCTGTTTTTCACCGGCACTGCGGCAGAGGTCACGCCGGTTCGCGAATACGACCGCATCCAAATCGGCGAAGGCTCACGCGGCCCAATTACCGAGAAAATCCAAACGGCATTCTTCGATATCGTCAACGGACGCAACCCGAAATATGCGCATTGGCTGACGTTGGTGTAATCGCCAAACGCTTTGTAGGAGCGGCTCTGCCGCGACCACGGCAACTGTGGCAACGTGGGGTCGCGGC
>JAYSRA010000134.1:0-22737 GCA_043721275.1 Burkholderiales bacterium
GACCCGCTTGCGTAAGTCCTCGCTGTAGGCCATGTCCACACGCCTCATCACTTTCGATGGCGTCAGTTTATCGCGTAATTATATTTGGCGATAGCTATAAATGCCGATAATCGCCGCTAGCCCGGGTTAAACGGCGCAGTCAGCCCAAAGCTGAACCGAACAGCGGCGAGATTCTTGGCGCAATCTCACACCAGCACCGTGTCGCCTTCGGGTTGCAACTCACGCGGTTTGCCGTCCATGGTGATCGCAACATAAGTCAGCTCGGCCTCGGTCACGCGCACCACGGTCGTGCCGCGATTTCGCTCGGAAAAAACTTCAACGTCCACCGTGATCGAGGTGCGTCCGACGCGCTTGATGGTGGCGTAAAAACTCACCACGTCGCCAATGTGCACCGGCTGCTTGAACACGAACTGATTGACCGCCACGGTCGCCACGCGGCCTTTGGCGCGGCGAATGGCCGGAATGCTGCCCGCGAGATCGACCTGCGACATGATCCAGCCGCCAAAGATGTCGCCGTTGGCGTTCGCGTCGGACGGCATTGGCACTACGCGCAGCGCGAGCGGTTTGTCAGGGAGTTCGGTCATGGTGGGTAGCTAGTGAAATGGTAGTTGAGATTATCAGCGAAGCATCGCCATGACCGGTTGATCGGGAATTTTCCGTCTGCATTTTCAGTCTAGACTTCGGCGCTAAAGCCGCCTTCTCATTTCTTTCGGAGATTCCACTTGATCCAAGTTTCAACACGTTGCCTGCGCGGGTTCGCGCTGCTGGCGCTCGCCGCGCTGCTCATGGGGCCGCATGCGCCGCTGTGGGCGCTGGCGCTGCCGCAGGGCGTCACGGCCGGCCCGAGCGTCGGTGGCATCTCAGAATATCGGTTGCCGAACGGGCTCAAGGTGCTGCTGTTTCCGGACGCTTCGCAGGCGAAGATTACGGTCAACATCACCTATCTCGTCGGCTCACGACATGAGAATTATGGCCAGACCGGTCAGGCGCATTTGCTGGAGCACATGTTGTTCAAAGGCTCACCGAAATTCCCCGATGTCAATGCTGAATTCTCCAAGCGCGGCGCGCAGATGAACGCCACCACGCGCACCGACATCACCAACTATTTCGTCACCCTGCCCGCCACCGAAGACAACCTCAAATTCGCCGTCGAGTTGGAGGCGGATCGCATGGTCAACGCCTTCCTGAAAAAAGAGGATTTGGACAAAGAATTCACCGTTGTCAGAAACGAGTATGAACAAGGCGAAAACGAGCCCGGGCAAGTCGCCGCCAAGCGCTTGTTTTCCGCCGCGTTTGACTGGCACAACTACGGCAATTTGCCGATCGGTAATCGCGGCGACATCGAGAACGTCGCCATCGAAAATCTGCGCGCTTTTTATCGCACCTATTACCAGCCGGACAACGCCACGTTGCTGATCGCGGGCAAGTTTGATGCGGAGCGCGCGTTGCTGACCGTGTCGCAAGTGTTCGGCGACACCGTTATCCCCAAGCCCACGCGCGTGCTGCCGGTCATCAACACGGCTGAGCCGGCGCAGGACGGCGAGAAGAGTGTGGTGGTGCGTCGCAAGGGCGACATCCAGATTATTTTTGCAGCGTACAAAGTGCCCGGCGCGCTGCATCCTGACTCAATGGCACTGACGTATGCGTCGTTGATTTTGGGGCAAACGCCATCCGGTCGGCTGCACAAAAAACTGGTCGAAACCGACAAGATCGCGCTCGCCGGTTATGCGCAAACGCTGGGCTACGTCGACCCGCAACTGATCATCATGACCACGGTACAAAAGGCGGGCGACGATGTCGACAAGCTGCGCACCGCGCTGGTGGCCGAGGTCGAAGGCTTCGCCAACGCCCCACCGATGCCAGAGGAAATGGCGCGCAGCAAGCAGATTCTGGAGAACAACATGGAGGCGGTGCTGGCGCAGCCGGAGCGTCTAGGTCTCGCACTGTCGAGCTACATCGGCCTCGGCGACTGGCGATTATTTTTCTACAACCGCGAACGATTGGGCAGCGTGACTGCCGCGCAAATTCAGCAGGTCGCCGCGAAATATTTCATTCGCGACAACCGCACCATGTCCACCTTTTTGCCCGAGAACGAACCCAAGCGCGCCGAGATCACTGCGGCCCCGTTGGCCGACGCCGTGCTAGCGGGCTGGACGCCGACGACCACCGTAGTGCAGGGCGAAGTGTTCGAGCCAACCGCAAAAAATATCGACGCACGAACCGTGTTCAAACAGATTGGCGGGTTAAAGGTCGCACTGTTGCCGAAGAAGACGCGTGGCGAGACGGTGCAGGTACGCATTAGTCTTCGCAATGGGGATGAGACCTCGTTGACCCATCGCAGTGAGCTTCTGGGACTGGCGGGGCAAATGCTCACGCTGGGCACTTCGAAATTTAGCCGCGCCGCGCTCGCCGATGAGTTGCAAAAACGGCAAATTCGCGGCGGCATCACCGGGTTTGAGACCAAACGCAGCGAGCTGATTTCAGCGATTGAACTCGTGGCGCACGTCGCGCGCGAACCGATTTTTCCAGCGGAAGAAATTGAGCAAGTGCGCAAGAACGCGTTGGCGGGCATCGCGCTGTCCAAGTCCGATCCGGGCGCGTTGTCGCAGGAGCGCATGTCGAGCCATTTCAACGCGTATCCGAAAGGGCATCCGAATTACTCGATGTCCACCGCCGAAACTGAGGCGTTGTTCACGAGTTTCACGCGCGACGATTTGGTCAAGGTGCGAGCCGATTTTTCGGGCGCATCGAACGGCTTTGTTGTGATCGTGGGGGACTTTGATGTTGACTCGGTAAGTGCGGCCCTTGATAAAGCGTTCACCGACTGGAAAAGTAAGTCGCCGTATACGCGCATTGCGTCCCGGCTCGCGTCCCCCGCAGCCATCAACGAGTGGATTGATGCGCCGGATAAAGCAAGCGCCATTCTCAGCGCCCGCGTGACGTTCGCGATGAAGCGCGACGACCCCGACTATCCCGCGATGTGGGTGGCTGATGTGCTGATGGGCGCAGGCGGCGACCTCGACTCGCGGTTGATGAAACGCATTCGCGGCAAAGAGGGTTTGAGCTACGGCGTCGGCAGCAATTTCACGGCGGGCGTCTGGGAGCCGGTGGCCAGCTGGGGCGTGTCAGGCAGCGCGGCACCAGGCGCGATCGCCAACATGGAGCGCTTTATGTTGGAAGAGATTAAGCGTGCCCGTGATGAGGGTTTCACTGCTGACGAAGTGGCCCGCGTAAAAACAAAAATCCGCGCCAATTACGATCAGTTTTACGCCAGTGACGCGCAGGTGGCAGGCGCATGGCTTGACCGCATGGATCGCAACCTCACGTTCGCTGATTACGACGCGTTCGTGGCCAAGGTGCAAGCGGTCACGCCTGAGCAGGCGACCGCTGCGTTCCGCAAATACGTCGACCCGGCCAAGCTCACCATCGTGAAAGCAGGCGACAAGAAAAAGGCCGAAGCGAAATAACGCGTTCACAAGAGCCTTTCTCACCGTCCGCTCTGGATACGCCTGCTTCGCCACAAAGGCGGTGCGCGATAGGGCGACGCCATACGCAATTTCTTCGAGCACCACGCTTGGCGTTCATCAATCTGTTCGATGGATGCGCCGCGCGCGGCCTTCGGTGACGACCAATCAATCCGGTACACCTTGCGTGGCAATTCTTAAGCCGAGTCGTGCCGCCAAAGGTATTTAACCTTCATACTATTGAGATGCGTCCACGGCAGGTATCGGTCAAATTGCAGGCGTCCCACGACAATGCCAGCTGCCACCTGTTGTTGACGCGCAAACGTACGCACCGCAGCTTCGCTGAAATGCGCTTTATTGACGAAGCCATCAAAGCTCGATCTGGGCAATAAAAAATCGCGAGCAAAGGCATCGGCCTCTGCCTCCTCCGCAGCGTTCAGGCCATCTTCGCCCAAAATATCCAAGAACGTGAGCGATTTGCCGTGCTTCAACAGGTGTGCGGCTTCGTGAAAAAAAGTAAACCACAATTTATCGTCGGACTTGCCGCGCAAGCTCAACGCGATAAGCGCTTTGCTTGGGCTGAGCCATTTCGTAGCCCCGCTCACCGGGCAGCCGGTCGGCGCGGGCGCGATCACCACCGCCACGCCCGCTGACGCACAGATCTTTTGCAAACTGGGCAAGAATCGGCTGGGGTCGGGCTCGCGGCTAAGCGTTCTGGCTTGCACCAGTGCAGCTTCAAAGTGTGCTTTGTTGAACGCACTGGCTGCAATGGCGTCCGCTAACCGCTCTCCTTGACGAAGCCATGCTGCAACCGCCTCGGGCGTTCGGGTGAGTTTAGGCGCAGCGCGGTAGGCCGCCACCGGTTGTTGATACTGCAACCGCCACGCGGCAACACTGGACACCGCGAAGTAGCGCAAGCATTCATGCACTTGCAACGCCTTGTTCTGCGCTTTATTTACCCAACCAAACTTGATCATGTCACGCAACGGCAGCTCTTTGAGCCAATCTACCTCTGCGGCAAGCGCGGCTACATCGGCTTTAACGGCGATCTGCTCTCGGTACTGTGCCTCCAAACCCAGCCAGAATCGCACCGTACTGCCCAGCACTTTTTCAAGCTTGATCGCTGTCTCTTGCGTAATAGACGCGGCCCCCTTGAGCAGCTGATTGATGTGCTTTTGCGTGAACCCAGCGCGCAATGCGAGTTCGGCTTTAGTCCAGCCCCGTTCTTGCAATAAATCCTCGATGATGTCACCGGGCGTGACGATCCAATCAGGCGCAAACTCGCCGAGCGATTCATACGTTACCGGCAGTGTGCCGCAAGTATCAGCCATGATAGTTTCCCAGTTCAACGATTGTTATGGCGCGCACATTGACCCAGTCAACGGAACCATCGGGTTTGACGAGTGGCGGTTGGTGTGAAGACCTGAAAACCAGCCGATCACCGCCCTGTAAATCGATTGCGAAATCGCCCCTGCGATCACCCGCCAACGGGTGGGGTCGACCGGCCACAAGTTCACCCACGTTGTCCGCATTGAAGAGTTCGGTCAGCCTGAGCTGTAGCTTTTTGGCCGACAGCGCGCCGAGTGTTCGTGTGGCCAATTTGGGCTGCCTGCACAGCGCCTCCACGTTAGGACTAACGAAGGTAAGCTTCATGAATCCATGAAGTTTACCAAACTGGTAAATAAAGTTAACGCGGAAAGCCGTAGGGCGAGCACCCCTTAGCTGCCCACCGTTCGGGGCATCTCACCGTGAGGTGGGCAGGGGCTGCCCACCCTACTTAGTCGGCCTACAAGGTCGGATCGTCGCCCCAAAACGGGGGCAACACATGCGAATGATTGAATGCAGGAATCATTGAATCAACCCGCTTGCCACGCGGCGATACGCGTTATGGGCGTCCACTTTAACTGCGTCTTTTACCAACGGGAAGGTGCCGAGAATGTGTACGAACTCTGATTCGGTAAGGCCATAGAGATGCGCCACGAGGCCGTCGAGTTCGGCGCGCAGTTGGGCGCGTTCGGTGGCGTCCGTTGCGCCATCTTTGTGGCTTGTGAGGCCTACGGATTTGGCGAGGTCGTCGAAGTCGGGGGTGGCGCAGATTAGGCGGGCGGCGCGTTTTGCTATGAGCATGAATGCAGCGGATCGCGAGTCTAGGCGCGGTACTGGTGCCTGATAGACATAAAACATGTTCAAGTGGGCCGTTATCTTCTGACGCAGCCACCAGTCAACGATGAAGCCATTTAATACCGCCGCCACGTAGAGCATGACGGTGGGTGACAGCGTCAAATTTTGTGACCAGCTCTGACCGGTCACGACAAATTCATTAGTCTGCGAGAGATTGATCGTGTTGCCTGCAAATGCGTTGCTTGAAAGAACACTACAAAGCATGCTCCGTTCGTCGGTGTTCCTCGCGACATCGCGAAAGCCGAGACGCGGCGCTTGGTAGTCGAGCTTGATTTGGTCAGCAACAATCAGTTCATCCAATGCGTCGCCATCGAGACCGGTGTTGGCTTTAAGTAAAAGTCGCAACCGGCGTGCAGCGCCCCGACGTAGATCGGCGTCACCCTCGGACTTCTCCACCCAATACCGAGGTTCAGAATAACTCGCGTCAAACTGATGAATCATCTTCCCTTCATACAAAGGCAACCGCCCCGGCCCCGATGCTGTTTTGAAGAGCTTGCTGTCGCCGGTCATGTGGAATTCGTTGCCAAGCACGAGGTTCCACGCACCCTCGATGCGTTCGCCTAACAACGGGTGACGCAGCATCTTTTTAGCAATTTCGATATCCAGTTCGCTCTTGAATTCCATCACCGAATGGCTGTCTGGTGATAGCCGTTTGATGAGCGGTACGTCAAGCCACAGCGCGCCCTGCGCCGGAAAGCGATCCAGCTCTGCCACGTCGTGCCGCATGAAGGCGGCCGGAAAACGCTGGGTGCCGCGTGTGGCAAGTGCAACGTTCGCCAACAGGTCGTTTGGTGGAGCGCTGGCGTTAGCCTCGCCTGCAACCTGCACGCGTAGCGCCACAGATTTTTCAAACGTGAGCACTACAAATTTGAAGCGACTGTCGACGCCTTCAAAAATAGCTTTGCGATTTTCAAAGCAGAACAAGCCCTGAATCTGGGTGTGCTCGAACAGTAAGTCCCGTAGCCCTTTAGCCCCAAGGTCGGTGTAAATGCCGCTCGGAATCACGATGCCGCATTCGCCGCCCGGTCGCAGCAAATCAAACGCTCGCTCGACGAAGAGCTTGTAGAGATTCAAGTCGCTGCCGGTCTTCTTGCCGCCGACGACGGCGCTCTGGTGCTTGTATTCCGGTGCGGCACGAAACCAGCCGCTCATGTGCGGAAAGCGGCTCTCGTAACTCAACCACGCATCGCGCACTTCCGCCGTTTGCAGCAGCTTGCTTTGTTCCTTCTCAAATTCCTTGATGGTCATTTTGTTTTTGCTGACGATGCCCGAATACTCAGCAAAAAACTCTTTCGCCTGTGGCTTGAACACCTCCCACGGCGGGTTGGCCAAAATGATGTCAAACCCGCCCCGACGTTGCACGATGTCGTCAAACACGTAACCCCAGTGAAATGGGGTTTGCGCGGCAATGTCGGCAATCTCAATGCGCCGTTTGACGGGCTTGCCGAGGGCTTTCTTTTTCGAGTCCCACGTGGCTTGCTCAAACTTCACGCCGAGCGCTTCAAAGCGGTCGCGCAGCAGCTCGTTCATCACACCGTTGGCAAACTGAATCTTGGCGTCAATGCCATCGCGGAGTGCGCGCAAATTGACCGCAGCACCCATCGTGTTGGCGGTTTGCCGGTAGTTCGCCAGCTCGCGATTTTTCTCCGCCACCAGGTCGCGGTAGCGTGGCTTGAACAGGTCGTCCTGCTTGTTGTTGAACTCTTGCTCGTCGATGCGCGTGAGCCCGACCAGTGAATTGCCGGGGATGATGTTGAAGTCAATATTCGGCAGCGGCTCCAGATCGGCGACGTTACGCACCGAGGCCACCATCGCCAGAAACAGCCGCAGCTTGGCGATTTCACACGCCTCCTCCATGATGTCGACGCCGTACAAATTGTCGGTCACGATGCAGCGCTTGATGTAGTAGCCGACGCTCGGGTGTTCGCGCTGAATCTCGCGCAGCCAGTGCTGCAAATCGCTGCTCGCGCCCAGCTCGGCGCGGCCTACCACGGCGTAGTACACATTGATCATGCACTTGAGCGCGGCCACCAAAAACGCGCCGGAACCCACCGCCGGGTCGAGGATGGTGATGCTGGGCAGCACTTCCTTCACGAGCTTCAGTGCAACATGGGTGTCCATGCGGGCGAGCAAATCAGCGACTGTATCAAACTTGATTTCCTTGAAGCCGAGCTCCGGTATCGCCGGGGCGTAAACGCGCTCAAGGATCAGTTTGTGGATGCTGCGCTCGGCGAGATAGGCGGTGATTTCGGGGCGGGTGTAGTACGCACCGAACGCCTTTTGGTTGATGTATTTCTCGAAGATGTAGCCGAGAACGTCGGGGTTGATTTCGTCCGAATCGCCGCCCGGTGTGTCGTCCAGATGCCAGGTGAAACTGGCGAAGAGATTGAAGATGCCCTCAAACGCAGCGTCAGCCACGGTGAGCGTGGTGCCGACGCGCGGGTTGCGGCTGGCGTCCAATTCAAGTTTGTGATGAAGGAACAGGCCACCGTTGAGATACGGAATGGTGCCGGTGAGTTTGCGGGCGGTGGCGCTGCGGTCGGCCGCTGGCTTGGCGAACGCTTCGAAGAACAGGGCATTGAGGAATTCACCGAAGAACCGACCGGCACCGCGCGACGTGCTCTCGGTGAGTTTGGTACGCAGGTAGTCGGCGTTGCCGCCGTCCAAAAAAAGCTTTTTCTGCATGAACCAGACGAACATCAAGCGGTTCAGCAAAACGCTGGCGTACCAGCGTTTGTCGCGATCATCGTCAATTCCCTTGATGTGGGCGAGCAATTCGAGGTGTTGCTGCTGGTAGGCGTTGAAAAACTTCTTGGTCGTCTTTTCAACGTCAAGCGCCGCCTGAATGCGACGCGCGGCTTCAAGCACGGAAACGCGACCGGTTTCGTCAAGCTCGGAAAGCTCCACCACCATTGCTTGCAGTTTCGATGCGAACAAATCTACCGGCTGGCCACGGAAATAGTCGTGTCGGCGGCTGATGAGTTTCGGTTTGTCAGTGGTCGAATCTTTCTCGCGTTTCACCCAGTACCATTGGCTGTGCGAGGCTTTGTCCTTTCTGTCGGTGAAGATCAGCACGTTTTCTGCATGCGCACGCGCGATATTTCGCCAAACTTTGAGTCGAGTTGCTTCGTCCGGCCACTCAACCTGCATTACTACCTGAAGTGCGACCACACCGCCCAACTCGGCCACCGCGCGAAACTCGTACCCGGCACCCGCCAACGGCTCATGCTGCCAGTCGCGATTGGCAGGCGCGTGGTTCCAGCCAAGCACGTCAACAAACAGCCGAGGGAAGTCAAAGGCCGAGAGGTGTTTCTCGAAATTGACGAAATCGAGGGTTGCCATTTAAGGTTTGCGGGGCAGGTTAAAGGTCATAAGTTAAGGATGTTTTTGGGTCTTAATTAGCAATTTGCTAATTAAATCAGTATGTTGCGATTCTTGGCGTGGGCATAAAGGCGTCATAAACCGTCAAAAAACTAGGGGTTCAATGACTTGTTTGCGGTGTAGTAAGCCGCCTTTCGTTGCCCATGAAGGATGATTGCTGCGTCTTTCACCATCCGCTCCAAAAGCGCGCCAGCTTCACGAGGAGCAATTTGACAGAGGTTAGCCACTTCACTGCGTCGAATCTGGCCGTGTTCATTCAGATAGTTTTTGATCATTTGCGCCTGTTGAATCGGCTCAAACGCCGCTTGCCGGACATATTCGGCCTTTTGTCCCAATTCTCGGTAAACGGCAGCGCTCAACGTGAAATACCGATTTTTTCCTTGGCCGTGAGCGCGCACCAAGCCGCTTTCAGACAGTGACTCCATCAAACTTGACGCGCGCGCCACACGACACTGCAACCGAACGGCTAATTCGCCAGCACTCAAGCGTCGGGCCTCGCGCAACGCGGTAAGGATCAGTAGCGTTTCCACCGGCAAATCGCCCTTCTGCCGCGCTTCTTCGTGCAGCACCATGCGAACGAACGCTAGATCGGCGGGGGCGGTGCTGATGCTGAGTTTGACCAGATCAGGCATGGATTGCGCATAGTCGGGTTCAGGGCGGCCAAAGCGCAACATGCCTGAAAAGATCAGGTCTACACCGCGCCCTGTGCGGTCCACCAGCCCCAGACGCTTAAAGGCGTCAGCCAGCGCGGGATTGCGTGGCCGTGGCTCGGTAGTCAGCAGGTTTTCTACCGTCACGCCCTCAACGAATCCACCGGGATTGCTGATGATGAGATCAATGTCCTGCCAGCACACGCGCACTGGGCCGCGTCGCGCGTAGTCACGGTGAACCAGTGCATTATTGATGGCTTCGCGCAGGGCGTCGACATCAACGCGGCTGATACCGATGCGAAACAAGCCTTCGTTAAATTCCTGCTCGGTGTTGATACCGCGCGAGAGCAGGTCTAGCCATTCCACGACTTCCACCAGAGCTGCGCGTGAACTCTCGTTCACCTTCAAACGCGTGCCACTGAGCACCTGAAACAGCACCTCGTGTGTGGGCACCAACCGTTGCAGACTTGCCGTGGCTCCAATAAGCAGCAAGCCTAGCAGCGTCGGCCGGCGAACGCCATTACGTGTCGCGGTCAGCGAGAGCGCGCCGTCAAGCTGCTCATCGCTCAGGCCGACAAGTGATTTATCGCTGCGCGGGTTAGTGTTGATGATGCGCCGTAGCCGTTCGCGCTGCAACACGTCAAAGTCGTCAAGTTTTGCGCCTGCCACCGGCTCGGACGACATGTCGATGAGCTGAAAGTCTGCTTGACGGCTCGCGTATTCATGAGGCAAAAACGGCACGCACTCAGGTTGCCCATTGCCTCCGATGCGGCGCCGCTTGACCAAACCGTCTGATCGAGCTGTGATGGCGGATGTCTTCAGCACACGTATCAACGCAACGCGATGACCGTCCTGCACAACGACGCCAACCTCAACTGATAAAGCCGGAGCGGTGCGATTAGCTACCAGTGCGGCGAGCGGTTGAACATCTTGCGAGCGTGCTGCGTGTAACCCGGTCACAGTGCCGTCGTTCTCTACGCCTAAATAAAGCGTGCCGCCTTGAGTGTTAGCCAAACAAATCAAAGCTTCGATCAACTCGTCGTCACCGAGTTTGTCGCGGTCACTTTTGAATTCGACGACTAGCGTTTCCTCCGTTGGGATGAGTCGCGCTGTCATTGGCTGGTTCCTGCAATCAACCCCATAGAACACACCACGCGCGGGTCGCGTAACGCGGCGTCTTCTTCTGCGTAAGTTAAGCGACCTTCTTCGCGCAGGGACTTCACCGCTTCGCTGAGCTCTTCATCGTTCACGCCGCTGCGCATCAGACGGTTGAGCAAGTCGCCCGCAGTTTCAAGCAGAGGGCGTTGATAGATGTCGTCGAGCGCCCGTTCCAGCTCTTCGTCGCGGAACAGCGTTTGGCCTTGAAGCGTCGCGTAATGCTTTAGCCGCTCATAGGTGCGGCGGCGCGGGCTGGAGGGTCGACCGAGCCCACCGCCAACGGCTTTGTCCTGGCTTACGGCAAGTGCTAAGCCCTTGGCGACAAGATCGTGATGGTTTTTCGCGCGCGGTAACGCGGGTGTGCCCGCCTCACACTCCGCCGCACGGAGCACGGTGAATTGCGACTCGGTAATGGTCTTGCCATTCGCACCGACCCACGCGAGGTGATCGTTGCCTTCGGGAGATTTCACGTAAACGAGCGAACCACCCGCCGCAGCTTCACCTCCCAACAATGGAAAGCGCATCGCATCCATCGTGAACGATTTGGCGGAATACACAACGGGGGGAAGCGCTTCTACTGCGCGTGCCAGCTCGGGGTCGTCTTGTGTGGCCTGCTTCCAGACCTGCAGGGCGTATGAGGCAAGATCGACTTCATCATCGTTATCGTCAAGTACGCCCGATTGCTCGGTGTAGAGATTACGAATGGTAAGTTCTGCCTCCTCATCTTCAAAGAACGCTTCGTCGGTGCCCACGACTTCAGCGTTTTCTTTCAAGCGTTGCTGAATGCGGCCACGAAGCTGGATGAGTCGCTCTACGCCGTCGGCCGGGAGGAACGAATAACAATGAATTTGTTCCGACTTCTGCCCAATGCGATCAACGCGACCCGCGCGCTGGATCAGGCGGATGATGGCCCAGGGCAAATCGAAATTCACCACCACGTGACTGTCTTGCAGGTTTTGCCCTTCCGACAACACGTCGGTACAGATGAGCACACGTAGCTCCTCACCTTTGCCCATCGTTTTGTTGTTCGACTTGGGCGAGAACTTGCACGCGAGTGCATACGGGTCAGCACTCGCACCCGTCGCCACCTCAACGTGGGTCATGCCCAGATCACGAAGCTCTCGCCCCAGATAGCGGGCAGTGTCTGCAAATTGCGTGAAGACGAGCACTTTTTCCTTACCGTGCGTCTGCGTCAGCAATGTGCGTAAGGCCTGAAACTTTTTGTCCTGTTCGGGCGCCCATGAACCGTTTTCCCGAAGGAGTTGCGACAGCATTTCCGTATCCGCTGCAAGGTGTTCGGCAAGCCGGGGCCGGAAAAGTGACGCCCTAATCCACTTAAAGCGTTTTTTGTATTCGCCCGAATACTGTCTGTAAATCGCCTTGGCGCGAACCATGTCGTCCGGCAGACCATCCTCTGCAGGAACCTCGTCAATTAATCCGTCGAGCAAGTCTTCCGTTTCGCCCTGCAAACCCTCTGCGTCTTCGTCAATGCGATCGCCATCGAGCAAACCGGGATCCTGAATACCTATCGGTAAATCAAGACCGCTCTCGATAGCGTAAAGGTAAATCTGGTTGCGCAAAATGTGCCGGTCAATCGATTGGATGAACGAGTAACCGGATGATTCGAGTCGTTTGAAAAGATTAGTTCGACAAAATCCCATGAGCCGCTTGCCAGCGCGACCGAGGTTTTCAATCTGTTTGCGCTCAGCCGCAGTTGCGGCTTTTTCAGCCTGCGGATCGACGTAAAGACCCAAGCCATAACGTGGGACGTGCAGATCGTTGATTTGATCTACGACTGCCGGTGAATAGAGGCGGGCGTAGCGGTCGGTCGCGTCGGTTTCGTCAACATCGAATTTGAGTGAATGCGGCAAGCGCGCAGGGAAGTAGCGCTTTTCGCCATCGTGCCCCGCGATAAATCGCCGTCCAGTGGCATCTGCTTCGGTGTAATGGGCAATGATGAAACTGCGGGTTCGGCGCACCATGTAAAGGCGAATTAACTCGCGCCAGTCGTCAAACTCGTCGCTGTGTTCGATTGCAACAATTGAATTGACCCGGCATTGTTTTTTGCGCTCGAACTCATCGACTGACATTCCGTGCTTGCGCATGTAGTGCTCAGGTCGAATGCCGATATTGGCTTTTTCGTCGATGAACAGGCGTAACTGGCTCGAAAGGTCGGATTTGGTCTTGTTATAGGGCGTGGCCGTCAGCAGGATGACTTTGGCATCCACGTGCTTGATGTATTCCGAAATCGCCTTGTAGCGTCGCCCTTCGCGGTTGCGCAGGTTATGGCTCTCGTCGATGAGCACAAGTCGGTATGCCTTGAGGTCAGGCAGTCGCTTCGTGGCTTGCGAAATGGGCAGCACAGTGCCACGCAATCCATATTCTGTGCGATAGCGCTCCCACATTGGCTCCAGATTTTTCGGGCAGATGATCAGTGTCTCGTAGCCGAGATCATCTTCAAACATGCGGGCGAGCGCGGTCGCCATCATGGTCTTGCCGAGTCCGACCACGTCACCAATCATGACGCCACCACGGCGGTGCAAATGACGAGCCGCGATCTTTACGGCGCTTTTCTGGAACTCGAACAGGTCTCGCTCAAACCGGGCGGGAAGCCGAAATTGGCTCAAACCGGCGCGCGCTTCAGTGCTCAGGTGATAGGCTATGTTGAGATAAATATGGTGTGGCGGAATCAATTCTTCCCGCGCCCAACTGCTCTCAATGATGTTGGCTAGATCAGACGACACGTCCAAGGCCCAGCGCTCTGCCCAGCGGGCGTCAAACCACTTGGAGAGTTTGTCGGTCGCCATGTGGTCAAGCACGTCGACGTTGAGCTCGCCTTGCCGTGACAATCCCTGCATGGTCAAGTTACTGCTGCCGACAAAGCCGGTGATGGGGTTATTTACATCGTCGCGAAATAGCAGATAAAGTTTCGCATGCAATGGGTATGGCAGGAAGAGCTTCACAACGACTCGACCCGCTCTAAGCTGGCGAGCGAATTCGCGCAACCCGGCTTCGTCCTTGCCGCTTGGGATGCCCAGCGTGATTTGTTCACGCAGATGTGCGGCGAATTTGTGCTTTAGCAGCGTCGCTCTGGCGTTATCAATGAGGCCCGAAGAGGTCGCATCCTTCGTTAGGCTGTAGAGCTCGCGTATCTCCTCATGCGGTGGCCTTTGCATGCCTACGAGAACACGGCAAACCTGACCTTGGGCCGGATCCCAAGGGGCGACGAGATCCTCAATGGATTGCCAGCCACGGAGATTCAAATAACCAACACAGAAGTCCGCTCGGTGCGAAACCTGCATCGTTGCCCGTAGTGTGGTTAGCAGGTCTTCATTGATGTTGTCGAAAATCCGGGCCATGTGCTTTTCTATCTCCCCTTTGCAGCAATGGTAGTTTAGGAACCTGCAAATCAAACTTCGCGGACAGAGGACGAAAAAAAGCCTGATGCGCTTTCGCGCACCAGGCTTTTTGTTCGAAGGGCGATTTAGCCCAACTGCGCCAGCATATTCTCGGCGAACGAGCAGTTTGCGGGGCCGACGCCTTCGACGTTGACTTGCTTGACGATGCCGTTTTCAACCAGCAGCGAGAAGCGCTGGCAGCGCACGCCCATGCCCTTGGCGACGAGGTCGAGCTCCAAGCCGAGCGCTTTGGTGAAGGCCGCTGAGCCGTCGCCCATCATGCGCACTTTGCCTTCGACATGCTGCGTCTGGCCCCACGCGCCCATCACAAAACCGTCGTTGACCGCCATGCAGATGATTTCGTCAACGCCTTTGGCTTTGAGCGCATCGTAGTTTTTGACGTAACCGGGCACGTGTTGTGCGGAGCAGGTGGGTGTGAAGGCACCAGGCAGGCCAAAGATCACGATTTTTTTGTTGGCAGCGAGTGCGGCGATATCAACCGCCGCGGGCGGCATCGGGCAGTTTTTAGCGTCGTCTTGACCGGTCGATTCGGTGAGCGTTGCGGCGGGGAGTTGGTCGCCAATTTTGATGGTCATGTTGAAATCCTTGATGAGTTTTGTAGGAGCGGCGAAAGCCGCGATGGTCGCAAACGAATCGCGGCTTTCGCCGCTCCTACGATCTGCTGATTCACAACTGCGGCAAATCAGCGAAAATTATCGTCGATATGCATGATCTCACTCAATACAGCGCCTTCGCGGCGCATCTGGCCGACCTCGCGCGGCCGATTGCCCGACGCTATTTTCGCTCGGATCTTGTTGTGACAACCAAGCCTGATGCCACACCGGTAACGCTTGCCGACATGGAGATAGAGGCCCGCATTCGCGAAGAGATCGCGCGTGTTTACCCCGCCCATGGCGTGCTCGGTGAAGAGCATGACGCCACCAATCTGGACGCCGATTGGGTGTGGGTGATCGATCCGATTGACGGCACCAAAGCCTTCACCTGCGGCAAACCACAATTCGGCACGTTGATCGCGCTGACGCATCAAGGCGAACCGGTGATCGGCGTGATCGATCAACCGATTCTCGATGAACGTTGGGTCGGCGTGAAAGGGCGCGGTGCAACGTTTAACGGTCAAGCGGCACGAGTAACTGCGACTCGAAAACCGTTGTCAGAAACGATCATATTGATGACCACACCGGACATGTTTGATCGCGCTGAAGACGCGCCGGTTTTTGCTCGGCTCAAGGCTGTGTGCAAAGGAATTTATTACGGCGGCGATTGCTACAACTATGCGCTGCTCGCCGCCGGACATGTTGACTTGGTGATTGAAACGCAGCTTAAAACTGTGGACTTCGCGGCTGTGGTGAACCCGATTGTGGAGGCTGGCGGCGTCGCGTGCGATTGGGCGGGACGCGCGCTCACGATAGCGAGCGATGGGACGATGGTCGCCGCAGCGAATCAGGCGTTGGCGGATGAAGTGCTTCGAGTGATCGCGACATGACCAAAGTGTTCAGTAGGGTGCGCATCCAAATGCGCACCGTGGCGTTTCGTGTGTCCACCATCAATACGGGGACGCGGTGCGCGCTCTGGCGCACACCCTACGCGATGCGTCGGCAGAGAGAACAATGAATCCGCTGTTCCGCGCGCTCGTCGAGCGCGAAATAAAAAACCGCTTTCTTGGCGGCGTGCTGTCGCCCGTGTGGTGGTTGGCGCAACCGCTGTTGTCGCTGGGCGTGTACGCGCTGGTGTTTGGCTTGTTTATGCGGGCGGCCGTGCCGGCGCGTTACGGCGATAGTTTTGTCGCGTATCTCGCGGTCGGGTTGTGGCCGTGGCTGGCGTTTGCCGAGAGCGTGACGCGCAGCGCAACCAGCCTGATCGCGCAAGCGTCGTTAATCACGAAAACTGCATTGCCGCGCGCCTTCATCCCGCTGTCTACGGTGATCGTGACGTTTGCATTGAATTGGCTCGCGCTCACGGTGATTGTGCTCCTGTTCAAGGCGCTTGGTTTTTCGATTAACGCAAGCGGCGTTTTGTTTTCGCTGCCGTCGTGGATCGCCTTATTTTTGACCGCACTTGGCCTTGCGTGGATCGTTTCAGCGGCGCAAGTGTTGGTGCGCGATATTGACGGCATGCTGGGGCCGCTTTTCATGTTGCTGTCGTTTGTGTGCGGCATTCAATATGGGCTCGAATCGATTCCCGAAGCGTGGCGCAGCATCGTGCTCGCCAACCCGTTTACGCAGGTGATTGCGCGCATGCATGACACGTATCTTGCGGGCGTTGGCTTCACTTTTGTTGATGTTTATCTGGTCGCGGGCTCAGCATTGATCGCGCTGCTCGGATGCGCGTTTTTCAAGCGTGTTGCGCCGCATGTGGACGATTATTTATGAGCGAACTTTTGCTCGCTATTGACCACGTCAGCAAAACTTTTCCGCGCATCGGGCGACATGGCGCTGGCTTGGGCGCGTTGCTGCGCGTCGCAATGGCAAAGCCTTTGACAGAGGGTTTCAACGCGCTGAAAGACATTGATTTCAGCGTGCGCCGCGGCGAATCGTTTGCGTTGGTTGGTGAGAATGGCGCGGGTAAATCAACGTTATTGAAAATCATTGCGGGCGTGTTGCAGCCGAGTGAAGGCAGCGTCGCGCGAACCGGAACCGTTGGCGCGTTGCTTGAATTGGGCGCTGGCTTTCATCCCGAATATTCGGGTCGCGAAAATCTGAAACTGGCTGCGGCGTTGCAAGGCCTCGTCGGCGCAGCGTTTGACGCGAAACTTGACGAAATCATCGCTTTTGCCGACATCGGCGAACACATCGACGCGCCGATCAAAACGTATTCATCGGGCATGGTGGTGCGACTCGGTTTTGCGTTGGTGACAGCGTTGAAACCAGACTTGCTGATTACCGACGAAGTGTTGGCAGTGGGCGACGAATCGTTTCAGAATAAATGCATTACGTGGATGGAGCGCTACCTCGCCGAGGGCGGCACGTTGCTGCTGGTTTCGCATTCGTTGTACCACGTGAAAAAACTCACGCAGCGCGCGGTGTGGCTCGACCACGGACGGACACGCATGATCGGCAGCAGCAACGATGTGGCCATTGCGTACCAAGCGTTTCATGAAGCAAAGCAGGCGGGCGCGAAGCAGGTGGCGGTGGCGACCGATGCGTCCGCGTTGGGCCAATATGCGGTCACCCATTTGCACATTGAGCGCTGCGATAACGACGGGTTGACCGTTCACGGGGCGCTTAAAAGTCGCGATGGTCGGCGTCCGCAAGTCGCGCTCGGCATCATCCGAATCGATGGCACGCCGGTGTACGGCACCACGTCGGAAATCGACCAGATCGAGTTGCTAGATGACGGCACGGGCCAATTCAAGTTTGCGCTCACTTTCTCTGATTGGCGCTTGCTGCCTGGAGCGTACAAGCTGCGCGCCCACGCGCTGGATCCGGAAGGCATGCGTTTGTACGACACGGTGGAGCGAGATTTCATGGTGTCGGGCGACTCGCGGGAGCAAGGTTTGGTGCGTTTGCCGCACGTTTGGTACACGCGGATTTAGTGACAACTTTTGGCTGAGAGCGCCATTGAACTGGGGCTAATCGGCATAAAATGTAGTAGTCGATAATCTAATAAAACGGCAGTTACCCCAATAGAAGCGGCGCTTGTAGCAAAAAGCTGTTATGAAAAACGCGGCTAATCGAGCTGACTTTCACGCATTGGTGCATTGCAGCAAAGTCATTTTGCTGACTATAATCAAGGGCTTTGTTGGATTGGCATCACGCAATTGAGCCAGCTACAAGAAACTACATAAATCCGTAAGCGCAAGAAATTTGAGGCGCACCGTGATGGAAATCTCTTCTAGTGTGTGCCCATGTTGAGTGAAGTGAGTCTGCAAAACCCGGCCATTGTTCGCATGCTGTATTGGCAGTTGGGCATCACCGCCGGGTTCGCTGTGATCGCAGGGTTCATCTCGGGGGAGCATGGAGCGGTTTCCGCCATTTTGGGCGGCTTAACCAACGTCTTCGCCTCGCTGATCTATGTGTTCGTAGCAAATTTTGGTTTGATCCACTCGACGGGTGCAGGCTTATGGCCGATTCTGCGGGCGGAGATCGTGAAATTGGTGTTCATTGCCGTGCAACTCGGCGTCATCATTAAGTTCTACGATGCGCTGGTGATTCCGGCGATGTTTATTACATTTTTGGTGACGTTGTTGGCGTGGCGAGCGGCTCTATTCGCCCGCGCTAACGGTGGCACTAAGCAACACAACTGACGCACAAGACGTAACACGAGAACACTATGGCCGACGCAAGCGCTGGCGCGCAATCGCCCACCGAGTACATCCAGCACCATTTGACCAATCTGGTGCAACGCTTCCGCATTGGCGAAGACACGTGGACGTTGCACGTTGATACCGTCGTGACGTCGATGGTGCTCGGCCTGTTCGCATTCGGCATGCTGTACATGATTTCGCGCAAAGTCGTCACCGGCGTACCCGGCAAGGCACAGGCATTTTTTGAGTTGCTTTACGACTTCATTGATACGCAAGTCAAAGACATCTTCACCCACGGTGACCGCAAGTTTGTCGTCGGTTTGTCACTCACAATTTTCGTGTGGGTGTTGATGATGAACGCGATGGACTTTTTGCCCATCGACTGGTTCGCGGCAGGCATGCACGCCATCGGGTTCAATCACTGGAAGCCGGTGCCCACTAGCGACATGAACACCACCTTGGCGCTCTCGCTCACGGTCATCGGCTTGGTCATTTTATTCAGCATCAAAGCCAAGGGCTTCGGTGGCTACGCGCATGAATTGTTCTGCACGCCATTTGCTACAAAAAATATTTTCGGCATGATCATCCTCGCGCCGTTCAACTTCTTGTTTCAGTTGATCGAGCTGGTGTCTAAGCCGCTCTCGCTCGCATTGCGACTATACGGGAATATGTATGCAGGCGAAATCATCTTTTTGTTGATCGCGATGCTCAGTTTCGTTGGCGTCGGCGGCGCAATCGTCGGCGGCCTGCTGCACGCAGGCTGGGCGATCTTCCACATCCTGATCGTTGCCCTTCAAGCGTTTATCTTTATGATGTTGACCGCCGTTTATCTAGCGATGGCGCACGAAAGTCACTAGCCCGTTTCGTCACTTTAGTCACTTTACTTTTCGATACTGCCACTTTCTACATTTAGGAAAAAATCATGGAAGCTCTCCAAAAAATCGCAATCCTGGCCTCTGTTCAGGGCTACACCGCCATCGCAATTGGTTTGATCGTCGGCCTCGGCGCTATCGGTGCCTGTATCGGTGTGGGCATCATGTGCTCGAAGTTTCTTGAGTCCGCTGCTCGTCAGCCAGAGCTGATCCCCCAGCTTCAAGGCAAAGTGTTCCTGTTGCTCGGCCTGATCGACGCATCGTTCATTATTGCTGTCGGTATCGCTCTGTTGCTCGCCTTCGCCAATCCGTTGCTCGGCGTACTCAAATAGTCGCTCGACTTAAACGAATTCCAGAAAGGTCGACGTCGTGGGTATCAACCTAATGACTCTGCTGCTGCAAGCGATCGGTTTCGGCATCTTCATCCTGTTTACGGTGAAGTTTGTGCTGCCACCGCTGGCCACAGCCATTGAAACCCGTCGCCGCCAGATCGCCGACGGTCTTGCCGAAGCCGAAAAAGGCAAAGCCTCGCTCGCCACCGCGCAAAAAGAAGTCGACAAACTCGTGAACGAGGCGAAAGCCAAAGCCACCGAGATCGTCGCGCTGGCTGAAAAGCAGCGCACCGCCACCATCGAAGCCTCCAAAACTGAGGCCAAGGTTGCCGGCGAACGTGAAAAGCAGATGGCCGCGGACGAAATCGCGCAGTTGTCGGTGAAAGCAAAAGAAGAGTTGCGCGACCGCGTGGCTGATCTCGCCATCGCAGGTGCCCAACGCATCCTGTCGCGCGAGATCAACCCGCAAGTGCATGCCGAATTGCTCAACCAATTGAAGGCCGAGCTGTAACCATGGCTGAACTCGCCACCATCGCCCGTCCGTACGCAGAGGCCGCATTTGCCCTTGCGCGCGAAGGCGGCGCGTTGCCGAAATGGGCCGACACGATCGCCACACTCGCTGCGGTTTCAGCCGACACCAAAGTGGCCGCCGCTGTTGATAACCCGAAGCTCTCTGTTGAACAAAAGCAGGCGATGCTTACCACGCTGCTCGGCGACAAGTTGGATGCGGGCACCACGAGCTTCATCAACGTGTTGCTCGACGCAGACCGCGTCAAACTGCTGCCGCAAATCAACGAACATTTTCAGGCATTGAAGCGCGATAACGATAACGTGGCGCGCGCCACCATCGTGTCGGCGTTTCCACTGACTGAGCAGCAACGTGATGAGCTGAAAGGCGCGTTAGCCAAGCGCTATGGTCGTCAGATCGAAGCGATTGAAGAGGTCGATGCAACACTCCTCGGCGGTGCCAAGATCATCGTTGGCGATCAAGTGATTGATCGCACTGTGATCGGGCAATTGAACAAGATGTCACGCCAGATCAAAGCCTAATGCTGTCATTCTGAGCGAAGCGAAGAATCAGGGTGTTGAAGAGTGATCTCCCAACGTCCCGAATAGTGTGCAACGTGATCCTTCGCCTAATGGCTCAGGATGACAACTGAAACGAATTAACGGAAAAGACTCCGTACCTGGAGAAAAGTAATGAATCTAAATCCCTCTGAAATCAGCGAACTGATTAAAGCCAAGATCGCGAATCTCGATGTTGGCAGCGAAGTGCGGACCCAGGGTACGGTGGTCTCGGTGACCGACGGCATCTGCCGCGTGCATGGTCTTGCCGACGTTATGCAAGGCGAAATGCTTGAGTTCCCCGGCAACACGTTCGGCCTCGCGCTGAACCTGGAGCGTGACTCGGTGGGTGCCGTTATTTTGGGCAACTACGAGCACATCTCCGAAGGCGACATCGTGAAATCCACGGGCCGCATTCTGTCGGTGCCGGTCGGTCGCGAACTGATTGGCCGCGTGGTCAATGCGCTCGGCGAACCGGTCGATGGTAAAGGCCCGATCAACGCCAAAGAAACCGACGTGATCGAAAAGGTCGCACCGGGTGTGATTTCGCGTAAATCGGTTTCGCAACCGGTGCAAACCGGTATCAAGGCGATTGACGCGATGGTGCCCGTCGGCCGCGGTCAACGCGAACTGATCATTGGTGATCGTCAAACCGGCAAAACAGCCGTGGCCATCGACGCGATCATCAACCAGAAGGGCAAAGACCTCGTCTGCGTCTACGTCGCAATCGGCCAAAAAGCTTCGACCGTCGTCACGTTGGTAAAGAAGCTCGAAGAAGCCGGCGCAATGGCCTACACCATCGTAGTTGCCGCTACGGCGTCAGACTCGCCTGCGATGCAATACCTGTCGGCTTACGCTGGCTGCACGATGGGCGAATACTTCCGCGATCGCGGCGAAGATGCGCTGATCGTTTATGACGATCTGTCGAAGCAAGCCGTCGCTTATCGCCAAATTTCGCTGCTGCTGCGCCGTCCTCCGGGCCGCGAAGCGTTCCCGGGCGACGTATTTTATCTCCACAGTCGCCTGCTTGAGCGCGCCGCTCGTGTGAACGAAGACTACGTCGAAAAATTCACCAAGGGCGCCGTCAAAGGCAAGACCGGTTCGTTGACGGCATTGCCAGTCATCGAAACGCAAGCCGGTGACGTGTCGGCCTTCGTTCCGACAAACGTAATTTCGATTACCGACGGTCAAATCTTTCTTGAGACTGATCTGTTCAACGCCGGAATACGCCCCGCGATCAACGCCGGTATTTCGGTGTCCCGCGTCGGTGGTGCAGCACAAACCAAGATCATCAAAAAGCTCGGCGGCGGCGTCAGGCTTGCGCTGGCCCAGTACCGCGAGCTGGCGGCCTTCGCCCAGTTCGCCTCCGACCTCGACGACGTCACTCGTCGCTCACTCGAGCGCGGTCAGCGCGTGACCGAGTTGATGAAGCAGAAGCAGTACTCGCCGCAGCCGATCAGCCTGATGGGCGCGACGCTGTTTGCGGTCAACAAGGGTTTCATGGACGACGTGGACGTGAAGAAGGTGCTGGCGTTCGAGGCCGGCCTGCACACCCACCTGAAAACCAGCCACGCTGCGCTGCTGAAAAAGATCGAGGACAGCAAGGTGCTTGACAAGGACGCGGAAGCCGAGATGACCGGCGCCGTCACTGCGTTCAAGAAATCCTTCGCCTGACCGCTTGACTGACACCTACTGAAGGAGCCGGTCATGGCAGCAGGCAAAGAAATTCGCGGCAAGATCAAGAGTTTCGAGAACACCAAGAAGATCACCAAGGCGATGGAAATGGTCGCCGCCTCGAAGATGCGCAAGGCGCAAGAGCGCATGCGCGCGGCCCGGCCCTACGCCGAGAAAATCCGCAACCTGGCGGCCAATCTGTCGACCGCCACGCCCGAATACAAGCACCCGTTCATGCGGGTCAACGATGGCGCGAAGGTGGCGGGTTTCATCCTGGTGACGACCGACAAGGGCTTGT
>JAYSRA010000135.1:0-22366 GCA_043721275.1 Burkholderiales bacterium
CCAACCGAAAATGTCGGCCCATTTACCGGCGAAAGCAAACGCGGGCAGCGCTGCATCCAACGTCAATTTGTCGGTGACGTTAGCGTCGCCAAACGCGGCTTTTGCAGCGCCTAGCAACGTGTCTTTTGCGGGCTGATCGTTCACCGCGCCTTCGAGCGTAATCTTGTCGCCCGCGCTGATTGCGGCCCATTTGCCAAACGATGGCAGCGCGGGTTTGGGCGCTTCCACCACTTTCGGCGCTTCAACAACGGTGACTGGTTTAGCGGGCACCGGCGGTGCGGCCACGTCTTTCGGCTGGCTGCATTGACGCAGCAACAAAGCCGCCAAAACTGCGCACACGATCACCATCAACCACTTCATCCAGCCCGATGCAGGCGCGGACGGTTCGAGCGGTTTGCTGGTGGCAGAAGAGGTGACAGCCGCAGCAGTCGCCGCAGTTGCCGAAGAGGCGCGGGCCGCTGCAATCGCGGCGGCGCTCACCACGCCCGTGGCAAGCGCTGCCGTAGCACCGGTAGCGGCAACCGCAGCGCCGGACTTCACGCCTTTGGCCGCAGCCACCACCTTCTCCGCGGCCTCACCCATGTTGTTGGCGATGATGATCGGCAGGCCGGATTTAGCGAGAATTTCTTTGCCCAAATCTTCGTTGGTGCCCTTCATGCGCACCACCAGCGGCACTTTCAGGCCGACCGCTTTCGATGCGGCCACCACGCCCTCGGCGATGGTGTCGCACTTCATGATGCCGCCGAAAATGTTCACCAGAATCGCTTTCAGATTCGGGTTTTTCAGCATGATTTTGAAGGCTTCAGTCACCTTCTCGGTGGTGGCACCGCCGCCGACGTCGAGGAAGTTGGCCGGCTCACCGCCATACAACTTGATGGTGTCCATCGTCGCCATCGCGAGGCCCGCGCCGTTGACCAAGCAGCCAATGTTGCCGTCAAGCGAGATGTAGGCTAAGTCAAATTTGCTGGCTTCGATTTCAGCAGGATCTTCTTCATCCAGATCGCGCATGGCGACGATGTCGGGATGGCGATACAGCGCATTGGCATCGAAATTAAATTTCGCATCGAGCGCGATCACGCTGCCGTTGCCGGTGACCACCAGCGGATTAATTTCGGCGAGCGCCGCATCTTTTTCGATGAACGCGTTGTACAAGCCTTGCAAGCATTTGCGCGCTTCAACAAACGACTCTGACGGAATGCCAATTGCGCCGGAGATTTCGTCGCACTGCGCATCGGTCAAACCCAAGCCCGGATCGATGAACACTTTTTTGATCGCATCGGGATTGCTGTGCGCGACCTCCTCGATGTCCATGCCGCCCTCGGACGAGGCCAAGATAGCTACGCGTTGCGTGCCACGGTCCAGCACCATCGAAACGTAGAGTTCCTTTTTGATGTCGGCGCCGTCTTCGATAAACAGGCGACGTACCTTTTGGCCCGCAGGGCTCGTCTGGTGCGTGATGAGCTGCATGCCGAGAATTTGGCTTGCGTATTCGCGCACCTGCTCGATTGATTTCGCGACCTTCACGCCGCCGCCTTTGCCGCGACCACCGGCGTGGATTTGCGCTTTGACCACCCACACCGGGCCGCCCAGCTCCTGCGCCGCTTTCACGGCCTCGTCGACGGTGAACGCCGGGATGCCGCGCGGCACCGGAACGCCGAATTCGCGAAGAATTTGTTTACCCTGGTACTCGTGAATTTTCACGGCTCAACCCCTGTTGTTATCAATCGAAAATGTGTGGTCATAAAGTAACGGCATCATGCTGCGCGGTGGCGATTTCACCCGTAAACCACTTCGGGTAATACACGCGCACGGTCTCCGTATGGGTCGCTAACGCGTGGCACGAATCAAGTTGAAACGGCTTCTTGCCGCCCAGCGCTTCGGCCTCGTTTTTAATCCCGGCAAACGTCTGCACTGCTGCCGTCGGCAAATACCCGAGCAGCTCGGACAAATGCGTGCAACCTTTCACGCCACCGAGGCTCGAAGCGATGGCTTTGCGAAAGCCTTTCAGCAAATTGCTGCCGATCAATTTTTTGTAGTCCGGCCCGATGCGGTCGCACTGGCCGGGATAGGGCATCTCGTCGGTCACGGCCTCGATGTCGATCACGTCAAAGCGGCGATCAATGGTCACTCGCGCCCACATGTTGTGTACCGGCACGTCTTTGCTGCGCGTGCCCATCGCAAGCAGGTAGTCGCGGTCTTTGTGGTCGGTGAGGTGCGCCTCAATGTCAAACAGGCCATCAACACGACGAAAGCCCTCGTAGCTCACACGTCGCAGGTGCAGTCGCTCTCGGGCAGCAGGGGAGGTCAGCGGCATGTCGGCAATCGATGGGCGTATTCACCAGCAGAGGCTCGCACAGACGCTCTTTTGGGGACACGGTAGACTGTGTTGGGACGCTGATTCTAGCGCGATTGGTGCGGTGCAATGAGGGCATACCCGGAGGAGGCGAACGTGGCGCAGCGGAACAAATTTGAGCGGTTCGTATTGGCACTGGATCAGGGCACCACCAGTTCGCGAGCCATTTTGTATGACCATTCCGGCACGCCAGTTGCCACCGCGCAAAAAGAATTTCGCCAGCAATTTCCGCAGCCCGGCTGGGTCGAGCATGATGCCACCGAGATTTGGGCATCGCAACACGCGGTGATGCTCGCAGCAATTGCCAAAGCAGGCGCGCGGCCGGAGCAAATCGCAGCGATTGGCATCACCAATCAACGGGAAACAACGGTCGTGTGGGATCGCGCTACCGGCAAGCCGATTGCCAACGCGATCGTTTGGCAAGATCGGCGCACGGCGCGGTTGTGCGATGAGCTCAAAGCGGCCGGCGAAGCGGGACTGATTCAGCAAATTACCGGGCTCGTGATCGATGCCTATTTTTCGGGCACCAAGCTTAAATGGTTGCTCGACAACGTTGCCGGTGCCCGCAAGCGCGCCGAGAACGGTGAGCTCTGTTTTGGCACCATTGACACGTGGCTTATATGGAATCTCACCGGCGGAAAAATTCACGCGACCGACCCCTCAAACGCTAGCCGCACCCTGCTATTTAACATTCATACCAACAGCTGGGATGACGAGTTGCTGCGTTTGCTGAACATTCCGCGAGCCGTGCTGCCTGAGGTTCGGCCGTCTTCGGGCGCGTTCGGCGAGGCGTTGATTGATGGTGTTTCCGTGCCGATTACGGGTGCTGCGGGCGACCAGCAGGCGGCGCTGTTCGGGCAAGGTTGCCATGCGCCGGGAATGGCAAAAAACACCTATGGCACCGGCTGTTTTTTATTGCTCAATACCGGCGGCGTTGCAGTGGCATCCGCGAACAAGCTGTTGACGACAACGGCGTGGCAACTTGATGCGCGCAAGCCGCAATACGCCCTCGAAGGCTCGGTTTTCATCGGCGGCGCGGTGGTGCAATGGCTGCGTGACGGGTTGCGCGCCATCAAAACCGCAGCCGATGTGGAAGCACTCGCCGCCGAAGTGCCCGACGCTGGCGGCGTGTACTTGGTGCCCGCGTTCGCAGGCCTCGGCGCGCCGCACTGGGACCCGTACGCGCGCGGCGCGATGTTCGGCCTCACGCGCGGCAGCGGCATCACGCACATCGCGCGCGCAGCGCTCGAATCCATTGCGTTTCAGTCGGCTGACGTGTTGACGGCGATGGAAAAAGATGCGGGTGTGAAGCTCACCGAACTGCGCGTTGACGGCGGCGCAACGGCTAACAATTTGCTGATGCAAATTCAGGCCGATTTACTGGGCGTACCGGTCGTTCGACCGAAGGTTTTGGAAACCACCGCACTGGGTGCGGCGTATCTCGCGGGACTCGCGGTGGGATTCTGGCAGGATGCGAGCGAGATTCAACGCAACTGGCAGGTAGACCGCGTGTTTGAGCCAACGCTGTCGCGTGATCGCGCGGGCGAGATGATGGCGGGTTGGGCAAAAGCAGTGGAACGGAGCAAGCGGTGGACGCACTGAAATTCTTCCACCTGAATGCGTTGTGCGCGATTAAACGCAACGAGCCGAACGCGGCGAACGGCAATCACTACTGACACAAGGCTGTCAGGAGCGCAGGCAAATAATCCTTTTTCTGTCCAACAGGGCACGCCGGTAAATCCGTTGTTTGGGCGAATTGCTTCGTTGTGGGGTACTCGCAATCCTCCCGTACCAGAGCGTACATTCCGGTTGCTGTGCGCCCCACGCCTCGCACTTCATCCCGAAACGGATTTCTCGGCGCGCCCAACACACAAAGGAAACATCATGATCGGCAACGCAGTTTGGTTTGAAATCCCCGCTAGCAATTTTGAACGGGCGGTCACGTTTTATGAAGCGGCATTTGAAGTAACGCTTCGTCGCGAAAAAATGGGTGGCGACATGGCCGTGTTTCCCGAAGGTGACGGCGTTTATGGTGCGGTCATCAGCCAAGAAGGCTACGTGCCCGCAGCCAATGGCGCGGTGGTGTACCTGAGCGCGGGCGTGGATTTAAACCCGACGCTGGTTCGCATCGTTGCCGCGGGCGGCTCCGTCATCGCGCCTAAAACCGCTTTACCGCCGGGCATGGGCCATTACGCGCATTTCGGCGATTCGGAAGGCAACCGGATTGGCCTGCATTCCGATCAATAGCCGTATTTAGGTGGCGATAACCCGCCGTCGCCGCACAAATTTGCACAGAAAGCTCACCATGTTTGTTGGTTTACGCACCGCCATTTATCCCGTTAATGATCTCGAAAAAGCCAAGCGTTGGTACGCGCAGTTGCTTGCTGTTGAACCCTATTTTGACCAGCCGTTTTACGTGGGGTTTTCGGTGGGTGGCTTTGAACTGGGGCTTATTCCCGACGGCGTGTCGGGCACCAGCGGGCCGCAGCCGTTGTGGGGCGTTGCGAGCGCGGCGGACGCGCTTGCGCGCCTGCTGACGCTGGGCGCAACGGCGCTGGAGCCGGTGACCGACGTGGGCGATGGCGTCAAAGTGGCGGCGGTGATTGACCCGTTCGGCAATCGCTTGGGCGTGATCGAGAACGCGCACTTCAACGCGGCTGCGATGCGCTAATCGTTGATGAGTCCAAGCAAAGTTCTGCGCGATAAAGTGCTGCTGCTGACGCACTTGCCCAACGTCGGCGAGTCAATCGCGGGCGACCTGCGATTGATCGGCATTCAGACGCCTGCGCAGTTGGAAGGACGCTGCCCGTATGTAATGTACGCAGCGTTGTGTGAAGCGACGCAGCAACGCCACGACCCGTGCGTGCTTGATGTATTTATTTCAGTAACGCGTTTCATGAACGGCGAGCCGCCCGCGGTGTGGTGGCAGTTCACCGCAGAGCGCAAGCAAACGCTGCAACGGCAAGGTGATGCGCCGCGCTGATCGACTGTTTCGCATCGTGCAATTTTTGCGCGGTCGTCGGCTGACCACCGCGGCACAGCTCGCGAAATGGTTGCTCGTTAGCGAGCGCACCATCTACCGCGATGTTCGCGATCTCTCGCTCACCGGCACGCCGATTCAGGGCGAGGCGGGCGTGGGTTATCGGCTGCGCGGTGGCTTTGAATTACCGCCGCTGATGTTTGACGTGGACGAGATTGCGGCGCTCACGCTCGGGGCGCGCATGGTTGAAGCGTGGAGCTCGCCGCAGTTGGGTGCTGCTGCGTTATCAGCGATTGCAAAGATTGCCACGGCGCTGCCAACCGAGCGGCGACAGTGGTTGGAGGCAAGCCGAACCTACGTGCCGCAATTTCATATTCCGAAGCAGTTAGGCGAGCGATTTGAGTTGTTGCGCGGCGCAATTCGTGATCGATACAAAGTTAATTTTGTGTATGCCGACGCCGAGAAAAAATTGAGCGAGCGGCGCGTGCGACCACTATCGCTGTACTTTTGGGGCGAACATTGGACGCTCGCCGCGTGGTGCGAAGCGCGCGATGCCTTTCGCAGCTTTCGCGTAGATCGCGTCATTCGCTTGCAGGTGACCGACCAAATTTTCAGCGACGAAACCGGCAAACGGCTCGCCGATTTTGTGCGGTTGCAGCGCGCGGAAAAACACTAATCGTGGGTATCAACTTTTTGCTGTAACGCCTATTTAACGTGGGCTACAGCCGCAAAATGATGTATCTCGACTTAAGTCTAAAACAGCCGTTAGCCCTAACGAAACGGCGCTTTCATGCGAAAGCTATAACCCACAAAAGCGCTAGACGCGAAACGCAATTCGATCCACGGCATCGGTGATCACACTGTCTACACCCCAAGCCCAGAGCCGTTCTGCGTCCGTCGGCTCATTGCAGGTGTAGCAGGCGACGCGTAGGCCGTTGGCGTGCGCCTCAGCCACAATTTCCTGAGTTAAGGTGCGCCAGTGGGCGTCCATCGCCGTCGCGCCAACGGCCTTGCAACGCGCCAGCCAATCGGCGGGCAACGGATTGTCAAACAAGTGCGCACGATCAAATTCCGGCGCGGCATCGCGAGCGGCAATCAGCGCTTCAGTTGAAAAAGAAGACAGCAGTGGTTTCAGCGCAGCATGCGACGGGTCGGAAAATAACGCTCGCGTTTCGAGCGCCACGGCAGCACCCGTTTCGCGTTCGCGGCCGATGCAGGGTTTGATTTCGGTGTTCAGTTGCACGCCATTCACGATGCAGTATTTCGCCACCCGCCAGTAAGTCGGAATCGGCTCACCCGCGAAGGCTTTTGAGTGACACGAACCGGCATCAAGCAGCGCGAGCTGATGCCATGTTTTTGCCGCGACGCGACCGCGTCCGTCCGTACAGCGATTGGTGGTGTCGTCATGCATCAACAGCAGCGTGCCGTCGCCCGACAGCTTGACGTCAATCTCAGTCGCGCGATAACCCAACGAAACGCCATGCCGAATCGCGGCCAATGTGTTCTCAGGGGCGAGCTTGCCCGCGCCGCGATGCGCAATGGTTTTGGGGTAGGGCCAAGCGGGAAGGTTCATGAGGGAAGTTTAGCTGCCGCCAACGATGAGGAGGCGTGTGTTCCCTCCCCCAGCGGAGGAGGGTTAGGGTGGGGGAACATGGTGTACCAAATCAGCCCATTACGCAATCCACCTGCCCCCTCCCCAGCCCTCCCTCGCTGGGGGAGGGAGTTAAGCGTTACAAATCGAATCGAATGCCCTGCGCCAACAGCAATTTACTGCCGTAGTTGATGGTGTTCGTCGCGCGTCGCATGTAAGCGCGCCAACTATCAGAGCCCGATTCACGTCCGCCGCCGGTCTCTTTCTCGCCACCGAACGCGCCACCGATTTCAGCGCCACTGGTGCCGATGTTCACATTCGCGATACCGCAATCACTGCCCGATGCGCACAAGAATTTTTCCATCTCGCGCAGATCGTTGGTGAAGATGCAGGATGACAAACCGTGCGCCACGGCATTGTTCATCACGATGGCGTGTTCAACGTCGCCGTCGTACTTAACCACATACAAAATCGGCGCGAACGTTTCGTGGCACATCACATCAACCTGCGAGGGCATTTCGACTAAGGCAGGCTGCACGTAGAACGCGTCCGCACCCAGCGCATTGTGTGCGCGCGCGCCACCAGTCACGAGGCCACCCGCAGCACGCGCAGCGAGCAACGCCGCCTGCATCGCGTCAAACGCAGCCTTGTCGATCAGCGGCCCGACCAGTGTGCCTTCATCAAGCGGATTGCCGATGCGCAGCTTGCCGTAAATCGTTTGCAAACGCGGCACCAGCGTGTCATAAATGCTCGCGTGCACGATCAAACGACGCAGCGTGGTGCAGCGCTGCCCGGCCGTTCCCACCGCAGAAAAAGTGACCGCGCGCTCCACCATTTCAAGCGTTGCGGAGGGCGCAATGATCGCCGCGTTGTTGCCGCCGAGTTCGAGAATGCTGCGCGCAAAACGTTTCGCGCACGCCTCACCCACCGCGCGACCCATGCGGGTGGAGCCGGTAGCGGAAACGAGTGCGATGCGCGTGTCTGCAACGAGTGCTGCGCCCACATCCGCGCGACCGATCAGCACGGTAGAAAGTGCGGGCGGCACAGCGTGACCGGCGTCGCGATAGCGAGCCACCGCGCGCTCAAAAATTGCCTGGGTCGCAAGTGCGGCCAGCGGCGCTTTGTCGGACGGTTTCCAGATCGTGCTGTTGCCGCACACCAGTGCCAGCGCTGCGTTCCACGCCCACACCGCCACCGGAAAATTAAACGCGCTGATGATGAGCGTTGGCCCGAGTGGATGCCATGTTTCCATCATCCGATGCTCGGGCCGCTCGGAGGCAATCGTCAAGCCATAAAGTTGCCGCGACAAGCCCACGGCAAAATCGCAAATGTCGATCATCTCCTGCACTTCGCCCAAGCCTTCTTGCAGAATTTTTCCGGTTTCGATGGAGACGAGTTGGCCGAGCGCTAGCTTCTGCGTGCGCAGTTCGTCGCCCAGCAAACGCACCAGTTCGCCGCGCGCGGGAGCGGGTACGTTGCGCCACGCGAGGAAGGCTTCGCGGCTGTGCGCTACGGCGCGCTCAATGCCTGTCGCGGTGACGCAGCCGAGCGTTGCAATCACTTCACCGTTGATCGGCGTGCGCGCGGTGACCGTGCTGCCATTTGCGGAGATTGGCAGCGTGACGCCGAGTTGTTTGCAGAGATCGAGTGCGGTGTGTTTCATGGTGAATCCAATGCGTGTGCGGTGAGTCGAAATGTACAGGGCGCGCTACGAAATCGATTCGATACGCCGTGACTGCTCGTACGCAATGCCGAATCGGTTGGCTAGGAAATCGGGCAACGCCACCTGCTCTTGACGAACAAATCCGCTCGTCGGCAATTTGCCCTCGCGGAACAAATCCACAGCTGCGCAAATGCCAGCAGCGGTGGTGATTTGAATGGCGGACACGGCTTCGTCGATACCCTTCGCGCGCTGCGCAAAAACCTTGCGCGCAAAAACTTCTTGCACGTACGCACCCGCGCGCATGCCGCTCACCGTCACGAACACCAGCACCACGTCTTGCATGGTGGTTGGCACTGATTTGCGCAGAATGTCTTTGAGCGCTTCTTGATCGTTTGACAAGCGAAGCTCCGACAGCAAAAACTGCATCAACGCGCGATGACCGGGATAGCGCACGCTTTTGTAATCGAGGTTGCGCAC
Organism: Burkholderiales bacterium; assembly: GCA_043721275.1. Classification (GTDB taxonomy): domain Bacteria; phylum Pseudomonadota; class Gammaproteobacteria; order Burkholderiales; family Casimicrobiaceae; genus Casimicrobium. The sequence goes on from JAYSRA010000135.1 coordinate 9,065, forward strand.
TTTGCCGTCGAGCGTTTCGCACAGCGTGCCGAGGCCGCCCGAGGTGTTGAACGCTTCGTACTCCACGCCGTCGAGCGAGAAATGCTCCAGCCCTTCGAGCGGCAACATTGCGGTGATCGCGCCTTCGTGAATCGCCTCACACGGGTGACAGTATTCATTGATGAGACCGTCAACGCTCCAAGTCAAGTTGTACTTAAGCGCATTGGTTGGAAAGGCCGGCAGCGCGCCCACCCGCATCTTGATTTCGTCAAGGCTGTCGAAGCCAAGTGCCAAGTGATTCGCGACGATGCCGATGAAGCCGGGCGCCAAGCCGCACTGCGGCATGAAGGCTGTTTTCGCGCCGTGTGCTAACGCCATGATGGCCTTGGTGGCGGCCACGTCTTCGGTCAAATCAAAGTAGTGGCAGCCCGCATTTTTTGCAGCAGTCGCGATCTTCAACGCGAGGTGATAGGGCAGCGCGTTGATGACGGCATCAAAGCCCTTGATTGCATCTTCTAATGCATCGCCGTGGTTCGTGTCAACGATCACGGTCTTGATCTTGAGATGCCTGAGCTTGTCGAGCGAGGCTTGCGACTGGTCAATGACGGTAAGCGTGTAGTCGCCGCTATTAACCAACAAGTGGGCGATGGTGTGGCCGATATGTCCGGCACCGAGAAGCGCGATTTTCATGATTTTTTGTGCGGCTGTAGATTGCTTTGATGCACGAATTTTAAAGACCAGCGATGACGATTCATAGGCCTAAAACCGACGCTACGCTGCATAAAATACGACATTATGTAGTCAATTTATTACAATTTAGATCAACTGGCGATAAATATGGCTGCTTCTCGGAAAACCTCACCCACGTCTCGCGTCACGCACAACCCGACGCTTGACGCAACGGATCGTGAACTGCTCGCGTTGTTGCAAGCCAATGCGCGCGCGAGCGTGACCACACTTGGCAAAAAACTAGGCGTCGCACGCACCACCGTCATGGCCCGCATGGAGCGCTTGCAAACAAGTGGCGTCATCACCGGTTACAGCGTGCGCCTCAATCAGGCAACGCTTGAGAAAAGTTTGCAGGCTTACGTCGGTTTGTCAGTCGAGCCGCGCGCGGGCCGCGAAGTGTTGAAGCGCCTCGCGAAAATGCCCGAGATCAAATTGGTGTGCAGCGTGAGCGGTGAGTTCGATTACGTGGCGTGGATTCGCGCTGATTCGCCGAACGCGCTGGATAAGCTGCTCGATGAAATTGGCGAGACGGAGGGGGTGAGCAAGACGACCACATCCGTGGTGTTGGCGGAAAGAATCAATCGCGGTTAGCGAGGCACCCCTTGGATGCGACGACTTGGCGTCGCCCAACACGAGCGCCACCACGCCAATTACTTTAAAAACACTACATGCACGTGAATCTCACCGCCCCATGAACGCCGTTGAAATAGAAGAAGCCGTATCGAACCTGGCGCAGCAACCGTTTGATGCGGCGGCGTTTCCGTTCGATTTTTTAGTCGCGTTTGGCAACAAAGACACCACCATCAAGCGGCTGCGCAAGGGTGAATCGAACGCGTCAGATGTTGCGGGCGGCGTGCTCCAGCGCAACAATATTCACATTGCCACCTGTGCAAGCGGCGCGGTGGGCGAAACGCTCAAGGCCCTGCGCGACAGCCCCAAAACCGCGTCCAACAAAGCGAAATTCATTCTCGCCACCGACGGCGCAATGCTCGAAGCGGAAGACATGGTCAGCGGCGAGACCATCGCCACGCCGTTCCCCGATTTCGCCAGGCACTTCGGCTTCTTCCTGCCGCTCGCCGGCATCTCGGTCGTCAAGGAAATCAAAAACAACGCCATTGACGTGCGTGCCACCGGGCGGCTGAACAAACTCTACGTTGAGCTGCTCAACGACCGCGACAACGCCGACTGGGGCGCAGCCGCCCGCCGCCACGACATGAATCACTTCATGGCGCGGCTCATCTTCTGCTTTTTCGCGGAAGACACCGACATCTTCAACGGCGAAGGGCTGTTCACCAAAACCGTCGACCAGATGAGCGCGAAGGACTCGTCGAACACGCATGACGTGATCAGCGAAATCTTTCGTGCGATGAACACCAAGATTGCGGATCGCAAGGTGCAAAAGTTGCCGAGCTGGGCCGATGGCTTTCCGTATGTCAACGGTGGCTTGTTTTCTGGCAGCACGGAGGTGCCGCGCTTTTCGCGCATGGCACGCTCGTATCTGCTGCGCGCCGGGGAGCTCAAATGGCGCGAGATCAACCCGGACATTTTCGGCTCGATGATTCAGGCCGTGGCGGATGACGAAGAGCGCGGCGCTTTGGGCATGCACTACACCAGCGTGCCGAACATTTTGAAGGTGCTCAACCCGCTGTTTTTGGACGACCTGCGCGCACAGCTTGCCGAGGCGGCCGACAACAAAGCCAAGCTCTTGAACCTGCGCAAACGCATGGCAAAAATCCGGGTGTTTGACCCGGCCTGCGGCTCCGGCAATTTTCTTGTGATCGCATACAAAGAAATGCGCGCCATCGAGGCCGAGGTGAACCTTCGGCGCGGTGAAACCGAGCAGCGCACCGACATCCCCATCACCAATTTTCGCGGCATTGAGCTGCGCGACTTTCCCGCTGAAATCGCCCGCCTCGCCCTCATCATCGCCGAATATCAATGCGACGTGCGCTATCGCGGCCAGAAAGAAGCGCTCGCTGAATTTTTGCCGCTAGATGCGAAAAACTGGATCACCTGCGGCAACGCGCTGCGGCTCGATTGGCTAGGCGTGTGCCCGCCCACGGGCAGCAGCGTAAAGCTCGTATCCGACGATTTATTTCAGACGCCGCTGGAGCAGGCGCAGATTGATTTTGAGAATGAGGGGGGCGAGACTTTCATTTGTGGGAACCCGCCGTATTTAGGCTCCTCGTGGCAATCGGCTGAGCAAAAAGACGACCTGAAAGCGATTTTCAACAGCCGCACCACGAGCTGGAAATCGCTCGACTATGTGGCAGGCTGGTTTATGAAAGCCGCTGACTACGGCACGCAAACCAATGCGGTTGCGGCGTTTGTCTCCACCAACTCCATTTGCCAAGGGCAACAGGTGCCGATTCTGTGGCCGCTCATTTTCGAGACGGGACATGAGATTGCTTTCGCACACACGTCGTTCAAGTGGGCGAATTTGGCGAGTTACAACGCGGGCGTAACCGTTGTCATCGTTGGGATTGCGGCGCACACGTTGAACGTTCGGCAACTTTATTCTGTCGCGGACGACAACAGCTTTGTCGTTAAGCGCGTTGCGAACATCAATGCGTATCTTGTCGCGACTACGAATGTTATCGTTGAGAAGGTTTTAACCGCCAAGAGCCAAAAGGCTGAAATGGTTCGCGGCAATATGCCGTATGACGGCGGTCATTTGTTGATGTCGGGCGACGAGTTAGACGCGCTTGCACTGTCGCCGACACAGCGCACGCGCTTCACTCGCCGCATATACGGATCGGCAGAATTCGTTCGCGGCTTGGAGCGACATTGTCTTTGGATCGAGGATAAGTACATTGACGAGGCGATGCGGATTGAGCCCATCCGCAAGCGTATTGAAGCAGTGCGCGCGATGCGCCTCTCAAGCAACGATAAAGGCGCAAACGAAATGGCAAAGAGCGCCCATCAAATGCGAGAGATGAATATCGGGCTCCGTCAGACGATTGCCGTTCCAGCGATTACCTCTGAGAACCGCGACTACCTTCCGTGCGGAATTCTGGACAACAAAACGACCGCAACGAACAAGGTGTACGCCCTCTACGACGCCCCACTCTGGAACATGGCGCTCATCGCCTCGCGCATCCATTGGGTATGGATCGGCACCGTCTGCGTTCGCATGCGAACCGATTTTTCGTATTCCAACACCCTCGGCTGGAACACCTTCCCCGTGCCGCCGCTCACCGACGTGAACATTGCCGATCTCACGCGTTGCGCTGAAAACATTTTGCTCGCCCGAGAAGCGCATTTCCCCGCCACCATTGCCGACCTGTACGACCCCGATGCAATGCCCGACAACCTGCGGCGCGCGCACGAAGCCAACGACGAAACACTAGAGCGCATCTACATCGGGCGCCGCTTCAAAAACGACACCGAGCGGCTGGAAAAACTCTTCGACCTGTACACCCAAATGACCAGCAAACCCACGGCGCAAACGGCGGTGGCAAAGGTGAAGGGCAAACGCGCATGAGGGCACAAGGCACCCCCGTAGGCTGGGTTGATAAACCCAGCACCGCCGACGTCAACGAAGCCACGGCTGCTGGGTTTAACAACCCAGCCTACGACACTGCCCGTAAAACCGTAGGGCGGAACGCTTGCGGTTCCGCCGAACGGGGCGGCGCGGCGGCAAACGGTAGAAGTGACTCCGTCGGTGGCACAAGGCGGAACCGCAAGCGTTCCACCCTACGCGACGTGACAGGGGCATGGAGAGTGAACGATGCCTGATGCCCACCCACAGTTGCCGTTGTTTGACTTCGCGGATGACGAAATTCCCGCCCTTGACACCGCGGTCTCGCGTGAACCCGCACGGTTCAGCGACTATGTGGTGTACGTCGACGAAAGCGGCGACCACAGCTTAGAAAGCATCAACCCTGATTACCCCGTGTTTGTGCTGGCGTTTTGCATTTTTCACAAGCGCCATTACGCAGAAAAAGTGTTGCCTGCGCTGGAGAAGTTTAAGTTCAATCATTTTGGTCACGATGCCATCGTGCTTCATGAGCATGAAATCCGCAAACAAACAGGGGCATTTACACCGCTGAACAATCGCGAGCTTCGGGCGCGCTTTATGACAGAACTAACGCAGATTGTGACAGCGAGCAATTTTGTATTGGTGACCTGCGTGATTGATAAGCACCGCTTGAAGGAGAAAGAAGCCGGCAACGTGGCGGACAACCCCTACCATTTGGCGTTGGGGTTTTGCTTGGATGGCTTGCACGACTTTTTTGCACGAAAAACGGCAGTTAAACGGCCGCACTCACGTGTTGGTTGAATGCCGTGGCAAAAAAGAGGATAAAGAGTTGGAGCTCGAATTTCGGCGGATGTGCGATGGCAACCCGCGCAAAACCGAGCCTTTGCCGTTTGATGTGGTGTTTGTAGATAAAAAAGCCAACTCAGCGGGGTTGCAACTGGCGGATTTGGTGGCGCGTCCGGTGGGAATTCACTACCTGCGACCACAGCATGAGAACCGTGCTTTTGAGGTTCTCAGACAAAAATTTCTGTGTCAAGGAGGGCGGACTCGCCTAGGCGTTGACTTTGAGGGCGTTGGCTTAAAGATTGTCCCGAAACCCCAGCCCATAAAAGCGAAAAGCCCCGGTGAACCCACCGAGGCATAGACGCCGATCGGGAACCCCCAATCCACTTAACTCTATTTTACTTTACCGGACGATTAAGAGCAAATCCACGGCAAACTGAAAACAATTTACGCCGCTCGTCCGCTCCCATGAAACACAACCTATGACCGCAGCCAACCCAAATCCACGCGTGCCCAGCATTCCCTCAGTCTCGATCACCGCCGCGCGCACCGGCGCATCCACCAAAGCCAACGCGATGGGCATGCGGGCGATGCAGGAGCGGGTGTATGCGCGGCGCGGCGAGCAGTATTTGCTGATTAAGTCGCCACCCGCTTCGGGCAAGTCGCGGGCGTTGATGTTTGTGGCGCTGGACAAGCTTCACAATCAGGGCGTGAAAAAAGCGATCATCGTGGTGCCGGAGCGCTCGATTGGTGGCAGCTTTGCGGATGAAAAGCTTACCGCGCAAGGATTTTGGGCGGATTGGGTGGTGAAGCCGCAGTGGAATTTGTGCAACGCGCCGGGGGCGGATGAGCCTGCCGTGGCGAAATCAAAAGTGAAAGCGGTGGGCGAGTTTTTGGCGAGCGGTGACCGCGTGCTGGTGTGTACGCACGCGACGTTTCGCTTTGCGGTGGATGAGTTGTGGGTGTCGGCGTTTGATAACTGCTTGATTGCCGTGGATGAGTTTCACCATGTGAGCAGCAACCCGGACAATCGGCTGGGCGCGCAGTTGGGGCAGTTCATCGCGCGCGACAAAGCGCACATCGTGGCGATGACGGGTTCGTATTTTCGCGGCGATGCGGAGGCGGTGTTAGCCCCGCAAGATGAGGCGCGGTTTGAGACGGTGACGTACACGTATTACGAACAGTTGAACGGCTACGAATTTTTGAAGTCGCTCGACATTGGCTATTTTTTCTATTCCGGAAACTACCTTGACGCAATCAGGAAGGTGCTTGACCCGTTGCTCAAAACCATCGTGCATATTCCGAATGTGAACTCGCGCGAAAGTACGAAGGACAAGCACCGCGAGGTGGACGACATCATGAATGCCATCGGGGAGTGGAAGTACGTTGATCCGGTCACGGGCTTTCACATCATCGAAATACCCGGTGGGCGCACGGTGAAGGTGGCCGATTTGGTGGATGATGGCGACGCCGCGAAGCGCTCGAAAGTGCTCAATGCGTTGAAAGACCCGGAAGCGCGCGGCAACCGCGACCATGTGGACATCATCATCGCGCTGGGCATGGCGAAAGAAGGCTTCGACTGGATTTGGTGCGAGCATGCGTTGACCGTGGGTTATCGCAGTAGCCTGACCGAGATCATTCAGATCATCGGTCGCGCCACGCGAGATGCGCCGGGCAAAGAACGATCACGTTTCACCAATTTGATTGCGGAGCCCGATGCGGCGGAGGCCACGGTGGTGGACGCGATTAACGACACGCTCAAGGCGATTGCTGCGAGCTTGCTGATGGAGCAAGTGCTGGCGCCGAAATTCGAGTTCACGCCGAAACACGTGGGGCCACAAACCGGATTTGATTACGGCCCGAATGGTTACGCCGAGGGCGCAGCAAACGTGGGCTTGAATGAGCGCACTGGGCAGCTGCATCTGGAAATCAACGGTTTGGTTAAACCGCAAAGCGTTGAGGCCACGCGCATCTGCCGTGAAGATTTAACCGAGGTGATTACCGCATTCGTGCAAGACAAAGCAGCACTGGAGCGCGGCCTGTTTGATCGTGAAAACACCGTGCCTGAAGAGCTGACGCAGCTGCGCATGGGCAAGATTGTTCGCGAGCGCTACCCCGAGTTGAGCGAGGCGGATATTGAGGCGATTCGTCAACACGCCATCGCTGCGTTAATCATTACGCAGCAAGGGAAGCTTCAGGTCATTGATGAAAACGCGGGTGACATCAGGGCCAACACGGCGCTGATTGACGGTGTGCGGATGTTCGTCAATGTGCGCGACCTGGATATGGATTTAATTGATCGGATCAATCCCTTCGATGCGGCGTATTCAGTGCTGGCAAAAGCGATGAACGAGGCTACGCTCAAGCAGGTGCAGGCGAGCATTGCGGCGAAGCGGGTGAATATGCCCTACGACGAGGCGCGCGATCATGCCAAGCGTGCTGTCCAATTCAAGCGAGAGCGCAATCGCGCCCCAGAAATCATCTCCCAAGACCCGTGGGAAAAGCGTTTGGCCGAAGGTGTTGCCGCATTTGCTCGGTATCGCGCACAGGAAATAGCCAGCAATGGATGATCTGACCGACGACGAGCTGCTCGCCGAATTGGGCGTAACGGTTGAGGCGAAAAAGACTGGCGGGCGCACGCCGCGCGAAGAGCGAATCATCGCGGGCTTTGAGGACATTCAGCGCTTTGTTGAAGCTAATGGCCGTGCGCCGCTGCATGGCGACGAGCGCGATATTTTTGAGCGCTTGTATGCGGTGCGACTTGATCAATTGCGCGAGCTGACTGACGCTCGCGACCTGCTCGCGCCGATGGATACGCACGGTCTGCTCAGACAGTCGCTGAACGCGATTCACGCTGAGATTGAAGGCTTGGACGATGCGGCGCTGCTTGATGAGCTGGGACTTGCATCGGTCGGGGCTGATGACATCACCGTGTTGCGACACGTAGTCTCGCGCGACGAGCGCAAGGCGGCGGAAGATATCGCCAACCGCACACCATGCGGCGATTTTGCAAGTTTTAAACCGCAGATTGAGCAGGCGGCGAGTGACATCAAGTCGGGGCATCGTCAGGCGCGGCCTTTCGGCAAAGACGCCAGTATCGAGGCGGGCAATTTCTTTATTCTCGGCGGGCAGTTGGTCCTAGTCGCCGAAGTGGGCGATGCGATCAAAGCACCCAATGGCGAAAGCGATGCCCGGTTGCGGGTGATCTACGCCAACGGCACGGAGAGCAATCTACTGCGCCGATCACTGCAGCGTGCGCTGTACAAGGACGACGCGGGACGACGGTTAAGCGATCCGTCGCCGGGGCCACTGTTCGCGGAACGCTTTGAGGACGACGACATCGCGAGCGGAACGATTTATGTGTTGCGCAGTAGTTCCCGTCATCCGTTTGTCGTGGAGCATCGCGAGCTGATTCACAAAATTGGCGTGACAAGCAGTAAAGTGGAAGCGCGCATTGCGAATGCCGCGCACGATGCGACGTACTTGTTGGCGGACGTCGAGGTGGTTGCGACCTACAAGCTGGCTGATATCAATCGCACGAAATTAGAGGCGCTGTTTCATCGCATCTTTACGTCAGCGCAAATTGACATCACCATTCAGGATCGCTTTGGCCAGCCCGTGCGTCCGCGCGAATGGTTTTTGGTGCCGCTCAACGTCATTGACGAAGCGGTACAACACATCCGCGACGGATCGATCACGGAGATGAGCTACGACCCAGCGCGCGCGTCGTTGGTCAAATTGGATGCCACGCGCACAGTAGGTTGACGTACGAACCTAAATCCGCTTTCCCGTCTCCGCATCAAACCAATGCACCCGCATCGGATCAAACGACAATGGTAACCGCTCACCGACGCGTACGTTGGTGGCGTTGTCCAAGCGGCAAATGATTCGGTAGTTTGCGAATTGGCCGTACGCATACGCGTCTGCGCCCACCCATTCAATCATCTGCACCGCAATCGAAAAGCGTGCCTGCGCCTCGGGCACCACTTGCAGATGCTCGGGCCGCACACCGAGTGCGACGCGGTCGCCGTTGCCAATGGTTGACGGAAATTCGCCGACGTGAAACATGTCACCCTGATCGGTTTTTAACGACTGCCCAGCGCGCGTGCCCCATAGCTGATTCATCGCGGGCGTTCCGATGAAGTTCGCTACGAACAAGGAGGCGGGCCGCTCGTAGACTTCTTTCGGCGTGCCGACCTGTTCGATGATGCCGCTGTTCATCACCAGCATGCGATCTGACAGCGTCATCGCCTCAATCTGATCGTGGGTGACGTACAGGCTCGTTACTTTTAATTCGTTGTGCAGCTTTTGAATTTCAAGACGCATGTCAACGCGCAATTTCGCGTCAAGGTTTGATAGCGGCTCATCGAACAAAAACACCTTCGGGTCGCGCACAATCGCGCGGCCCATCGCAACGCGCTGGCGTTGCCCGCCGGAGAGTTCTTTGGGCTTCCGATCAAGCAGATGCGCCAGCTCCAAAATCTCGGCTGCTTTGCTGATGCGCGCATTGATTTCCTCAGCCGACATCTTGCGAATCTTCAATCCGTACGACATGTTTTCGCGCACGTTCATGTGTGGATACAGCGCGTAGTTTTGAAATACCATCGCAATGTCGCGATCTTTGGGCTCCAGGTTGTTGACGACTTTGCCGTCAATCCAGATCTCGCCGTCGGTGATCGGCTCTAAGCCTGCCACCATGCGCAACAGCGTCGATTTGCCGCAGCCGGACGGGCCGACAATCACCACAAATTCGCCGTCGGCGATGGTGAGATCAACGCCGTGGATTACGTCCACATTGCCGTAGGATTTTTTGACTTGTTTGAATTCGACTTGAGCCATACGGCGCACTATATCAAGGCTATGCGTCTGCGGTGCAACCGCCTTTAAATTTTGGGGGAAACCCGCGTTTGATCCGTTGGTTGATAAGAACATTTGCGCGATGACAGGAAAAGTGTCACATTCGCGGCTTACGCTTATGCGTTACAAAAAATTCGGACTAGAGGAGACAGTATGAAATTCATTCACAAAGCGCTTGCAGCCGCCGCCGCCGTCGCAGGCGCTGCGTTGCTCTCGGGCAACGCGTTCGCGCAAAACAAGCCGGTAGAAATTCAGATGTGGCACGCGTTGACCGGCTTGGGCGGCGAGACGCTCGCCAAGTACGGCGACGAGTTCAACAAGATGCAAAGCGACTACAAAGTCGTAGTGTCGTTCAAGGGTCAATATCCTGAGCAGCGCGCCGCTGCCGTGGCTGCATTTCGCGCGGGCAATCCACCGCACATCATGCAGATGTTCGACGCGGGCTCGGGCGACATGATGGGCGCGAGCAAGGCCATTGTGCCGGTGTCCGAGGTGTTCAAACGCGCGGGCATGCAGTTCAACCCGGGCGACTTTATCGCTCCCGCGCGCGGCTATTACGGACTTAAAGATGGCAGCCTGTTGTCAATGCCGTTTAACGTGTCGACGTCGGTGCTTTTCTACAACAAAGATGCGTTCAAAAAAGCGGGGTTAGACGCCAACAAGCCGCCCGCAACGTGGCCTGAACTGATTGCAGCAGCGAAAAAAATTCGCAGTAGTGATGCCACACAATGCAGCTTCACAACCACGTGGCTGGCGTGGATTCAACTGGAGCAATTGGGCTCGCGGCACAATGTGGGGCTCGGCACGCAGTCGAACGGTCGCGGCGGTTTGAACGCAGAACTTAACTTCAATAATCCGCTGTACGTTAAGCAAGTGCAAACCTTGATCGACATGCAGGCCGACAAAACGTTCTCGTATCGTGGTCGCTCGAATGATGCGTCCGCTGCATTCCAGTCCGGCGAATGCGCGATGATTACGCAAAGCTCCGGCGCGTACGGCGGCTACATTCGCGATGCGAAATTTGACTGGGGCGTGGCACCGCTGCCGTACTGGCCGGAGGCCAAAGGCGGGCCGTATGCAACAACGGTCGGCGGCGCATCGTTGTGGGTGTTCAACGCACCGAACCGCAGCGTGGCTGAGTTCAAAGGCGTGGCGAAATTCCTCGACTATTTGAAGTCAACCCCGGTGATGACCGACTGGGCAAAAACCACCGGCTTTTTGCCGGCCACCAATGCTGCGTTTAAATACCTGACCGACGAGGGCTACTACGCGCAAAACCCGCGCACCGCGGTGGCCATCGGCACGCTGGCCAACGGCAAGCAGGGCGAGAACACGGGCGGTTACCGCTTCGGTCGCTGGACCGAGATTCGCGATTTTTATCATGAAGAAGTTGAGAAGGCGTTGCAAGGCAAACAATCAGCGAAAGAGGCGGTCGACAACTCGATTAAGCGTGGCAACGTTGCGATTCGGGCGTTTGAAAAAACGGCGACGCAGTAGGTTTGTTGGATCCTCTCCCTGCGGGGGGAGGCAGCAGAACACGCATAATCGAACTACATGGAACGCCGCGTAATTTTCCCCAACAAGCTGCTGCCGTACTTGCTAGTCGCGCCGCAGCTTGCCGTCACGTTGGTGTTTTTTTTCTGGCCTGCGGGTCAGGCGATCCACATGTCGGTGTTGTCGCAAGACGCGTTTGGGCAGTCGGTAACGTTTGTCGGGTTAGATAACTTCAAAGAAGTGCTGTCTGACCCCGATTACATCAAGACGCTTTGGCGCACCCTGATTTTTTCTGGCGCGGTGGCGGTATGCGCGCTGGCACCGGCGCTCTTGTTTGCGTTGATGGCCGAGCGTGTAGCGCGCGGGGCCACGTTCTATCGCACCGTGCTGGTGTTGCCTTACGCGATTGCCCCCGCGATTGCGGGCGTGTTGTGGTTGTTTATGTTCTCGCCGTCGATTGGTATCTTGGCCTACGGTTTGAAGAAATTGGGCGTCGACTGGAACCCGCGACTCGACGGCAATGATGCGATGGCGCTGGTCATCATGGCAGCAAGCTGGAAGCAGATTAGCTACAACTTTTTGTTCTTTCTCGCCGGACTGCAATCAATCCCAAAAGCGCTGCTGGAGGCAGCCTCCATCGACGGCGCAGGCGAATGGCACAAGTTTCGCACCATCATTTTTCCGCTTCTCTCACCGACCACATTCTTTCTGCTCGTGGTCAATATCGTCTACGCATTTTTTGACACGTTCGGCATCATCGATGCGGTCACCAGTGGTGGTCCGGCGAAGGCCACCGAGGTGCTGGTCTACAAGGTGTATTACGACGGCGTGCATGCGTTAAACCTCGGTTCATCGTCGGCGCAGAGCGTGATTTTGATGGCGATTGTGATCGTGTTGACAGCGATTCAATTTCGTTATGTTGAGCGTAAGGTGCATTACTAAATGAACGGCCCGCAATACAGCGCCATTGGTCGCAACAGCAATTGGCTGCCACACGCGGTGCTGTGGCTTGGCGTAATCATCACGGCGTTTCCACTGTATGTGACATTCATCGCGTCGACATTGTTGCCGCCAGAAATCGCCACCATGCCGATGCAGATGACGCCCGGTGCGCATCTGTGGGAGAACTACTCGGCAGCATGGTCGAAGGGCTCAGCGGGCACGTATTTGTCACCGCCCGCATCCACGTTGCTGTTCAACTCGTTGATCGTCGCCTTGGTGGTGACTTTCGGAAAAATCAGCGTGAGCTTGATTTCGGCTTACGCGGTGGTGTTCTTCCGCTTTCCGGGTCGGATGATTTTTTTCTGGATGATTTTCATCACGCTAATGCTGCCAGTCGAAGTGCGCATCTTGCCGACGTACGAGGTGGTGACCCAACTAAATCTCATCAACAGCTACGCCGGATTGACGCTGCCGCTGATCGCCTCGGCCACCGCCACGCTGCTGTTCCGACAATTCTTTTTGACCATTCCCGATGAGTTGGTGGAGGCCGCCAAAATCGACGGCGCAGGCCCGATGCGCTTCTTCAAAGACATTGTGATTCCGCTGTCAAAAACCAACATTGCAGCGCTGTTTGTGATCTTGTTCATCTACGGCTGGAATCAGTATTTGTGGCCGCTCTTGATCACCACATCGAACACGCTTGACGTGGTGGTGGTCGCCATCAAAAAAATGATCGGCGGTGGTGCCGAGCCCACCGACTGGAACATCGTGATGGCCACCACCATCCTCGCCTTGATTCCGCCCGTGCTCGTCATCATCGTCATGCAAAAAAGTTTCGTAAAAGGTCTGACTGATACCGAAAAGTAAGTTTTGGTGTTTGAGTCGTTCAACAGCTTTTAGCTACAACCCCTATTTAACTAGGGCTTACGGCATTTTCTGACTAAAGTCGATACCTGATTAGCAAGCTGGCTCCGGAAGCCGTATCTGGGATAGCGGATGAGGCTTGGAGGCGACGGCAGCATGGAGCAATCTCGGCA
>JAYSRA010000136.1:0-22139 GCA_043721275.1 Burkholderiales bacterium
TTCGCGCGAGGAGGGCGGGGTGACGCTGCACCAGCATACTGGGCCTGACCAAGGCAACAAAATGGCCATCTTTGATGCCGCCGTGCAGTACATCGCCGATGGCGTGCCCACCGTCATTTTTGCAGGCGAAGAATACGGCACCGGCTCCAGCCGCGACTGGGCCGCGAAGGGCACGATGCTCCTCGGCGTTAAGGCCGTGATCGCACGAAGTTTCGAGCGCATTCACCGCTCCAATTTAGTCGGCATGGGCGTGTTGCCGCTGCAATTCAAAGACGGCGACAGCCATCAATTGCTACGGCTACGCGGCGATGAAACGTTCTCGATTTACGGCGTGAACGCAGACCTGAAACCGCAACAAGACCTGCGCCTGCACATTCAACGCGCCGATGGATCCACCCATGACGTGACCGTGTTGTGCCGCATTGACACGCCGATTGAGGTGGACTATTACAAACACGGCGGGATCCTGCCGTTTGTACTGCGCGAGTTGATGGCGAGCGCATAGGCGTACTATCAAAATTATCCTGTTACTTTCGAGATTGCTCATGCCTATTTCCAAATTTTTCGTCGCGTTGATGTGTGCGTTCGGCGTAGCGGTTGCACCGTTCGCGCATAGCGAAACGCTGCGGGTCTTCGCGGGGGGCGCGGGCCAGCGCCCGGACCTGATGCGCAAGCTGTTTGACCAATTTGAAAAGGCCAATCCCGGCGTAAAAATCGAGATCGAGACAGGCGGGCAAACCGCTGAGTTGCAGCGCGATTATCTAGGCAAGGCGTTGACCAGCAAGAGCAGTGCGCTGGACGTTTTTTTGATCGACATTACCAACCCGCGCCTTTATGCAAGCAAGGGCTGGATCGAGCCGTTGAACACCTATTTGGGCAAGCCCGAGACGGTGCTACTTGATCATTTGCCGGTGTATCGAACTACGAACGTGATTGATGGGCAGATTGTTGCGATGCCTGCGTTTGCTGACGCGATGTTTGTTTATTACCGTCGCGACTTGTTGGAAAAACACGGGGTTCGCGAACCGCGCACGTGGGATCAACTCACCGCAGCGGCCAAAAAAATTCAGAAGCTGGAAAAAAATCCTGCGCTGCAAGGGCTGAGTATTCAGGGCGCGCCGATTGAAGGCACGGTGTGTACTTTTTTGCTACCGATATGGAGCAAAGGCAGTGATCTGGCTGACAGTCGTGGCCGCTATTCGCTCGACAACGCCGCCGCGCAGGCGGGCATTGAGCAGTGGCTGAAAATGGTCGATGAAGGTGTGGTGCCCGCCAACGTCAGCGAGATTAAAACCATCGATACGGTCAACGATTTCAAGGCGGGCAAAGTGTTGTTCGCGGTGAATTGGGGTTTCGCGTGGGACAAGTTTCAGTCCGACGCCGACTCCACCGTTAAGGGTAAGGTGGATGTGATGCCGATGCTTCGCGTCAGCGACACCAGCAAGTCGGCCACCTGCATTGGCGGCTGGCAATGGGCGGTGAGCGCGTTTTCAACGCATAAAGCGATGTCAGCCAAGCTAGTCGGTTTTATGTCCACGCCAAGCTCGTCTAAATTGCTTGCGGTGGAGGGTTCGTTGTTGCCGGTGTTTGCCTCGGTCTACACCGAGCCTGAGTATCGCGCCAAAGTGCCGTGGGCTGCGGGCGCGGGCGTGATCGCCACCTTTGCTCGCAACCGCCCAGTGTCAGCGCGCTACGGCGAGGTGTCGGACATTGTTCGCGCGTCTACCAGTGCGATGCTCGCCCGCAAAATCTCGCCGCAGCAAGGTGTGGCTGAGATGGCGGCGAAGTTGAAACCAATCTTGCAGTAAAGACGTGCTGACCGCAGCGGTCGCGCCCGACACGCCCGCAGCGACCACGCACACGAGCCCGCACCGCATGAACGCACGCCCAACGCCGGGCTCCGGCCAACACAGGCCGCGCGCGATGGCACCGTTGCGGGCGCCTATCGGTGCGCGCTTGACGCATTTTTTGCAGATCAACTTTCGCGTCAAAGCGCCGATTGCCTTGGGCTGAGGCCGTAAAGCATGCATAGTCGATTAATTGCTAAAGCAGCCCCTAGCCCACGTACATTGGACGTTTCTAACAGAAGCTGTATGCCACATTTTGCGAAAAAACTTATCTCCCATCACGCGTAAGTCACCCAGCCCGAATCCGCTTTTGAATCGAGATGCGGCACCGTGTTGTAGCTGACCAGCACGTGCCGTTTCGGGGTGAACACGAACTCGGAAAGCGCGCTATTTCTGATGCGTAAATTGAGCTCGACGGTCGCCTCGGGGCTGGTGCCGAGCACATGTCCGACTGCGGTTGAAATCGGACCACCGCTTGAAACAATCAATACGTTTTTGCCGAAATTATTCGCGCGAACGTGATCGAGCGCACTGGTGACGCCCGCTAAAAATTCTGCGTAACTCGGCATGCCAGCAGGCTCCGTTTTGCCCTGCATCCACGCTGCCAAACCCTCACGCAGCAAACGAAAATGGCCCTTCACCTGCTCCGGTGTCGTCGGCACGTGCAGCGGCTCGGGATGAATCGCAGCGATGATCGCGACCGGGTCGTACTCGTTCAAGCCCGGCCACGCGAGCGCATCGATAGGGTCACGCTGCATGCCGCGCGCAATACCCTGCCACGTCTGCACATGGCGCTTGAGCGTGCCGGTAATGACCGCATCAAACGTTATGCCCGTGTCGAGAAAATACGCACCAAGTTTCACGCTTTGCTGATGGCCGCGGTCACTTAAATTGTCGTAATCAGCCGCGCCAAATGAGGCTTGGCCGTGGCGCACAAGGTAGAGATTTCCCATTAAAAAAACTATTCCTCAATCACGCCGCGCAAAGTCAATAAAGCCGCGCGGCACATTCACGCCAAGCAGCTCAACGCGCAACTTGCGGCCCACTTTGAGGCCTTCAAATCCTTGCACCAAACGCCCTTCAACCGGTGGCGAAAACACGCGCACGTAGGTGCCCTTGTCCGACGCACCGGTCACAATCGCATCGAAACGATCACCCACGCGCGAGGCCAGCAACAGCGCGGCGGCGGCCTTTCGCACCTGACGCTCAACCTTGTTGGCGTCATCCTCCTGTTGGCTGCAATGGGTGGCGAGCGCTGCGAGTTCCAGATTTGAATACGGCGAGACCGCGCCAACCAATGCGGCCTTCATCAAACGCAATGTCACGAGATCAGGAAAGCGACGATTCGGCGCGGTGGAATGAGCGTAATCGCGCACCGCTAAACCGAAGTGGCCGACGCCGCCACTGCCCGGTGTGTCGATCACATACTCACCCGCGCCCATCAGCTTGACGATGGTCAAAGACAGGTCGGGAAAGCGCACCGGATCAGCCGTGCGCCGCCGCACCAAAAACTCTTCGAGCGACTTTGAATCGGGCTCGGGCGGTAAGGCCTCACCGAGCGCTTTTGCGACCTCCACAATGCGCAACCAGCGCTCCGGCGAACGGACAACGCGATGCAACGATGAGAAGCCGTGCTGGGTCAAAAACAACGCGCTGGCCTGATTGGTCGCGATCATGAATTCTTCGATCAACTGACGGGCGCGGTTGTGCGCTTGCACGTTAAGGCTCACCACTTGGTCGCCGTCAAACACGGCCTTCGCTTGAATCGTTTCAAAATCCAGCGCGCCGTGCTCGCGACGTTTAGCTCGCAACTTTTGCGCGACAGCATCTTGCGTGCGAAGTTGCGTGTCCATTCCAGCGACGGCGCGCGCGGCCGCGGGCAGCTCGCCCTGGCCTTCAAGCCACGCGGCCACTGAATCGTAGGCAAGCTTTGCGTGGTTCAACACCAGCGCACGATACGCCGTGCTCGACTGCAATTCGCCGTTGCTATCGAACACCATTTCGGTGACCATAGTGAGGCGTTTTTCGTGCTCATTAAGCGAGGTCAAATCGGTAGACAACCGCTCCGGCAACATCGGAAAAATTCGCGCGGCGGTGTAGACGGAACAGGTGTTGTTATGTGCGTGGTCATCAATCGCGGTGCCTTTTTTAACCAACGTATCGACGTCGGCAATCGCGACCAAAATTTTGATCGCGCCGTTGGCCAACGACTCGGACACCGAGAGCTGATCCAAGTCACGCGAATCGTCGTTATCAATCGAGCACCACACGAGCGCGGTGAGATCGCGAATTCCGTCGCCGCTTTCCCGCGACGGGCTACCGATGGCGGCCATTTCATGCTCGACGGCGGGAGAAAACTCCGGCTCAAGACCGCGATCAATCATCGCCTGTTTGGCGATCTGCGCGAGGTCGGCGCGGTTGTTGGAGCGGGCGCTGTTGTGTGGATCGTTGTGTGGGTTCATGCGCGAACTGTATCGCGAATCAGCCTGATGCGCCGCTTGGACGCAAATGCAAAACGCCGCGCCCAAAACAAAAAAGCCTGCATCGCTGCAAGCTTTTTGTGTTTTTCGCATCGCTTAGGCCAACAAGACCTTGGCTCCTCGACCTGGGCTCGAACCAGGGACCTACGGATTAACAGTCCGGCGCTCTACCAACTGAGCTATCGAGGAATTGAAGCCCTAAATTATAACCGCAAATTGGCAGATCGCGCCAGTGCCGTTACGCACCAGCCTTAGTCGTTGTCCGAGCCACGCGGGCTTTTGTCCATGTGCGGCGCGGCGTGCTTAAGGTAGTAGAACATCGACCATAGCGTGAGCCCCGCCGCGACCCACAGCGCGAAGGTGCCGAGCTTTGGCGTCGGAATGCCGGGAAAGAAGGGCTCATAAAGCAACAGCGCGATGATGGCGGTCATCTGCGCTGCGGTTTTGAATTTGCCGATGTTGTTGACGGCGACGCTGCGGTGCTCACCAATTTTTGCCATCCATTCACGCAATGCAGAAATGGTGATCTCTCGGCCCACGATGATGAACGCCAAAATCGCGTCTGCTCGGTCCATTTGCACCAGCAGCAAAAGCGCTGCGGCCACCATCAATTTGTCTGCAACCGGATCAAGAAACGCGCCAAACGCCGAGCTCTGACCGAGCTTCCTCGCGAGAAAGCCATCCGCCCAATCGGTCGCGGCCGCAGCCGAGAAAATCAGCGCGCCGGTCCAGTTTTTTTCGGTCAGCGTGAGCCAGTCTGCTGGCAAGTAGTACACGCCCACAAACGCGGGAATCAGCGCGATGCGGATCCAGGTGAGCGTGGTGGGAATGTTGACTTTCATAATGGCATTGTGTCACGCGACGCAGACGCAGTCCTTACGCTGGGCTTGCGACAGGGCGCTACCGCCCCATCCACTTTTTTTCCAGCGGAAACGGCTTGCTGCGCAAACCGTCCAACAGCTCCTGCACCGTGGTGCCGGACACAATCAATCCAAGGTTCGCCGACTTCACCAAACCTACGTCTACCGAGTGTGCGATCCAGGCCAGCAAATGGTCGTAGTAGCCCGCCACGTTGAGCACACCGCACAGCTTGCGGTGATAATCGAGCTGGCTCCAAGTGAGCGCCTCAAACAGCTCGTCCATCGTGCCAAAGCCGCCGGGCATTGCGATCACCGCATCGGCCAAGCCCAGCATCATTGCTTTACGGCTGTGCATATCGGGCACCACGTGCAGGTCGGTCAAGCCCTTGTGCTCAACCTCTAGCACCTTCAATGCCTCTGGAATCACACCAATCACCTCGCCACCGGCCGCCAGCGCCGCATCAGCTACTACCCCCATCAAGCCCACGCCGCCACCGCCATACACCAAGCCAATGCCCTGCTCCGCCAGCGTGCGCCCCACGCTGATCGCAGCCGCTTTGTAGGCAGGGTTGTTGCCGACGTTAGCGCCGCAGTAGACGACGATGCGTTTGATGGTGTTGGTCATGAGCGAATTGTTCTGTGTCGAGTTAAAAAGCGTGCCGTATGAAGTTCACACGGTGCGGACGTGACTCAATTCAATCATGCGCTGCATTGATGGCGCAATCGTTGCGTCGTTGCCAAGCGTTGCCAGAGAAAACCACCGGCAGTCGTGTGCCTCGTCTGCGTTAATGAGCAGCGTTGGAGTGCCTACCGCATCTGTGTCCGCCACGAATAAAAAGCGCAGGTCGTAGTGAGAGTGCGCGGGCTCGTCGGCGCGCGCAGGGATGGGGTGGACATCTACGTCAAACAAATCGTCGTCGGTCGCTTGCGCGATGAAATCAGCCAATCCGGTTTCTTCTGTCACCTCGCGCTGCGCGGCCGCGCGCCACGACGAATCTTGACTTTCGACGTGGCCGCCAGGTTGTAGCCAGCGGTTGAGTTTGCGGTGATGAATCAACGCCGCATGCGTGCGGTTACGGTCGAGCACCCACGCAGATGCGGTGAGGTGCCCCGCGAGCGCCGCGCGACTCCACGGGCGAGGCTCGCTTGAAAGAAAACTCAGCACATCGCGCGCATGGCGCTTAGCGTCGCCTGAAGCAGACGCCGATACAAATCGCAGCAACATTTCGCGCAGACAGTTGATTTGATGCTCGCTCATCGTAGCAATCGTAACCGCGTGCCAGCAACGCTACCCCGAAGCCGCTACAACGGCCCAGAAATCGTGATCGACCCGTAGCGCGGTGCCGCTACTTGCCCGGCGAATTCCTGAGTGCGAAACACGCGCACGTAAGCAACTTTGTAGACGCCAAAATTGGCTGCGACGCCAACGGCAACGTCAGCCACGGCGTACTTCTTTTTCACCGAATGCGAATCGCGAATGGTGTTGCCGTCGAGGAAGATATTGCGCGCCACACCGCGCCCGTCTACCGACGCAAACACGTGCGCGCCGATTTGACGCGTGAACTGACTCACGCCATCAGCGGTGCGCGGAGCCGAGTTGTCACCCGCAGGACGAATAGGAGACGTGCCAAAGTCGTCCGGCAACCCCCAACCGGCGCGCAGCTCAACGCCCGCGTTTGCGTAGGTCGCAACGTTACCTAGCGAAAAACCTAAGTGTGGGATGACGTCGAAGCCAAAACCGCTGCGACTGTCGGGGTTTTGCAAAAACTCAGTGCGATATTTGCGCTCAAAAACCAGCTGTGCGCCGAACTCGTTCTGTAGCTGATTGTTCCAGCCCTCAAACTGATCGAGGCGGCGCACTTTGTGCACAAAACGTTGCGCCTCGCGCGCACGCGACCACGGGCCGACCACACCTAAATTCACCTCGTACGAATCCAACCGACTGGGCGACCGTGTGTTGAAGCCAAAACCCAGATAGGTCCAGCCCGCATACGGCCGATCGTTTACGATCAAGTCGGTTGCCACCTTGTCACGCGGTGTGTACATCGCCTGCCCAAACGTGAACGTCACATTGCCCTGCTCCACCGTCGGCGAATAGATCCGCGTGAACAACTGACCCGCCCGCTGTAACCACGGTGGCAAACAATCGTCATCAGCAAAACTGCGCACGTTGGGCGACGACCACGCGGCCTTGAACCCATTACTGTAATCGCGATCACGGTTGGCGAACAGGTCATTGTCAAGCGTAAAACTGTATGTGCCCTGATACTTTCTGATCGGATCGAACGCGCCAGTGCCATCGGCGCAGCGCTCTATTTTGGCTTGCGCTTTTTCAAGGGACGGCGTTTGGGTTTGGGTTTGCGCTTGGGTTTGCGCTTGGGTTTGCGCTTGGCTGAAACCAGCGAGTGCGAGCGCCGCACAGGCAGCTAACCGCAATGGATAATTTCTCAACAACAAAATGCAACTCCACAACTACGTCATGCACGTTATTGTGCAAAAGGTCGAAGTATATTTGTCGGTGACCGCGGTCACTGTAGGACGGATGCGCAAAGTGCGGCGAAGCGCTAAAGCAACACCGCATTCTTCAACTTCGCCATCTTTTATCGAGCGTCGACGTCGCAAATCCCGCTTCGTTGTACGTAGCGGCGATCAGGCGATCCATCAATCCACAACCTTTTGTCGAAGCAAGTGCATCCAGCGTTGATTGACCACGCGATGCCTCGACCAGACCGCTCTGCAATACGCCCGCCAACGCTGTACGGGCATCTAGTTTTTCCACGCCGTAGTGATGTTGCAACGCGATGTAGGACTCGCCAATCACCTGATTCGACGCCACGATCTGTGCGCCTTGTTTTTCGATGAGCACTGTCAACTTGTCCACCGTGCGCTGAAATTGAATCTGCGGCACACCCGTGGCCAACCGCGCCAGCACCGAAATATCAATACCGAAGCGCTGGGTCATAACGCTGCTTTCGGAATGCTTCGATAAAAAAAAGCTTCGCATCAGGCTGCACCTTGCCGCGCAGCAAAGCGAGTCGAGCCGGGTCAATGCGCTTCGGGCGAATCATGAAGCCATCACGACCGCGCACGATCTCCAACCGATCACCCGGCGCAACGCCTAGCTCGACAAGCACTGCCGCTGGGAAAGTCATTTGGCGTTTAGCCGTTGAGGTGACGTGCATCGGGTGCTCCTCTTGTTCATCTAATGGAAATTTACCTCACCAGATTGAATTATGGTGGGGCGATGATTCATGCTTGTAGGGTGCGCACCAAAGTGCGCACCGAGGCGGTGTGGCCGACAATGGATTTGCTTGCAACGACGATGCGCACTTTGATGCGCACCCTAGTGATTGCGCCTTCCGCGGGCCTACGAGTCGCAATCGCAAGCGGTCCGACCTACGCGGGCTACAAGGTGTCCATGCAGATGGCCTCACTGTCGCTGCGGCCCGCCATCCGCAACGCGCCTGACGCGATCATCGTCGCCGATGGAACGAGTTGCAGACACCAGATTTTTGATGACGCAGCACGAGACGCGAAACACGCGATGCGCGTGCTTGCCGATCACCTGATCGTTGCCTAACGCTACGCTCCGCGAGTCATTTCACTGGGTAGCGCTGCAGCACGGACTTCACCGGCTCACAGGCGGGCGCGGTTCCGACAACAAAGGATTCGAGGCAGACAGACATTTCCTTGACCGCTTGGATGTCCGCTGCAGAAATCTGCTGCGCTGGCACTCGTTCATAGAAAGCGAGCGCCGAGCGCAATGTGCTGGCGGCTGAAACGAATGCTGCCTTGTGGGCGAGCAGTGTCTCCGCAGTGGTATCGCGCTTGCGATCAGACCGCGCAGTGCTTTCGCCCAGCCCTCGCAACGCCTGAAAGGTTGGATACCGGAGCGCGGCTTCCGCGTACATTTTTGCAGCATGATCCCAGCGACGCTCCTTCGCCGAAGCTTCCGCGCTCCGACTCCATTCTGCTGCTTCCCGTTTAAGTGCAGCGTTCGCACCTTGATGTTGCGATACGAGTTTGTTCACGTCGGTCAAATCAGCTTGCGGGAGCATCGCGTCCGCGCAGCCGACCATGAGCAGTGCTGTGGCGCAGGCAAGAAACATACCGCAGCGACGGCAACCTTGGAGCATGTCATGGGTACGAAAAGTGGAGGTTTTCATAGGGCGTCTAACGAACGACTTCTATTGTTCCAACATGCATAAAGTCTCCCGAGCGGCAAAGTGTCATCAGCTCGCAGATACTAGTCCATTTCTCGACCTCAGTGACGGTAACGCAGCCTGCGGTTGCACTGCCTGGGTGAAGATATCGGTCTCGACCATCCATGATCCTGAACCAAGTGGTTGCATGTTTTGAACGACTCAAATCGCCACGTCCGCCGGGGTGTTTCTCGTCGGCAATCTGGAGTTTCCATGTTCCGTAGGGCACGGGATTAGTGTCATCGGTGATCGCTTTAACCTTAAAGTTTGCAACCGATACAGTACCTGTACTTCGAGAAAATTTGACGGTAGCGGGCCCTCTTCGGCTCACGTTAGAACAGTTGGAGTTCCTACCGCCCTCGTCGTGCCACATGCTCGCGCAACACGCTATCCATTTTTGATTGCCAGCCATCCCCCAGTGATTTGAAGTAATCAACGACTTCGGGACTGTAACGAACGGAGAGCAATACCTTTGGGTTAGTAGACTTGGGACGACCACGAAGCGTGCGAAGTGGCACCATCGCGCGCAACTGCTCGTCGGTCAGCGGTTGCGCGTCGGGGTCACGCATCGCTGCTGCCACGATGTTCGCGTCCTCCGCCTCGGTTGGCGGGATGATGGTTCGCCGCTTGTTTGTGTTAGAAACTTTGGACATAAAGATCCACCTCTCTGCGAGTAGCGCGACGCAAACTGATGATGCGGCGTGTGTCGCCGCGATCAGCGAAGGCAACGTAATAAACCGTGTTGGTCTTCGGTGCGAGCGCAATCATGCGTAATTCATCGTAGTCGAAACGTTCATCGACCCACACCAACGCGCTGTCCCAATCAAGCTCAAACGCAAATGCGAGTGATATCTGATGGTTGGCACGATTGAGCGCGTCTTTGACTGGATCAAACTCAGTCAACATATTTATTGTAGCTACATAAATTAAAGATGGCAAATGCTGATTTGCAGGCGCATCAATGCAACGCCCCATAAATTCGCTCAGCCAATTCATCTGAAATGCCCGGCACGCGTTTGATGTCTTCAACGCTCGCCGCTGCAATCCCACGCACGCTGCCGAATGTGCGCAGCAGTTCGCCGCGTTTCTTCGGCCCTATTCCTTCGATCTCATCAATGGCTGAACCCTCGCGATTTTTGGCGCGTTTGGCTCGGTGTCCCTGAATAGCGAAGCGGTGGGCTTCGTCTTGCATTTGTTGGATCAGGTGCAGGCCGGGGTGGTCGGGCGGCAGGCGCACGGGATCGATGCGGTCGGGGAAGATGAGTTGCTCCATGCCTTTTTTGCGCTCAACACCTTTGGCGCTGCCGAACAGAATGATGTCGTGCAGGCCTGCCTCCTCAAGCACGGCGGCGGCGATGCCGACCTGCCCTTTACCGCCGTCGATCACCCACACGTCGGGGTGCGGCACTTCACTTTTTGCGATGCGTGCGGCGCGACGAGTGAGCGCTTCTTTCATCGCCATGTAGTCGTCGCCGTCGCTGACACTTTCGATATTCATGCGCCGATATTGGCTGGTTTGCGGCGTGCCGCCATCGAACACCACACAGCTTGCCACCGTGGCCTCACCCATGGTGTGCGAGATGTCGAAACATTCGAGGCGCTGCGTGCCTTCGGGCAGCCCGAGCGCTTCGATCAGCGCGCGCAATCGATCATTGCCGGTGTCGCTTTGACGCAGTCGCGAGGCGATGGCGAGGCGCGCGTTTTCTTCCGCCATCCTGAGCCACACGCGCTTTTCGCCGATAGGATTGCAGAGGATTTCTACTTTATTTTGCACCTGCGTGCTGAGCGCTTCGGCCAGTGCCGAGACATCAAATTCAAGCGTGGACACGATGCTGCGCGGCACTTCGCGACCGATGTAGTGCTGGCCGATAAAGCTCTCCAGCGCTTCGATCAATTCGTCGGGAATCATCACCTCGGAGGTCACCATTTTCACCGGGAAAAACGTGCGATCGCCGACGTGCTGGCCGCCACGAATCATCACGATGTTCACCGCGATCATGCCGTGCTCTTGAATCACCGCGAGCACGTCCACATCGCGTTCGGCCACGCTCGACACAAATTGCTTGCTGACCAGTCGATTGAGCCGCGCGATTTTGTCCCTCGTGCGTGCGGCTTTTTCAAACGCGAGTGTGCTGGCCGCGGCTTCCATTTGCGCCTGCAAATCGACCATCACTTCGGACTGATGACCGCGCATGAACATCGCGGCACTTTTCACGTCGGCCTTGTAATCTTCTTGCGAAATTTGCTCTACGCACGGTGCCGTGCAACGCCCGATTTGCGCCAGCATGCAGGGGCGTGAGCGATGCGCGAACACGGTGTTTTCACAGGTGCGCAGTTGAAACACTTTTTGCAGCGTTTGAATGCCTTCGCGCACGCTCCATGCGCTCGGGAACGGGCCGAAATACTGATGCCGTTTGTCGGGCTTGCCACGAAAAAATCGCAACTGCGGATATTCGTCGCCAGAGATGCACAGGTACGGATAACTTTTGTCATCGCGAAAGACAACGTTGTACTTCGGCTCCAGCGTCTTGATGAGATTGTTCTCAAGCAGCAGCGCTTCAGATTCGCTGTGCGTCACCGTCGTGTCGATGCGCTCAATCTGCGAGATCATCATTGCGATGCGCGCGCCGTGACCTGATTTCACGAAATAGCTCGAAACGCGGCTCTTGAGATTTTTCGCTTTGCCAACGTACAGCACCGCCTCGTCCGCACCGATCATGCGATAAACGCCGGGCCGCGCCGGCAGCGATTTAAGGGTGTCGTCGATGCTCGCGGTCATGGCGCGCAGCGTGAAAATGAAGACGACAGCTTTTCGCTGAATGCTCCGTTTAACTTGGGCTCCTTGCGTAAATTCAGTGAAGTCGACTTTCCATAAAACTGGCACCCAGCCCACGTCAAATAGCCGTTTGCGCCGAAAGTTGCATCGGCCGTTGGGTGCGTGGAAGTGATGTGCAAGGCACTGACTAAAACAGTTCTCATAGGTTGTTCGACATTTTCTACCGAATCACCGAATGGCGTTGAACGCGAACATCGCGCCGCACTGCCCGCGCCGCTCCGCAAGGCAAAATGGGTGGATGTCATCGTCTCGCCTCGCCTCACGCCTCGCTCACATTGAACCGTTTCACGTAATGGAGATTGCGGCGCACGCACGTGCTCTTGAAGCGGCAGGCCGCGACATCATTCACATGGAAATCGGCGAGCCGGATTTTCCGACGCCGCAACCGGTGATTGACGCTGCGCAAACGCTGCTCGCCAGCGGCCAGATTTACTACACCAGCGCGCTCGGCATTCGTGCGCTCCGCGAGGCGATCAGCACACACTACAAACGCGTGCACGGCCTCAACATCGCGCCAGAACGCATCATCGTCACCGCAGGCGGCTCGGCAGCGCTCTTGCTCACCTGCGCGTTGGTGGTCAATCGTGATGATGAGATTTTGCTGACCGATCCATCGTACCCGTGTAACCGCCATTTCGTGCGCGTGATGGAAGGCGTGCCGAAAACCATCGCCACCGGGCCCGATGAGCACTACCAATTTACCGCCGCGCAAATTGATCGGGCTTGGACTGCAAAGACCAAAGGCGTGTTGGTGGCAAGTCCGTCAAACCCCACCGGCACTAGCTTGCTTGAAGGCGAATTGAAGCGCATCGTCGAGTGCGTTGCGGCGCGCGGCGGCGTGCTGATTTCTGATGAAACTTATTCCGGTTTGAATTACGGGCGCAAGCCAGAGACCGTGCTCGCGCACACTGACGACGCGTTTTCGGTGAACAGTTTCTCAAAATATTTCAACATGACCGGGTGGCGATTGGGTTGGCTCGTTGCGCCGGAACGCCACGTGCGTGACCTCGAAAAACTCGCGCAAAATCTCTATATTTCTCCGCCGTCGTTATCGCAACATGCAGCCCTTGCCTGCTTCACCGACGCGGGTTATGCGATTGCTGAATCGCGCCGCGCAGAATTCGAAACGCGTCGCGATTATTTCGCCACCGCGCTAAGCGAAATCGGTTTCAAAATCCCGATCATTCCTGACGGCGGGTTTTTCGTCTACGCCGACGTCAGCGCGTTCACCCAAAACAGCGAAGCGTTCGCCAATGAAATCCTCGACAAAACCGGCGTCGCGTTCGCACCCGGCATTGATTTTGGCGAGTACCGATCACGCGAACACGTGCGCATGGCGTACGCCGTGAACATGGCGAAATTGCAGGAAGGCGTGCGGCGATTGCAGCGTGCACTCGCGTAGCCGCGATGCACCGCAGCGCAATCGCGGACTAGAGGTGCATTTGAGTGAAAAGCCCTCGATTCCGCTGTGCTCCATCGAGGCTACGAAGTTGGACTTGAAGGCGTGCGGGGATTGACGTCGGCGCAATGGTGCAAGCAGGCTATGGCTTTTTAGTCAAACATCCGTAGCATCAGGGCTTGTAGCGTAAATTGGCAATAAGCGACAATGACGATTTATCGACGGTAGCCCTCGTTAAATGGGCGTTTCCCGGCAAAGTTGATGGGTAAATCGACGAAAAAAAAGCGGCCCGAAAGCCGCTTTTTTCCGCGTCACAGCCGATCTATTTAAGATCAGCCACCAACGCGTTGCGCACGGTTTGCGGAATCGGATTGATCGCGGCTTTGTAGCGCGGATGATCGACGCCGACGGCCAAGCCCACGCCGTACTTAAGCGCTGCTTTCATTTCTTTGGTCAATTCAAAGCGCAAAAAGTGAACACTTGAGGCTTTGTAATCGTTCTCGCGATCCTGATCTTCGTCGGCGATGGAGTAAAGCTTTGAGCTGCCTTCCACTTGAATCCACACCCGGTCTTCGATGCCGATCAACTGCGCGAGTTGACGCTTGCGCTCAATCTCGTCGGTGTATTCGAGCATCATGGTGGCTTTGAGATTGCTGCCATCGGGGATCAGCGGCAGGTAAGCGTCAAGCTCACCTTGCACGCCGTCGCGCTCACTCGGCACCTGACCTTCGTCTTCGGCCTCAACACGCAGCATTTCCTGAATCTGGTAGCGCACCGTCATTTCGTCTTCAAATTGAAGCGCGAGATGGTTACCCAAATGAACCGTGCGGTTTTTTTTGTGCGCGATCACCTCAGGCCGGAACGTCGGACGACGTTTCGCGTACTCTTCGAGTGACCATAAATTTGCCCGCGACAAAACAGGCGTCGACTTCTTAGCCATAATCCAATCCGTGTGTGATCTATGCGTCCTGTCGGAGGGTTTGCTCTTAGTGGCTCCCGTTCCAACGTACCGAATCTGGTGCTACGCGGCTTAAAAATTCGATGAATCCTTAAACCCACTCCTGCGCGCACTCATTCTTGGCGGTAGACCCTAATTTTAGGTCGCCAGTTCCTGAAAAGCCATAGTTGGTGACCATCAATTCGCTCTAATCCATAAAAAACGCACCTGATCGGTGCGTTTTTTGTTCATCCGCTGGATTTATGCAGCTTTTCGTTGCGCAACATGTTGCGCCGCAGCAAGCTTGGCTTAGATCTCTTCGTACAACGGCAACGTCAAGAATTCCTCGAACGCGTCTTTGGTGCTCATGTCGGCAAAGATCACGGCAGCTCGATCAAATTTGCCCTCGAAACCACCGGCCTTGATCTTGGCAAGCTCCTCCGGAACCATCGTTTTCACCATGTCGGCGGTGACCTTGCGGCCATCGTCGAGCACGCCCTTGGGCGTGCGAATCCACTGCCACACCTGCGAGCGCGAAATTTCGGCGGTGGCCGCGTCTTCCATTAAATTGTGAATCGGCACACAACCGTTGCCCGCGAGCCATGCGCCAAGGTAGTGAATACCGACGTTAATGTTCATACGTAAACCGGCCTCAGTGATTGGCGCTTCGGGTTTGAAGTCGAGCAGATTCGCGGCAGTTACCTTCACGTCAGGACGCTGCTTTTCCCATTGATTGGGCCGGTCGCCGAGCACATCAACAAACTCTTTCATCGACGCTTCAACCAAGCCCGGATGCGCAACCCAGCCGCCGTCGTAGCCGTCCGTTGCATCACGCTTTTTGTCGGCGATGATGCCGCCCATTGCAATCGCGTTGCGCTCGGGATCGTTCTTGATTGGGATCAGCGCGCTCATGCCGCCGATAGCCGGTGCACCGCGACGGTGGCACGTTTCCAGCAGCAGCAACGCATATGAACGCATGAACGGTGCGGTCATGGTGACCTTGGCGCGATCAGCTAGACAAAAGTTCTTGTCGAGCTTGAATTTTTTAATGCACGAGAAGATGTAATCCCAACGACCGGCATTCAATCCGGCGCTGTGATCGCGCAATTCGTAGAGCATCTCTTCCATCTCGAACGCGGCGTTGATCGTCTCGACTAACACCGTGGCCTTGATCGTGCCGTGTGGCAAGCCCAGGTCGTTTTGAGTCATCACGAACACGTCATTCCACAAGCGCGCTTCCAGGTGCGACTCGAGCTTCGGCAAGTAGAAAAACGGGCCGTAACCGCGCGCGATTTGCTCCTTGGCATTGTGAAACATGAACAGCGCAAAATCAAAAATGCCACCGTGTACGCGCTTGCCGTCGATCAGCACATGCTTTTCTTCAAGATGCCAGCCGCGCGGGCGCACTTGCAGCGTGGCGATCTTGTCGTTTAACTTGTACGTCTTGCCTTTTTGTTCCAGCGTCAAGGTGCGACGAATCGCTTTGCCCAAATTGATCTGGCCCTGAATCTGGTTGTCCCACGACGGCGAATTTGAGTCTTCAAAATCGGTCATGTAGCTGTCTGCGCCCGAGTTAAACGCGTTGATCACCATCTTCGCGTCTACTGGCCCGGTGATTTCCACGCGGCGACATTCGAGCGCTTTCGGCAGCGGCGCAATCTTCCACGATGCGTCGTCGCGAATGTGTTTTGTATCAGCAAGGAAATCGAGTTTTTCGCCCGCATCCAAGCGTTTTGCGAGCACGACGCGCGCAGCCAACAATGCTTGACGGCGCGGCTCAAACGCCCGGTGCAGCTTGGCCACCAGCGCCATCGCTTCGGGCGTCAGGATCGTCGCAAAATCGGCTGAGATGGGCGCGTTGATTTCAATACCAGGGGCGTAGGTCGGAGTACTCATGAGGGGAAATTGCGTAATAAGTGCGCTGCGAAAGCGGCATAGAGAATGCCAGCAGCACTGGGATTGTGGTCAAAAGTTCGAGGCTGTGTGGCGATGAGTTGTGGCCGCATTTGGCCCAACGCGCGAAGTCAGCGGATGCAGGGTAGGTTCGCTTCCCGCGCGCTTGATCAAAACGATGCCTAAATTCTATCGCGGCGCACCTTGATTGCCCGCCGCGCGCCATCCGACAAGCGCGCAAGGCGCATCAACCGTGGCATAAAACAGCGCTCGCCTCGCCGCGATAGACTTAAGTAATTTCTTAACTTCACGTATCGCACGCCGCCATTACCTGTGTTCGCCGTCCCTCCGCACATCACGCTACAAGAACTGCAAAAGCTCACCGACCACATTCCGGTGATGCTCGCCTGCTACGACCTCCCCACCCAGCTTTGCATGTACGCCAACGCGCGCTATGCCTCGATTGGCAAGCTGACACCGCAACAAGCCATCGGCAAGACGTTTACGCAAATTCTCGGGGCTGAGGCCGCCGAGTTTGTCAAACCTCACCTTGACCGCTTGCTGGTTGATCTTGAGCCGGTTCATTACTCGCGTCCCGCGCCCGCCGCCGATGGCACGCTGCACTGGATTGAGGTCACGCTGATTCCCTCGGGGCAGCCGCTGGCAGACCGGGTGTTTGTGATCGTCTTTGACATCACGTCAAACCGCACCGCAGAAATTAAAAAATTCGAAAGCTCGGCGCGACTCGGTAAATTCATGCGCGCCAGCATGGAGGCGATCGCGTTTCATGTCGGCGGGACGATTACCGACGTCAACCCGCCGTTGTTGAAAATGCTGGGCTACGAATTCGACGAGGTGGTGGGCCATCAAACACTCGAATTCGTGCCGAAAGCCGAGCATGTTCGCGTTCGCAAGGTCATTGCGTCTGAATCCGAAATCGCCTATGAAAGTTTTGCGGTTTGCAAAGACGGGCGCGCACTCCCCGTGGAATACAGCGTTCGTAATTTTGAATGGGACGGCAAGGCGCAGCGTTTGATTATTGTTCGCGACCTCTCAGAGCGCCGCGCGGCTGAAGAGCGAATCCGTTTTCTGGCGCTGCATGATGTGTTGACGGGACTGCCGAACCGGGCGCAGCTTGAAGATCATTTGAGCTTATTGGTAAGTGAAGCGCATCGGCTGCAGGATCAGTTTTCGTTATTTTTTATTGACCTAGATCAACTCAAGCGAATCAACGATTCGCTCGGACACAGCTTTGGTGACGTCTTGCTAGCCAATGTGGGCGAGCGATTGTTAGGCTTTTGCCAGGCTCAAGTTTCGCGCCATGAAAAGCCGTGGCTTGCACGGCTCGGCGGCGACGAATTCGTGATCACGCTGTCGCACGCTGATGCCGATAGTTGTCATCAGTTCAGTTTGAGGTTGCAGGCAACGCTACAGCGACCCATCGATATTCAGGGCCGAAAAATTTTGATCACCGCGTCGGTCGGTGTGGCAAGTTATCCGCATGATGGCGACACGCCGTCTCAGCTGCTCAAAAACGCCGACATGGCGATGTATCACGCCAAGGCATCAGGCCGCGACACCACGCGATTTTTTGATCAGTCGCTGGCGCACGCAGCCGATCACGCGCTGGTGATTGAAGAAGAATTGGGCCTTGCTTTGCAAAGCAAGGCATTGGTGTTGCACTATCAACCCGAGGTGAGCACCGACGGCCAACGGGTGTTAACCGCCGAGGCGTTGATCCGCTGGCAACACCCGACGCGAGGCCTGCTCGGGCCCGATGAATTCATCCCGATTGCCGAAGGGCTGCACCTGATTTTGCCGATTGGGCAATGGGTGATTGACGAGGCCCTGGCGCAGGTGCCACGCTGGCGGCAGCTAGGCTGGCACGAGGCGAAAGTAGCGGTAAATTTATCGAGCAATCAGTTGCGCGCACCGGGCTTTGCCGACAACGTGCTGCGTTCGCTTGAACGGTTAGGTTTAAGCGGCGAATGCTTGGAACTTGAGCTGACCGAGCGCATGGTGATGAGCGACGACTCCAACGTGCTGGCAACGCTGACACAACTTAAAAACGCGGGCGTTTCGATGGCCATTGACGACTTTGGCACGGGGCTTTCGTCGCTGTCTCGGCTGCGCACATTGCCGATCGAAAAGCTCAAGATCGACAAGAGTTTTGTGATGGAGTTGCCCGACTCAGCGAGCTCGGTGGCCATTGTGAAATCCGTGATTGAATTGGCATGCGGCCTGTCGCTGGCAGCCGTCGCCGAAGGCGTCGAAAGCACAGCGCAACGGCAGTGCTTGGAGTCGCTTGGCTGTCAGGCGATGCAGGGATTTTTGTTCACTGAACCGCTTGCCGCTGACGCATTTGCGGGCTGGTTAGCAGCGCGGGTCGAGCTCGGCGAAGGCGCTACTCCATCGCAGTAAACGGGCTATTCTGGAGTAGCGGCCACCTCATCAGCGCGCGCACGTGCGTTGATTTTTCGCCCTTCGTTCAACACATATAAACCGCTGGCGAGAATCACCAGCATACCGAGCAGCGTGAAGCCGTCCGGCAGGTTGTCGTAGATCAGCCAGCCGTAAAAGGTGGCGACCAGCAACTGCGCGTACATGAAGGGTGCCAGCGTGGCTGCATCAGTGCGCGAATATGCCTTGATCATGCACCAATGGCCCACCGCACCGAAGATGCCGAGCAGCGGCAGGATGATCCATTCGGCGGCGATGTTCGGCATGCGCGCGGTGGCTGGCGCGATCACCGTGAGCGCGAGCGCGCCAATCGCGTTGGCGTGAAACAGCAACACCAACGCATCGGCCTGATCGGCGACCTTTCGCGTGAGCACCAAATACAGCGCATAAAACGTTGCCGATGCGAGCGCTGCAATGGCACCAATACCGGTGTGCGTGAGGCCGGGACGCAGCGCAATCAATACGCCAACGAAACCCAGGGCGAGCGCAATCCAGTGCGCGCGCTGCGGACGCTCGCCAAGCAACAGCGCCGAAAAAATGACCACCATCGTTGGGCAAATGAACGACACCGTAACTGCCTCGACCAACGGCAAATGCGACAACGCAGTCCAAAAGCACAGCGTGCTGATGACGAGCGTTATGCCACGCAAAATTTGTATGCCGGGCCGCGGCGCATGCGCAAATTTAAGGCCGCGTGTGGCCACCAGATAACTGCCCACCAGCAACGTGGGCACCAAGTAGCGCAGCCACACCGCCGCCGTTAATGGATAGCTTTTCGCCACCCATTTGGCCGCCGCGTCCATCGTGGCAAACAGCGCGATACCAGCGAATAGCCAGCCGATGGCTGCGCGTTGGTTAGGCTGCAACGTGCGTGCCTTGCCCTTGTCCTTGTCCTTGCAATTGGCCCGCAGTGAGCTCCAGCACGCGATCACAGCGGGCCGCAAGCGAGCGGTCATGGGTGACCAGCACTAGCGACGCGTTGCGGCTCCTCGTGGTGCCGAGCAAGAGCTCGAACACACGGTCGCCGTTTTCACGATCCAGATTACCGGTAGGCTCGTCGGCGAGCACGCAGGCGGGCTCGGTGACCAGCGCACGCGCGATGGCGACGCGTTGCCGCTCGCCGCCGGAGAGTTCAGACGGCAAATGATGCAGCCGATGATCCATGCCCATCGTGGTGAGCAACGCGATAGCCTTGGCGTTCGAGGCCGCAACCGGCGTGCGCCGAATGCGCAGCGCCAGCGCGACGTTTTGCACTGCCGTGAGTTCGGCCAGCAAGTGATGAAATTGGTAGACAAATCCGAGCGCAATGTTCCTTAGATCGCCGCGCGCCGCATCGGACATGCCAGCGAGCGCTTGACCTTGCAAACTAACGCTTCCGGTGCTCGGCGTGTCGAGACCGCCGAGCAAATGCAGCAAGGTGCTTTTGCCGGACCCGGACGCGCCGACAATCGCGACCGACTCGCCTGCCGCGACGCTAAACGATACATCAGTCAACACCTGCGTCGTTGCCGGGCCGCTCTCGTAGCGCTTGCCGAGGCCGGCACAGTTGAGCACTAAATTACTCATAGCGCAATGCCTCGGCCGGGTTGACGCGACTGGCGTGCCAGCTCGGATACAGCGTGGCGAGCAGCGATAAACCGAGGCTCATCAAGGTGATGAATGCGACGTCTGAGAAGATCACTTTTGACGGCAATTCGGAAATTAAATACACCGCTTTGTCGATGAACGTGACGCCGAAAACTTTCTCGATGGTGCCCACCACGATGTCAATATTGAACGCAACCGCAAGCCCAAGCACGAGGCCAATTGCCGTGCCGATCACGCCAATAATCGCGCCCTGAATCACAAAAATTTGCATGATGCTGAACGGCCGCGCGCCCAATGTGCGCAGGATGGCGATGTCGGATTCCTTATCGGTCACCACCATCACCAGCGTACTCACCAGATTAAATGCCGCGACCGCGACGATGAGCGTCAAGATGATGAACATCACTTTTTTCTCTAGCTGCACGGCCTTGAAAAAACTGGCGTTTTGCGTCGTCCAATCGGACACGCCAAGCCCCGGCGGAAGCGTGCGCAGCCACACATTGGCAATCGCATTCGCTTGCATCAAATCTTTAACTTTAACGCGTAGCCCCGTGACCGTATCGCCCAGTTGATAGAGCCGCTGCGCATCGTTCATGTGAATCAGCGCGACGCGCGAATCGGCTTCGATCCAGCCGATCTCAAACAATCCCGTCACCGTGAAACTCTTCACGCGCGGCACCGTGCCCGCAGGCGTCACCGTGCCTTGCGACGTGACCAGCGCGACTTTTTCGCCAACGCGAACGCCGAGGCTGCGCGCCAGATCAATGCCGAGAATCACGCCCCATTCGCCCGGTTTGAGCAGGTCGAGCGTGCCTACTTTCATGTGCTGCTGCACGGTGGCGACCAGCACCTCACTGGCCGGATCGATGCCGCGCACCAGCGACGGTTTGTTGACTTCGCCGTTGATCCACATGCCCTCGCCCTGCACGTACGGCGCGATGGCGACGACTTCGGGATTTTTTTTGAGCGTAGCGGCCACCGCTTGCCAGTCGTTCATCGGGCTTTCAAAGCCTTTAACTTCAATGTGCGCGGTGGCAGCCAACATGCGCTCGCGCAGCTCGCTTTGAAAACCGTTCATCACCGAAATCACGATGATGAGCGCGGCCACACCCAGCGCAATGCCAAGCATTGAGATCAGCGAAATGAAGGAGATGAAACTGTTGCGACGCTTGGCGCGCACATAGCGCACGCCGAGTTCTAGTTCGTAGCGAGAGGGGTAGGACATTGCTGGGAATTTTACGTGGCGGTAGTTGCGCCAAGGTTTAGCGGCACGAATGGGGCTTACAGCTTTTCGCTGCAAGCGCCGTTTGTCTGGGGCTACCTCGTATTTTTGGCTTAAGTCGACTATGTCTCTAAACGGCTTTAAGCCCCATTCAAATAAACTTTACAGCACAAAGCTATATCGACAATTCAGGCGACTGAAGTGACAAAAGACAAGGGCACACCGTTTGCTTACTATTGCAAAAGTTTAGTTGCCGCGCCGTCATGCTTATGCACACCATTACGCCTCCGCCCGATAGTCATTTTGATGAGATGCTTGCATCGCGATCGCAGTCTCAATCGCAAAGCCAAGGCCAGTTTCAGTCGCAACTGCAATCGTCGGTAACGTTGGCCAAAGCCAAGCCGACGGCGCCACTT
>JAYSRA010000137.1:0-62188 GCA_043721275.1 Burkholderiales bacterium
GATGCTCTGCACCTTGGCGGCCCACCCCTTGTCACTGCTCTTGGCACCGTGGCGCGTGGTGGTGCGCATCCCGGAGCGGCCCCGCCAGAGCACCCGGACCGGATCAAGCAAACGCTCGCGCTGGAGCCACGCGTAGATCGCCGGTGTTGACAGCGACAGGCGCGCACGACCGCCCGTCCTGGGCAGTCGACACAGCATGAGGCTCACCCCCTCGGGGGAGAGCCTTAGAGGCTCGTCAAACAGGCCGTAGAGCTGCATCAACAGCTCCCCTTGGGCCTTCACCACTACGTTGACCGCTGACAACGCGGCACAGCTCTGGCGATCGAGCCCCGCGCGGTAGGCGTTGTAGCGTGTGCCCGCACAACGCTCAAGCTCCCGCTCGCATCCCTGCCTGCCTCAACGTCTCAAGCTGTATCCTCTTCTCTGGGGTGAAGAAAGCCATAAACACCGTCCTTTCGTCTTCAAGAAACCAAAGGGTAGCGCAACGCTTCTCTTCATCCCTCCCAAAACCTAAGTTCGACTGTTCGTGGTTTAACTCAGCCAATACGCCGCTAGCCCAAGTATGTTGGCGACTTCAGCGCAAAGCTGTCAGCAAATAGAAACGGATTTGAGGTGCCGATCTGGAGCTCAGCGCTCGGCACCTCGCATCGTTACGCGCGCTGTTTCTCCAACCCCGCAATCACTTTGTCCACCGTCAATGGATACTCGTGAATGCGCACCCCGCATGCGTTGTACACCGCGTTTGCAATCGCCGCGCCCGCGCCGCAAATGCCCAATTCGCCAACGCCTTTGATTTTGAGCGGATTGGTTTTGTCGTCCACCTCGGGCAAAAAATGCGCCTCAATCGCTGGAATATCAGCGTGACACGGCACGTGATAACTCCCGAGATCATGGTTGACAAAATAGCCGTAGCGCGGGTCGATCACAGCGTGTTCATGAAGCGCAGCGCCCACGCCCCAAATCATCGCACCGGTGGCCTGACTGGTAGCGGTTTTCATGTTCAAAATCCGCCCTGCGGCGAACACGCCGACCATGCGCCGCAAGCAGATTTCGCCGGTGTTGCGGTCGACGCTGACCTCGGCGAAATGCGCGCCGTAGGATTGCTGCGAAAACTTTTTGCCCATCGCGCCGGGCATGATTTGGCCCACCGCGTCCGTGCCGGCCGAACCGGCGAGCGTGCCCAAATTCGCGCTCTTTCCAGCGCCCAAAATGCGTCCGCCTTCAAACGTCGCATCCGCCACATTGATGCCCAGTTTGCGCGCCAATTTTTCGCGCAGATTGGTGCAGGCGTCAAACAAGCCCGAGCCCGCACTGGCCGCGCCAAACGAGCCGCCCGAACCCGGTGTTTCCGGAAAATCGCTATCGCCCAAAAGCATGCGCACTTGGCTCATCGGCACGCCGAGCATTTCCGCTGCAATTTGCGAAAAAACGGTGTAGCTGCCGGTGCCGATATCGGTCATCGACATGCGCACGGTGAGCACGCCTGCTTTGTCCATCGCCACCGCACATTTTGACGGCAACAACAGGTTGCCGCGCGTGGCCGCAGCCATGCCCATGCCAATCCACAGCGCGCCCTCGGACGTGGCCTGCGGCTTGGCGTTTCGATTGGCCCAACCAAAGCGCTTGGCGCCGTCCTGCATGCAGGCAACCAGTTGTCGCGTTGAAAATGGAATGTTTTGCTCCGGGTCAATGGCGGGCTCGTTGCGCATGCGCAGCTCCAGCGGATCAAACTGCAATTTTTCTGCGAGCTCATCCATCGCTTGTTCAAGCGCCAACATGCCGACCGATTCGCCCGGTGCGCGGGTTGATTCTGAGGTCGGTACATCAAGCTTCACCAAGCGATGCGTGGTCATGCGATGCGGAGCAGCGTACAGCGTTCGCGTTTGCGCGCTGGCGCTCTCATAAAAATCATCAACACGGGCACTGTGCGACCACGTTTCGTGCGCCATTGCGGTCAATTTTCCGTCGCTGGTTGCGCCTAAACGCACGCGCTGAATGGTGTCGCTGCGGTGGCCTGTGAGGTCAAACATTTGCTGTCGGGTGAGCGCGGTTTTGACCGGTTGCTTCAAGATGCGCGAGGCCATGGCCGACAAGAAAACGTCGCTGTAAATGCCGAGCTTGCCGCCAAAGCCACCACCAATGTAGCGGCTGACAATGCGCACTTGCTCCGGTGCAATCTGCAACGTATTGGCCACCGCTTTTTGCGCGCTTTCTAGCAGTTGCGACGCGCAGTGAATGATGACGCGGCTGTCCTTCCAGTAGGCGAGCGTGGCGTGCGGTTCCATCTGCGCATGCACGTGCAATGGCGTGGTGAAAGTCGCATCAAACTTGACCGGTGCCGCAGCAAAAGCAGGCGCAAATTCGCCGATGATGCTGTCGGTTTTCATGTACGGGTTATCGGCCGGTTTTTCAGCTTTGCTGACGTTCGGCGCAAGCTCAAATTCAGCGGGCGTTTGCGCGTAGGTCACCTTGATGAGGCGTGCTGCAGATCGTGCTTGCTCGAAGCTTTGCGCCACTACAAAGGCCACCGGCTGGCCGTAATATTCAACGCGGTTGTCAGCCAGTTGCGGTGAGGATCGCGAGAAACGATCCTCCAGCGTGATCGGCCCCCACGGCCCTTGCTTGGGCGCGTTTTTATGTGTCATCACCAGCAACACACCGGCGCTTCGCTCGGCCGCAGTGGCATCAATTTCAGTCACCGTGCCCTTGGCAATGGTGGCCTCCAGTATGAAGCCATAGCCGGGTTGACCGCCTTCTTGCACTTCATGCGCGTAGGTGGCCTTGCCCATCACTTTAAGTCGACCGTCGACGCGGTCAACCGGTTTGCCCATCAGGCCTTGGCGATTTTCATCCAGCGCGTTGCGCGGAGCGGGTTGGTTCATGTCCATTATCGTGGTCGCTTTCAGGCTTCGGTGAGAACAGCCCGCAGCGTGCGACGCAGCAGCGGAATTTTGAAATCGTTGTGGCCATAGCCACGCGCGCCAGCGAGCACGCGATCAGCCGCCGCGTTGGCGCTGGCCTCGCTGATGGGCGCATCAGTGAGGCTCGTTTCTGCCGCCTCA
This sequence comes from Burkholderiales bacterium, assembly GCA_043721275.1. Classification (GTDB taxonomy): domain Bacteria; phylum Pseudomonadota; class Gammaproteobacteria; order Burkholderiales; family Casimicrobiaceae; genus Casimicrobium. Next base: position 3,063 of record JAYSRA010000137.1, read on the forward strand.
ACGCGCCACGGTTTGTGTGCCAATCCACCGAAGGCAAACTTTGCAGATCGCATGCGACCACCTCTTGAATCAATGATTGCGGCCACTGAAATCAGCGCAAATGCATAGGACGCGCGGTCGCGCACTTTGCGATAAATGTGACGCCCAGGCAGCGGTGCAGGCAACGTGACTGCGGTGATCATTTCGCCCGGTTGCAGGCTCGTTTCAATCTCGGGCGTGGCGCCCGGAAGACGATGAAAACCAGCAATCGGAATGATGCGTTTGCTGCCGTTGGTGGCTACCGTTTCGACTTGTGCATCGAGCACGCGCATGGCGATGGCCATATCCGACGGATGCACTGCGATGCACTGCTCGCTGGCTCCGAGCACCGCGTGCATGCGGTTGTAGCCCTGCATTGCTGAGCAGCCGGTGCCCGGTGCGCGCTTGTTGCACGGCCGCGCGGTGTCGTAAAAATAATCGCAGCGGGTGCGTTGCAACAGGTTGCCGCCGGTGGTGGCTTTGTTGCGCAATTGGCCCGATGCACCGCTTAGCAAGGCGCGACTCAACACCGCATAATTTTTGCGCACGCGTGGGTCAGCTGCAAGCTCCGCATTGCGCACCATCGCGCCGATGCGCAGGCCACCGTCAGCGGTGGGCTCGATCTGATCCAAGCCCAAACGATTGATGTCAATCAAGTGGGTGGGCGTTTCGACTTCAAGTTTCATCAAGTCGAGCAGGTTGGTGCCGCCCGCGATGAACTTAGCCGTGGGATTGGCGTTCATCGCGCGCACTGCGCCTGAAATCGAATCGGCGCGTTCGAAGGTGAAGGTTTTCATGTGCGCACCCCCGCGACTTCGCTGATCGCTGCGACGATGTTTGGGTACGCGCTGCAACGGCACAAATTGCCGCTCATGCGTTCGCGGATTTCCTCAGCAGTCAACGCAGAGAATGGGTCGCCGATATTTTTGCTAACGTGACTCGGCATGCCCGCGCGCGCCTCGTTCAACATGCCCACCGACGAGCAAATTTGCCCCGGTGTGCAGAAGCCGCATTGAAAGCCATCGTGCTTGATGAACGCCGCCTGCATCGGATGCAGTTGCTCGCCTTTCGACAGGCCTTCAATGGTGGTGATCTCAACCCCGTCATGCATCACCGCGAGTGTTAAGCAGCTGTTGGTACGACGGCCATCAACCAGCACCGTGCATGCGCCGCATTGACCGTGATCGCAGCCTTTTTTAGTGCCCTTCAAACGCAAATTTTCGCGAAGTGCGTCGAGCAATGTGGTGCGCGTGTCGACGATCAACGCGTGAGCAGTACCGTTGACTTGCAGTCGCACGCGCATCAGCGCAGGGGCAGGCTCGCTCGGGCGCGCGGTTGTGGCGGCAGTGGATGCGCCCGCGCCGAGCGTCATCGTGAGCCCAGTGACTTGCGCGGTGGCCATTGCCGCTGTCGCTTTCAGTACAGATCGGCGCGACATCGGCAAAAAGTCGGCAGCTAGCGCATCGTCGTGATCGGTGGTCATCGCAGTTCCTTTAAATTTTTTCGGCGTGTGGTGGGCGCATCAAGTGCGCCGACCCCTAATGAGTGGAAATTAAGCGAGCGGTAGCGCTCCGTCTGTTCGATAGCGCACACAGACATTGCGTGCGCCATTGATACCGCTGTGCGAATTGCGCTAGACCGATTTGCGTTTGTGCAAATCGATGGTGCCTTGGCTGCCCGGTTGCGCCGTGATCTTCGCGCTAGCGTGGTTGCCAGGCGCTTTGGTTTTGATGGCGTTTTCAACGCCGACGTCGTCGTGTTTGGTGTCAGTAACGGAGGCTGCGTCGGGCGTGGGCGCGGCTGCTTTTTTGGTGTTGGCGGTGTCGTTCTTGATCATAAAAGTCCCTGTGCTGATTGAAATGGCGGCGCGAATCGGTGAGTGAGATGCGTCGCGCCAGAGCGGTAACGATAGGGCCGACTATGAGCCAATACAGACCGGTAATCGCCCAAAAATGCGTAGGACGCAGGCTGCAACAGATGACAGTGCGGGTGGTGGCCGACGCGGCGTTCAGCGGCATACTTTGCGAATCAGCTTTTTGCTGAAACCGCCATTCGGCTTGGGCTAAAGTAGGATTTACGCATTTATCGATAATCTAATAAATGCGCTTGTAGCCCAAGTATTGTGGGCGTTACAAGAGGAAGCTGTTATCGCCAGAGCGCGTGAATTGACGCCGTTTTTCGACGGGTGCCTGCAGCGTGCGGCGTGAGCTGCGTCGCCTACAACACGCCAGGATTCAGCCGCCACATTGTGTAGCTCAGCGCGGTGGCGAACGTGACCCACGCCAAGTACGGCAGCATCAACAGGCCGGCAGCGCGTCGCACGCGCCAAAACGCTAAGGTTGTTGCAGCAATCAACAACAACATGATACCGGAATCTACAAACGCAGCGGCACCCAAGTGCCAATGAAAAAACAGCCAACTCCACAGTCCGTTAGCCACCAACTGCGCGCCGTAAAGCGCAAGCAGGGGCGTGATGGGGCGCGAGTTGCTATAGCGAACGGCCAGCACCGCGGCCAGCGCCATCATGCAGAACAGCAGCGTCCAAGCGGGGCCGAACAGCCACGCAGGAGGTGCCCACGCGGGGCTCGTTAGCTGCGCATAAAAATCGGGCGCATTGAGTGACGCCAACGAGCCCACTACGGCTGTGGCCACCGTGGCAACGACAATGCCCACGTAGGCAGCTACATTGGATCGCGGCGTGGCCGCGTAATTGAGCGAACGATTGTCGCTAATCACGCGTGTGAATGAAGTCGTTGCCATGGACATGCTGCTAGTTGTTGCGTGGCACCCGAAATGCGGGTGACCCGACCCACCGAAATTTATCCACAACATGCAAGCCATAGCGTCGGCGCAGGCTGCGTGGCCGTGTAGGATGATGGCGCAGTCGCCACGCCAATCCCCCTGCTTGCGAATGAGCGTGGCTGGTGAGGCACAGCGCATTCGCGCAGAGCAACGGGTGTGGTGGTGGAGGCGGGTAGCGGAATCGAACCGCTCTAGACGGATTTGCAATCCGCTGCACGATGTTTTCAATAAGTTGCGGCAAATTTACAAACGACCTGAAAGCCAATAAATACAAGGCTTACGGCGTATGTGTTGATTTATACAGTTTGCGGAAAATTGCTTTAGGTTGCATAATGGCGTAACCCCAATGTAACCCCCTTGCTTAATCCGTTGTGAAAAAAAGCCCGAACGCCGAGCCCGTCAACATCACCAAAGCGATGATTGATGCGCTTGCACTCCCCAGCATCGGGCGTACCGAAATCCGGGACATAGAAGCGCGCGGCCTTGTTTTAAGGATCACCAGCAACGGCGTTAAATCGTGGTGCGTGTTTCGGCGGGTCAAGAACGGCGCACCGGTCAGAATCACCATTGGTGACGCCACAGCAATAACGCCAACGGTTGCGCGCATTCGGGCAAAAAAAATCATTTCCGACTTGGCGCTCGGAATCACGCCCGCAAAAAAGGTCGCGACCAAAGCGAAGGCGGATATTGAACGCGACCGAAAAATGCACACGGTGGCAGCGCTCGCCATGGCCTACGTTGATTTTCAACAATCGAGGGGTCGCAGCTCCTACAGCGACGCACGAAGCATTTTCAATCTTCACCTGATCGAACGCGCGCCGACGTTGGCAAGCAAACCGGCATCAGATGCAACGACCGAAGAAATCACAGACCTACTCCGCGCCGTGAAAGAGTCGGGCAAAGACCGCACCGCGAACAAATTGCGCTCGTACCTTCGTGCGGCCTACGGGGTGGCGATGGCAGCGGCTACGTCGCATGAATACCCGCTTGCGTTCAAGGCGTTCGGAATCAATCGCAACCCGGTGGCAGCGACGCAAGCGGACAAGAGCGCGGACAAAGCGGACAAAAATCCACTCTCACTGCCAGAACTCCGCGCCTATTGGCAGTCAATCGAACGCACGCCGGGTCGCATCGGCGCAGCACTCCGCTTGCACTTGCTCACGGGTGGGCAACGCATTGAGCAATTTGTGAGACTGGAGAGCAAGCACGTTAACGCCGATGCGATGACCTTGCTTGATAGCAAGGGACGGCCTAACGGACAAGGCCCGCGATTGCACCCCGTGCCACTCACGCCGCGCGCCGCTAAAGAGTTTGGAGCGTTCACGCTGTCTGGCGACCTTGCGATAACAAATGACAGCGACAAGCCGATAAGTGCCGTCACGCTTTCGCGCCATGCCGCAGGTCAACCGCACGGTATCGCGGGCTTTGAATTGAAGCGCGTGCGCAGTGGCGTTGAAACGCTGTTGGCATCTCGAAAAGTGAGCAAGGACATTCGAGGGCGCATTCAGTCGCACGGCGTTGCAGGCGTGCAGACAAAGCACTATGACGCATACGAATATTTGCCTGAAAAATTGGCAGCGCTGCAACTACTTGAGGCAGCGCTCACCAGTACCGATGCAAAAATTATCGAGATTCGAGCGGTGGGATAGCGACATGACGATGACCAAACCAATCGACGCGAACGACCTGTTAGTCATTGGAGATTACACCGAATATCAGCTTGGACTCGTCGTGAAGAACGTGCCGAATTTTCCAAAACCAGACGCAGCGGAGGAAGAATTCATCGCCCACTTTTATGCGCTATCGGTTGAAAGTCGAATCGAGAAACTGCGGCAACGAATCGGTGATATGGACCTTGATCGATTCGAAGACGATGAAAACGACTTGCGGCCCGAACAGTTTCGTAGCGAATTGAGTGAAATCGAGCGGCTTTACAAAGACGGAAGTCTGCGGGACTTAGGCAGGAAAGACCCACTGCGGCACGCAATGCGAGCGTTACAGCGCCTTCTCGATATTGCTGATACGGAGCAATACTTTCAGACACTGGCAAAGCACGACCGGAACGCGAAGGCACGCGCAAACGCGTTACAGCGCAACCGTGCGGCGGTGGCGCACTTTCCACCGGGCAGTCACACTGAGCGGCAACTCGTCAAAGATTTTGACGCAAAGCGCACAGCGAGGAAGCTGCTGAAAAACATTCCGGCGATGCTTCATGCTGATTACTCGAAAAATGACCCGCCGCCTTCGTTAATGGCCATTCGGCGAGCACTACAGCGGCTTGCCTTTATCCCACGCCCCAAGCCACGAAAACAAAAATAACGCAAAGTACAGGCGTTACCGCGTCTCACTTTTAAAAACTCATCCATACCGCTCGCGATCAACGTATCGCAACGCGGGTGAACATGGAAAGTTTTTATGGAATTGCTAGACACTACTGAGGCGGGCACATATCTCAAGACGCCCGCAAAAACGCTAGTCGCATGGCGTTGCACGAAACGCGTGAAAGTCCCGTTCGTGAAAATCGGCGGCAACATCCGCTACAGAAAATCCGACCTTGACGCATTCATCGAAGCCAACATGCACGACGTGCTGGAAGTGGGCCAATGAACGCGTCGTTAACCCGCATCACAAAAGAAAAAACGCCGGTCGCTGGAGAGCAAGGCGGCGTTTTTGGATGTAACCAACGAAATGCGGATGATACCGCGCTCTACGTCGAAAGCAAATCTATCTCGACGTGGCAGGCACGGTTCGCCATGCTTGGTCACACGCTCTATCCAGTTCAAGCCGCAAACGGCGCTACGGCCTTCCTAGTGACACGATGGGGCATGACTCGCGAGCTGTCCAACCTGGACGAAGTCGCGAAATTCTTCGCGCTGATCGGTGGCAAGCTTTGAATATCGAATCAAACTTTCGAGACGCGATGCACGCCGCTGGCGTACCAACAGAGGCCCCTATTGTTGCTGATGGCAACCTACATCGAATCCACGTTGAAGGCGACCGACCAGCAACTAGAAACGGATGGTATGTGCTTCACGATGGCAGCCACCCGGCGGGCGCGTTCGGCTGTAACAAGCGTGGCATATCGAGCACTTGGCGCGCAGGATCAAGCACACCACCAAACCCGCAACAGCGAGCCGCGTTAGAAGCGCAGCGCAAAGCCCGCGCATTCGAACAGGAACAGGCCTACACGCTCGCGGCTGATCGCGCTGCGAAGATTCTGCATGTTGCGAATGGCGATGCAACGACGCAGGCTTACATCGTGCGCAAGGGTATCGAACCATTCGGAGTGCATCAGAATCGCGACGGCGTTTTAGCCCTACCAATTTACGACGCCCGCACCGGCAAGTTGCAATCCTTGCAATTCATCGATGGCGACGGTAACAAACGCATGTTGACCGGCGGGCGCACAGCCTACGGATGTTTTCCGCTTCGCCACACACCCGAATCGTTCAAACGAGTCGCAGAGACACGCATCGGCATCGCTGAAGGTTTCGCTACGGCGGCAACGCTTGCGCTCGTCCTAGGCGATTCTGTGGCGATGTTTGCAGCGTTTAGCGCTGGCAATCTGGCGAACGTTGCGACTGCCCTACGTGAGCACTACCAAAGCGCAGAAATCACAATTTATGGCGACAACGACGCGAACGAAGTCGGACAGAGCGCGGCCATAAAGGCGGCAACCGCAGTGCGTGGTTTTGTTGCGATTCCGCCTACTCCGGGAGCGGACTGGAATGATGCAATTTGCGCCTTGCAGGTGTCAGCATGAACGCGGTTATCGAGGATGTGCGACACATGATCGCGGCAGCAGTAACGCATGTTCAGACATGGCCTGAGCCACAACCGTTTGATGCAACCGTTACGGCACGTCCTTACCCGTTGGCCGCGTTACCCGCTGCAATGTTCGCCGCTGTTAACGAAGTACAGCGCTTCACCAAGGCACCGCCCGCGATGGTCGCGACGTGTGCGCTATCGGCGCTATCCGTGGCAACGCAGGCAAGGTACGACGTGGCGCGAGCGGCACGGCTATCCGGCCCAGTGTCGCTTTTCACGTTGATTGTGGCAGCGAGCGGGGAGAGAAAATCGACGGTTGATAAATACTTCACCGCTGCGATTGTTGACTACGAAAAGCAATCTCGCGAACGCCTGAAGCCCGACATTGACAAGGCAACCGCACGCCATGACGCATGGGACGCGGAGCGGGGCGGATTGCTCGCGGCGATAAAGCAAGCATCAAAGGACGGCATCGATACGGAGGCGCTAAAGCAGCAATTAGAAAAGCTGCAACAGTCAGAGCCGCACATCCCCAAAGCGCCCCGAATGTTCTACTCCGACACCACACCGGAAGCACTCGCGCGAGGCCTTGCAAAGACGTGGCCTAGCGCATCGCTGGCAAGCGCTGAAGCGGGCACCGTGCTGGGCGGACATGGCATGAGCAGTGATGCAATCATGCGTAACTTGTCGCTGTTAAATCAACTCTGGGACGGCGCAACCGTAACAGTTGACCGACGCGGCGATGAGCCGTTCGTGTTGCGCGGCGCACGGCTATCAGTGTCACTACAGGCGCAACCGGAAGCGCTGCAATCGTTTCAAGAGAAGCACGGCACGCTAGCCCGTGGTATCGGGTTTTGGGCGCGGTTCTTGATCGCGGTTCCGTTGTCTACGCAAGGTGAGCGGATGTTTGAAGAGCCGCCCGATTCGTGGTCTTGCATGGCGGTTTTTAATCATCGCATCGGCGCAATTCTCGACGGAACCACAGCGCCAACAGAAACAGGATTTACGCTCTCTCGTATCGAGCTTTCGAGCGATGCAAAAGCCGCATGGGTAGAGTTCCACGACGCGATTGAAGCCGCGCTGTCACCTCATGGCGAGTTCTCGGACGTTCGCGACTGCGCGGCAAAGATTGCCGACAACGCCGCTCGCGTTGCCGCGTGTTTCGAGGCGTTCAAAACCGAGGCCACAGCAACCACGGTGAACGAAGAAAGCATGCGCAGCGCCATTGCAATCGTGAGCTGGCACCTTGCCGAATGTCAACGACTGCTAGCGGGTAATGCGCAATCGCCCGCTATGGTTGCAGCGCGCAAGCTGGAATCTTGGATGTGCTCGCGTGGTGTAACGAGTATCCCAAAAAACGAGCTGCTGCAACAGAGCCCGATACGCAAGGTTGCCGACCTGAATGCGGCAATTGCGGAACTCGCTTCACTTGACCGGGCACGCTTAACGAAACAGAGCGGGCGTGAGTCTCTAACGCTGAACCCTCGATTGATCGAAGGGACGGAGCTATGAGCACCAGCGTCCTAGATCGCTTTTTTTTTGCGGTTGCTACTGCTATTCCCGCTATTCGCGCTACTCCAACGCACGAAAGCGAAAAAAGCACAGCGGAAATAGCAGGAATAGCACGAATAGCGATAGCAAACGAAACTTGCGATGGAATCGCAGCGAACGAATCCGACGAAGCCCCCCTAGGCTGGTGGGCAACATTTCGGGCGAGGATTGACTGTTGCGACCAGTTGATTAACCGGCTTTGTGACTTACGCGGTGATGATGACGCGAGGCGAGCGGACTTGCTGGCAGTACGCAAGCGCATGGCCCCGGTGAAGCTTGACGGAGACATTGCGTATCTGGAAATAGAGATCGCCCACTTAACGCCCAGCGTACCAGCACTGAAACAGGCAACAGGCCGCTGTATCGAATGCGAACACTTCGCTCGCGTAGGTACAGGCGAGCGATGCGCGCATCCTGATCGCTCACCAGCGGGCGAACCACCGCGGGCCGATTGTCTGCCTGCTCACCAGTGCGAGCGCTTCATTCATTGGCGCTCACATCAATCCAACCAAGGGGACAAATTATGAAATACGCCCGTAGTAGAAATAAATCCAACACGTCATGTGCGGTCGACATCGCGCGCCGCGAAGCCGCCAAGAATGCAGTTCGCTTGTGGCGCTTTCAAAGCTCGCGCCACGCTCTTGTCCCAACGCAACGAATTCAAACAAAGAAAGAAGTTTATGAACACAAAAACATCTGACGTCATCAATCGCCACCTGACTGCGATGCTTGATGGTGAACCGATTCCCGCCATGAAAAGCGAAGATTTGTCGCAACTCATCGCCGCGCTCGGGCACGCCGTCAGAGATCGCGGGGAGCTTGAGCGCATCGGCTTAAAAACCACTGCGCTGTTATTAGCGCGCGCTGAGGCTTCTCTCCGCGCGCAGCGTGAATGCGCGCTGATGATTGATCGCGGAAATAATCTGTGCTAAACTGCGCACTGAGAGCGCAAGTTAATAGCCAACGGCCTAACTGGTGCTCACGGATTGCGGTCATCTCAACGGGATAAGGCGCGCGTCAAGACCCACATTTATCAATGGGCTTGCGCGCGCTTTTTCTTTTGCGCCACGCCCGCAACGAAAGAATTTATTTATGAAACATCCTAATAAAGACGGATCAACTGGGCATCACTGGAAAGACCCTGCAACGAATCTGACCGCTAGGGCGGCAATGGCGAAAGTTGGAGTCAACTTGGGCAACCCCTATTCCCAAGATCAAGGCGAGCGCTTGAAGGTGCGAAATGAACTTCGCCGGGGCTTGAATCTAATTAAGGACGCAGCTCGCAACGCAATCGACAACGGCGACGATGCAGGAAGCACGCGCCTGATTGATGAGGCCGAAGCCGTAGCCGCATTGGTGCAACGCGTTCAATCGCAAATCGAGATGAACGAACAATCGCCCCCCTACGCTACAGGCTCAAGTGGCATCAAAGCCATGCGCACCGCTGAGGACTTCAAAGACCATTACGCCAAGCAGACCCACAACAACAGCGGCGGCGAAGAGTTCACGCTCCTAGATTGGTTTCGTGGTGTCGCTAACCTCAAAACCACCCCGGCGGTACGCAATGCGCTAAGCGTCGGAACAAACACCACCGGCGGATTCTCTGTCCCGTCGTTGGTCATGCCGGATATTCTGGCCGCGCTCGCACCGGCATCAAGCTTGTTGCAGGCGGGCATGGGTATCGCGGCATTAGATGTTGGCGCGAAGAGTTTCACCACCGCCGTGGTGAGCACGATTCCGACCGCATCATGGCGACTTGAGGCGGGCGCGGTGGCAAACTCAGACCCGGCATTCCGGGGCGTCATCGCCACGCCTCAATCGCTGGCGTTTCAATTCAAGGTGAGCCGCGAATTATTGGCCGATTCTCCCAACATGCAGAACGCGCTCTTGATTGTGATTGCCCAGGCATTTGCCAAGGAGATGAACCGTGCTGGATTACGTGGTAGCGGCAGCGCACCCGAACCGCGCGGCTTGTCGAACACATCGGGCATTCAAGCGGTGGGTAACGGCGCGAACGGTTTGTCGCTTAGCGGCTACCTGAATTTTTTCAGTTCGATGCAAGCCATTCTTCAGGCTGATGCGCCAATGCCGACAGCGGCAATCATGAGCCCGCGCTCATTGGTGAAATTGGGCGGGTTGACTGATACGACAAACCAACCGCTCAACGTACCGCCAATGCTGCAATCCATGAAGCTGATCGCGACCTCGCAGATCCCCAATAATTTGACGGTTGGCACGAGCACCGATTGTTCAGAACTCTACATCGGTGACTTCGCCAACATGTTGATGATGCTTCGCGAAAATCTCTCCGTTCAGCTACTTGCGGAAGCCTACGCAGGCACCGGAGAGATCGGCTTTGTCGCTCATGCTCGCGTCGACTTCGCCGTGTTGTATCCCGCAGCGTTTGCGCTGGTGACCGGCGTCAAAGCCTAGCCCTAACGCTCGTGCGCATGGCGAGAGACATGCAATCGAGCGCCCGCAGCATCGAACCTTTCTTCGGTGCGTGGCGGGCACCTACCCATCGAATCATCGGAGACTTTACTCATGAATGAAGCATCGAAACCTAACGGCCGATCTATCATGCCAATTACGCTCAATGCCGCGCAGCAATCAAGCATCGCCGCACAGTCCCGGCGTATCGGTACCTACCTACCTACGTTCACGCGGTAGCTTCGCCAACATGAGCGACCAAGCGCGCGCATCTTACGGCAGCGCAACACCGGCACAACGAAACGCTGCAATGGCCGGGGCGGTCATTGGGTGACCCCTCCCCGGGGGCGGCAAAATCTCTAAAAAATTCAAAACTGTAAACCGACTGCTTAACTCTTTTTTAACGCTAAGCCACAAAACGCCTAAAAACACATCGTGCCCGCGTACCCTCGCGCGCAAGGAAATCGCATCATGAAAACTCTTTCATCATCACATCGTAAAGCCGTAAATCGGGCCGTACACGCCTACTCATTGCGGGTTGAATTACAAACCCGCGACCGCTGGATTGGTGTGCTTACGAAGTCGCTTGAAGCCGGGGCTTTGAACGCGGACATTCATGCAACGATAGCGCAGCTCGCTGAACCACGCGAGAAAAGTTAGCCCTATGCAACTGTAAACCGTTGGTTTACACTATAGCCTATGATCGTGTCTTTTCGACATTCGGGTCTTCAGGCGTTTTTCACCACGGGCAGCAAGGCGGGGATTGTTCCAAGTCATGCCGAAAGGTTGCGTTTGCAACTTGCAGCGCTGAACGCTGCGACCGCGCCCGCTGATTTGGCCGCTCCCGCATGGCGACTACATCCGCTGAGTGGGAATCGGGCGGGCTTTTGGGCGATGACAGTTCGCGCGAATTGGCGAGTCGTGTTTCGTTTCACGCCGCAGGGCGTAGAGCTTGTTGACTATTTGGATTACCACTGAGGCGGCACCATGAATATGCATAACCCCGCGCACCCCGGCGCAGTTCTCCGCGAATATCTGCCTGAATCGCTGACGATCACGGCGGCGGCTGAGGCGCTGTATTGCTCGCGCGTAATTCTGTCGCGTGTGCTCAATGGCCGCACCGCTGTGTCGGCAGATATGGCCGTGAAGCTATCGGAGTTTTTGGGCACGTCGGCAGAGTTTTGGCTGAACCTACAGGTGCAATACGACCTGTGGCACGCGAAGAAAGCAAAGCGACCGCGCATCGTGCCAATTGCTGCGTTGCACGCCTGAGCTAACAGCAGGCTTTACCTGTGCGTTAGCCACGAGCTAACTCAATTTCAGCGTAACCCCAGTGTTACCCGGCAAGATTTACGAAATCGGCGACGAGCGCTAAGTCATTGATTTTATTGGAGGCGGGTAGCGGAATCGAACCGCTCTAGACGGATTTGCAATCCGCTGCATAACCTCTTTGCTAACCCGCCGTGTTTGCAGCGGCAGAGGAACTGCGCCACAAATAAAAACGGAACCGTTGTTGGTTCCGTGTCGTACTCTTAGTTTGCGATTGAAACTTGGAGCGGCAGAAGAGTCTCGAACTCTCGACCTCAACCTTGGGAAGGTTGCGCTCTACCAACTGAGCTACTGCCGCGACAACTTAAATTGTAGCCGATTCGCAAATTCTTGCAAATCAGCCTCGCCAATTAGTGCGAAGTCACAGCACTTTGGCGATTGACTCGGCCACGTAGTTCACGTTTTTATGGTTGAGTGAGGCCACGCAGATACGGCCCGAGTCCACCGCGTACACGCCGAACTCGTTGCGCAAGCGATGCACTTGATCTTTGGTCAGCCCGGAGTACGAAAACATGCCGCGTTGGGTGAGAATATTTTCGAAATTCGCGGTTGGGGCGAGACGCTTCAGCGCCGCATGCAGCGTCAGGCGCATCGCCTTGATGCGGTCGCGCATTTCGCCCAACTCTTTGTCCCACAGCATCCGCGCGTGTGGGTCGGTCAGGGCGGCGGCGACCAATGCGCCACCATGCGTGGGCGGGTTTGAATAATTGGTGCGAATCACGCGCTTTAACTGCGACAAAACGCGAATGGCTTCGTCTTTATCCGCAGCCACGACGGACAGTGCGCCGATGCGCTCGCCGTACAGCGAAAACGATTTTGAAAAGGAGCTGGCCACAAAGATCGGGCCTGGCGTTTCGGCAAACAGTTTGACCACCGCGCCGTCTTCCACCACGCCGTCGCCAAAGCCTTGATACGCCATATCAAGAAACGGCACCAGACCGCCGGCGCGCACCGCTGCGGCGATCTGTTGCCATTGTGCGTAGGTCGGATCGACGCCGGTGGGGTTATGGCAGCAAGCGTGCAGCACCACGATGCTGCCGGATGGCATGGCCTTCACGGCAGCGAGGAATCCGTCGAAGTTCAGGCTGCGGGTGGGCGCGTCGTAATACGCGTAGTCCGCCACCTCAAAGCCCGCGGCCTCGAACAGTGCGCGATGGTTTTCCCAACTTGGGGTTGAAATGTAGACCGTGCTTGACGGCGAGAAACGTTGCAAAAAATCAGCGCCTACCTTGAGCGCGCCGGTGCCACCCACCGCCTGCACGGTGACTGCGCGGTTGTTTTTCACAATGTCAGAATCGGCTCCAAACACCAGCGCTTGCGTTGCCTTATCGTATGCGGCTATGCCGTCAATCGGCAAATAGCCGCGTGGCGCACTTTTTTCGGCCATCGCGATCTCGGCGCGCTTGACGCATTCGAGCACCGGGATCTTGCCGCTCTCATCGGTGTACACCCCAACACCCAAATTCACTTTAGCCGGATTAGGGTCGGCGTTAAACGATTCGTTGACACCGAGAATCGGGTCGCGCGGAGCCATTTCAATGTGGGAGAAGAGGGCGTTAGCAGTGTTGGTCATGGAGAGAAAAGGCGAACCCGTAGGTCGACAAAAATGGAAGCGAATTTCAATCGGTAATTTTAACGGGCGCGCCATCAGCGTTTGCGTGAGTTGCCGACGCGGATCGCAACATCGCGCTTCCATGAGGTGGCACTGTCGGGTTAATATCGCAGCATGATTCGTCTCGTATACGTAAGTACCTGTGCCGACAACGTGCAACCAGCCGATATTGATGCGCTGCTGAAAAGTGCTGAACTGCGCAACCAGCAAAGGCAAATCAGCGGCATGCTGTGCTGGTCGGGCGAGTTTTTTTTGCAGTGTCTGGAAGGCGAGCGCGCTGCGGTGACGCAGTGTTTTTCACGCATCGCCACCGACCCTAGGCATCACTCGGTTGAGCTCATTCTGAGCGCGCCGACGTCGGTGCGCTGGTTTTCGCAGTGGGGCATGGGCTATTCGGGCACGATGCTGTCGCACCGCATGGACTTGCCTGAGTGGACGGGCAAGAGTTTCAATCCGTATCTGTTGGAGGCGACCGATTTGGAGGCAACGTTTGAGCGTCTTTCGCAGCTTGCGCAGCGCCTGCAAGGTGGAGACGACGGCAGCGCAGCCGGCCACGCAGTGGGTTAATCCTTACTGTATTGACGCGGCTCGTTCTTAGAATAAAGAGCACGCAGGATCAACGTCCTGAGTAGTTTGATAAACGACACAATCAATGTGTCACTTAAAGGAGGTTCTTGTGAATTTAGCGATAAAGGCTTCAGCCATTGCTGTGGCGGCTGCATTGGGTCTAGCGGGCAGCATGGTGCATGCGCAAAACGTAAAAATTGCGTTCATCGAGGGCCTGTCTGGCCCGTTTGGTGGCGTGGGTCAAAACCAGTTGAACCACTTTCAATATGCCGCAGAGCAGTTCAGCGGAAAAAACGCGAACTCGGGTGTTACCGTGCAGATCGTGCCCATGGATTCCAAAGGCAGCCCGCAAGAGGCGCTAGCGCTGTTTAAAAAAGCGACTGACGACGGCATTAATTTCATTTCTCAGGGCAACGGATCAAGCGTGGCAGGGGTGCTGATTGACGCCGTGAATAAGTTCAACGAGCGCAATCCCGGCAAAGAAGTTGTGTTTTTGAATTACGCGGCGATTGACCCAGACCTTACCAACAGCAAATGCTCGCCGTGGCACTTCCGCTTTGACGCAGGTGTCGACATGAAGCTTGAGGCGCTCACCAATTACATGAAAGACAACAAGGCGATCAAGAACGTCTACGTGATCGGTCAGAACTATTCGTTTGGGCAGCAAGTGTCCAAATTCACGGCGTCGATGCTGGCCGAAAAGCGTCCTGACGTCAAAATCGTCGGCAACGAATTGCATCCGCTGGGGCAGGTTAAAGACTTCGCGCCGTACATCGCAAAAATGATGGCCGCTGGCACCGACACCGTGGTCACCGGCAACTGGGGCCCCGATCTCGCGCTGCTGATCAAAGCGGCGAAAGATGCTGGGTTCAAGGGCAACTTCTACACCTTCTACGCGGGCGTGATTGGCGCGCCAGCGGCTATTGGCGAAGCGGGTACGGACCGCGTGTTTAGCGTGGCCTATTGGCATCCAAATGCCGAGAAAAATACGCTGGACGCGATGTACACGGGGTTCAAGTACAAGTTTAAGGAAGAGTTCTACACCGTGGCCGCTGTGAACGCGGTTAAGTTCCTCGTCGCTGCGGTCGAAAAGGCCAAGAGCACGGACGGCGTGCCCGTTGCGCGGGCCTTGGCTGGCATGAAGGGCAAGGGCGGCTCTGGCGAGGATATCGAGATGCGCGCGTCTGACGGCGCGATGCAACAGGCGCTCTACATTGCG
Organism: Burkholderiales bacterium; assembly: GCA_043721275.1. Lineage (GTDB taxonomy): Bacteria > Pseudomonadota > Gammaproteobacteria > Burkholderiales > Casimicrobiaceae > Casimicrobium. The sequence goes on from JAYSRA010000137.1 coordinate 18,359, forward strand.
CAGTGGACACGCGCAGGTGTGCCGGGCGTTAAGTACGCTCAAGAAGGCACCGGCCACGGCTTCAAAACCGTGCGTTATTTGGAGCCCAAACTTGCGTCCATGCCCACCACGTGCGTGATGAAGCGTCCGTAACGCCGGTTATCTAGTGACCACCGCAATGCGGTGGAACAGCAAGGCGGGCTCGGCCCGCTTTGTTGTATGCGGCACGTTGCCGAATTTTTTGCGACGTGATTCTCGTTATTTGATTTTTGGCCCAGAGGCTTGATGGAATTCTTCACCATATCCCTGCTCAACGGCGTGAGCTATGGACTGCTGTTGTTCATGCTGTCGGCGGGCTTAACGCTCATTTTTTCGATGATGGGCGTGCTGAATTTTGCCCACGCCAGCTTCTACATGCTGGGTGCGTACCTCGCGTTTCAGGTGTCCGAATGGACTAATTTCTGGGTGGCCTTTGTCATCGCTCCAGTGCTGGTTGCGATTCTGGGTGGTTTGTTCGAGCGGGTAGTTCTCCGAAAAACGCACAAGTTTGGCCACGTTGCTGAGTTGTTAGTCACCTTCGGACTTTCGTTTGTGATTCTTGAACTGGTGCAGCTGATCTGGGGCCGCACCCCGGTCGATTACAAAGTGCCCGCGGCGCTTGACGGTTCGCTTTTCAAGCTCTACAGCTCAAGTTTTCCGGCCTATCGTGGCTTCATGATGCTGGTGGCCATTGGCATGCTGGGTAGTCTGTACCTGCTGCTTAAAAAAACGCGCATTGGTTTGGTTATTCAAGCCGCATTGACGCATCCTGAAACCACCGAGGCGCTTGGCCACAACGTGCCGCGCGTGTTTGCGATGGTGTTTGCGGGCGGCTGCGCGCTGGCGGGGCTCGCAGGTGTGATCGGCGGCAACGCGTTCATCACCGATCCAGGCATGGCGCAGGCCGTTGGTGCCATTATTTTTGTGGTGGTGGTGGTGGGCGGCATGGGCTCTCTGGCCGGTGCGTTGATCGCCTCACTCTTGATCGGCGTCATGCAGACCTTTGCTGTGGGGCTTGACTGGTCATTTATAGGCGCGTTGCAATCGTTCGGCGTAGCGGTAACGCCAGACACATTTGGCTACCCGGTGTGGAAATTAAAGCTGTCACAAGTGGCCCCGATCCTGCCCTATTTATTGTTGGTGTTGATGCTGGTGGTTCGGCCCAAAGGAATCTTAGGAACGCGCGATGAGTAGCGCATTGAAAGCACTTCACTTCAAGCCGCTCAACGGCGTGCGCATCGTCGTATGGAGCGCGTTCGCGCTGATTTTGCTGCTGTTACCGCTCGGCGCGCAATCGAGCTTCGCGCTCACGCTGGTATGCCTCACCGGGATCGCTGCGATTGCCTGCATGAGCTACAACATGTTGCTCGGTCAGGCGGGCATGCTGTCGTTCGGCCATGCGGTGTACACCGGCCTTGGCACCTTCGTTGCCGTGCACGCCATGAACAAAATTCTTGGCGGTTGGTGGCTGCCGATGTGGGCCATTCCGCTGGTGGGCGGCGTTGCCGGGCTTGCGTTTGGCGCGTTGCTGGGCTTCATCACAACGCGCAAATCGGGCACGCCGTTTTCGATGATTACACTGGGTGTGGGCGAACTCGTGTTTGCCGCCGCCTTGATGTTCCCGGAGTTTTTTGGTGGCGAGGCTGGCATCAACTCGAACCGCACCGGCGGCGCGGGTTGGTTTAAAGATTGGGGCCTAACGTTTGGCCCGCAAATTCAGGTGTATTACTTGATCGCGATCTATCTCTTTATCTGCACCGCGTTGATGTACGCCTTCACGCAAACGCCGCTCGGACGCATTGCGAACGCGGTGCGCGACAACGCAGAGCGAGCCGAATTTGTCGGCTACGACACGCGCTGGGTGCGCTATTTGATCGTGATGGTGTCGAGCTTTTTCGCGGGCATTGCCGGCGGATTAACTGCAATTAACGTGGAGGCCGCGACCGCTGATTTGCTGCACGGCGTGCGCTCGGGTGGTTATTTGTTGTTCACGTTTCTGGGCGGCGTCGGCTTCTTTTTTGGGCCGATTATCGGCTCGATATTGCTGGTGTTTGCGCTGGTGGTGCTCTCCGAATTTACCAAGGCGTGGCAGCTTTATGTGGGTATCGTTTTTCTCATCATGGTGGTGTTTGCGCCGGGTGGTTTCTCTGCCCTCATCATGCTCAATCTGCGCCGCGTGAAATACGGCGAATGGCGCAAGATGCGTTGGCCATATGCGGGCATGTTCTTCTTCGGTTTGATCGCGCTGTGGGGTTTCGCGGCGGTGGTTGAGATGGCGTATCAAATTCAGGTTGCCGCAGGCTCGGGCAGCGCGGTAACAGTCGCCCGCATACCGCTCGACGCGGCGAGCGCCTCGTCGTGGCTAATTGCGGTGGCGGTGTTGGTTGCGGGTGGAATCGCGTTTGAAATCTGGCGGCGCAAATTTCACCGGGTGTGGAATGAGGGCGAAGCGCGTATCGCGGAGGCGATCAAAAAAGCCGAAGCGGCCATCGTTTGAGGGATGAATGATGTACGCACTTGAACTACAAAACCTGACCAAAAATTTCGGCAAAACCGCAATCATTCGCGGCGTTAATCTGGCCGTAAAAAAAGGTGAGCGGGTGGCTGTCATTGGGCCCAACGGCGCAGGCAAAAGCACCCTGTTTAATCTCATTAGCGGGCGCTTTGAGCCCAGCAGCGGCCACATTAAATTACACGGTGAAGAGATCACCGGCAAGCGCCCGTACGAGATCAGTCGGCGCGGTTTGGCGCGCAGTTTTCAGATCACCAATATTTTTTCGCGCCTCTCGGTGTTCGAGAATTTGCGCTGTGCCGCGTTGTTTGCGAGCGGCCAGAAATACAGTTTCTGGAAGCCGCTATCGAAGCTCGACGAATTAAATGATCGTACTGAGGCGCTGATGGCCTCACTCGAACTTAAGCGCCGTCGTGATGTGCCCGCGTCGCTACTGACGTACTCTGAGCAGCGTGCGCTTGAAGTGGGTTTAACCATTGCCGGTGGCGGCGACGTGATCCTGCTTGATGAGCCTACGGCGGGCATGAGTCACTCCGAAACGGATCGTTTTGTCCATTTGATTCGCAGCGTGACGGTTGGCAAAACATTGTTAACTGTTGAGCACGACATGGGCGTTGTTTTTGGCCTGGCTGATCGTATTGCGGTGCTCGTTTATGGCGAAGTAATCGCGTTCGACACACCCGAAAAAGTGCGCGCTGACCCGAAGGTGAAAGAGGCGTATTTGGGCGCAGTGCTGGACGCAGATATGGCTCAGGGAGCCACGGTATGAGCACCGGTAAAGTCGCGCTCGAAGTTAAAGAGCTGCACGCGTTCTACGGCAAAAGTCACATTCTGCAGGGCGTGAATCTGCATGTGAATGAGGGTGAAATTGTTGCGCTGCTGGGGCGTAACGGCGCAGGGCGTTCCACCACGGTCAAAGCAATCATGGGCATGGTTGACAACCGCGGCGAGGTGCTGTGGCGTGGCAAAAATATTCTCGGTATGAAGGCGTACGAAGTTGCCCATCTCGGCATCGGCTATGTGCCCGAAAGCCGCGACATTTTCCCGAAACTGACCGTGCATCAAAACCTGATGCTCGGCCAAAAATCAGCGAAAACGCAAGGTCGCTGGTCGTTCGACGACATGTACAAAATGTTCCCGCGTTTGCGTGAACGTCAGCACGTGGAGGCGGGCGTGTTGTCGGGCGGCGAGCAGCAGATGTTGACGCTGTGCCGCACGCTCATGGGCGACCCGGATCTGATCATGATTGACGAGCCGACCGAGGGCTTGGCACCTGCCATCGTGCAGCTGGTGGCTGAATACTTGATGGAGCTCAAACGTCGCGGAATCTGCGTGGTGTTGGTTGAGCAAAAGCTCGCGATTGCGCTGCAAATTTCGGATCGCGTTTACGTGATGGGCGACCGCCGCATCGTGTTTGAAGGCACACCAGCCGAGCTTAAAGCCGACGCCAATATTCGTAAGGAATGGCTGGAGGTGTAGCGTTTCATGACGGCAGCGTGGCCTAAGTAACAACCAGTGTCTTGAGCGCGGCAAAGGCGTGCAAATTACCGCGACGATTGCTAACAACTTTTCGCTGAATCGCCCACTGCATTGGGGCAGACGTTGCTAAAAGCTATAAGTCGGTATTAGCAATTTTAGCCGTTCAGCCCCAGCAAAATACGGCTTTGCACGAAAAGCTGTTAAGCCTGTCGCGCCGTCAGACGCATTGAAAAACTACGCCTGACATTTCGCCTTGATGTCGGCAGGCACCTCGATGGCCTTGATTTTGTCTCCGTCGCGAATGCAAAACGCGCGAATCTCGGTGCCTTCGCAAATCAGCGTTTCGTCGCGCGTAATGATGTGCTGCATGACGAAAACTTTCGGTCGCCATTCGGTGATTTCAGTTTGAATGATGATCGTTTCGCCGTACGTCGCGGGCTTCATGAAACGGGTGTTGATTTCGAGCAGTGGCGTGCCAATAATGCCCGTGGTTTTCACCAATTCGCGCCACGGCGGCACACCATGACTGACGAAGAAATTAAGCGATGCTGCGTCCATCCATTTCGAAAAATTGGGAAAGAACACGATGCCCGCGGGATCGCAATCGCCAAATTGAATGGCCACTTGAAAAACGGTTTTCATCATTACCGAACATTAACGCAATCAACACGCAACGTGGTGGCTCAATAACCGTCGACAATCCGGCCCGTTTGGTGCGCTCGCTCCAAAGCTGACTCATCTACATGACACGCTGCGCAACCGTCGTAAACTCCGAGGCTGAACGGATGTTCTTCACACTGGAACATCAAAACGTATAAACCTCAGGAGGACTCTTCGCCCATGACTACCCGCTATGAAGTTCGCGATGGCGTCGCCATTCTCACGCTCGACAATCCTCCGGTCAACGGGCTTTCCTACGCGCTGCGTGTTGCGTTCGCTGAGGCGCTCGACAAAGCTAACGCCGACGCATCGGTCAAAGCCATCGTCGTCACCGGCGCAGGCAAAGCCTTTTCGGGCGGTGCTGACATCAAGGAATTTGGTTCGCCGAGAGCAGGCGCAGAGCCGAATTTGCTGTCGCTGATTCGCGCTTGTGAATTGTCCGCTAAACCCATAGTTGCCGCCGTTCATTCGGTGGCGATGGGCGGCGGCTTGGAGTTAGCGCTCGGTTGCCACTACCGCGTGACTTCCCCCGGCGCCAGCATTGCGCTGCCCGAAGTCAAGCTTGGCTTGATTCCCGGCGCGGGCGGCACGCAGCGATTGCCGCGCGTGATTGGCGTTGAAGCTGCGTTGAACATCATCGTGTCCGGCGAACCGGTCAAGAGTGAATTCATCGCGAGCTTTCCGGGGCAAAAATTGTTCGATAAAGTCATTGAGGGTGAACTCATGGCGGGGGCGATTGCATACGCGCTTGAAAAGGCCGACGTGCGTCCGTTGCCTTTGGTGCGTGACCTGCGTGTGGGTCACCCCGAGGCGGACGGCTACTTCAAATTCGCGCTCAACACCGTCACCGCGATGGCGAAAAATTTCCCCGCGCCAGCCAAGTGCGTTGAGGCCGTGCAGAACGCGACGCGAATGAAATTTGACGACGGTATGGCTGCCGAGCGCGTGATTTTCACCAATTTGATGTCAACGCCGGAAAGCGTTGCGCTACGCCATTTGTTCATCGCCGAGCGGGCTGCGTCAAAAATTCCCGATGTGCCCGCAGACACGAAGCTGCGCGACGTGAAACGGGTCGGCATCATTGGTGCGGGCACCATGGGTGGCGGAATCGCGATGAATTTTTTGAACGCGGGCATCCCTGCGATCATTCTCGAAATGAAGCAAGAAGCCATCGATAAAGGCTTCGGTGTGATTCGTAAAAATTACGAAGCACAAGTGGCGAAGAAAAAACTGAAGCAGGAAAAACTCGACGAGCGCATGGGCATGCTCACCAGCACGCTCGACTACGCGGCGCTCTCAAATTGCGACTTGATAATTGAGGCCGTGTTTGAAGAAATCGGCGTGAAAGAAAAAGTGTTCAATGCGCTCGATGCCGTTGCAAAACCGGGCGCGATTCTTGCGTCGAACACGTCCACACTCGACGTCAACGCCATCGCCAATTTCACCAAACGTCCGCAAGACGTGGTGGGCATGCACTTCTTCTCGCCTGCTAACGTGATGAAGTTGCTTGAGGTCGTGCGCGGCGCAAAGACAGCCAAAGATGTGCTCGCCACCGTCATGGCAACCTCGAAAAAAATCAAGAAAACCGCGGTGGTTTCCGGCGTGTGCGACGGCTTTATCGGCAACCGCATGATCGAGCAATACGGTCGTCAAGGCGGCTTTTTGCTGGAAGAGGGCTGCACCCCGCAGCAGGTCGACAAAGCGGTTGAAAAATTCGGCTTCGCGATGGGCCCGTTCCGCATGGGCGACCTTGCGGGTAACGATATCGGCTGGGCGATCCGCAAACGTCGCTACCTCGAAAAACCCAATTTGCGTTACAGCAAAACGGCGGACTTGCTCTGCGAAATGGGCCGCTTCGGACAAAAAGTAGGCAAGGGTTGGTACGACTATCTGCCGGGCAAACGCGACGCGATTCCGAATGCCGAAGTTGAAGCGATGGTGGTCAAACATCGCGAAACGCTCGGCATCACCGCACGCAAAATATCCGACGACGAAATCGTGCATCGCCTCGTTTTCTCGCTGGTGAACGAAGCCGCGCACATCTTGGAGGAAGGCATTGCCAACAAGGCGAGTGACATCGACATCGTCTATATCTACGGCTACGGCTTCCCGGTTTATCGCGGCGGCCCGATGAATTACGCCAACCAATTTGGCCTATTCAACGTCGTCCAGATGATGAAAAAATTCCAGCAAAATCCGCTTGATGACGCGACATTCTGGGAGCCCGCGCCGCTCTTAAAAAAGCTGGTCGCCGAAGGCAAAAACTTCGCGTAAGCGTGGCCCACCGAATTTAAGGAGATCAATATGACTGATGCAGTAATCGTTAGCACCGCTCGCACCCCGCTCGCCAAAAGCTGGAAAGGCGCATTCAATATGACCCATGGTGCCACGCTCGGTGGCCACGCCATCGAGCACGCCGTCAAGCGTGCGGGCATTGATGCCGCCGAGGTGGACGACGTGATCATGGGCTGCGCTAACCCCGAGGGCGCAACCGGCTGGAACATCGCGCGCCAGTCGTTGTTGCGTGCAGGCATGCCGGACAGCGTGGCCGGTGTGACGGTGAATCGCTTCTGCTCGTCGGGCCTGCAAACTATCGCGATGGCAGCCCAACGCATCATCGCGGGCGAGGGCGACGTATTTGTGGCCGGTGGCGTGGAATCCATCTCTTGCGTGCAGCAAGAAATGAATCTGCACATGTTCAAGGATTCGTGGCTCGACAAGAACAAGCCCACGATTTACTGGAACATGATGCAGACGGCCGAGACCGTCGCCAAGCGCTACAACATGAGCAAAGAGCGCATGGATCATTTCGGCGCTGAGAGTCAGCAAAAGGCCTGCGCCGCACGCGATGCGGGCAAGTTTGACGACGAGATCGTGCCAATCACCGTGACCGCAGGCGTCGCCGACCCGAAGACCGGCATGACCACCAAGCAGGTCACGGTGAGCAAAGACGAAGGCCTGCGCGACGGCACCACGTACGAGGCCGTTGCCGGCATCCGCACTGTTCTGCCAGGCGGATCAGTCAGCGCAGGCAACGCCTCGCAATTTAGCGACGGCGCAGGCGCGTGCGTGGTCATGAACGCGAAGCTCGCAGAGCAACGCGGCATCAAGCCGCTGGGCATTTTCCGCGGCTTCGCGGTCGCGGGCTGCAACCCGGATGAGATGGGCATCGGCCCCGTTTTCGCCGTGCCCAAGTTGCTCAAGCGCCTCGGCCTGTCGGTGAAGGACATCGACCTGTGGGAGTTGAACGAAGCCTTTGCCGTGCAGGTGCTCTACTGCGCCGACACGCTTGGCATCCCGATGGACAAATTGAACGTCAACGGCGGCGCGATCGCCGTCGGCCATCCGTACGGCATGAGCGGCCAGCGCCTCGTCGGCCACGCGCTCATCGAAGGCAAACGCCGCGGCGCAAAACTCGTTTGCGCCACGATGTGTATTGGTGGCGGGATGGGGGCGGCTGGGATATTTGAAGTGGTGTAAGTCATCGTGTCAGCAAATTCAATTCATGCCACTACAGACTTATAGTTACCGTGGATAAGCAAGCGTTCTTCTGGAAGATCGTCGCAGGTGAAATCCCGCCGCCTAGAGCGGCCGAAACCCTGGGGATAGTATTCACCCACATTGACGCAGCGAATGGTGTGATTGAAACCGAATTGCAAGGACGGCCTGAGTTCACTAATCCTGCGGGCGATATTCAGGGCGGATTTTTGGCCGCGATGCTTGACGATACGATGGGGCCTGCACTTGCGGCGACCTTGGCTGCGGGTCAGATTGCACCGACGCTGAATCTCAACATATCGTTTCATCGTGCTGCCAACGTGGGTGTGCTGACTGGAAAGGGCCGTATCGTCAAGCGCGGTAAGGAGGTATGTTTTCTCGCGGGGGAGTTGTATCAAGGCGGTCAGCTCATCGCGTCGGCAACTGCTACAGCGCTCATTCGCAATATTCCTCTTAAAGCCGAGTAGGTAGGCCGCCTCTGCCCACACTACAGCTTTTCATTGAAACGGCTGCGATGTTGGGGCTAGAGCGCAATAATGGCGCGTATTGACCTTATGCATAAATGCACTCCAAGCCCAAATAAAATAAGGCTTTCAGCCAAAAGCTGATAGAAAATACAACTACGCGAAACGGAGGCTGAGAGTGCGCGAAACGCTGGATTGTTTGTTGAATGACTGGCGTAAGTTGGGCGAGCTTTGTTCGCGTCCGCGCTTGGCTAATGACCGCACCGGAACGTTGGGCGCAGTGCTCGGATTTACAGAAAATGCGTAAAATACATAAATTATGTATTTCCCAATGGCAAGGATTGATATGCAAACCATCACTAGCACCGAATTCGCCCGCAACCCACGTGGGGTGTTTGATCGCGTGATTGAATCGCAGCAGGCTGTGGAGGTCACCCGCCATGGCAAGGCGGTGGTGACTGTGCAGCCGATCACACCGAAGCGACGCAGCATGACTGGGGCTGAGCTAGTGGCGCGGATGCGGGCGAATCGCGTGGCTGTGGTGGGTGCGGATACGCAGTGGCAAAAGGACTACGACGAGTTCATCAATCCGTATGAGGACTGGGTGGATCCTTGGGCGCGCTAGTGGACAGCTCCGTTTTTATTGCTGCTACCAACGAAGAAATCCACACGAGCTGGGCGGATCAAACGCTGACTACGTACGACGACTACTTCGTCTCGCCCGTTGTGCTGTCAGAGCTAGAAGCGGGATGTCACATGGCGCGAGATGTCGCAGTGGCTCTGCGTCGACGACAAGCGCTTCAATACGCATTGGATGCCGAATGCTTGCCCATCGGGTCAATGACAGCGACGACGCACGCTCGATTGCGTGTTCAGCTGGCACGTCTCGGGAAAACACGCAATCGTATCAACGATCTTTGGCTAGCAGCCACCGCGCTCGAGCACGACTGCGACCTGTTGACCTGTAACCCGCGCGATTTCGCCGACGTGCCGGGTTTGCGTGTGGTCTCGCCACCCGCGCCCGCCACTGATACGGCCCCTTGAACAAACCCAACTACGCCGAACGGAGACTGCGCGTGCGAGCCACACTAGATTTTTTGTTGAATGATTGGTTGAAGGTGGGTGAGCTTTGTGCGCGTCCGCGCTTTGCCGATCACAGCACCGGGACGTACGGCGCGGTGCTCGACACCGCTGAAAAAATCGCTAAGGACAAGTACGCGCCGTTCAATCGCCTTGTCGATTTGCAGGAGCCGCATTTTGATGGCGAGAAGGTGATCCTGCCGCAGGCGACGCATGATGCGTGGGCCGCGTACGCGGGCTCGGGCATGCTGGCCGCCGCGCAGGATTACGAGTGGGGCGGCATGCAGTTGCCGTACACGGTTGAGGCGTCGGCCAACGCGATTTTCAGCATGGCTTCGGTGAGTATTTCGTGGGCGATGTTGACGGTCGGCAACGCGAACCTCATCATGGTGCATGGCACCGAGATGCAGAAGCAGGTGTTCGCAAAAAACGAGTTTGCAGGTCGCTGGATGGGCACGATGTGCCTGTCCGAACCGCAGGCCGGTTCGTCGCTGTCGGACGTTGCGACGCGTGCTGAGCCGGATGATGAGAACGATGCGCTTGGGCCGCGTTATCGGCTCACTGGCAACAAGATGTGGATCTCGGGCGGTGAGCATGAAGTGACTGAGAACATCATTCATCTGGTGCTCGCCAAAATTCCTGATGCAGATGGAAAGTTGATTCCGGGGACGCGCGGGATTTCGCTGTTCATTGTGCCTAAAAAAATCGTCGATATGGCTGGCCAACTGACGGGCGAAAGGAACGACGTAGCCCTTGCGGGTCTCAATCACAAATGCGGTTGGCGCGGCACCACCAACGCGCTGCTCAACTTCGGCGAAGGCAAGTTCAAACCAGGCGGCAAGGCCGGGGCGGTGGGCTATCTCGTGGGCAAACCGGGTGACGGTTTGCGTTGCATGTTTCACATGATGAATGAGGCGCGGATCGGTGTGGGACTTGCCGCTACGATGCTCGGTATGGCGGGTTATGAGGCCTCGCTCAATTACGCGAAACAGCGCACGCAGGGCCGCCCGATTACCTCAAGTGGCAAGGCGGTCGAGCAAAAACCGATCCTCATCATCGAACACGCCGACATCAAGCGCATGCTGCTCGCGCAGAAGGCGTATTGCGAAGGTGCTTTGGCGCTGGAGCTTTATTGCGCGCGGCTGGTGGACGAGACGCATACCGGCGAGGGCGACACGTTGGCGGACGCAAAACTGCTGCTCGAAGTGCTCACGCCTATTGCCAAAAGCTGGCCGAGCGAGTGGTGCTTGGAAGCCAATTCGCTAGCCATCCAGATTCATGGCGGCTACGGCTACACGCGCGATTTTCCGGTCGAGCAATATTGGCGTGACAACCGTCTGAACATGATTCACGAAGGCACCCACGGCATTCAAGCGCTTGACCTGCTCGGGCGCAAAGTGGTGATGGACGGGGGTCGCGGTCTCATATTGCTCGCCACGCGCATGAACGACACCATCATGCGCGCGATGCACGTGCCCGCGCTTGCAGATCATGCGCAGGCTTTGGCGGGTGCGTTGCAACGCGTTGGCGCGGCCACCAAAGCGGCGTGGTCGACAGGCAACGCAACGGAGGCGTTGGCCAACGCCACGCCGTATTTGCAGGCGTTTGGGCACACGGTGCTGGCGTGGATATGGCTTGATTTGGTGCAGTCGCTACCAGCGGAAAATGCGGATCGCCAAAGCGCATTCATCGACGGCAAGCGCGCGGCGATGCGTTACTTTTTTCATTACGAATTACCCAAAATTGACGCATGGCTCGCGGTGGTCAGCAGCCGCGACATGACCTGCGCCAACCTTTCCATCGATAGTTTTTAGGAGGATTCACCATGACGCCACGCAACATTAAAACCCTGTTTGACTTGACCGGAAAAACCGCGCTCATCACTGGCGGCTCGCGAGGCTTAGGTTTGCAAATCGCCCACGCATTGGGCGAGGCCGGCGCCACCGTGATGCTGTCCGCACGCAAACAAGATGAGCTCGATGCTGCCGTCGCCGAGCTCACGGCCAGCGGCATCAAAGCGCACGCGCTGGCGGCCGATAGCGGCACCACGGAGGGCGCGGTCACGCTCGCTGCAGCGGCCATGAAAGCGCTGGGCAATGTGGACATTCTGGTCAACAACGCCGGTGCCTCGTGGGGCGCAGCGGCCGAAGATCACCCGATTGAAGCGTGGGATAAAGTCATGAACCTAAACGTGCGCGGTATCTTTGTGCTCACTCAGGCGATTGGCAAAGCGAGCATGATTCCGCGGCGCACCGGCAGCGTGATCAACGTGGCGTCGATCGCAGGCCTTGGCGGCAATCCACCGTTCATGAAGACCATTGCGTACAACACGTCCAAAGGCGCGGTGATTAACTTCACCAAAACCTTGGCGGCTGAATGGGGCCAATACGGCATCCGCATCAACGCTATCGCGCCGGGATTTTTTCCGAGCAAAATGACCAAAGGGTTGCTCAGTCAAGCAGGAGGTGCCGAGGCTTTGGCGAAACACGCGCCGCTGCAACGCATTGGCGACGACGAAGACTTGAAAGGCGTAGCGCTGCTGTTCGCGTCAGACGCTGGCAAACACATCACTGGGCAAACGCTCGCGGTGGATGGTGGTGTGTCGGTGGTGACTGGCGGCTAGCACGCATTTCCTTTTTCTGTCGTCGTCTTCGGCACAGCCGGGGATCCAGGGGCGACAATTCGGCTTCAATCATCGCAAATTGCGTGATGAGCGATTCTGGATTCCCGGCAGCGCCGAGAATGACGCCGACTTTTTTCTACATTCAAAGGCCCCCAATGAAAAACCAACGCATCGTCCTCGCCTCCCGCCCCGTCGGCGAACCTTCAGCTGAAAATTTCCGTCTTGAAGACGCGTCGCTCGCGCCACTGGTTGATGGCGAACTTCGCGTGCAGCATTCGTATCTTTCGCTCGATCCCTACATGCGGGGCCGCATGAGCGAGGCGAAGAGCTACGCGCAGCCGCAAGCCTTGAACGAAACCATGATCGGCGGTACCGCCGGCGTGGTGGTTGAATCTCGCAACGCCAAGTTTCCGGTGGGCGCGAGCGTGGTCGGCGGCGGCGGTTGGCAGCTCTATTCCACGGCCACTGGCAAGGGCGATGTGCGCGTGGTGGACACTGCCCACGTGCCGCTCTCGGCGTATCTCGGCTGCGTAGGCATGCCGGGCATGACGGCTTGGTACGGCTTGCTCAAAATCTGCGAACCGAAAGCCGGTGAAACGGTGTGTGTGGATGCGGCATCGGGTGCGGTGGGCTCGGTGGTGGGTCAGCTCGCCAAGGCCCACGGTTGCACCGTGGTGGGCATCGCGGGTGGGGCGGACAAATGCGCTTATGTGGTCAACGAATTGGGCTTTGATGCCTGCATCGATTACAAAGCGTTTCCGGAACCCAAAGACTTTTATGCCGCGCTGAAAGTGGTTACGCCAAACGGCATCGACTGCCACTTTGAAAACGTCGGCGGCACGATTTTGGACGCCGTAATGTTGCGCATGAACGGCTTTGGCCGCATCGCTATGTGCGGCATGATTTCGGGTTACAACGGCGTGCCGATTCCGATGGCTGCGCCACAACTCATTCTGCAATCGCGCCTGAAAATTCAGGGTTTTATTGTGTCTGAACACATGCAGTTGTGGCCTGAAGGTCTGACGGTATTGGGCACCGGGGTCGCCAGCGGAAAAATCAAATATCGCGAGACTGTTGCCAATGGTTTAGCCGCCGCGCCGCAAGCGTTTTTTGATCTACTCAAAGGCAAAAACTTCGGCAAGCAATTGGTGAAATTGGCATGAACACCGGCAGCAAAACTATTGTCATCACCGGTGCCGCGTCCGGTTTCGGTCTGGAGTTTGCGCGGCTCGGTGCCAAGCGCGGCTACAACATCGTGATGTGTGATGTGGAGCAGGTGGCGCTCGATGCAGCTGCTGCGGAAATTGCAGCGACCGGCGTGCAAGTTATGGCACAACGGGTTGACGTGTCGAAACACGAGCAAGTGGAGGCGTTGGCCGCCGCAACCCAAGCTCGTTTCGGTGCTCCGCATTGGCTGTTTAACAACGCTGGCGTCGGCTCCGGTGGGCTGATTTGGGAGAACACGCTCAAGGACTGGGAATGGGTGATGGGCGTGAACGTGATGGGTGTGGTGTACGGCGTTAAAGCGTTCACGCCGATGATGCTTGAGCGCGCAAAAACAGAGCCCGACTATCGTGGCTGCATTGTCAACACGGCATCGATGGCGGGCATGCTCTCCGCACCCACGATGGGTGTTTACAACGTATCGAAGCATGCGGTGGTTACGCTCTCGGAAACGTTGTATCAAGACTTAAAACTGGTCACCGATCAGGTCACCGCGTCCGTGCTGTGCCCGTATTTCGTCGCCACCGGCATCGCCAATTCGCACCGCAATCGGCCCGCCGACATGAAAAACGACAGCGGCCCGACGCTGTCGCAGCTGGTGGCGCAGGCACAAAGCAGCAAGGCCGTGAGCTCAGGAAAAATCACGCCGGAGATGATCGCCGACAAGGTATTTCATGCGATTGATACAGGTCAGTTCTACATCTTTAGTCATCCGCACGCGCTCGGCAACGTCGCCACGCGCATGACCGACATCACCGAAATGCGCAATCCAACTGACCCGTTTGCAGAGCGGCCAGAAATTAGCGTCGCCCTGAAAGCCAAGCTACGCGCGGGCTAGTGGCCGGTGGCCCAGTGCCCGTGCGGACTTGCTCGCGATTACGCACAGTGCTGCGGGCGCTATCACGTCGGCGCGTTGCACCTGCACGCACCCACGCCTGAAGCGCTGATGCGATCACGATACAGCGCGTACGCACTGGGCCTGCGTGCATACGTGCTTGACACGTGGCACGCGACCACGCGTCCCTCAGAGATGGAGCGTTTTGATTCCGGCGCGAAGTGGCTTGGTCTCACGGTCAAGCGCACGTGGATGGCATCCAACGACGAAGGCTTTGTTGAATTTGTTGCGCGCAGTAAAGCACCCGGTGGCGGGCGCGCACAACGCCTCGAAGAGCTGAGCCGATTCGTTCGTGTCGAAGGACGTTGGCTGTATGCTGCCGCGATACGTACAGACACTTCTACCGCGTAAAAAGATGGTACTCGGAGCTATAGAAAAAAGGTCCTGAAAGGCCTCTTTACTGCGTTGACTGGCAACGCGACGTGCTGATTACGAACGCGGTTCGCCTTGACGGTTAACGGTGATCGTGCGGCCTGGTGGCGACAGCATTTGCATGCGGTGCTCTTGCCCGCGGAAGTTGTAGGTCACGTCCCAATACGTAGGCTGTCCGCGATTTGAAACGTCGGTGCAGCGTTGCACATTTTGGCTATATCCGCCGCCACCGCCGCCCGAATTAGCGCCGAATGCTGCACCGGCTACAGCGCCACCAGCCGTGGCAATGTCTTGCCCGCGTCCGCCACCAATTTGGTGACCGAGTACGCCGCCAATGACCGCACCGAGGATCGCGCCAGGCACGTTGGTGTTGCCGCTTTGAACCTGCTCACGCTCGATCCAGCAGCGCTGTTCAGACTGCCCGACAACGGCGCGCACCGAGGTCACGTCAGCCTCAAAAAGCCGCTCATTGTTTCGACGACGGTTGTCGTAGACAGGCTCGGCGATGGGCGCGTAACGGTCGTCGTCAATACGTGCGTTTCTGCTCATTGAGCGAACAGACGAAACGCGATCATTCAACCCCATCGCTAAGAGCGACGGGTAACGGCCAGGCCGAAGAACGACACAACGTCCTTCGAAGCGTTCGTCTTCGCATACTTCCCAGCGTTCGCTGAAAACCACAACGGAGGAGGCGCGATCATTAAATCCCTGCCGCTCGAAGTTGAAGATCTGCCGCGACGTCGAAAACGAGCGCCCAGAAAACCCATCATTTTCGTAAAACGTAATTTGCGCCGACGCCTGTGCTGCAGCAGCAAGGCCAAGCACTGTCAAGGTCGATTTCAATAATCTATTCATAGTTCTCTCGGGTGGACTGAGGTAATCGACGCGCCGAAACGCGGCTTGTCTAATTCATAGTCCCATCCTAACGATTGTGAACAAACGCGGTTACCGGATGGTTGCCCATCGCTGCGTAGGACATCGCCCCGCAGCGTGCAGCGTGGGTGCAACACCTGCTTACAGTCAGCGCTTGCTTCACGCGCGAAAGCCTACCTACAATGCGTAAACAAAGGGCTTGAGGAAACATCATGATCAGATACATGCTTCGCCTTATTTGGTTCGCGATCGGTTTGCTGGGCTTGCTGGGTGTGGCGGGATTTGGTGGCGAGCGCGGCAAGGTGGGCGCTGCCAACGCGTCGATAGAGCAGGCATTAGGGGCGACGTTATCAAGACCCGTTTTTCAATGCGGCACCGGTAGCGACAGCGTGACTGACGATGCGCTCGTCGCCAGCGTCACGCTGTTTGAAAGCGGACCGGTGCGACCCATTGCGCTGTCCGCAGATGGCAAGCGATTGTTTGTTACTAACCGGCCTGCGCATTGCTTAGAAATTTATGCGGTTGAAGGCGACACGTTGCGACTCATCAGCGCCGTCGCCGTGGGTCTAGAACCGGTTGCGGTGGCTGAGCGCAATGGCAATGAAGTGTGGGTGATCAATCACCTCTCGGACTCGGTTAGCGTGGTGCGGCTTGACGGCACGCCGCGCGTATTGCGCACGCTGCAAGTGGGTGACGAGCCGCGCGACATCGTGTTTGCCGGTGCCAATGGTGATCGCGCGTTTATTACCGCTGCATTTCGCGGCCAAAATCGCCCGAACATGACTACCAGCAGTTTGACTACGGCAGGGCAAGGCCGCGCCGACGTTTGGGTGTTTGACGCGGCTAACTTGGACGACAGTCTGACCGGCACGCCGCTCACTATTCTCACGCTGTTCGCAGACACACCGCGTGCGTTGGCGGTCAGCCCCGACGGCGCGACGGTGTACGCCGCGCCGCTGTTTTCAGGCAATGGCACCACCACTTTGCATCGCGATGCCGTGCTCTTTAGGAAGCCGCTGCCGCGCGCGAGCAGTGATGGCGTGCCTGCACCCGACACGGGGCTCATCGTCAAGTTTGACGGCGCTGCGTGGCGCGATGAGGCAAAGACCGATTGGTCGTCTTCTGTCAAGTTTTCACTGCCGGACTATGACCTGTTTGCTATCGACGCCAACGCGCCGATGCCGACCGTTAAGTCGCGTGTCAGCGGAGTCGGCACCACGCTGTTCAACTTGGCAGTGCATCCGCAGAGCGGAAAAGTCTACGCGAGCAACACCGAGGCAAAAAACGAAATCCGCTTTGAAGGCTCCGGCGCAACCGCCACCACCGTGCGCGGTCGGCTTGCAGAAAGTCGCATCAGCGTGGTGGATGTCGCTGCCCAATCGGTCGATGCGGTGCATCTGAATTCGCATGTGAATTTTTCGTTGCCTGAGGGCCAAGCGATCAGCGCCACCGACAAAGCGCGAAGCCTCGCGCAGCCCACCGCGATGGTGTTTAGCCCCAGCGGAGAAACGCTGTATGTCGCCGCACTCGGGTCGAACAAAGTGGCTGCGCTGCCGACCGCGTCAATTGCCAGCGGCCAATTTGCGCCGAACAGCGCACAGCACATCAATGTGCCCGAAGGCCCGGCCGGGCTTGCGCTTAACGCGGCTGGCACGCGCCTGTTTGTGTATTCGCATGTTGCGCACAGCGTGAGTGTGATCGACACCCGTAGTCTCGCCGTGCTCAAAACCACACCACTATTCACGCCGGACAGCCTGCGCGTGAAGAGCGGTCGACGCATTTTCTACGACGCGAATTTCAGCTCCAGCAACGGCACCAGTTCGTGTGCGTCGTGCCACACCTTTGGTGACTTGGATCAGTTGGCGTGGGACTTGGGCAACCCCGATGAGGCGCAAAAAACCAACAGCAACGCGTACGTGAGTAACAGCCCGCGCACCACGCCAAAATTTCACCCGATGAAGGGCCCAATGACTACGCAAACGCTGCGTGGCATGGCAAAAAACGGGCCGACGCATTGGCGCGGTGATCGCACCGGAGGCGCAACTGCCGCGCGGGCTGTCGTGCGCGGCAAAGTTGAATCGTTGGAGGAGGCGTCGTTTAAAGAATTCAACCCAGCGTTTGTTGGTTTGCTCGGCCGGCAAGCGCCGTTGAGCGAAGCTGACATGCAAGCGTTCACCGATTTTGCGATGGCGCTGAAAATGCCGCCGAGTCCGGTGCGCGCGCTCGACAATTCGTTGTCGGCAGCGGAGCAGGCCGGACGCGATATTTATTTCAACGTGAACAACATCACGGGCCTCGGCAGTTGCAATCATTGCCATACGCTCAACGCGCAAGCGGGCCAGTTTGGCACCGGTGGGCTGATGACGTTTGAAGGCTTTCGCATCAGTGAAAATTTCAAGGTGCCGCACCTGCGCAACATGTATCAAAAAGTAGGCATGTTCGGTTTCAGCGGCGGCACCGGCGTGGCGACCGGCCCGCAAATTCGCGGCTTCGGTTTTTCAAACGATGGCGCCATTGACACGCTCATCAACTTTTTCAGCGATCCGGTGTTCAACTTCCCGGTGCCGGTTGCCACCACGCGCGATCAAGTCATTGCCTTTGTGTTGGCGATGGACAGCGATTTGATGCCGATTGTTGGCCAGCAAGTCACGTGGCGACCGGGCGCGCCGGACGCCGTTGCAGCGCGATTAACGCTGCTCAAACAACAGGCGCAAACCACCTCACCGCGCGCCACGTGCGATCTCGTGGTGCGCGGCAATATTGACGGCACCGCACACACCGGTTTGCTGCAGCCGAACGGCTCGTGGCAAATGAGGAGCGGCGCGGTGTTGACTGATGCCGCGTTGCGCGCGTTGGCCGCGGTGAGTCAACCGCTGACCTTCACGTGCTTGCCGCCTAGCGACGGCAAACGCGTGGCGCTGGGCAGCGGCGTGGTGCCCGCTAATGCGGTGGTTGAGTATTACTTTGCGCCGCTCGATCAATACTTTGTTACTGCCAGCGCGTCGGACAAAACGCTGCTCGACAGTGGCGTGGCTGTGGGTTGGGCACGCACCGGGCAGTCGTTTAATCAGGGTGGCAGCACGCCGGTGTGCCGCTTTTACGGCAGCGCATCGCCAGGGCCAAATTCGCATTTCTACACCGCGATTCAGGCCGAGTGCGATTTGCTGAAATCGCTGCAAGCGAGCACTCCCGTCACGCAACCGCGCCTCAATTTTGAGAGCCTTGATTTCTTGACCACGCCTGCGCTGAGCGGGGTTTGCCCGACCGCGACCATCAGCGTTTATCGCGCCTACAACAACGGCGGCGCGCGCGGCGTTGACGGCAATCACCGCTTCACCACCGATCCGAACGCCATCGCGCAGGTGGTGGCTCGCGGTTGGATCAACGAAGGTGTGGTGATGTGCGCCGCACCGTAAAGTCCGTGCTTGTGAAGCGCTGAAATGCGGTACAGCTTTACGCTGCAACCGCCTTCTTACTAAGGCTAGCGCTTAAAAAAGCAAAATATTGACTTATGCCGTTATCGGCGTTTCGCCTTAGTGAAATGGGCGATTCAGCCTAAAGCTGTTTCATGAAAATCAGGCGGCGGATGCACGTTTTCCCGTGCGGGCGGTAACGCTCAGGCAATCGCCTCGGCCAGTTCCGTCTCCAGCGCGATGCGTGTGGATTCTTCTGCCAACCTGCCGCCAGACACCACAAAAATGTCTTCAGCGCGCGCGCCCAGCGTGTTGATGCGTGCGGTTTGAATGGCCACGCTGCGGCTGGACAAAATCTCGGCGATGCGCGCGAGCAAGCCGGTGCGATCAGCGGCGACGATTTCGAGCACGAAGCGCTGGCCTTGCTCGTCCCCGGTGATTTCGATGGTGGGCGCAATCGGAAAGTGCCGTTGCTGTCGCGTGGCTTTGCCCAGTTGCGCTGCCTTGAGCGGGCTGTTTTCAGTCAGCACCTCGTTGATGGCGTATTCGAGCAATTGCCGCACATCGCGATACGCCTGATTCGCAGAATTCGGATTGACGACGGTAAATGTGTCAATCGCGTAGCCGGTTTTCGAGGTGTGAACGCGAGCGTCAAGCACCGAGAAATTAAGCCGCGCCAACACGTTCATGGTGCGCGAAAACAGCTCCGCGCGGTCCTTGACGTAGACCATAATTTGCAGGCTCTCGCCAGACGGCATCAGCCGCGTGCGCACCACCGGCTTATCCGTATCGAGACGAAAGAAGAGGTTACGCGCATGCCACGCAATCTCGTCGGCGCTGTGCCGCTGCAAGTACACCGAGTCCAAACTGCGCCAGAATTTTTCGGCGCGATCCACGTCTACCGCATAAAGCGCCAGCAGCCGGCGCGCCTCGACCAACCGATCCGCGAGCGCGTCAAAAACGGTATCAGTGCCCAACGCCGTAAACACCCGCCGCGTCGCGCGAAACAACTGCTCCAACAAGCGCGCTTTCCAGTTGTTCCACACCTTGGGGCTGGTGCCGCGAATGTCGGCCACGGTCAACAAATACAAGGCAAGCAAGCGCTTTTCGGTGCCGACCATGCGCGCAAATTCGTTGATCACAGCCGGGTCGGCGATGTCGCGTTTTTGCGCGAAACTCGACATGCTCAAATGATGCTCAACCAACCAGGCAACCAGCTCCACGTGCTCCGGCGCGAGCTCAAGCTGGGTGCAATACGTGCGTGCGTCGTCCATGCCCAATTGTGAATGGTCGCCGCCGCGACCCTTGGCAATGTCGTGAAAAATACAGGCCAGATAGAGCAGTTCGCGCTCCGGGAAATCCTGCATCAGTTCGCTGCACAACGGATACTCATGCGAGTGCGCCGGATCAGCAAAGCGGCGCATGTTTCGCAGCACCATCAAGATGTGTTGATCCACCGTGTACACATGAAATAAATCATGCTGCATCTGCCCGATGATGCGCTGCCACGGTGGCACTAGTTTGCCGAGCGCACCGAGTTCGTTCATCGCTTTGAGCGCGTGATACACACCGTGACCGCCGCGTAAAAAATCAAGGCACAGCGCGCGACAGGCGTCGGTCGCAAACGCGTCCTCGGGCAGCGATTGCGTGGCGCGCAAAATCGCTCGCCGCAACTCCGGCGTGAAGCCGGAATAGGCACGGTCTTTAAACTGCAAACGAAACGCCTGCAAAATTTCCAGCGACGACAAATTTGCGCCGCGAATGGTGACATCCAACTTGCCATCGCAACTGGCAAACGGCGTACCGACAATCGGCACTTTGGGCGCGTTGCGGTTGCTGGTCAACGCGTCGATCAAAATATCGTTGAACAAGCGCAACTGCCGCGCCGATTTGTAATAGCGTTTCATCAAAACTTCGGATGCGCGCAGGCCGCCCGAGGCTTTGATGGCGAGGTTTTCTGCCATCGCGTTTTGCAACTCAAACACGAGACGATCTTCGCGCCGACGGGCCAGCAAATGCAACCGCGCACGCAAAAACTTTACCTGTGCGTAAGCCTCAGTGAGCGCGTTGCATTCAGGGCGGTTCAAGAAGCCTTGAGCCACCAACGCATCAAGCGTCGACGCACCGTTGACCGCGTGCGATAGCCACAACACCATCTGCACATCGCGCAGCCCGCCGGGGCTCTCTTTGACGTTGGGCTCCAGGTTATAGGCCGTGTCTTCGAAGCGCGCATAACGCTGTTGCTGCTCAAAACGCTTGGCTTTAACAAAGTGATCCACATCGAAGGATTGCTGCCAACGCTGATCGAGCGCATGCGGATTGCCGCTCGCGCCGACGATGACGCGCCGCTCCAAGAGGGACGTCGCCACGGTCACATCGGCCTGAGCCTGAGTGATGCATTCTTCAACGCTTCGCACGCTGTGGCCGACCTCAAACCCGAGATCCCACGCCTCGCTTAAAAAGCTCTCAATTCCGGCAATGGCTGCAACGTCCACGCCGTTATGCAGCAGCAAAATATCCACATCGGAATGCGGGAACAGCTCAAATCGTGCGTAGCCACCGACCGCGAGTAACGTTAACGGAGATTGATGCAAATGGTGCTTGTGCCACTGCTGAATGAGCACGTCATCCACCGCGAGTGAATGGGCTTTGAGCGCGGCGTCAATCTGATCGATGGCTTGCAGCGCATCAAATATCAGCGTACGGTGCGCCTGATAAGTTTGCCGCAGTTCAGCGAGCGCAGCGGACATTGCGCGCGTCTACGCGGGTGGCGGTGGCGTGCCCGCAGACACCGTGGTCACCTCATAGCCGGTGTCGGTCACGAGAATCGTGTGCTCCCACTGCGCCGACAAACTGTGATCGGCAGTGACCGCTGTCCAGCCGTCGGCGAGCGTGCGAATGCCCGGCCGACCGGCGTTAATCATCGGCTCGATGGTGAACATCATGCCCGGCAGCAAACGCATGCCGGTGCCCGGTTTGCCGTAGTGCAACACCTGTGGTTCTTCATGATATTTCTTGCCGATGCCGTGACCGCAAAACTCGCGCACCACTGAAAACCCCATGGGCTCAACGTAGCTTTGAATGGCGTGACCCACGTCTCCCAATGTCGCACCCGGCTTGACCACGCGAATGCCGCGCCACATCGCTTCGTACGTGGCCTCGGTCAAGCGCTTGCCCGCGATGGATGGTTTGCCGACGTAGAACATGCGGCTGGTGTCACCAAAATAACCGTTGACGATCATCGCGACGTCGATATTCACGATGTCGCCATCCTTCAATTTTTTGTCGGCCGGAATGCCGTGGCACACGACGTGATTGACTGACGTGCAAATTGATTTTGGGAACGGCGTGTGACCGGGCGGCGTGTAATTCACGTTGGCCGCAATGCCCTTTTGCGTGTCGACCATGAACGAATGGCACAACGCATCAAGCTCGTTGGTGGTCGCGCCGATCTTCACGTGCGGCGTAATGAAATCGAGAATTTCAGCGGTTTGCCGACCCGCTTCGCGCATGCCCGCGATATCTTCCGGCGTTTTGATATTGACTGACATTAGTCGCCGCGCAGCAGTTCGTTAACGCTCGTTTTTGAGCGGGTCTGCGCGTCAACATGTTTCACGATGATGGCGCAATACAAACTGTACTCACGGTCTTTGCCCTGCGGCAGACTGCCCGCCACCACAACCGAGCCGGCAGGCACGCGGCCGTAGGTGATTTCACCGGTCATGCGGTTGTAAATTTTGGTGCTTTTGCCGATGAATACGCCCATGCCGAGCACCGAATTTTCCTCAACAATACAGCCTTCAACCACCTCTGATCGCGCCCCAATGAAGCAGTTGTCTTCGATGATGGTCGGGTTGGCCTGCAATGGCTCCAGCACGCCGCCAATGCCGACGCCACCCGACAAGTGCACGTGCTTGCCGATCTGCGCGCATGAGCCGACCGTGGCCCACGAATCGACCATGGTGCCTTCGTCAACGTACGCGCCGATGTTCACAAACGAGGGCATCAGCACCACGTTTTTACCGATGTAGCTGCCGCGGCGAGCAACCGCAGGCGGCACCACGCGCACGCCGGTGGCAGCGATTTGTTCGGCCGTCATGTGCGCAAATTTGGTCTGCACTTTGTCGTAGAAAACCAGATCTCCGGCCTGAACAATGGCGTTGTCCTGCAAACGAAACGAAAGCAGTACGGCCTTTTTCAACCACTGATGAGTAACCCACTCGCCATCGATTTTTTCGGCCACGCGCTTCCTGCCTTTGTTTAAGTCAGCGATGATCGAATCGACGGCATCAGCAATTTCTTTCGGCGCGTTGGACGGCGAAATGGTTGCTCGGTTTTCCCACGCAGCGTCGATGATGGTTTGTAGTGTGTCGGACATTGGCGAGCAAAATTATGTGATCAAGGAGCACATTCTAATTGCCACGCTGACGGGCACTGGCGCTGGGGGCTCACTTGCCCCAGATCCGCCCGATTCAACGATCTGGAATTACGGAATCACCGGAGAGCAAAACGCCACGCCCTCAGCGGTATAACCATTCTCGGCAAGCATCGAGTAAGTTTGAAGGTTCATTGTCCATCGATGCGCCACCGCTTGCGGATGAAACAGTTGGTAGACGGGAGTTGCACCCAGCGGGCAGGTGCCGTTGTTCGAGGCGAGCGCGGCTAGTGAGGTTCGCGGCAAGTCCGGTGACTGTGGATACCACTGCCGCTGCAGGGCGCGTGCCGCGCGCTCGGATGTTGTGTAATATCGCCCGGCAAACGGGGCGGGGTACGTTATGACAAACAACTTGGTCATCGGCGTCGGCAATGCTGGGTCAACAGTCGTGAAGTTGTAAGCGGTGAAACTCGGGATGCCACGGTTTCTTCCATCCGTGAGTTCAAGCCAGTGCGACTGCTCGTTCAATATAAAAAAGTTGTCGTTTAACGTGGTTACTGTGATCGGTGCGTCGGCGGGTGCGTATGTTCCGTACGGTTTGATGGTGCCGCCGTCAATGCGTGCGGCAGCAGGGCCGTGCAAGCCATTGATCGACGAACCTAGTCCAACGACGATGGAGGTGCTGCCCGCTTCAACCTCATAAGTGTTTCTAAGATCGTCATCGGTGATGCTAACGCGGATGGTGTAGGTGCCGGGGTGCAGTCCGCCAACGCGTAGTGATCGGCGCTGAAGGCATGGCCCCGGCTTGAGGTGCGACAGCACCAACGAGAGCACGTTGTTTTTAAGCGTTGTGGAGGCGTACAGCGGGTAGGTTTCGCTGAAACAGTACGGCTTTGAAAATGTCGCGATGACATTAAATGGCTCGTAGGTAGACAACGTTGATAAATCTGCGCCGTTGGCTTTTTCCACTCGCACGCTCGGCATCTCGATGATCGCCGCCATCGCGCTTGAAATTGAAGCTACACACCACACGACAGCGAGCGAGCGAACGGCTTTCAATGCAAAAGTTGTCATGGTTTTCGTGATTTTCATGGTTGCGTCCAAGCGCTCACATTGCTGAACGTCAAAGAAAACTGCTGCAGCTGCGTTTGTGGGACGCTGGTTTGCCCGCCGCCTGCCACAAAAAACGCAACACCCGATCCGCCCACCCGGAAGCTGGATATAAAGTCGTTCACGCTGAACGCGGCAAAGTTCGAACCCGGTGGCGGATAGTCGGGTGTCGTTGATGAGCCGGGGTAGCGATAGTACGTAAATTGTTGCTGGCGGTTTGCGCCTGCTAGGAATCGGTATGTACCATTCGCCGCCATGCCAGAGCAGGTGTTAGGCGCACCCGTGTCATTACCCGCAACGCCATTGAACTTACGAGCGACTTCGTCCAGCGGACGTGCTAGACCGATAAGCCATGTTTCCACCAACGATCCGTACGCCGGGTTGCTCGCGCTTCCACAGTACGTTCCATCTGGGCCAAAGACGACGCCTTTGGCGTCAAAATTGCTGGCGAAATTGGAGTTGCTCACGGTGAGTAGCATGTGCACAAAATGCGCGCTGTTAACCGCGTTATGAAAGTTGTTGGTGATGACGGTGAACTGAGACAGGTGAAGGTGCGGACTACGGTGCCGATAGAGTTTGTGTCAGGATAAATGGTTAGTCCAGCTATGGAGCGAACCTGGGGGGGGATTTTCATAGCGCTCCTAAGATGTTTTTGACCACATGCCTATGGCCACAAGATACGCTCTAACGCCGAACGGTCAACGTCGGACTGCGGGTTGCCGAAAGGTTGACTCTGTCAAACCAGATGGCTATGTCGAGTGCATCGGTTGGTTACGCAACACGATTCGCAAGCCGCCGCAATGCTGCTGGCACGAGCAAAGGGGGACGACATGGTTCGTTTCGGGTGCGACGAAGGTTGTTCGTAGCTCCGCAAGAATCAAACTTCGCGCTTCAACTGCACGCCGACTACGTTCACCATTACCCAGCGCGCATGCAGAATTTAGATCAAAGATTACTGCGCTGCTGCTGAAGAAAATTGACTGATCCGTAGCACCGCCTCATGGCATTCATCAAACTCGGACACGAGTGCGATGCGGATGTAGCCGCACCCGGGATTGACTCCGTTAGCCGCGACGCGTGAAAGGTATGAGCCCGGGATTACGGTGACTCCCGTGGCGGCAAACAAGTCCCGAGTGAAGGATTCGTCATCGCCGTTGAAGCGTTCAGGTATCGGCACCCACCAATAAAACGCGGCTTCGGGCACCGTCACCGATAAGTGTTTTGCAAGCAGCGGTGTCAGCTCGCGAAATTTTTTCGCGTACTCAGCGCGATTGGCCACCACATGCGCTTCATCATTCCACGCCAAGATGCTGGCGGCAGCCACAATGCCCGACATTGCTGAGCCGTTGAATGAACGCAGGTGCAAAAACTTGCCGATCAGCTCGGCATCCCCCGCCACATAACCGGAGCGCAAGCCGGGCGCGTTGGACCGCTTCGATAAGCTCCCCATCGCGACCAGTCGCTTGAAATCAGTGCGGCCCAGTTCAGCGGCCACCTGCAACGCACCGTGCGGTGGCATCGCTTCGTCAAAATAAATTTCGCTGTAGCACTCATCAGCCAACAGCACGAAACCATAACGATCACTTTGCTCAAACAACCACTGCCAGCGCGCTCGCGTGGTGATTGCGCCGGTTGGATTGTCGGGTGAACACACGAGCACCAGTTGCACGTCGCGCCACACTGACTCGGGGATGTCGTCCCACGCGTAGTCATTTTTTGCGGCGTCGAAATTGACGAAATAGGGCCGCGCACCGCACAGCAACGCGGCTCCTTCGTACACCATGTAAAACGGGTTCGGCACCAGCACCGTGGGGTTCTTGGCGCGCGGATCAATCACCGTTTGGGTGAAGGAATACAGCGCCTCTTTGGTGCCGATCACCGGCAGCACTTGCGTGTCAGCATCAAGCGCGGGCAGCGCAAAACGCTTTTTGATCCAGTGGGCTATTGTTTGCCGCAACAGCGCCGAGCCTTTGGTGGGCGGGTACTGCGCCAGGCCGTCGGTGTTTTGACTGATCGCGTCGCGGATAAATTGCGGGGTGGGGTGCTTCGGCTCGCCAATCGAGAGATTGATGGGCTTAACAGCCGCGGGTGGCGTTATGTCGTGCAGCAAGCGGCCAAGACGCGTGAACGTGAATTCGTTGAGTTCGGCGAGGTAGGGATTCACGAAGAGAGATTCAAGGCAAAATCGCTGTTCTTGACCAGAAAAATTTCTAGAGAAACAACGAGTAGTGAAGCGTATTGCAACCCATGATTATAGGCTTGCGCAGGTGGCAACGGCGCTGGCGGCCACTGTAGCTAGCGGGCTGTTTGGCTGGGCCATTGCGTTGGCGTTGGGCCTGTGGGGCGATGCACAAATGACCAAGCTTTCGCCGTGGCGCCCGTTTGCGTTGCAAGAGCCAACGTTGGGTGCGGCGGTGGCTTCAAGCCCGGTGTCGACGGGCACCGCACGGTTGGTGGGGGTGGCTGGCAACCGCGCGTATTTCATGACCGGCACCGGTGCTGCGCAACGATCTTTATCGCTGGGCGCGGGTGACGCGCTGCCAAGCGGCGAAAAAATTGTGCGCGTGGAGCGAGATGCCATCGTGGTTGCTGCGGGCGGCCTTGAGTCACGCGTCACCGTGTTTGGTGTGCGCGCGGATCCGGTAAAAAAAGCGCCGCTGCTAGCCGCCGGAACGACCGCTGCTTTGAACTGTCGGCTGACCGGCACAGACCGTAGCGCCGCCATTTTTATCGACCCGAATATGGTGAAGGCGCTGAGTGCTGAGCGGGCCACGTTTGCCCGCATGTTTGAGCCGCAGCCAGGGGCCGGCGGCGTGCGCGCCAAAGGCACCGGTGGCACCACCGCGATGTTTGCGATTCTTGACGGTGACGTGTTGTTGCGGGCCGACGGCGCGCCGATCAAGTCGTCCGACGCGATCATCAGCGACGTGCTGGCGCGGGTTGAACGCGGCAATTCGGTGGTGGTTGAAGGCGAGAGAAACGGCGCGCCGCGGCGCTGGGTGTACGCGCCTGCGGGGTGCGCGGCAACCCCATCTGCCAGCCCATTGATGGCTAAGCCGGCTGCTTGAGCGATGGCGTGCCACCCGAGCACGTCTTGGGCGTCAGCCGAAGGGCCGACGCCTTGACGGCCTGGCTCAACGCCGCTATTCGAGAAGCAATTTTTACTTAACAGCTATATCCGCAAACGGCCACTGAACTAGGGCTACCGCATCATTTTTCATAAAGTCGATATACGCGTAATATGATGTAGCGCCCAAGCGTAATGGCGGTTGTACCGTAAAGCTGTATCGTCGATTTCGCGGTTTAATGTGTCAGCTTGGCTCTATTTCCGGTTCCAGCTGAACGGAAATCCGGGCGCTGCTGAACACGCCAGAATCGATGACGCGCGCTGACCGTCCGGCGTATTGAGCAGGCGAACGATCTCGCAGCCAAGCGCCCTGATCTCGGCAACCAACGTGTCCTTGTTAGCGTTGTCATTGGTGATGATGGCCGTCTTGTTCGCGTTGTCGTTGTTCACGATGGTCGCGGTGTTGGCGTTGGCAACGGTAATCAGGGCGACCTTGTTGGCGTTGTCATTGTTGATGATGTTGGTGGTGTTGCTGTTGTTGTTGCTCACGATGTTTGCGGTGTTGGTATTGCCGTTAGTAATGATCGCGGTTTTGTTGCTGTTATCGTTGCTGATGATGCTGCTGGTGTTGGTATTGTCATTGTTGACAATCGAGGTGACACTGGTGCTCAAGTCGTTATGCAGATGCAGTAGCCGTTGATAGCTTGCGTCCACTTGATTGCCGCCCGCCTCACCCGCGCAAAACGTTGACGTGTTGAAGAATCCTTGGGCAATTGAGTTAGCAACGGCGAACGGTATGCAGGCGAGCGACCCGTTGACCCCCAGTATGGTCTCGACACAGCCGTAATTGGCCGAATCGAGAAGCGCTTGGGTGACCTCCTTGGCAATCAATTGGATGTAGCGGGTGCCAGGCGACGAATCCACCGCGTCACACTGACTAATCACAGCGGCCGCATCAGGAACTGGCAGTGATTTTGCTCGTGTTTTCGCCGGGCGCGACGCTTGTAACTCGGTGGCAATAACCGCGCTCGATAGATCCGGATAGCCCGCGCGCGAATACAGGATGGCTAGCTGCTGATCGGTGATTCGGCTCAACGCCAGTCGCGCCTCGCTGGCCCTTTCGAGCGTGCTCAGATCGCCTTGCTGGGTGGCTATCCGCTCATAGTTGGCCATCATGGTGTCGAACTGCGCACGGAAGCGTGCGGTCTCGCCCGCTTCTTGCGCGGTGAGTGGCGTGGCTAGCGTGATTGACCGTGTTTTTTGCGCCATGGCCGGTGCCGCGACGGCCAGCAGCATGCCGAGAAACAGCGCGCGAATAGTGTTTGCAATGGAAACGCTTTTGACGTTCATGGTGAACTCCCCTTGTGGTTGGTTGACTTGTCTGGCGCGCGATACAAAATGGGCACCTACTAATTACCAAGCACACATCACGCATCGGCTGCCAGCGCACTGATGCTATGCAGCCCAAACAATCTGTCCATACTCCAAAAGGCTTAGACGGCGCGTCGATTTGCTGGCACGCAGACGCCACAGCTACGGCGTGTTCAGCGCCAAATTTGATGCCGCCCGCGCCGCTTGCTGGCGACTCAGCGGTGCGCCGCAGCTACGTTGACAAAAGCGCCGGCAGGATGTGTTGGCGGCGGTGAATTTGCATCTTGCCGAAAATATTCTGCAAATGGGTTTTCACGGTTTTGTCGCTGATGCGCAACTGCGCGGCGATCTGCTTGTTTGACGCGCCGCTGCGCAACAAAGCGGCGATTTCGCTTTCGCGGTGGGTCAGGCTCAACGCCGATTTTTCTTGCGCATGCATCAGCGTGGTCTGCTTGATCGCGCCGTGAACCATGCGCGACAGCAGCGCACGTGAGCCCCAGATTTCACCAGCATGCACTGCGCGAATGGCACGCAGCCCCTGCGCTTCAACGTCGCTGCTGGGCAGCAAGCCGCGCGCGCCGTGTTCAAGCACCAGCATCGCGTCGTCGACGGTCATGGCAGGGGTGGCGCTGGTGGCGCATGTAACGAGCAGCAATCGGGCGGTGGGAGCCTCGGAAAGAACGCCGCGAATGGCGTGCAGCGCCGCATCAACGCTCAGCGTGTGCAACACGATCACGTCAGGCTTGTGCAGGCGAACGAACGCTGCGGTATGGGTAATCTCGGGCACCTCAGCAACGACGGTGATGGCTTTTTGCAGCGCAAGTAAATCGTCCAGTGCGTGGTTGTCTGGCGCGAGCGGTCGCACGATCAGCAATCGAATGGGGGGTGTGGTTTCGGCGGGTTTCATCTGCACCTGAGCTGCCGAATGCGCGGCGCGTCTGCTTTGATACTCGTGCTTAGCAAGCCGCCGCAGCGAACGTAGCGTCTGTTGAACTAAATGAAGTTTATGCGCGGGGCGGTGATGTGCGACTGGCGCACGGTGCGATCCGTGCCTCGGTCGCTAGCGTGTTGCGTGGCCGCAACCGGCCCGGTGCCGGATTAAGTCGCAGCTGCGAAGAGCTCCAGCAAGTCAAGCGGTTGATCGATCTCAAAGTGCGCGCCCCAGGCTCGCGCTGCGGCGAGATCGGGCACGTAGCCGTAGGTGGCGAGGATCGGCGTCATGCCTGCGGCGAGGCCGGCTTTAACGTCGCTTTCGCCGTCGCCCACGAACCAGCAGCGGCTCGCTTCCCATTCGGCATCTGCCACGGCGCGCAGCAGCGGCGCGGGATGGGGCTTGGGCGTGGGAGTGCTGTCGCCGCAGATGACCACGGCGGGCACGAAGGCGCGGTCCCGCAGCAGCTCGAAAATCATCGGCTCGGCGAGGCGCGAATGCTTGTTGGTAACGATGCCCCACTTGATCTGGCGGCGCTCCAGCCCGATCAGCAGTTCGAGCACGCCGTGGAAGAGGTGCGTTTTGCTGAGTTTTCGCTGATCGTAAATCGCCAGAAATCGCAACCGATGATCGTCGTATTTGGCGTGGTCGGGCGACATGTCGATGCCCGCTTTGAGCAGGCTGCGCGCGCCGTAGGTGGCGTAAGGTCGCAGCGTTTCGTACGGCAATTCGGGCAGATTAAGTTCAGCGCGCAAATCGTTCATCGCGCCCGCTAAATCAGGCGCGCTGTCAACCAGCGTGCCGTCGAAATCGAACAGAATGGCGTGAGGTGCAGCGGTAACAGCTTTTTTCATAAACCGCCGTGGCAATTGGGGGTGGACCGGTAAATTGGCATTTATTGACTATTGACCATTATTCGCGGTAGCCCACGCAAAATAAGGCTTGTAGCGAAAAGCTGTTGGCTAAACTGATCCATTTTTTGGGCTCAAGTTCTGCAAGGCTAGCGCACTGAATGCGGCCGCATTGCTCCATGAGGTGACGCGTTTGATTGCCGCCTCAATCGGCAGCCACTGAAACGCCACATGCTCTCGCGCCGCGAGCTTTGGCGTGAGCGGTTCGGGCAAACAAATCGCGAAGCAGCGTTCGCGATTGTGGGTAGTGTTCGGCGGATAACGATGCTGCCATCGCGGGTAAATGCAAAACACGTTTTCACAGCGCAAATCTTTGATTCCGCCGTGGTCGCGGGCAACAAATCCGGTCTCCTCGAATAGTTCGCGCTCGGCGGTCTCGGCAAACGTTTCGCCGTCGTCCTGCGAGCCGGTGACCGACTGCCAAAAGCCCGGCGCGTCGGCGCGTTCGATGAGTAAGGTTTGCCGATTGGGGGCGATGATGGCCACCAGTACCGAGCGCGGAATTTTTAGCGGCTTTTTGTCGAGCAGAGGGGCGGTTGTCAACTGGAAAACTCAGGCCAGCACAACGCGAAACGCTTTGTCGTGCTCGCCCCACCACACGCAGGCCTCGTCAAAGATTTCAAGCAGTGTTTGCCAGTCTTCGCCATAGCGTTTTTCAGCGTTGCCGACATCGGACAATAGCAGCGTTATGCTATCGTGCTTTGCCCAGCCGCTGTCCATCAGACAATCGGCGAGCGCGTCCCAATTGTGCCCAAAATGTTTGGGCAGTTTGAGACCGATGGCGAGTGCTTCAAGCAGCGCTTTTTTCGAGCGCACGCCTTTAAGTTCAACGCGCAAAATCACATCAGAACGAAGATCATGGACGGCGTTTTTCATGAGGGATTCCGCCGCTTTATCGTGCGATGCACTTGAATGTTTGGTAGTGGTCGTCACTGTAGTAGCACGCGTCGGCTGCGCGCTGATTGCCACCGCAAACGATGCGCCGCGCGCCACGATTTTTTACACCGGGTGTGCGCACCGTGTATTCGCGGTAATAGCCGCGTTTTTCTTTCGGCAATATGCGTTCGCGATTACTGAACGGGATGCCGTCGCGATCGCTGGCAAACGGCCCGCCCGCGTCGATTAAAGCGAGTGTGTCCTGACCTTGTTTTGGCAGCTCGCGCACCGCCACCGATTGGCTTAACGCGCAGCTTTTGGTCGCAGCAAATCCTGCTGATGTGGCCAGCAACGAGAGCGAAGTGATGCCTGCGAAACAGACGCGCTTGAAGTTAATTTTCATGACTCATTTTTCTCTCGTTTTTCAACGCCAGATACGTCGTTTCTAGGCATTTGTTCTGCACCACATCGATGCCCGCATCACCCGCGATTTTCGCCGCGTCAGCATTGGCTACACCAAGCTGCATCCACAGCACTTTTGGCCGCGGCGTCATCGCAGCCGCATCGGTGGCAACGCTCGGCATATCTTCGCTGCGACGAAAACAATCGACGATGTCCACCGGCACGCTGATGTCCGCCAGAGACGCGACGCACGGCTCACCGAGGATCAGCGTACCTGCGTATTGCGGGTTGACTGGAATGATCCGGAAGCCGCCGCGCCGCAGCGTCGAAGCCACGCCAAAGCTTGGACGCTCAGGGCGATTGGAGAGGCCGACCACCGCGATGGTTTTGGTCGCTGCCAACAGCGCGGAAAAGTCCACTACCGAACGCGGCGTAAAGACGAAACCGTGTCGTTCATGCCCTGCGGCATTTCGTTGTATTGCCCTGGCCCGAGCGTGATGCAGCGACCGCGATAGTTTGAATCTTCACAAAATTGCCAGTTACCAAAACTGATGAAAATGGACGACGCCGTGTCGTTCAAGCCGGAGTCGCCGAGATCGTTGACGTCCCCCACAGCGCGCACGGTGCGGCCCCGGAAGTTGCCGTGTTCATACAACCAGACGGGGTGCCGACTGCGCGGCGCATTCGGGTCAAACACCGCATAATTTTGGCCACCGGGGGTGATGCCACCCCAGCTTGGATCGCTGTTGCCAATGCGGCGCATCGATGAAATCGAGCGTTCCAGTTGCGGCGGCAACCGACGGTATTCGCCGGGGCCAAACACGAGGCAGGCGCCGCCGTAATCGCGATCTTCACAAGCCTCCCAATTGCCGGAGAAGATGCGCATCGACTGGATGCGATCGTTGAAGCCGGAGTTGCGCAAATTGTTGATGTCACCATCAATATTGAGCGAAGGCCCGCGGAAATCACCTTCTGAATAAACCTCAATGCGACCACGATCATTCGGCCCCGACGGCTGGTACGGCTGATACGGCCCGTTATTCTGGTTTTGATTGGCGAGCACGCCGCCTGCGATGGCACCAATGATGGAGGCCAACGGATCCACCTGCACCGGCACCGGTGGCGCGATGGGTTGTGGGCGCGGCTGATCCAACACCCGCGCGCTGACGATGCGGTAGTTCAGCTGGCTGCCCAAATCGTTGTACTGCCCCGGTGGTAGTGCCTGACAGCGACCGCCGTAATTGAAGTCCGTGCAAACCTCCCACGTGCCGCCGGTCACGATGGCTGAGGCGGGGCTGCCAATACGGTTGATGCCCTGGTCGAAATCGGCAACGCTTTGCTCAATGTTTGTTGAACGACCGCGGAAATCACGACCATCAAACAATTGCAGGCGCGGTGGCGTATAGGTGACACCACCTTGGCCTTGTCCATAGGTCACATCGCGTACTGAGGCGATGCTGTCACCGTAGCGTCCGCCCAAGTCGCGGTAATCACCGGCGGTGAGTCGCCGACATTCGCCAGAAAAATTTTGTCCGCTGCAAGCTTCCCAAACGCCGGATTCAACGCGAAGAGAACGCGCGGCACCAATCGCCAAATTGCCCTCCGAGCGATTGACGCGGGCCGTCGCACCGGTGAAATCGCGCCCGCTATACAGCCATAGGTCAGCCGCAGATGCGGCGGCACTTGCCAGCAGCGCCGTTGCAATGGCGATGTTTTGAATGAGTGGTGGGTTGCGATGAAACTTCATGTGGCCTCCTGAATGAGCTTGAGCACGTTTGCAGACTTTTGCACAGTTATTGCGCACGGGTATGGGGTCACGAAAAAACGCTGTCTACAATAATCACGTTGACATCAATACTGGCGCTGACTGCTGACGTTATAGAGCAAGTACAAAGCGTAGCGCAATACAGCCAACTCTGAATGATCGCTTTTTTACTTCGTCGCCTGACTCAATCGCTGCTGGTGTTGCTCGCGATGAGCGTGTTGGTGTTTGTGGGTGTGTATCTGATCGGCAATCCGATTGACATTCTTATCAGTAGCCAAGCCGATCAGGCCGAGCGCGAGCGGGCAATTGTGGCGCTGGGCCTCGACAAATCTATCTGGTCACAATACGCAAGCTTTGCCTTTGGGGCGCTCACGGGTGACTTGGGCAAGAGCTTTGCGCACGGCGTGCCGGCGTTGCAGCTCATCTTGACCCGGATGCCCGCCACGCTTGAGTTGGCAATCGCCGCGATGCTAATTGCTGTGGGATTAGGTATTCCGCTTGGCCTGATCGCTGGGCTGAAACCCGAGGGCTTTATTGGCAAATCGATCATGGCCGCCTCTATTTTGGGTTTCAGCTTGCCCACGTTTTGGGTGGGGCTGATGCTCATCATGCTGTTCGCGGTATTTTTGGGCTGGCTGCCGTCAAACGGACGGGGCGACACAGTAGATGTATTCGGCGTGCCGCTGAGCTTCTTGACACTGGATGGCTTGTCGCATTTGATCTTGCCGGCGGTGAATCTGGCGTTATTCAAGTTGTCGCTGTTGATCCGCTTGACGCGCGCAGGTGTGCGCGAGGCGATGGCGATGGATTACGTGAAGTTTGCCCGCGCTAAAGGACTGTCAAACACGCGCATTGTCGGCGTGCACGTGCTCAAAAACATCATGATTCCGATTGTCACGGTGATCGGCCTAGAGTTCGGCTCAGTGGTCGCTTTTGCGGTGGTGACCGAGAGCGTGTTTGCGTGGCCAGGCATGGGCAAGCTGCTGCTCGACTCAATCAATGTGCTGGATCGACCGGTGATCGTTGCTTACCTGTTGATCATTGTGAGCTTGTTTGTGTTCATCAATCTGCTGGTCGATATTGCGTATTCAGCGCTTGATCCGCGGGTGCGCCTCGCCGATTCGGGGGCGCACTGATGCACGAGCCGTCCATTTGGCGAGAAAAGCTTGCCGAGTACGCTGCGAGTCGAACCGCGCTGTTTGGCTTGGCGCTGTTGGTGTTGATCGTGCTGGCCGCCGTCGGCGCACCGTGGTTGTCGATGCAAAACCCGTATGACTTGGCGCAACTTGACATTATGGATGCGCGCTTGCCGCCGGGCAGCACCGGCGGCGAGGGCCAGACGTTTTTGATCGGCAGCGACGAGCAGGGTCGAGATCTGTGGTCGGCGATCTTGTATGGGCTTCGCATCAGCTTGAGCGTCGGCGTAATTTCCACATTGATCGCGGTGTCGCTGGGGCTTGTGGTGGGGCTGGTTGCGGCGTATCGCGGCGGTCGCTGGGACAGCGTGATCATGCGAATTGTTGACATTCAATTGTCGTTTCCAGCGATTCTGATCGCGCTGATTTTGTTGGCGGTTTTGGGGCAGGGCGTGGGCAAAATTATTGCCGCGCTGGTGACGGTGCAATGGGCGTATTACGCCCGCACAGTGCGCGGTGCGGCGCTTGCCGAGATGAGCAAGGACTACATTGCGGCGGCGAAGGGTTTGGCGCTGTCGCCTGCGCGAATTGTGTTCAACCATTTGTTGCCGAATTGCTTGCCGCCGTTGATAGTGGTGGCGTCGGTGCAGGTGGCGCACGCCATCGCGCTCGAGGCAACGCTGTCGTTTTTGGGTCTCGGGTTGCCGATTACGGAGCCGTCGCTCGGGCTGCTGATCGCTAATGGCTACCAATACCTACTGTCGGGAAAATATTGGGTGAGTTTCTTTCCGGGCGTGGCTCTGCTGCTGACCATTCTCAGCATCAACTTGGTGGCGGATCAATTGCGTGATGTGCTCAACCCGAGGCTCGCGAAATGACAAACACGTGAACACGCTGCTCGAAGTCGACGGCTTGAAAACGTACTTCGCCACTAAGCGCGGTGAGGTGCGCGCCGTGGATGACGTGAGCCTAACGGTTGCCGAAGGCGAAGTGTTGGGGCTCGTCGGCGAATCGGGCTCTGGCAAATCGGTCACAGGCTATTCGCTGATGGGTTTGGTTGATGCACCGGGCCGCATCGTTGGCGGATCAGTCAAGCTGCAAGGGCGTGAAATGGTGGGCCTTGCCGAGCGCGACTGGCGGGCGTTGCGCGGTCGCGATATCGCCATGATTTTTCAGGATCCGATGCTGACGTTGAATCCGGTGTTGCGCATTGATACGCAGATCATCGAGGCAATCAAGGCGCATGCCGATGTGAGCGCGGCGCGCGCCCGCGAATGGGCAGCCGAGGCGCTTGCGAGCGTTGGCATTCCGTCGCCAGAAGATCGCTTGACCGCGTATCCGCATCAATTTTCGGGCGGTATGCGGCAGCGTGTGGCCATCGCAATTGCGTTGCTGCACAAGCCAAAACTTTTGATCGCCGACGAGCCGACGACGGCGCTGGATGTAACGATTCAAGGTCAAATTTTGGCGCAGGTGCAAACGCTCGCAAGGCAGATGAAAACGGCTGTGATCTGGATCACGCACGATTTATCGGTGGTCAGCGGATTGGCAAACCGCATTGCCGTGATGTACGCCGGACGCATCGTGGAGGAGGGCACGACGGCCGATGTGCTCGCCAATCCCGCGCATCCTTACACGCGCGGTTTGCTGCGATCTTTGCCATCGCAAAACAAGCCCGGAGAAACATTGACGCAAATTCCTGGAGCGCCGCCGCGACTGCTGGGCGAGCGCGTGGGCTGTTCGTTTGCGCCGCGTTGTGATCAAGTGCAGGGATTGTGTTTGGCGATTGATCCGGAATCGACGGCATCGACCGCGTGCGGTCGCCGCGCCGTTCGCTGCCATTTCGCGTTGCACGAAGAGGTGATGGCGTGAGCGAACCCTTAGTCGTCATTGATCACGTCTCGCGGCAGTTCGTCAAGCCGTTGGGCTGGGCGGAAAGCATCGCCAATCGTGTTGGGGGCAGTCACCGTGAAACCGTCGTTCATGCGCTGGATGATGTAGCGATGGACATTCAACGCGGCGAAGTGCTCGGCATCGTGGGCGAATCGGGCTGTGGCAAGAGCACCTTGGGCCGCATCGTTGCCGGGTTGCTGCCTGCATCGTCTGGTGCTGTGCGCTTCACGCCTAGTGAAAGCAACGCAAAGCTCGCGCGGCAGATGATTTTTCAGGATCCGTCGGCTTCACTCAATCCGCGATTGCGAGTGGTCGATCAAATCGGCGAAGCGGCGGTTGCGCACGGCTTGGTGAAAGCGCGCGATATGCGCGATTATGTGGTCGATTTGCTAGCGCAGGTTGGGCTCGATGCTTCGGCACGGTCACAATTTCCGCATCAGTTTTCGGGCGGTCAGCGCGCCCGTATTGGCATTGCACGGGCGCTCGCGGTAAAACCCGAATTGCTGGTCTGCGATGAATCCGTCGCAGCGCTCGATGTGTCAATTCAGGCGCAGGTGTTAAATCTGTTCGCGGAGCTACGGAAGTCGCTGGGGTTGACGTACATGTTCATCAGCCACGACTTGGGCGTCGTGCAGCACCTAAGCAGCCGCGTGGCCGTGATGTATTTGGGACGAGTCGTTGAAATCGGGCCGACTGCGTCGATTTTTACGGCACCGAAACATCCCTACACTCAGGCGCTGCTTGAAGCGATGCCACGTATTCGCACTGGGCGGCAAAGTTTTGCGGTGATCAAAGGAGAGGTCGCTTCGCCCGTTAATCCGCCTTCAGGCTGCCACTTCCACCCGCGCTGTCCGCGCGCGGACGCGCAGTGCGCGGCGGTCGCGCCCATAGCCGTTATACGCGGTGACGTCCGCGTTGCCTGCCACTACGCCTAATTTTTAAATCGGAAAAGTAAGAATGCGCAAACCTGACCGCTGGGTAATCGGCAACTGGAAGATGAACGGGTCGCTTGCGAGCAACGCGGATTTGCTTGAAGCGGTGCGTGGCAAAGCGGCTGCATCGGTGAAGGTGGCGGTGTGCGCGCCATATCCTTACTTGAACCAAGTGCAGCGAGCGTTGCGCGGCAGTGACGTGCAAAGCGGTGCACAGGATGTTTGCGAACACAGCGCGGGCGCGTATACCGGTCAGGTGAGTGGTGCCATGCTGCGCGAATTCGGCGTAACCGTGGTGCTAGTGGGCCACTCGGAACGGCGCCAGATCAACGGCGAAACGAGCGAGTTGGTCGCCGCGAAAGCGGCTGCCGCGTTGGCGGCTGGGCTAACGCCGGTAATCTGCGTGGGCGAAACGCTGGCGCAACGGGAGGCGGGTCTAGCGGAGGCGACGGTTGCCGCGCAACTCGCACCCTGCGCGGCTTTGTTGGCGGCGTCCAGCGCAAATATTGTCGTCGCTTACGAGCCAGTATGGGCCATCGGCACCGGCAAAACGGCGTCACCCGAGCAGGCGCAGGCAATGCATGCGTTCATTCGAGCCCAACTAAAGCTGATAAGTCCGGCAGCGGCAACCGTCAGCGTGTTGTATGGCGGCAGCTTGAAAGCGTCGAACGCGAAGTCGCTTTTTTCGCAGGCAGATATTGACGGCGGATTGATTGGCGGCGCATCGCTGGTAGCAGCGGATTTCGTAGCCATCATTTCTGCGGCTGGGTGAGCTATGAAAAACTCGCTCCGCTATGTATAATCAGGGGTTATGGAAATTTTTTTACTCGCGATTCATGTAATGGCCGCAGCATCAATTCTGGTGCTGGTGTTGCTTCAGCACGGCAAGGGCGCAGACATGGGCGCTGCCTTTGGAACGGGCTCTGCCGGTAGCGTCTTCGGTGCCGCTGGATCAGCTAACTTCTTAAGCCGCGCGACCGGCATCGCTGCGACTACTTTTTTTATTACGAGCATTGCTTTGACCTACGTCGGTGCGAATCGCTCGTCCAGTTCAACCGGCGGTGTGATGCAGGGCGTCACTGGTGATCCGGGCAAAACGGAACAATCCGTTCCAAGCCCATCAGCGGCACCTGCACCGGCACCCGCCAAGTCAGATATCCCAAAGTAGCGCGAAGTAACGCACTGAGGTCACGTTTTTTAAAGCCGTCGTGGTGAAATTGGTAGACACGCTATCTTGAGGGGGTAGTGGCGAAAGCTGTGCGAGTTCGAGTCTCGCCGACGGCACCATTAAGTAAAGAGTCCCAGAAAAAAAGCTGGGTAAATAAGGAGGGCGGGGAGCATGTGGTGCACCGCCTTTTTTTTGGGGATTTTAGAGACATGTCACTTGAAACCTACGTCCCGATACTGATCTTCATGATCGTGGCGCTTGCGTTTGGTTGCGTGCTGCTCGCTGTGGGCTGGTTGATCTCGCCAGACAAGCCTGATCCTGACAAATTGGCCCCTTACGAATGCGGTTTTGAGGCGTTTGAAGATGCGCGCATGCGATTTGACGTGCGCTACTACCTCGTCGCCATCCTATTTATTTTGTTCGACTTAGAAATTGCCTTCTTGTTTCCGTGGGCGGTTGCGCTTAAAGACATTGGATTTGCGGGATTTCTGACCATGATGGTTTTTCTGGCGATCCTCACTGTAGGTTTCATTTACGAATGGAAAAAAGGTGCGCTAGATTGGGAATAAGCGGCGTTGTTTTGCCGACTGGAGTACTTGATTTATGAGTCTTGAAGGCGTCCTAGAAAAAGGCTTTGTTACGACGAGTCTTGACACGCTCATTAACTGGTCGCGCAACGGCTCGATGTGGCCGATGACCTTTGGGTTGGCCTGTTGTGCGGTTGAAATGATGCACGCGGGTGCGGCGCGCTACGACTTGGATCGTTTTGGCATCGTGTTTCGCCCGAGCCCACGGCAGTCCGACGTGATGATTGTGGCCGGTACGCTATGTAACAAAATGGCCCCCGCGCTGCGGAAGGTTTACGACCAAATGGCCGAGCCACGTTGGGTGATCTCGATGGGCTCGTGCGCCAATGGCGGCGGCTACTACCATTACAGTTATTCCGTCGTCCGCGGCTGTGACCGCATCGTGCCTGTGGATGTGTACGTGCCCGGCTGCCCGCCGACGTCCGAAGCGCTGATCTACGGCATTCTGCAATTGCAGAACAAAATCAGCCGCACCAACACCATTGCTCGGGCTTAAACGGTATGTTGAAAGAAATCATTGCCGACGTGTTGGGCGACAAAGTGCTGACGCTGGTTGCCGCGCTCGACGAGGTTACGGTTGAGGTTGCCGCCAAGGATTGGTTGGCAGTC
This sequence comes from Burkholderiales bacterium, assembly GCA_043721275.1. Lineage (GTDB taxonomy): Bacteria > Pseudomonadota > Gammaproteobacteria > Burkholderiales > Casimicrobiaceae > Casimicrobium. Next base: position 58,603 of record JAYSRA010000137.1, read on the forward strand.
TGCACTACTTTGCGCGATCACCAGAAGTCACGCTTTGACACGATGGTGGATTTGTGCGGCGTCGACTATTCGGTGTATGCCGAAGAAATCCGCGACACGAAAAAGTACGCCGTAATAGTTCATCTGCTTTCGGTGACGTTGAACCAACGCGTGCGTGTGCGTTGCTTTGCGGAGGACGACAGTTTTCCGGTGGTGCATTCGCTCGTCGATATTTGGCCCGCTGCCAATTGGTACGAGCGAGAAGCGTTTGACCTGTACGGTGTGATCTTTGAAGGTCATCCTGATTTACGTCGTTTGCTTACCGACTATGGCTTTGTCGGTCACCCGTTTCGCAAAGACTTCCCGACTTCCGGCTATGTCGAAATGCGCTACGACCCCGAGCAGCGTCGTGTGCTGTATCAACCCGTTACGATTGAGCCGCGTGAGAATGTGCCGCGTGTGATTCGTGAAAATTCGTACGCACATTAGGTGAATTAAGGCAAAGTACCATGGCTGAAATTCGCAACTACACAATGAACTTTGGGCCGCAGCATCCTGCGGCGCACGGCGTGCTGCGCCTTGTGCTTGAGCTTGATGGCGAGACTATTGAGCGCGCCGATCCGCATATTGGCTTGCTGCATCGCGCGACTGAAAAACTGGTCGAAAGCAAGACCTATTTGCAAGCATTGCCGTACATGGATCGTCTCGACTATGTGTCAATGATGGCGAACGAACATGCGTATTGTTTGGCGATTGAGAAACTGTTGCAGTTGCCGATTCCCGAGCGGGCGCAGTACATCCGTGTGATGTTCGACGAAGTCACACGGTTGATGAACCACCTGCTGTGGCTTGGCTGTCACGCGCTGGACGTCGGTGCGATGACGGTGTTTTTGTACGCCTTCCGCGAGCGCGAAGACCTGTTTGACATGTACGAAGCGGTGTCCGGCGCGCGGATGCATGCGGCCTACTATCGTCCAGGTGGCGTGTATCGCGATCTGCCAGATCGCATGCCGCAATATCAGGCATCAAAAATTCATAACGCCGCCGCAATTAAGAAAATGAACGAGAACCGCCAAGGCTCGTTTCTCGACTTTCTTGAAGACTTTTGCAAGCGCTTTCCAACCTATGTCGACGAGTACGAAACGCTGCTCACCGATAACCGCATTTGGAAGCAGCGCACGGTGGGCATTGGTGTAGTTAGTCCGGAACGCGCGATGGCGCTCGGCTTCACCGGCCCGATGCTGCGTGGCTCAGGCATCGCTTGGGACTTGCGTAAAAAGCAGCCGTATGAAGTCTACGACCGCATGGAGTTCGACATTCCGGTTGGTGTGAACGGCGACTGCTATGACCGCTACTTGGTTCGCGTGCAGGAAATGCGCGAATCCAACAAAATTATTCAGCAGTGCATCAAATGGTTGCGCGTGAATCCCGGTCCGGTGATCACGGAGAACCACAAAGTCGCGCCACCCAATCGCGAATCCATGAAGACCAACATGGAAGAACTGATTCACCATTTCAAGCTGTTCACCGAAGGCATGCATGTGCCACCCGGTGAGGCTTACGCAGCCGTGGAGCACCCCAAGGGCGAGTTCGGCGTGTACATCGTGTCTGACGGTGCCAACAAGCCGTATCGGCTGAAGTTGCGGGCACCGGGCTTTGCTCATTTGGCAGCGCTAGACGAAATGTCACGCGGGCACATGATCGCTGACGTGGTCGCGATTATCGGCACGCAAGATATTGTGTTTGGCGAGATTGATAGGTAAATCATTGAAAACTCTCTCTCCAGAAGCGTTCAAAAAAATTGATCGCGAACTCACCAAATTTCCTGCCGATCAGCGGCAGTCTGCGGTCATGGCTGCGTTGACCATTGCGCAAACCGAGCAGGGCTGGTTGTCAAACGAAACGATGCAAGAACTAGCGACCTACATTGGCATGCCGCCGATAGCTGTGTACGAAGTCGCGTCGTTCTACACCATGTACAACTTGAAGCCGGCGGGCAAATTCAAGCTCACAATTTGCACCAACTTACCGTGTCAACTTATGGGTGCGACCACCTGTGCTGAGCACGCGAAAAAGACATTGGGAATCGGCTTCGGTGAAACCACGGCTGACGGCATGTTCACGCTCAAAGAGGGTGAATGCTTTGGTGCCTGCGGTGACGCGCCCGTGTTCACGGTGAACAATCACGATCTGCGCGCCAAGATTACTCCCGAAAAATTTGACCAATTGGTTGAAACACTCAAGCAAGCATAGGCAGTTTCAAAATGCATTTCGGCCCGCATATCTCCCCCACTATCTTCGCCGATCTCAAGATCAATGACGCGAACGATTGGCGCATCGGCCCGTACCAAACGCGCGGCGGGTACGAGGCGTTAGCAAAAATCCTGAAGGAAAAAATTCCGCAAGATCAAGTCATCGCCGAGGTCAAAAAATCGGCGTTGCGCGGGCGTGGCGGTGCGGGCTTTCCGACGGGGCTCAAGTGGAGCTTCATGCCCCGCCAGTTCCCCGGTCAAAAGTATCTCGTTTGCAATTCAGACGAGGGCGAGCCCGGTACGTTCAAAGACCGCGACATCATGCGCTACAACCCGCACATGTTGATCGAAGGCATGGCGATTGCGGCCTACGCGATGGGTATCACGGTTGGCTACAACTATATTCACGGCGAAATTTTTTCGATCTACGAACAGTTTGAAGAAGCGCTGGAAGAGGCACGCGCCGCAGGCTTTCTCGGGCCCAATATTCTCGGCTCGGGCTTTGATTTTCAGTTGCACGCGTTCCACGGTTACGGCGCATACATTTGCGGCGAAGAAACCGCGTTGCTGGAATCACTCGAAGGCAAAAAAGGCCAGCCGCGCTTCAAGCCACCGTTCCCTGCAAGCTTTGGTTTGTACGGCAAACCGACCACGATCAACAACACCGAAACGTTCGCTGCCGTACCGTGGATCATGAGGAACGGTGGTGAAGCGTTTCTGAATTTGGGCTTGCCAAACAACGGCGGCACTAAGCTTTTTTCTGTGTCGGGTGACGTGGCGCGTCCGGGCAATTTTGAGGTGCCGCTCGGCACGCCGTTCTCCAAGCTTTTGGAGCTTGCTGGCGGCATGCGAGATGGAAAAAAAATCAAGGCCGTGATCCCAGGTGGCTCGTCGATGCCGGTCATCCCTGGCGCGCAGATGATGGACACCAACATGGACTACGACTCGATTGCCAAAGCGGGCTCCATGCTCGGCTCGGGTGCTGTGATCGTCATGGACGAAACCCGCTGCATGGTGAAGTCACTGCTGCGTTTGTCTTATTTTTATTACGAAGAATCCTGCGGGCAATGTACGCCGTGTCGCGAAGGCACGGGCTGGTTGTGGCGCATGGTGCATCGCATCGAACATGGCGAAGGTCGCATGGATGATCTCGACATGTTGAACTCGGTGGCTGACAATATTCAAGGCCGCACGATTTGTGCACTTGGTGACGCTGCGGCGATGCCGGTGCGCGCGTTCATCAAACATTACCGCGATGAATTTCAGTATCACATCGATCACAAGCATTGTCTGGTGCCTGCGTATGTTTAACCATCGCACCGCGTTTGTAGGAGCGGGGGGGGGGCGGCCCCACG
>JAYSRA010000138.1:0-7359 GCA_043721275.1 Burkholderiales bacterium
GCCGGCGGCTCGGCCAAGCAAGGGCGCAAGCGCGATTTTCAAGCCATCCTGCCGCTGCGCGGCAAGATCATCAACGTGGAGAAGGCGCGCATCGACAAGGTGCTCTCCAACGAGGAGATTCGCACGATCATCACGGCGATCGGCACGGGCATCAAGGACGAATTCGCGATCGATCGCGCGCGCTATCACAAGGTCATCATCATGACCGACGCCGACGTGGACGGCGCGCACATCCGCACGCTGCTGCTCACGTTCTTTTATCGCCAGATGACTGATCTCGTTGAACGCGGTCACATCTACATCGCGCAACCTCCGCTGTACAAAGCGAAGGTTGGCAAGGAAGAGCAGTACCTGAAAGACGAGCTGGAACTCAAGCAATTCCTGCTGCGCATTTCGCTTAAAGGTGCAGAGTTCAAGCCGTCTGCCGATGCAGCGCCGTTGTCAGAAGTAGCGCTCGCCGATTTAGCGCGGCAATACCTCGTAGCTGACGCCGTGATCGAACGCAACGCGCGCACCATTGATCGTCGCGCACTCGATTGTTTGCTCCTCGGAGCGAAGGTATCGCTCACCGATGAAGTGTCTACCACTGAAGGCGCGGCATCGATGCAGAGTTTGATTACCGATCCCGAATTGACTGTGGTGCCGTTCTACGACGAAAAGGCCGAAGAATGGATCCTGCTGCTCAAGCGTAATCACAATAAACGCACCACGCAGACCATCCTCGATGCGAACTTTTTGAACAGTGGCGACTACGTGCAAATTCAAAAAGCGGCTGAGTTGCAATCGATGGTCGGCGTGGGCGCAACGGTCGCCCGCACCGACAGCAAAGGCAATCGCGACGAAGTGGCCAAGCCGAGCTTCAAACTCGCGCTCGACTGGCTGCTCGACAAGGCCCGCGCCAACCTCATGATCCAGCGCTACAAAGGCCTCGGCGAAATGAACGCCACCCAATTGTGGGAAACCACCATGGACCCGAAAGTCCGCACGCTACTCAAAGTGCAGATTGAAGATGCGATTGCGGCGGACGAAATCTTCACGACGTTGATGGGCGAAGAAGTCGAACCGCGACGGGCGTTTATTGAGGGTAATGCTTTGGGTGTGCGGAACTTGGATGTTTAAGATTTAAGCGGGGCGCATGCCGAACAGTCGAATCATCTCAGCAAACTGTAGAGATTGTGGCCGGATTACTAAGCACGATTTGTTGCTCTCTCATGACGTAGAGAGGAACGACATCGACTTTCCGGACAAGCAAGAATGGCAAGTTCTCCGTTGCAGAGGATGTGAAACATGTGGTTTTCGATATGTTTATCACGACTATATGGACGTCTACGAGTCTCCAGATGGAGATCAAACACATCGTAGAGAGATAGATCTTTATCCCGCAGTAATTGGCAATCACAAGAAGCTTGACAACGAGTGGCTTTTGCCAAAAGTCATTAGAAAAGTTCATTATCAAACGCTAGCCGCATACGGGGCTAAGTCGCATGTTTTGGCGAGCATAGGGCTTAGAGCAACGATTGAAGCGGTTTGTGTTGAACTCAGAGTCACTGGCAGCTCGCTGGAAAAGCGAATTGACAAATTGTTCAAAGAGGGCCACGTCTCAAACGTTGACAAGAAACGGCTTCACGCCATTAGGTTTTTAGGAAACGATGCTGCTCATGCTGTGGTTGAGCCAGAGGAACAGGATCTCCGAGTAGCACTCGATATCGTAGAAAACCTATTAAATTCAGTCTTCATTCTTGCAAAGCGCGCAAAAAGTCTTGATACGGTCATCGAGACTAGCGAAGAATTTTTGAATCTCATCGAGAGCCGCGTGACCTTGCATAGAAAGGCGCTTGTTTTGAGCCTAAAGAATCTTCTAGGGACACGCTATCGTCTACTTGGATTGCAGTTGGACGGTTTGGAGCAGATATTGAGGACAGAAATTGCGGCAGGCAAATTTCCACGATTGACGATTGCAAAGGAAGAGGAAATTGAAGGGCATAAAGTTCAGCTCTACGCCATATCGGAGCTTGCAAAAGAAGCGGATTTTGATTTCTGATCTAGCTGGGTAGGGTGGGCACCCCGTGCCCACCAAAAGGTGGCGCAGTGACCTGTTTTGTGATGCAATGGTGCCGGTGGGCAGAGGCTGCCCACCCTACGGAGAAGCGCGTGAAGACAACTTACTTCGAAGCGGATGACACATTAGTTCTGCACATGTCGGACAAGCCAATTGTTCGTGAGATTTCGCAGGACTGGTACACGCACGTGAGCTACGCGGAAGATGGCAGCGCAGTTGAGGTCGTGGTTCTAGATGCACGCGCGCGCGGTGCGTTGCCGATGTTGACGCTGCCGAAAGCGGCGTAACGTCACTTGAGCGGATTGACGACTTTCACCGTTCCAATCACTTGCCCGTGTTGCATGTCTTCGCTGTAGAGCGTTTCACATTGTGCGAGTGTGGCTGCGGCGACGATGAGGCCGTCCCAAGGTGAGAGTTGGTAACGCGTTGCGAGCGCCTGCGTTAGGCGATAGGTTGATAGCGTGATTTCGTGAACCGTGCTCGCGTTGGCTATTGCGTCGGCGAGTTGATAGGCTGTTTCACGATCCCTGCCGCATTTTTTGCAAACGGCGACAAATTCATTGAGCACTTGCACGCTGATGTGCGGCTGTTCACCCGCCAACCGGCGCGCGATTTTTTCCTTCTTTCCGCTGTCAAGCAGATAGCCGAGGATATTGGTGTCGAGGAACGCGGGCATGGCGGACGCGTGACTGGCTATCTGCGAGCGTTCAACTCGTCGCGATCAAACTTGAAGCCTTTGGGTAATGAGCCTCGATGTTGATCGAAGATCGAAAGGTCGGATACGGCCTCTTCATACGGCACGATCTTCGCGACTGGCTTGCCGTGCCGCGTAATCACGGTTTGTTTACCAGCTAGTGCGGCGTCAATTACGGCGCTTAAGTGGGCTTTGGCTTGGGCGAGAGAGTAGGCGGACATGATGCGAAATGACTAAAAAATATGGTTATAGTTTATCGCAATAGTACGTAGGGCGGAACGCTTGCGGTTCCGCCTTGTGCCTGCGCCGAAGGCATTTCATCGCAGCGGGTCTTGTGTACGCATTCGGCGGAACCGCAAGCGTTCCGCCCTACTTCCCCCGCCTTAATCCCAACACCATAACCGCTGCCACAACGATCAACGCGCCGACGACCTGAATCGGCGCAATCGCCTGCTCAAGAATGAGCCATGCGAGCGCTAGCGCGAACACGGGCTCTACGTTCATGATCGCTGAATTACCTGCTACGCCCAGCTTGGGCAGCACGGTGAACATGATGGTGAAGGCGGTGCCGTAAAGGAAGGTGAGCATGCCGAGGCCCGCCCAGCCCATTGTGATGCTTGGGCCGCTGGGCAGTTGCAGGCCACCGTGCAGCGCGGCGCTGATGATCGCGACAAGTCCCGCTGTTGATAATGTGGTGAAGGTGCGTACGCGGCCGTCTAGACCGGTGATTTCGTGTTGGGTGAGGATCATGGCGAGGCCGAACAGCAGGGCTGCGAGGACGGCGAACGCGACGCCTACGCCGATCTGCGCCCATTGTGCCTTTGTGCCGAGGCCCGACGCGGCGCCGAACACGTCGAGCGCGAGCGCGAGGCCGACCAGAATCACCGGCATGGCGACCAACATCGCGCGCTCGGGCTTTTTGCCGTAGAGCGCGCGGTCCCAGAACGCGGCGCACAGCGGATAGGTGTTGAACGCGAGCAGCGCCAGCGCAACCGGCAATCGCGCGACGGACGAATAAATCGACAGGCTCTGAAAGCCGATCAACAGCCCGATCAGCGGGAGCATTCGCTTTTGCCGCGCACTGAGCATGGCAAAGCCGAACGGTACGCGCTGCACTCGCAGCAGCGCGAACAACACTACCGCTGTGACGGCGCTGCGGAACACGACGGCCGTGGCGACGTCAACGCCATTGTTGAACGCGAGCCTAGCTGCGACGTGGTTGCCGCCCATCATCAGCGCGATCAGAAGTAGCGTGGCGAAGGCGGCGCCGGTGAGCGCACGGGGTGGAGACATGAATGAAGCTTAGCGGGTGAGGTTAGTGAGCTTGCGCTGTGCTTTCAGTTATGGAAGGGTCGTCAATGTGAAATGTATAACAATATGTGATACATTGCGCGACTTCACAACTGAGAGGGCGCAATATGAGCGACAGCACAGTTTCCACCACGGCACGTGACGCCGTTCACAATTTCACGCACTATGCGGCGCTGGTTGATGCTGGGGCCGAAGTGGTGATCACTCGGCGTGGCAAGTCACCACTGAAGCTTACGCGGGCTGAACCCGCTACCGCAACGGCCAAGCAGGAAGATCTTTTGCGTCTTGCGCTCAGTTTCCGCACGCTCAAGCCTTATCCTGGCAAGTTCAAACGATCTGACGCGTACGACGAATGAACTCGCTCGACACCAACATCTTCGTCTACAGCATCGATGGTTCACACGGCGAAAAACACTTGATTGCTCGCAAGCTGATCGAGCGCGCGGCCAAGGGCAAATGGCCAGTGGCGGCGCAGGTTTACGGAGAGTTTTTTTCGGTGGCGACGCGCAAAGGGATGGCGACCCGCGAAGGCGCGCGCGAGATGATCGAGACATGGTCGGGGATGATGCCGCCCTTGCCGTCAACGGTGACCGCGCACGCTGCGGCGCTGGGCCTCGCGACGGAAAAACGGGTGCAATACTGGGACGCGCTGATCATCGCAACCTGTGCCGAGCGAGGCGTGAAGCAGCTCTACACCGAGGACATTCCGGGCTTGGCGAAGCCGTTGGGCGTTCGTTGTATTTCGCCTTGGTAACGATGTTTTGTGGTGCGGTGAAGGCACAGCTTTTCGCTGTGCGCCCCGTTTTGCTTGGGCTGGGCGGTAATATTAGCTATTGTCGACTTAAACGTTTTTAAGCGCCTAGCCCAAGCAAAATATAGCTTTGGCTAGAAAGTTGAACGCCACCCTCACAGCTTTACGAGCATTCCCAGCACCGCGCACACCGTGATCGTTTCCATCGCGCCGCGCTTGAATTTGACGAAACCGATGAGTGCGGCGACCGCAATCAAGGCGGCAAGCCAATCAACCGCGCCGCCAAAGCCTTGCGGCCAAAACGTGTGCTGCGCGAAGAACACCGCGAGCGATCCGATCACGCCGACCACGGCCGCCGTGATGCCGGTGAGTGGCGCTTGCAACTTGAGTGATCGACGCGTGTTCTCGATGAATGGCGCTCCAGCAAAGATCATCATGAAACTCGGCAAAAAGGTGAAAAACGTCACCACCGTGCCCGCTAAAAATCCGCTCGCAAGCGGCGAACTAGCGACCGCGTTTTTCACGCCACCCAAGTAGCCAACGAAAGTCAGGATCAAGATCAGCGGGCCGGGTGTGGTCTCGCCCAACGCAAGTCCGTCCATCATTTGCGCCGTGGTTAGCCACTGATATTTTTCAACCGCCGCCTGCGTGACGTAAGGCAACACGGCGTAGGCACCGCCGAACGTCACGAACGCGGCGGAGGTAAAAAATTCGGCCATGTCGGTGAGCGCTTTGTTCGGTAACAGCGCATAAACCGCAGCGCCGAGTCCGACGCAAACGGCAATCAACGTCAGCGAGTGTCTCAGTGAAAAACGCGCATGCGCAGGCGACGGCGTATCGTCATCAACCACTGCGGGCGCATGCTTTTTTGTTTTGCCGTCGCCGTGTCCACCCGTGATCCATTTCGGGCGCAGCTCGCCGGTGATCCAGCCCACCAGCGCCGCCGCCGCGACGACCCACGGAAAGCCGATCTTCAAGAAACTCACCGCGACGAATGCCGCCACGGCGAGCACCCACCACACCGCATGATTGAGTGATTTGCTCGCGATGCGAACCACTGCAAACAGCACCAGCGCGACCACAGCGGGCTTGATGCCCCACAGCACCGCCTGCATCAAGCTCGTTTGCCCAAACGTGAGATAGCCCCACGCCAGCCCCATCATGATGATCGCCCCCGGCAGCACAAACAGCCCGCCCGCGATGATGCCGCCCCAAGTGCGATGCATGAGCCAACCGATGTAGGTGGCGAGTTGTTGCGCCTCCGGGCCGGGCAGCAACATGCAGTAATTCAGCGCATGCAAAAAGCGCTTTTCACTGATCCAACGATGCCGCTCGACCAGCTCTTGGCGCATGATGGCGATCTGCCCGGCCGGGCCGCCAAACGAGATGAAACCGAGCTTGAGCCAGAAGCGCACGGCCTCGCCGAGGCTGGGCATTGCGGGCGCTTTGGCTGGAGGTGTTGCGTCGGTCATGCAGGCTTCCAGTTGTGTTTTTCGTCGGTGGCCTCCACCGCATCAATGCACCAACGATACAGCGCGTCGTAAATGGGCATCATGGCCGCGAGCATGGCGTGGTCGTCATTGAAGTTTTTTGAGAAGCCGAGCGAGATGGCGAGCAGCCCTGCGCTTTGTGGCGCGAGGTTTAGCGCGTCGGTATCGGCGCCGCGCACGATGGCCGCGATGCACGCTAACGCAGGGCTGGTGAGTTCGAACGCACGCATGAAATTGTCGAACGAACACAGCGGCCCGGCGTGTTCAATCGGCGCGCCGGGAATGTCGTAGGCCACCGCGTTGTTGGCTTGGGCGAAGGCGAATACCTCAGACGTTGGCACATAGAAAAATTGAGCGCGTGGATCGATGAAGCGCCGCACCAGCCAAGGGCAGGCAATGCGATCAATCTTCGGTCGAGCGCGTGTCACCCAGCGACTCACCGATTCGCCAGTGACGCCAAGATCGGGGCGTTTTTTCACACGCGGTGCATCGGTTTCCATCCATTGCCGCAGGCCGCCTTCGAGGAAGGTGGCGTTGATATTTTTTGCCGATAATATTTCAGCGCCGGTGATGCCAACGTGCAAGCCTTTGACACAGTATGCAACCGCGTTGGTCGCTTGCTTCACCTCAGCAGGTTGAGGTTGATTTGCATCGTAGTCCCAACGAATCGCACCAGGAATGAAATACTCGCTCGCTGCGAAGTCCTCAGCTTTGCGAACGTCAACAAAGAGCGGTGCATCAGGCGTGCCCACGAGGCGCGACGACTTTGTGGAGGATGTGGATGAGGGTTGGGGTATCGCGGTGTCCATTTAAAACCTTTGATAAAAAGTTTTGCAGATTGGACGAGACACCGTCAGGGCAGCACGAAAATTTGTCGCGTTGCTAATGGGTTCTGCGAGTAACCCACAGAGTGAAGGTTACACCAAATGCCAGTTTCGAATGTTCATCAATCATTGCCGTCATCCTCGCCGCAGGCGGGGATCCAGCGAAGTCTCGATACCGACGACGGCTGGTGACCGTACGCTTCTGGATCCCCGCCTGCGGCGAGGATGAC
>JAYSRA010000139.1:0-21283 GCA_043721275.1 Burkholderiales bacterium
ACCTATTCCAACGTGCATCTGCATTACCGGTGCGCGGCAGCACGATGTGGGTTGGCTCGACAGTCTGTTGTTCGAAGCAGGCGCGTTCTATCTGATGGATCGAGGCTATATGGACTTCACCCGACTCATCCTGATAGCCAACGCGGGCGCTTTCTTCGTGACTCGCGCAAAGAGCAATCTCCAGTTCACTCGGCATTACTCGAAGCCCGTGGACCGCTTTACTGGCCTGCGCAGCGATCATGTTGGAAAACCCACATTGACCAAATCCCGAAACGCATTTCCCGTTTTGTTGCGCAAGGTCAGATACTACGATTCGGAAACCAGCAGGGAACTCGTTTTTCTGACCAACAACTTGGAAATACCCGCTCTGACCGTCGCCATGCTTTACAAGGCGCGATGGAGTATCGAGTTGTTCTTCCGCTGGATCAAAGGACATCTGCGCATCAAGCATTACTACGGCACAAGTCCCAACGCGGTGAAGACGCAAATCTGGATTGCGATCTCAGTCTACGTACTCATTGCGATCATCAAGAAACGCCTGAAACTCGCCCCGACCCCGTACGGCTTGCTACAGGTGCTCTCGCTGACACTGTTCGAGAAAACTACATTGCAAGAGGTGCTGCAAGGGGCTACACCTCTCGAAAACGACCGACCCTCCGCTAAGCAATTGAATTTGTTCGAGTTTTAACCGGACACTAGTGCAATATTCGTTAATAGTCGATAAGTAGCTATTTTTCGATTAAGCCCACGTTAAGTGGGCGTTTCCGCATAAAGCTATAGCTGCATGCGCGGCGGCAACCGCGACCGGCTTCCGGCTAGGTGATCGTCTGATCAAACGCCAGCAATGCCTTGGCAGCGGCCCCGACGCGCGCGTGGTGCTCCGCGCCGATGTTCGAGAGCATCGGCAGCATCGGGCCCATGTCGGCGATGCCTGCGAGCGTGACGGCCTCGTGCAGCGTGCGAATCGGGCTTAAGCTGTCGCGGCAAGCCTCCATCTCGGCGTATGCGGCGCGAATTTTGTCTGCTTCGTCGTACTGACCCGCTTTGATCAGCGCGAGCAGCTTCGATGATCCGCGTGGCGCAATGCACACCGAGCCCGAGGTGAAGCCCTGCAGGCCAAAGTCGCGCAGATGAATGATCGCTGGTGTCTCGCCTATGCCGCTCAAAATCAGTTTTGGATCGACATGTTGCGTGAGCTCGGTCAAGAACGGATCGATGGCCGGATTGGCGCGAACGGTGCCGTATTTCAGCGCGCAAATGATGCCGTCGGCCACCAGTTTGCCGACCGTTCTTGGCTCCAAATAACCGTCGGATTTGATGTAGACGATCAGCGGTTTTTTGTAAAACTGCGACAGCCGCGCAATGCCGGTGGCAAGGCCGTCATCGGTCGATGGAAATTGCAGCGGCAACACCATCGCGGTTGGAAAAGCGCGGCTGCGTAGCAAATCAATTTGGTCAATCGCTTTGCCGAAATCCGGGCCGATGGACGGGATCACCCACGTGTCCTCGCCCGCCAACTTTTCGAGCATTTCCAACACTTTGTGATAGTCGCGCACACCGATGTTGTAGAAGTTAGCGTTGCCGCCGTACATCAAAGTGCGCACGCCGCCGCCCTCTAAATGGCGGATCATTTTTTTGTTTTCCGCGATGTTCAGCGACCAGTCGGCGTTCCTCGCCAGTGGTGGCACCGCGAGCACCGATGCGGCGAGGTCATCTGACGTTACGGGGCTCGTTTTCAAATCACATCTCCAGATTATTGGGCGAGACTACTTTGCCATCACAAGGCCCGGAAGCCACATCGAAAAGGCCGGCACGTAGGTCACAATCATCAGCGCTGCAATCAGCGCGCCGTAAAACGGCCAGATGGTTTTCATGACGTGGCCGACCGACACGCCCCCAATCGTACAGCCAATGAACTGCACCGTGCCCACCGGCGGCGTGTTGAGGCCCAGCGCGCAGTTAATCAACATGATCATGCCGAACTGCACCGGATCCATACCGAACTTCATGCAGATCGGCAGGAAGATCGGCGTGCACAGCAGGATGGTCGGTGCCATGTCCAAAAACGTGCCGAGCACGAACAAAATGATGTTCACCAGCAAGAAAATAATCCACGGCGTGGTGGTGAGACTTTCTAGCGCGGCACCCGTGAGTTCAGCCACACCGTACAGGCTGATTAAGTAACCAAACGTGGCCGAAATTCCGATCAACAGCAATATGGTGCCAGTGGTTTTTACCGACTTGGTGGCCGCTGCGATGAAGTGCGCCCAGGTCATGGTGCGGTACATAAAAATCGTCAGAAACAACGTGTACAAAATCGCAATCGCGGCGGATTCGGTTGCCGTAAAAACACCCGACAAAATGCCGATCAAAATGATGGCAACGACGAACAATCCGGGCAACGCCAACGCAAAAGTGCGCCCGACAACGGCCCAACCCGGAAAGGTGCCCGACGGATAACCGCGCTTGACCGCCACGCCGTACGCCGCCGCCAAATTGCATAAGGTCAAAATTAACGCAGGCAACATGCCCGCCAATATCAGCGCGGCAATTGATACCTTGCCCGCAGCCGCTAACGTGAAAATAATCATGTTGTGACTGGTCGGCATCAGCGCGCCCACGAGCGACGCGTGCGTGGTGACATTCACCGCATAGTCGGCGTGATAGCCCTCGCGTTTCATCATTGGAATCATCACCGCGCCCATCGCTGATACGTCCGCACTCGGTGAGCCGGACACGCCGCCGAACAGCGTGCAGGCAAGCACATTACTCATACCCAGGCCACCGCGCACATGGCCAATCGTGCTGCGCGCGAAGTTGACGATTTTGTCGGCGATGCCACCGTGCAACATCAGCTCACCGGCGAAGATAAAGAACGGCACCGCGAGGAACGAAAAAATATTCATCCCCGAGGTCATCTGCTGAAAGCCCACCGCGAGCGGCATGCCTTCATACAGTAACGTGAGCAAGGCTGAGAGCCCAATCGAGAACGCAACTGGCACTCCGAGCAGTAGAAATGCGGTGAAACTGATTGCGAGAATGAGCAGTGGAATGGTCATGACGCTCTGCTATTTCCAGGCCGGTTCGACGTCTTCGCCTTTGGCCAGCGCGATCAAGTGTTCAATCGAAAACATCACGATCAACACACCGGCGATGGTCGAGGGCACATAGCGCCAGCCCTCCGAAATGCCGAGCGTTGGCAGCCGATAAGCCCACACTGATTCAACCAAAATGGCGCAGTTATAGGCCATCAAAATGCCGAAGAGTAGGATCAGCGAATGAATGATGAATTCCATCTTGAGTCGCACTGAATCTGACGCCAGCACCAGCATCGATTCAAGCCCGATGTGCCCTGCATCGCGCACGCCCACCGCCGTGCCGAGCATGGTCACGTACAGCACCAACAACAGCGCGAGGCTCTCCGCCCACGTAGGCGTGTTGTTCAACACATAACGACCAAAGACCTGCCACGTGACCGCCGCGATCAACGCGATCATGCCCGCAATGCCCAGCCACATGCAGGCGCGCGCGATGCGACGACAGATTTCGGTGTACATGGAAAATCCTTCTCGGCTTGCGCCGCTCCTACAATTTTGTAGGGTGGGCAGCCTCTGCCCACCATTGAGTTGCGGCAACAAATGGTTCCGTTTAGCAGCCACAGGGTGGGCACGGAGTGCCCACCCTAGAAGCCACTCGCGTTGCTACTTCGTTTCCTGAATCCGCTTAACCATGTCCTTTAACTTCGGGTCGGTGATGAACTTGTCGTACACCGGTTTCATGGCGGCTTGGAAGGACGCTTTGTCCACGTCAGACACCGTTGCGCCGCCGGCCTTCACGGTGGCGAGCGATTTTGCTTCGCGCTCGTCCCAGAGCTTCCTCATCACTGGCACTGATTCTTTGGCGGCTTGACGGATCGCCTTTTGGTCGTCGGGTGTCAACGTGTCCCAAATCTTTTTCGAGAACAACAAAATTTCCGGCGCTAACGAATGCTCCGTTTTTGCGAAAAACTTGGCCACCTCAAAATGCCGTGAGCTGTCGTACGACGGATAGTTGTTTTCCGCGGCATCAACGAGGCCAGTTTTAAGCGCCGTGTACACCTCACCATACGGCATCGGTGTTGCGTTCGCGCCCATCGCCTCCAGCAGCGCCACCCACAAGTCGGACTGCTGCACGCGAATTTTCATACCCTTCACGTCAGCGAGTGTTTTGATCTGCTTCTTCACCGAATAAATCGAGCGCGACCCACTGTCGTAAAACGCCAGCGCAATGAAGCCTTGTGCCTCGCAGCTTTTGAGAATTTCTTCACCAATTGGGCCGTCCAACACGCGGCGCATGTGCTCGGTGCTGTTGAACAAAAACGGCATGGTTGGCACCATCGTCGGCGCGCAGATGTTGTTCATCGGCGCGACGTTGACGCGGGTCATGGCGATGGCACCGATCTTTGCCTGCTCGATGGTGTCTTTTTCGTTGCCCAGCTTGCCGCCCGAGAACACCGTAATGCTGTGTTTGCCATTGGTCAGTTTTTTGAGCGTTTCGCTCATCTGCTTGACGGCGAGGGTGGTCGGGTAATCGTCAGGATGAATTTCTGCCGAGCGAAATTCGGTGGCGCTCACGTGTGAGGCGAGTGCCGAGATTGCGGCGGCGATGCTCAGGGCGAGCGTGCTATGAAGGGTGCTGCGTAGGGTGCGGGTAATTTTCAAGTTTCCTCCTTGGATTAAATGGGTGATGGCGGGGCGCAGTTTTTTTTTCGACAGGGCACGATGTGATCGCGCTTATGTCGTTGGGAACGGCCCTAGTTTGACGAATTTTCCGCCTTGGTACACGGCGGCAGGATCGTCCGCGTCGAGCCGCGGCACGGTGCGCTCGATCTCGGCACGGAACGATTCGGATGAGTCCTTAGGCGCCCAGCCCAAGGGTGCCGCGTAGCGGTTGTCCCACCACGACGGCGCGTTGTCCGAAGCTGCATAAACGATGCTGTGGCCGACGCTTGGCGCGAAGAGGGCGCAGGCAATCAGCGCAGTCAAATCGTCATAGCTCAACCACGTGCTCAGCATGCGGTGGTCGATGGGTTTGGGGAACGATGAGCCGATGCGCATGCAGACGGTTTCAACGCCGTAGCGGTCAAAATAAAAGCGCGACAACGATTCGCCAAATGCCTTGCTCACGCCGTAATTGCCGTCGGGGCGCATGGCAGCGGTGGCGTCGATTCGATCTGCTTGTTTGTGAAAGCCGACCACGTGGTTTGAGCTCGCAAACAGCACGCGTTTGACGCCGTGAATTCGCGCACCTTCATACAAGTTGTACATGCCGCGAATGTTGGCGTTCAAAATAGGTTCAAACGGGCCGTCGGTCGATATGCCGCCCAAGTGAACCACCGCATCCACGCCGTCGAGCAGCGCAAGCATCGCATCGTAATCGCCTAGATCGCAGCGTGACAACTCTTCGTGTGGGGCGGCGTCGCCCAACTCGTTGCAGTCAGAAATGCGCACGATTCGGGCTAGATCGGCGATGCGCGGGCGCAGCACTTTGCCAAGTCCGCCTGCCGCGCCGGTGAGCAATAAGCGATTGAGTTTAGTTGCCATTCAGCCGACAGTCCTGCGATTGGTTTGAGTGAATTTGCACGCAACACGCATCAAAGTTGAACCAACTTTTCATATTATGATAGCGCTAACATACCGATGTTATCGCATTTGTTTTTAACGTCATATCCCGCTCACGCGTGAGCCCGCGCGGCTTTGAGATCGCGGCCGTGAACGTGCGCACAGCTCACGCCGAGGTTGGCTCGTCACGGCGATCCACCACGCCAACATCGCGCTATCGTCTGACACAGAAGCTTGCCGGTTCATCATAAGCTGCCAGCAGGCGCGACAAACCGTAACAACGGCGCAACAGCATTCAAGCTGCCGCCTACGCTCTTGACACACCTGTTGCCGCGCTCGCAACACCGCAAAACGCACCCATCGGAAAGAAAATTATGAACAAAAAAGCAGGACTCTGGATTGACCACAAACAGGCGATCATCGCGTTCGCGCCCGCTGCGTCAACGGGCGCGCGAGACGGGGGTGAGCCAACGCAACGCGTCGAATCCGGTATGGAAAAACACGTTCGTTACTCAGGTCGTGCCGCCAGCGACGGTGCCGCCGAAGACCAACGCGACCAGCAATATGCAACGCATCTCGACCAATACTACGACAAGGTTATCGCGCAGTTGCACGACGCTCAATCGATCCTGATTTTTGGGCCAGGAGAAGCGAAAGGCGAATTCAAAAAACGTCTGGAACACAAGGGTTTCGGCGAGCGCATCGTAGCGGTGGAAACAACCGACAAAATGACGGATAACGAGATCAGCGCCAAGGTGCGTGAGCACTATAAGAAGTAGGTGCCACGCTGATCAGCGGTCGCGAATTGCGCGCGCCGAGCGTAATAACTTTAAGCTGCGACCCAGCATTGCATTGGGCTAACAGCACGTTTAGGCACTAAAGCGACTATACGTCTTTTAGCATCATAGCCCACGTATAACGGTCTTTACCGCGTAAAGCTGATCGTAAGAAACGGGCGTGATCGCGAGCCAAATACGCTTGCTCGGGACGAATGAATCAGATCGTTGGCGCTAAGTTAGCGGTAACATAATCTCCGTGAAAACCCGTTCCGCGCAACCTCGAAAAAGCCTTATCGGTCCGACCGCAAGACGCGCGGCACGTCAAGGCACGGGCAACACCACGCTCAGTGATGTTGCGAAACTTGCTGGCGTTTCGGCCATCACCGTTTCGCGTGCACTGAAAAATCCCGCGCTCGTCGCACCGGACACTTTGGCGCGAATTCACGACGCTATCTCGCGCACCGGCTATGTGCCGAACCTCATCGCGGGAGGGCTCGCGTCTAACCGCAGTGGGCTCGTCGCGGCGCTGGTGCCGACCATTGCGGGCTCGGTGTTTCTAGATACCGTGCAAGCGTTAACCGACGCATTTGATGAGGCCGGTTTTCAGCTCATGCTCGGGCAAAGCGGCTACAGCGGCATTCGCGAAGATGCACTGATTAACGCGCTGGTTGGGCGTCGTCCGGACGGCATTGTGCTCACCGGTATTTTGCATTCGCCAGAGGCGCGTCGCTGCCTATTGGCCTCCGGTATTCCGGTGGTTGAAACGTGGGATTTAACGCCGACGCCGATTGACATGTTGGTCGGTTTCTCGCATGAACGCGTGGGCATGGAGGTCGCCGATTTTCTGTACGCGAAGGGCTACCGCCGCCCAGCGATTGTGACCGCAGAGGACTACCGCGCCGGGCTGCGACGCTCGGGTTTTGAGCACCGCATGCGCTCGTTGGGCGTGAAAAAAATGCCCACGCGCGTGGTGCAGGCACCCACCACGTTGCGTCACGGGCGCGAAGTATTTTCCGATTTGCTGGCAAGTGGAGCGCCGCTCGATGTGGTGTTTTGCAGCTCGGATGTGTTGGCGCACGGGGTGATCACCGAGGCGCAGGCGAGGGGGTTATCCGTGCCGAACGATGTGGCGGTGATGGGCTTTGGCGACCTTGCGTTTGCAGCATTCACGCACCCCGCGCTGACCACCGTGCACATCGACGGCATGGCCATCGGTCGGCAAGCGGCACGCTTCATCATCGATCGCATTGCAGGCGCGGATATTGGCGAGCGGGTTCGCGATATTGGCTTCTCGATTGTTGAGCGCGACAGCGTTTAAGCGAACTCACTCCAAGCGCTAAACACTCGCTCCCGATCTTGATGGTAGCGCTATCATTGCGCGGCACCACTCGAAGAATTCGCCCATGACCCCACGTAAAAAACCTGAAGAACTGCGCAGCCATCGCTGGTATGGCGTCAAAGATTTGCGCTCGTTCGGGCATCGCTCGCGCACCGCGCAAATGGGCTATCACCAAAGCGATTACGCGGGCAAACCGGTGATCGCCATCATCAACACGTGGAGCGACATCAACCCGTGCCACAGCCACTTCAAAGCGCGAGTGGAAGAGGTTAAGCGCGGCATTTGGCAGGCCGGCGGGTTCCCGGTGGAAATGCCCGCGATGTCGCTCTCAGAGCCGTTCCAAAAGCCCACCACCATGCTTTATCGCAACCTGCTCGCAATGGAAACGGAGGAGCTGTTGAAGAGCTATCCCGCCGACGGTTGCGTGTTGATGGGTGGCTGCGATAAAACCACGCCTGCGTTGGTGATGGGGGCCATCGCGATGAATTTGCCCACGATATTTATGCCTGCGGGCCCGATGCTGCGTGGCGATTACAAAGGCGGATTTGTCGGCTCCGGCTCCGATGTGTGGAAATATTGGGCCGAGCTGCGCGCAGGCAACATCACCGAGCAGGATTGGCAAGAAGTTGAAGACGGCATCGCTCGTTCGCCCGGCCACTGCATGACCATGGGCACGGCCTCCACCATGACCAGCGCGGTGGAAGTTCTCGGTCTCACGCTGCCCGGCGCGGCCTCGATTCCGGCCCCCGACTCGCGTCACGCGCAAATGGCCACGCTCACCGGCAAACGCATCGTCGACATGGTGTGGGACGATTTGAAGCCGCTCGACATATTGACCGAAGGCGCGTTCACCAACGCCGTGACCGCAGTGCTCGCGCTCGGTGGTTCCACCAATTCCATCGTGCATTTGATCGCCATGGCGAGGCGGTGCAGCATACCGCTCACATTGGATCGGTTCGACGAATTGGCACGCCAAACGCCGGTTATCGCCAACCTGCGTCCGAGCGGAAAATATTTGATGGAAGACTTTTATTACGCGGGTGGATTGCGCGCTTTTCTCGTGCAACTGGGCGACGCTATCGACGGCTCGCAACGGACGGTGAACGGCAAAACGATTGCTGAAAATATTGCCGGTGCGACGGTCTACAACGCTGATGTAATTCGCCCGATCACCCAGCCGCTGGTCGAGAAAGATGGCCTCGCTGTGTTGTACGGCAACATTGCGCCGAAGGGCGCTGTTATAAAGCCCGCCGCGATGGAGCAACACTTGCGCAAACACACGGGCCGCGCCGTGGTGTTCAAGGACTACAACGACCTATCGGCGCGCATCGATGCGCCTGATCTTGATGTTGATCGCGACAGCGTCATCGTGCTGCAAAGCGCAGGCCCGCAAGGCGCGCCGGGCATGCCGGAATGGGGCCAATTGCCGATCCCGCAGAAGCTTTTGAAGCTTGGCGTGCGTGACATGCTGCGCATCTCGGACGCGCGCATGAGCGGCACCAGCTACGGCGCGTGTGTGCTGCACGTCACGCCGGAATCGCACGTGGGCGGGCCGCTGGCGCTGGTGCGCGACGGCGACCTGATCGCAATCGACATCAATGCGCGCGGTATCAACATGCTGGTGAGTGATGAAGAAATCGCCAAGCGCCGAGCGGCGTGGATCAAACCGATTCCGAAATTTACGCGCGGCTACGGCGTGCTGTATTTGAAGCATATTCAGCAGGCGGATACCGGTTGCGATTTTGATTTTTTGGAGTCGAATTACGGCGAAGATTCACCCGCAAACGCAGCATCTGGCGAGCCAGAAATTCACTGAAAATTAGCAGCTAATCATGAATCCCACCACCTTCGCCCATCTCAAAAAAGTAAGCACCGCCACGCTCTGCACGCAGCTCTTCAAGCGCGGTTTTCGTAACGTATTTATTCAGGGCCCGCAGCGCCTGACCACGCCCAGCACGGGCAACTTGGTCGGCCCCGCGTTCACGATGAGGAACATTCCGGCGCGTGAAGATCTCGATCAAATTTCCGCGTTTGACAACCCCGATCATCCGCAGCGCAAAGGCATCGAGAGCGTGCCGCCCGGACACGTGCTGGTGCTCGATTGTCGCGGCGAAACGCGGGTGGCGTCCGGCGGGCAAATTCTCACCACGCGGCTGATGGTGCGCGGCGCGGCGGGCCTCGTGTCCGACGGCCCGGTGCGCGACAGCGGCGACATCAGCAAGATGGATTTCCCGGTGTATTGCCAAGGCGGCAGCGCGCCGCTCAACTTGATTTATCACCACGCGATTGATTTGAACGTGCCCATCGGTTGCGGTGGTGTGGCGGTGTATCCGGGTGACATTATTGTGGGCGACGATGAGGGCGTAGTGGTGATCCCCGCGCACCTGGTCGACGACGTAGCGGCTGATGCGGCCGCGCAAGAAGTGCAAGAGGTTTTCATTCTGGAGCGCGTTGCAGGCGGCGCAAAACTGGCGGGCACCTATCCACCGAATGCCGACACTAAAGCGGCGTTTGAGGTGTGGAAAAAAGCCAAGGGTTTGTAGGCGCGAAAGGGCGAATTTCTAGGGGCAATCGCGCTGCTTACAGCCTATCAACTTTTTCCTACAAGCGCCATTTAACTTGGGCTGACGCCCGTTTTAGGCGTAAGTTGACTTAAGCGATAAAAGCCGTTGAGCCCAATTTAAATGGCGCTTTCAGCATAAAGCTGTTAGCGCCAATTCAGACGTTTATCGCGTTTCTCGCCAGACCGGAAACAACTAGCAGCGGGCGTGTCGTCCCCGCATTGCTTACTTGGCCACCACCGCGCTTATCACGCCAGCTAGCGCCTTGCTCACGGCATCGACCGCCGAGCAATCGCCCGCTGCATGCCGCTTCGCGAGATACGCCGGATCGTTGTAGCCGACCCAAACCTGGGCCGCTGCGTCCTCCCACACCAGCGCCTTCAACGGCAAATCAATGCCCATCGATTGCGCGCATTCCATGAGCGGCGTGCCGCCCTGCGGATTGCCAAAAATCAGCACTTCGGTGGGCCGCAGCGTCTTGCCAATTTTCGCGGCACCCGCTGCGTGATCAACGCGCGCAAACACGTTCAGGCCACGCACTTTCACCGTGTCCTCCAATCGGGTCATCGTTTCTTTGGCGCTGTAAGGGCTTTTTGTCGCGATCAGGCCATCGGCAGCGAAGGCGGGCGCGACTGAGGTGCAGGTTGCGAAGGCGGCGGCCACCGCGAAGCGTGTGATTTGTTTCATAGCGGAAAGCACTTTCATGGTTGTTATTAGGCAGCGTGACTGCGGTCAAACCGGCACGCACGAACAGTATGTCGGCTGCGCTGATGCGCGCCTTACACATTAACCTGTTTATCATTGGTCAAGAACACAATTTGAGTACGACCATGAGCTTTAAAGACCGCTGCATCATCGTCACCGGAGCGTCCGGCAACCTCGGTCGCGCCGTGGTGCATGCCTTCGCCGAGCGCGGCGCGCACGTCGCGCTGGTGGATCGCAACGCCACCGCCGTTGACGCAGCACTTGCTGACTTGGGTTACGCGAACGACAAACGTTTCATGCCGGTGATTGGTGATTTGCTCGATCAATCGCAGGTGACCGAGATGGTCGCCGCCGTCGTCAAACGCTTTGGCGACGTGCATGTGCTGTGCAATCTCGCGGGCGGGTTTCGCATGGGTGAGGCGGTGCATGAAACCACCGACGCTAACTGGAATTTTCTGTTCGACATCAACGCGCGCACGGTGCTGCATGCCGCCCGCGCCGTAGTGCCGCAGATGCTCGCGCAACCTGCTGACGCGCACGGCACGCGAGGCAAAATCGTCAACGTCGGCGCATATGGTGCTCTTCAGGGTCAGCGCGGAGCAGCGCAGATGGGTGCCTACGGCGCGTCGAAAGCCACCGTCATCCGCATGACCGAATCAATGGCCGCAGAGTTGCGCGAGCAGGGGATCAACGTCAACTGCGTGCTACCCACCACGCTAGACACGCCACAGAATCGCGCCGATATGCCCACTGCTGACCCCACACGTTGGGTCGCGCCCGAGGCGCTCGCGGAGGTCATCGTGTTCCTCGCGTCAGACGCAGCGCGAGCAATGCATGGAGCGGCGGTGCCGGTGACGGGGTTGAGTTAGTTTTTGTGCGGTTCGTCCGTCGACTGCAGGCTGGGTTTATCAACCCAGCCTACGAGCTATGAGCCAGAGGCCGTATTTTCGTCTGCGTGTCGCAAGACGCGACCGATCAGATATTCGCTCTCGGAGATTTCGTTGAGTGGCGACAGCGCACCTAGGTAGAGCTTGTTATCGAAAGGAATAGGCGCGAGGCTTTCCTGTTCACCATAGAACTTTCGGTGTATCTCTTCGGTTTGGTGGTTCCATCGAAACATGACCTCTTCGAACGCGTAGTCAAGATAAATGTCGCGCGTTTTGAACGCACCAAAAAAACGATTCCAATAAAACGCGAACAGCTGTTTATCTAGTAAATCGAGCGCATCATCCCACCACTGATTGGTTCTGGGGCGGTCGCGAATAAAAAAATTGAGTGTTTGCCGATCAAACTTTGGGCTGCGTAACTGGCCGACGATACGCAGCCATGTTTCGCACCCCTCGTCAAAGCCGCAGATTTGCCCTGACACCAAACGAAACAGATTGTCGGCAGCCTCGTTCGGAGATCGACTGAAGATGCAGGGGTAGCTAAGCTTTTTAGCGTACTGGGGCAAATCTTCCACATTGACTTTTCTTGCTTTTGAACTCACCAATGATCCTGTCGTGTAGTGCGTTGGGACAGTGAGCCACCGAGCCTCAAATAATATGACAGCTTGGTAGGGTGGGCAACACGTTGGCCACCCGACGATATTTGCCCTCCGCGCTTTGACGCTAGCCTTCGTTGGTGCGACAGAGATCGATACGTGACCCGCCCGATAGAATCTCCCCATGGCTCTTGATCCTGAATTCGAAAAACTCCGTACGCCGCCTCACTCAATTGAGGCTGAGCAATCGGTGCTGGGTGCGCTCATCATTGACAACAATGCGATTGATAAAGTCGCCGATTTGTTGCGTGGCGAGGATTTTTATAACGAGGCGCACCGGCTGATCTATGAGCACATCAACCGGCTCGCCGCGGACAACACGGCGGCTGATGCAGTGACTTTGTCGGAGAGCCTGCGCTCCATCGGCAAGCTTGATTACGTCGGCGGGCTTGCCTACATCGGCGCGATTGCCAACGCAGTGCCGACGGCGGCCAACGTGCGTCGCTACGCCGAGATTGTGCGCGACCGCTCGGTGATGCGTCGCCTCGCGGGCGTGGCCACCAGCATCGCAGAGGCCGCTTTTAATCCGATGGGTAAATCGGCCGAACAACTGCTTGATGAGGCCGAAGGCAAAGTGTTCGAGATTGCCGAATCGGGGGATCGCACCAAGGCAAATTTCGTGTCAATGTCCGAGTTAACGGCTCAGGCCGTAGACCGCGTTGAAGAGCTCTATCGCCGCGACAATCCGAGCGACGTGACCGGCCTTGCCACCGGCTACAAAGATTTGGACACCATGACCGCGGGCTTGCAGCCGGGTGACTTGGTGATCGTGGCGGGTCGTCCGTCGATGGGCAAAACCGCGTTCGCGTTGAACATCGGCGAGCACGTCGCGATTCGTTTGAAGAAACCGGTCGCCGTGTTCTCGATGGAGATGGGTGCGTTGCAATTGGCGATGCGTTTGATAGGCTCGGTCGGCAAGCTCGATCAACACAAACTGCGCACCGGACGCTTGACCGAGGGCGATTGGCAGCGCTTCACCGACGCGTTGTCGCAGCTAGATTCCGCGCCGATGTATATCGACGAAACGGCAGGGTTGAATCCGTTTGAGTTGCGCGCACGTGCGCGTCGCCTAGCGCGTCAAGTCGGCGGCCTCGGCATGATTATTGTGGACTACATCCAGCTCATGAGCTCATCCGGCACCGGTGAAAATCGCGCCACGGAAGTGTCGGAAATTTCGCGTTCGCTGAAGTCACTAGCGAAAGAATTGCAAGTGCCGGTGGTCGCGCTGTCGCAGCTAAATCGCTCGCTGGAGCAGCGCCCCAACAAGCGCCCCGTGATGAGCGACCTGCGCGAATCTGGCGCCATCGAGCAAGACGCCGACGTGATTTTCTTCATCTACAGGGATGAGGTCTACAACCAAGAATCCGCCCAAAAAGGCATCGCCGAAATCATCATCGGCAAGCAGCGAAACGGCCCAATCGGCACGGTGAATCTCACCTTCCGCGGCGAGTTCACCCGGTTTGAGAATTACGCAGCGACGGACTCGTACATGCCATCGTCACCGATTCAGTCGGCGCGCGGATCGAGCGCGCCGCCTCGGTTTGGCGGGGATAGTCCGTTTTAGTGGCTGACCAACTTGTTAACTAACGAATCGCCTCGTCCGTGATTGGCTGATGACAACTCGTCACAGGTCCGCACCACCTGTTAGTGGAAATTCATCTGGAAACAAATATGAACATAATTACAGTTGGTGATCTCAGAGACCAATTGAATGGTCTTGATGTCAATACGAAATTGTTATTCCCGGGCGGCTTGACGCTTTATCGGCTGAAGCAAGCGGCAAGTGACGAAGTGTTTCTGGAATTTAATGAGTCTGAGGCCTCGCTACCCGATGAATTTAGGAAAGACAACCCGCACGTAAAGGTTGCGTTCATCGATCACAACTACAACGAGTAGACGAGGCTACATCTATTGTCGAAACTTGAGCTTGCGGTGTGCCCACTAGGTTTTGAACACAGTCATGCGCGGCCTCATGTCACCATCAGTCGCGCAAACGCGCGAAAGTCGTCAAGATGCTTCGTGCAAATGGCGTGAACGATGCGCCAGTCCATCGCTTCGTATTGATGTACGGCGAGGTTTCTGAAACCGACTGCACTTTTCATTCGTTGCGCGAGATCGGTGCTGATCGTGCTGATTTGTGCGAGCTCATCGAAGGCTGCGCCCATCGTGGCTGGCGCGCTCTGAGCCGTTGTGGACAATCGATGAAGCGCGAGGTCAACGCAAAGCTGCACGGCGCGACTCAAGTTCAGCGCGATGATGTCTTGCGCATCAATGTCCTTCGCTAGTTCATCCGCCGTTGCGGGGCAACGCGATTGGACTCGGGCGACGCACCGTCGCAGCGATTCAAGCTTTGCGTTGACTAAGCCTTCATCCACGCTTCACGCCTTTCGCGCAGCGTGCGCTCGATGAGTGGCGCGAAGTCGGCGTAGTCAATCAGAGTGCGGCTGAGTTGCGTTGCGAAAGCGGTGTCAGTTCCGAATAGGCGCTTGCCGGTTGTGAGGGCTTGTCTTGCAACGATGGGACCGGCTGTGCGCAGATCGATCAGGTCGATGGGGCGTCCGGTCGCTGCGCCGAGTGCGCGAATGAGCGATAGTTTTTCGTCTGCATCAAGCGGCGCGGCGTACCGAACGGCGATGTCTAGATCGCTATCGAAGCGGGCGGTACCCTTGGCGACCGAGCCGAAGATAACGGCGAGGTTTAGGTCGTCGACGGTTTGCAGGGCGGTGAGGATTTCAGTGGACATGTGGGCAGTTTATCGTTTGGTGGAGTTGCTTGTACGGGTACCCGTTGGAACATTGAAGTTCGCGAGCGCTTGAGCTGCGGTTATCGTGCCGACCTCTGGCGACAGACGTGCTCCCCAACCCCAACCCCAACCCTCTCCCGCCTGAGGGAGAGGGGGCCAGACTGGCGACTTTAGATACACCTTGCTTCCTATGTCGGCAGTTAGTTTCGCAACCCACTCTCAACCCGCGCCGCCTGCATATTCCGTCCCAACGACCACCCTGAGAACACCGTCGCTGCAAGCGCATCAATGGCGCAGCCTTTGCCCAAGCCTGTGCTGGCTGTGCACACCCGTGCCCATTTGCCGTCTATCTCCAGATTCTTCGTTTTCTTCGTTATGCCGCCTTCACAAAATCACCAATCGTAGCCGTTGCCGCAGTTGGCGCAATGTTTCGACGCCATACGTCTGAACCGTTGCGCATCTCGTCGCACGGTGGCGCGTAATCCACGCGCTGCGCGGCGGCAGTTGATACGATTCGGGTGTTTAATCGCGCACTGCGCATTCAGGAGAAACCGGTGATCAATCGTCGTGAATTTATGGTCGGGTCGGGCGCGGTGGCGCTCTCATCTTTGACGTATCTGCCGGGGTGCGCCGCGGTTGCACCGCCCGCGGAGTTGGTGCGGTCGCCGATTGTTTCAGCGGTGTCCGCCATCTTTGTCAAACCCAATGCGAACTTGACGCTAGTGGGCGTGCCGCCGATTGAGCAGGCCATCGCCGATCGCGTGGTGAAGTACAGCGATTTTCGTGGCAAGGCGTTTCGCGGCTGGCATCCGGACGGGCGCTCGATTCTCGTTGCCTATCGCGAAAAAAATACCGCGCAAATGTGGGCGCTTGATCAGCCAATGGGCGAGTTGAAACAGCTCACTGATTTTGCGGAGCCGGTGGGCGCGGCAACCTATGACCGAAAGGACGGCAGCTACCTGCTGTTTTCGCGCGACGCGGGCGGCTCTGAGGCCGCGCAGGTGTATCGCATGGATTTGCCCAGCAAGGCGATTACGCTCCTGACCGACGTGACCATGCGTCATGAACGGCAAGGCTTTAATCGCGCTGAAAATCGCTACCTTATTTCATCCACACCGCTCGACAAAACGGCAGCCGGTGGCACGCGTAAAGAGGTGACCACCGAGCTCTCACTGATTGACCCGATGGTGCCAGCGAGCAGCAAGCTGATCGCGAGTTTGCCCGGTGGTGGCTGGGGTGATTTTGATTTTTCGGCCGACGATTCGATGATCGTGTGCCAGAACTACAAGTCGGCTAACGAGTCAGAAATTTATTTGATCAACGTGTCTGACGGCAAGCTCACGCGGCTGTTGCCAGCGGCGGGCGACAAGGCCGTGTCGTATGGCGACGTGGCGTTTTCGCACGATGGGCGCGGGCTGTTTCTAACGAGCGACCGTGACGGCGAGTTCAAGCAGTTGCAATACTTTGATCTGACCACGCGCAGTTTTGCGATGATGAGCACCGACATCAAGTGGGACGTTGCCGGCATGCTGCTGTCGCGGGATCGGCGGCACATGGTGTTTGCGGTCAACGATGACGGTCGCTTTAAGCTGCACTTTGTTGATGCGGTCACGCGGCAACGCTTGCCTGCACCCGCGCTGCCGCCCGGTCAGGTCACGCCTGCGGGCTTTTCGGCTGACGGAAAAATGCTCGCCCTCTTGGTGAGCTCGGCCCAAGGACCGGCCGAAACGTGGACGCTGGAAATCGCCAGCGGCAAGCTCACACAGTGGACCAAGGCGTTCACCAACGGGCTCGACACTAGCGGATTCAAAGAATCACAAATCGTGCGCTACAAAAGCTTTGACGGGCTGACCGTGAGCGCGTTGCTGGTGATGCCGCCGGATCGTTTCAAAGGGCCGCGCCCGGTGTTGATCGATATTCACGGCGGGCCGGAAGGGCAGACCACGGCGGGTTTTATGGGCCGTGAAAATTATTTGGTGAACGAATTAGGCATCGCGATTGTGCTGCCTAATGTGCGCGGTTCGTCCGGCTACGGCAAAACGTTTATCGCGCTGGACAACGGATACAAACGCGAAGATTCGGTGAAGGATATTGGCGCGCTGTTCGACTGGATTGGCACGCAGCCGCAGCTTGATGCGAAGCGCGTGGCCGTTGAAGGCGGCAGCTACGGTGGCTACATGAGCTTGGCCGTTGCCACCACCTACAACGAGCGCATTCGCTGTTCGATTGACATCGTCGGCATCTCCAATTTCGTGACCTTTCTGGAGAAAACCGAGAGCTATCGGCGTGACCTGCGTCGCGTGGAATATGGCGACGAGCGTGACCCGGCGATGCGCAAATTTTTGAACGAAATTTCACCACTCACCAACGCGGGCAAAATCAAAAAACCGCTGATGGTGGTGCAGGGCAGAAACGATCCGCGCGTGCCGTGGCAGGAGGCCGATCAAATTGTGGCTGCCGTGAACAAAAACAATGTGCCGGTTTGGTATGTGACGGCAGAAAACGAAGGCCACGGTTTCGCCAAAAAGGACAACGCAGATTATTTGTTCTACATGCGCATCAAGTTTTTTGAGGCGTATTTGTTGGCGGCGTGAGCGCGCTGAAACTACGCAGCGGCTGCGGCAGCAGCTTCGCAGCACCAAGACATTGCGCCTGAATCGGCGCGCGTTGCGTGGACACCGAATGCGCGTTGACGGGCGTTGCGGCGCGGTGATTATCGGATACAGCTTTGAGCTGAAACGTCGGTTTTACTTGGGCAATATGCGTTTTACGATCTAAGTCGAGAATTGCATAAATGTGCGCTTAGCCCCAATGCAATAAGGGTTTGACGAAAAAGCTGATCGCCTAAAGATGGTTGTAGATGCGTATTTTTCTGCCTTGCCATGACTGAAAACTAACGTGTCGAACTATCGTCTGCTGTTCGCAATCGTCCAGTCGTACGGCGCGAAGGCCACCGCGTAATCGGTTGGAATCTCAAACGGTGCGTACCTTCGCGCGTAGGCGCTCAAGCTCGGCGCATGGGTTGGGGTGAAGTCTTCGGTATAGAACTTGAGTATTTCGTTGAAGTACACGGTGCGCGTTGCGGCATCGATACGAAGGTTGTTTGGCCGTGCAAAAAACTGTCGCGTCTCGCGATCCAATTCGTTGTTTAAATCGGCTGCGGTGAAGGGCAGCCGTGGCAACGCGGGGCACGAAATCGCTGAGCAGTTGAGCGCGAAATGCACCCGCGGCTCGTTGAGTTTTCGGATGATGTCGTTCTCAAATGTGTACAGCGACATTGCGCTGCCGCCGATCAAAAATTTGCGCAGCACGAAGAATTTCACCTTCGCCCAGCCGTCGTGCGATTGCGGAATGTTTGATGCGATCACGTTGTACATCGACAGCGCGTTGTAGGCGTTGATCATGTGCGCGAGACGCGCCTCAGCCGTGGCCGCGGCGGCCAGCGGTGTGACGGCAATTGCCGCCACGTAGTTTTCCAGCGCGCGAATGCCGCTGTCAGTTGCGTCATCGCGCAGTGCGGCAAAGGCCACTTCACCCTGCGCGTTAACGTGCGTTTGCAGCACCCGCGCATAGCCGCGCTCAGCGTCCGCGAGCGTTGCGCGCGTCGTGTGTGTTGCGTGCGCAGCGCTGGCGACGGATGACGATTGCGGCACTTGCACCAGCGTGCTGCACGCGCCAAGCAGCAACAGCGTGGTTACCGCCACGCAAGCGCGCATTCGTGAAACAGAAAAAATCATGCGCTCATTTCCTCTTCAACACGAGCTTTTTTTCGATCAATCAGTGCGGCTTCACGCGGCTTGCCTTTCAACCATTTCAGCGGAATTTTGATCTCGCCGTGCGCGTTGGGCGTTACCGCCAACGGCTGCCACGTTTCGCCGCTGGCTAGGCGAATCGGCTTCAATAAAAAGTGATCACGCTCAGCGTTATACGCGCACATTGACATTAAACCGTCAACCGTTGCCGCCATGAAAACGCAGGCATCGATACGATCGGAATCTAGATTGCATGCATCCATAAAGTTATGCGTGAAGAACGAAATTTTTCGCACCGGCGGCACCTGAAAACCGAAGCCCGCGCTGCGCAACCATTCACCACGCGCGTGCCAAAACATGCGTGCCGTGTGCCGCGCAAAGCCTCGCCAGAGCTGGCGTTGCGCCACGGCCACTTTCGCCAACGCCCACGCGCCGCGCAAGCCCTGATCGCGGGGAATCACAACCTCAGCGGTGTCGCGCATCACGCGTGCCACGAACTCGCCATCCGCCAGCGCATCGAATCGGCGTTTACCGATGGTGAACAGCATTGCGTAACGATTGCACGAACGATGACCGCCGTGCAGCGCATCGAAATTAAGCGCCACGCCCGCGCCGCGCTCAATGGCGGCGCACACGGTCTTTTGCGTCACCGCTACCGCATCGCGCTCGGCGGCCGTGCCGCGTCCGGTGTCGGCACCGAGCTGAAACGAGGCGAAGCGAACTACGTCGTTGTGCTCAACAAAAAAGTTAGCAAGCGCGGCAATTTCATGCACGTTGGCGGCGAAAACTGTGGTGTTGAAAATGACCGACACCGGCAATCCGCGCGCCATATCGATGTACTGCAATCGCAGCGCGTTCATCTCAGACTCAGAGGCGTAACCCTTCCGCTCTTGCGTCATGTCAACGTGAAACGCAACGTCGTTTAAGCCGTCGTGCGCGAGCTGCTGCAACCAGCCGCGGTTGAGCAAAATGCCGTTGGTAAACAGCGATGCGCGCAGGCCACGCGCCCGTACATAGCGCACGATTTGCGACAGTTCAGCGCGGTCACGCAAGGTTGGGTCTCCACCGGAAATTTGCACATCGGTGTTCGGCCCCAACTGCACCGCGATGTCGTCAATGCGCCGAAACAAATCCGCCAACGGAATATCGCGCACCGCCTCCGCCGAATCGGACAGGTAGCACAAGCTGCAATCGAGATTGCAGCGCTGCGTGATCTCAAGCGACACGCAACCCATCGTCCAGCGCCGCCCCGCTGCCTGCGCGGGCGACCACTGACCCGTGCGTTGCATGCGGGCAGCGATGCGCGCCAAGCGTTCGGCCTGTGAGGCGGGCGGCGCGGATGAGGAGGGTGCAAACATTAAAACCTGAGTCGTTGCGAGGGGCCGGAAACTTACAGCGTTTGTACACATTAACCGCCGTTACGCGCGCTGAGCCGCGCGGCGGCGGGTTACAGCAGTTTGTACAGCCCACATCAACCCGGCCGTTTTGATTCTATAAGTTCTGTAGCGCACAGAGCGCGCGGCTTTTTCTTGCTATCGTTGCAAAATGGACATGCGAAAAAATAGTGCCCGACTCGACGAATTGCGTCGCCTGATGGTGCTTGACTCGCAGCCGGAACGTCAGTTTGACCAGATCGCGCAGCGCCTCGGCGCGGCGTTAGGCGCGCCATTCGTGATGGTCAATCTGCTCGACGAAAATCGTGATTGGTTCAAGGCGCGCGTTGGCTTGCCGTCGTGTGAAACCGCGGCACAGAAATCAATGTGCAACATTTTTTTTGAAATCGAAGACGATGTGGTTTTGGTGGCCGACACGCTGCTGGATGCACGCTTTGCCGACCATCCACTCGTGGTGGGCGACCCGAAAATTCGTTTCTACGTCGCGGCCCGATTGGTCTCATCCGGTCGCACGGTCGGCACTTTGTGCGCCTATGACCTCGAGCCCAAAACTCTCACGGCCCAGCAAACGCGCATTCTTTCAACACTCGCAGCTGAGGTTGCAAATTTGCTAGTGGCCCGAAAAGAGGCGTTCGCCGCTGCCGCGTAGTGCCTTGCGTCGAGCGCTAAGCGAGACGCAAACGGGATTTTTGTGATCAACAGCTTTTGCGTAAAACGCCCATTCAATCTGGGCTATGCGCTATTTTCGCAGTAAGTCGAGAAAACACGCAAGCTGCGTTTAAGTACGAACTGTCGGCGAGCGCGGTGGAGCGAAGTGTATTTCGTACGGAGTCAAGCCATTGAAGATTCTGCGAGGTCTGCGGTTGA
>JAYSRA010000140.1:0-60657 GCA_043721275.1 Burkholderiales bacterium
CGCCATCATTGCTCACGTTGACCACGGCAAAACCACGCTCGTGGACTGCCTGCTCAAACAATCCGGCACCTTCGCCGCGCACGAGCAGGTGGGCGAGCGGGTGATGGACAGTAACGACATCGAGCGCGAACGCGGCATCACCATCCTCGCCAAAAACTGCGCGGTGGTCTACAAAGGCACCCGCATCAACATCGTCGACACCCCCGGCCACGCCGACTTCGGCGGCGAGGTTGAGCGCGTGCTGTCGATGGTGGACGGTGCGCTGTTGCTGGTTGATGCCGTTGAAGGTCCGATGCCGCAAACGCGTTTTGTGACCAAAAAAGCATTGGCCCTCGGCCTCAAAATCATCGTGGTTGTGAACAAAGTGGATCGCCCCGGTGCGCGTACCGATTGGGTGGTGAACCAGACGTTCGAACTGTTCGACAAACTCGGCGCGACTGAGGAGCAGCTCGACTTCCCGGTCGTGTTCGCCAGCGGCCTGAACGGCTGGGCGTCCAACACCGACGTAGGCAACGAAGGTGCAGGCGGCAACATGGAGCCGTTGTTCGACACCGTGCTCGCCAAAATCCCCGCGCCGTTCCTCGATAACGACGCACCGTTGCAATTGCAAATTTCTGCGCTCGATTACAACACTTACGTCGGTCGCATCGGCGTGGGCCGCGTCGTTCGCGGCACGGTCAAAGCGGGCCAACAAGTCGCGCTGCGCTACGGCGACGAAGATCGCGGCATGGCCAAGATCAATTCGGTGCTCACGTTCAAAGGTTTGACCCGCGTTGAAGCCGAGTTCGCCACGGCGGGCGACATCGTGGCCGTCACCGGCATCCCCGAAATCGGCATCGGCTACACGCTGTGCAACAAGGAAGGCGCAGAAGGTCTCCCACCAATCGCCGTGGACGAGCCCACGCTGACCATGAGCTTCTGCGTGAACACGTCGCCGCAAGCCGGTCGCGAAGGCAAATTTGTCACCTCGCGCCAGATTCGCGAACGTCTGCAAAAGGAGTTGTTGGCGAACGTTGCGTTGAAGGTTGAAGACACCGAAGATGCCGATATTTTCCGCGTCTCCGGTCGTGGCGAATTGCACCTCACGATTCTGGTTGAAAACATGCGTCGCGAAGGCTACGAACTGGCCGTCGGCAAGCCACAAGTGCTGTTCAAAATGGTTGACGGGGTGCAGCATGAGCCGATGGAAGCGCTCACTGTGGACGTCGAAGAAGGCCATCAGGGCGGCGTGATGCAGGCGCTCGGCGAGCGTCGCGCAGAACTGCTCAACATGGAAAACGATGCCCGTGGCCGTGCTCGTCTTGAGTACAGCTGCCCGGCGCGCGGATTGATCGGCTTTCAAAACGAATTCATGAACCTGACGCGCGGCACCGGCCTCATCAGCCACGTGTTCGACGGCTACGGCCCGCATCGCGGCTCGATTCCAGGCCGTCGTAACGGCGTACTGATCAGCCAAGATGACGGCGTCGGCGTGGGTTACGCGCTGTTCTTTTTGCAAGACCGTGGCCGTTTGTTCGTGTCGCCCGGCGATGTGATTTACGAAGGCATGCTGGTCGGCATCCACAGCCGCGACAACGATTTGGTGGTCAACCCGATCAAAGAGAAAAAGCTCACCAACGTGCGCTCAGCAGGCAAAGACGACAACATGATCCTGACCCCACCGGTCAAGCTCACGCTCGAATACGCCGTCGAATTCATCGAAGACGACGAACTGGTCGAGGTCACACCAAAAACGATCCGTCTACGCAAACGCTTCCTGAAAGAGCACGAGCGCAAGGCTTCGTTGCGTAAGGTTGAGGCGGCTGCGGCTTAATTGGCGGCACGCATCGGTCACACGTTGATCGTAGGGCGCAATCTTATTGCGCCATCTACTTAAGCTCGTATCAATTTGGGTGCAATCAGATTGCACCCTACACTTATGGCGTTAAGCCATTGGTGATTTGATACTGTGCATTCCTTCATAGAAGAAACCCGTCTCCGCGTATCGCGTGCGACAACCGCGCAGACGAAGTCACTGTTCGGGCAATTCTTTACGCCCGCGAGTACCGCACAATTCATGGCGGGCTTGTTTACTTCGACGGCATCCAACGAATGCAGGCTACTTGACGCGGGTGCGGGTATTGGCTCCCTCTCAAGCGCGTTTCTTGAGCATTGTTCCGCTGGCGCGCTGCCATTGGCGCGAGTCGATTTATCCGCATTTGAAATGGACGCGTCGCTGCATGACGAGCTTTCGGATTCGCTTGCTGCGTGCGCGCATCGAACCAGCGATCACGTTGCGATAGGTTACCAACTTTTCGGCGGTGATTTCATTGAAGCTGCCATCAACCGAATCCAGTTTCGTCAAGACGTGGATTTCACGCACGCGATTCTTAATCCACCATACAAAAAAATATCGAGCGATTCACGCCATCGATCCTTGCTGCGCGCAGTCGGTATTGAGACGGTCAATCTGTATTCGGCATTCGTGGCGCTTGCGATTGAAATGATGGCAGAGGGTGGGCAGATCGTTGCGATCATTCCGCGCAGTTTTTGCAACGGGCCGTACTACCGACCGTTTCGCGAATTGCTGTTGCAGCGGTGTTCAATTGAGCAGATGCATTTGTTCGATTCACGAAATACTGCGTTCAAAGATGATGGCGTATTGCAAGAGAACGTGATCATCAAACTTCGGCGCGGTGCGCTGCAAGGTGACGTTGTTGTTACGACATCGACCGATGATCAATTCGCTAACGTCGAATCTCGCACCTACGCATTCGATGAAATCGTCTCGTCGACCGATGCGGAGCGATTCATTCACATTCCCACGTCTGAGCAGTCGGACGCGGGCGCGATGTGCCCACCGTTGACGCACTCACTTGAAGACATTGGCGTTGCCGTATCGACCGGGCCAGTTGTTGATTTTCGGATGCGAGAACATTTGCATCACACGCCGGAGGAGGGTGACGTCCCGTTGCTTTATCCGGGGCACTTTAGCGGCGGAAAAATCGAATGGCCGAAGCCGGATTTCAAGAAACCGAACGCAATCACTCACAATGCAGACACCGCAAAGTGGCTTTTCCCCAAAGGACACTACTGCGTCGTGCGGCGATTTTCTTCAAAAGAAGAGCGCAGACGGATCGTTGCGAACGTCGTTGATCCAAAGGCGTTTCCCGATAACGATATGTTGGGTTTTGAGAACCATTTGAACGTATTTCACGACAAGAAAGCGGGTCTCCCACCCGCACTAACGCACGGGCTCAGCTCGTTCTTGAACACCACGATGGTTGATGAAACGTTCCGCCGTTTTAGTGGACACACGCAGGTGAATGCCACAGACTTGCGAACTATGAAGTACCCGAGTCGTGACACTCTGATTACTCTTGGCAAGTGGGCGATGCGGCAAAGTAGCCTATCGCAACAGACTATCGACGAGCAACTCCTGATCGTCATGCAACCATGACAACGCAGCGAGAAAAGCGTATTGCGCAAACGGTCGAACTGCTTGCTTCACTCGGTCTGCCCCGTGCGCAGCAGAACGAGCGTTCTGCGCTTTGTCTGCTTGCGCTTCTGAATTTGACGCACAATAAAAGGTGGTCAGAAGCCTCGAACCCGTTAGTTGGCATCACGCCCATCATGGATTGGGCACGGATGCACTATGACAAAGATTACGCACCGAATACGCGCGAGACGTTTCGTCGGCAGTCGATGCATCAGTTCGTTGCCGCCGGGCTGTCGCTCTACAACCCTGACGATCCGCTACGTTCTGTAAATAGTCCGAAAGCGGTGTATCAAATTGAGCCTGCCGCGCTCGATTTGCTGCGCAGCGTCGGGACGAAAGATTGGCAACGGAACCTGCATGACTATCTCAAGACCAATGGAACCCTCGCTGCGACGTATGCCGGTGAACGTGAGCAAAATCTGATCCCCGTCGTCTTACCAACTGGAACCACTTTTGCGTTGAGTCCTGGCGAACACAGCGAATTGATCCGCGCCATCATCGAGAACTTCGCACCGCGTTTTGCTCCCGGAAGCAAACTTGTTTACGCTGGCCACACCGGTAAGAAATGGGGTTATTTTGACAAGGCGCTTTTACTTAGCCTCGGCGTAACCGTCGACGCCCACGGCAAAATGCCCGATGTCGTTTTATATTTTGAAGCGCGTAAGTGGCTTCTGCTCGTGGAGTCCGTGACCAGTCACGGCCCCGTAAACGCCAAACGACATGCTGAGCTGCGCAAGTTGTTTGCCGATTCGTCGGTTGGCATCGTTTTCGTCACCGCGTTTCCAAGTCGTGCGGTGATGGGGCGCTACCTGAGTGACATTGCTTGGGAAACTGAGGTTTGGGTGGCTGATTCGCCTTCGCATCTGATTCATTTCAACGGGGATCGATTTCTGGGGCCGCATGCGTAATCGTGCGCTTTGCCTCTTGAACTTTCCTCCCGCTGCGCTATCCTAATCTGATGCAATCCTTGCACCGCTTCCGCAAACTCGTCGTTTTAGCCGCCCTCGTGTGGCTGCCGATGAGTGTGTTTGCGCAGATTTGTGCGACGCATGCGTTGGTCGCGCACATTGGTGGGCCGCAGCATCCGGCGTTGGTTGCGCCTGAGGAAATGAGCGCAGCCGATGCATTGCAGCCGGGTTTGGTGGTCGTTGATGCCGCTACTTTTTGGCAGTCGGTAGATGATTACAGCGCCGGTTGCGACATGAAATCGATGTGTGCGTTCGCTGCGATGACAGCGCTCACATTGTCGCCGAGTAATCTCGCGTTTGCCAACGACACGCCGGTTCCATTGCCGAGCGAAATCGCGTTTTCTACGCGCGTCCTTGCGCCGGTCACGCCGCCTCCCCGCCTCTAAATAGTTTTCACTCTGGCGCGGCAATTGTTTTGAGTTGCCGCAGGTGATTTATTTTTTGGAGAGGTGACTATGGTCTCAATTTTTTTGCGCGCTCCTGCGTGTTGTCCTGCACGCCGCCCTCGGTGGAGGGGCGCTGCCCTATCCGTAGCGACGCTCGTCGTCATGGGCCTACCTGCGGCTGCGCACGCGGGCTTTTTCATCCCGAAAGACAACTGGATGGCGATGACCACCGTCACGCCAGATGAGATCAATCTTGATCTGGCGTACGGCATTCGTCGCGATACAAGCGTCTCGGTGGGGCTCACGCGCGTTCGCGAGGCGGCAGCCGACACGCCGTCAGGCAAAGCGTGGCGCAATGTGTGGTTCACGCAAGCGGTGTATTTAGCGAAGCGCGTTACGACCGAGGACGGCATCGCCAACGCCTATGTCTTTGGCGGGCCGATCTTGCAGCAGCGTGAATCGGGTGGCCGCTTTGCCGCTGGCGCAGATACCAGCGCGCACGTGGGCGCGCAGGCCGGTGTGTGGGCCGACTACGAAACGCGGCGCATCTACACCCGCATCAAGATCCACGGCCTCAAGTCTGCGGGCGGCGACCGTTGGCGCAGGAACGAGGTGATTGCACAGGCCATGTGGGCACCGTATGCCGCCGATTATGAGGACGTGGCGAGTTGGATTGGCGTGCAAGCAAAACGCGTCAGCGATGAGCGGCGCGTGGAGATCACGCCCTACCTTCGGTTCTTTAAAAAGGACTGGTGGATCGATGCCGGATTCAGTGTGGATCGCGCGCATCGCAAAGACGTTTTCGTCAACTTTATGTATCTTTTTTAATCACAAATGCAGGAACTCAACATGAAAAACTTTTCTCTAATTTCCGTTGCAATCGCAGCAACGCTCGCTGCACAAACTAGCTTTGCCGACACGTTGAAAATCAAAGTGGACGGCATGGTGTGCGGCTTTTGCGCGAGTTCTATCGAGAAGAAAATGCGCGCCAACAAGGCAACGGCCGACGTGTACGTAAGTCTCGAAAACAAAATCGTTGCGGTGTCTGAAATGGCAGGGCTTAAGCTTGACGACGCAGCACTCAAGGCGCAGATTGCCGACTCGGGCTATGAGGTGAAAACCATTGAGCGCGTCACCGCAACGCTTGCCGACGTACGCGCGCAAACTAAAGCGAAGAAATCGTGATTGAGGCGACTCGTCTCTCGAATCAGGAGGTGCTGCGCGAGCAGCGCCCGGGTAGCCTCGGTAGCCGCATCACGTGGTTCTCGATTTTTACCAGCGCCAGCACGCTCCTGTGTTGCGCGCTGCCAGCGCTGTTGGTGGCGCTCGGCGCGGGTGCAGCGCTCGCCTCGTTGGTTGGCATATTTCCGCAAATCGTGTGGGTGTCGGAGAACAAAACGTTGGTGTTCGTCGGCGCGGGTGTGATGCTCGCCGTGGCCGGTTACTTGCAATACCGGGCGCGGTTTCTGCCGTGTCCGATCGACCCCGGCCTGGCCGCGGCCTGCGCGCGGCAACGTCGCGTGTCAAACGTGATTTATTTCGTTTCGCTCGCCATTTATGTGATCGGCGTGAGCTTTGCCCTCCTCGCGCCGTATCTGACAGACTAACTGTGACAGAAATTGTTTTGCGATCTTTGATCACCTGTCCGTCCTGCGCGGCGACAGTCACCGAAACGATGCCAACCGATGCGTGTGCGTTCTTCTGGGAATGCCCGAGCTGCCATCGAGTGGCCTCACCCAAAGCGGGCGATTGCTGCGTGTATTGCAGCTACGGCACCGTGAAGTGCCCACCGATTCAGGCGGGCGACAACTGTTGCGGTTGACGGCGGTTTTTTAGCTATCAGCTTTTTCACGAAACGCCTGTTTCACTTGGGCTAGGCGGCATAAAGCAGAATTATCGACATTATGCGAAATGACCGCCTAGCCCTATTAAAACGGCGCTTTCACGCTAAAGCTGTTTCGGAATTCCGTCGTTCGACAACGCGTCCGCGCGCTCGTTGCCCGGGTCACCCGAATGCCCTTTCACCCAGCGCCATTCGATCTGCTGCTCTGCTGCGAGCGCGTCCAACGCTTGCCACAAATCCATGTTTTTCACCGGCTTTTTATCGGACGTGCGCCAGCCGTTTTTCTTCCAGCCGTGAATCCACGTTTCGATGCCTTGCATCACGTATTTTGAGTCGGTGAACAAGCGAACTCGCGTGGGCCGTTTCAGCGCACGCAGCGCCTCAATGGCGGCCGTTAACTCCATACGATTGTTGGTGGTGGCCGCTTCGCCGCCGCACAGTTCGCGCCGAATTTCAGCCGCGATCATGAGCACGCCCCAGCCACCGGGGCCGGGGTTGCCTTTGCATGCACCGTCGGTATAAATCGTAACTTCGGGGTCGAGCATTTACTTGTTTTCCGTTGTGTAATTTTCGTCAGTAGCTGGCTCGCGATGGGTGCGCGTCGGCACGGCAACAACCGCCCGTTTACGCCGCGGCGTGCGCGCCCAATTCGGTTTCAACAAGCGCACACCGGCCACCCGTTTCACCGCATGCAAAAAATACACACCGCCCGCAAACGGCCACCAGTGGTCGCCTGCGTACTCAAGCCTATCGAGCCGTTGTAGCGTCGCCTCACTTTTCGCAGGCACGTTGTAGCAGTCAAGTTGCCCACCCACGATGTCGAAGCCGAGCAGCGTTAACCAATCTTTTGCGCGCGACAGTGAGATAAATTCTCCCGCCCACGGCCCGCTGCGTTCACGGCCAAAGTAGCGTTTGACGCCGTATAAAGAATACGGATTAAAGCCCGTCATCAGCAACCGCCCTTCAGGCCGCAACACCCGAAACGCTTCGCGCAACACCTCGTGCGGCAGCGCCTGAAACTCAAGCGTGTGCGGCAACACAATCACATCAAACTGGTTCTCGGCAAACGGCAATTGATCGGGCTCGGCGAGCAGCCCCGCGTTGGTGTCCCAAGCGAGCGTGAACTTGTGCGTGACGCGACTGGTCTCAAGTAGCGGCATTGACGCGCCGCCCATCTGCAACGCATAAAATCCAAATAGATCAGGCAATACGCTGTCGAAAATTGCCCGCTCACGAGCCACCACATAGCGCCCTAGTGGCGACTCAAGCCACTCATCAAACGTATCGCTATCAAGGTTGCCTAAATTGTTAAATGAGTTGCTCAAAGTACCTCGTATTGTGAAGACCGCACACCATGTCGATTGATGCTGCCATTGCACTGACCATCACGCCCATTCCAGCCTTTGCCGACAACTATATCTGGGCGATGGTGGCAGGGCGAAAATGTGTGGTGGTTGACCCGGGGGATGCTGCACCGGTGCTCAAATTTATCGCCGAGCGCGCACTCACATTAGACGCGATTTTAGTCACGCATCATCACGCCGATCACATCGGCGGCGTCGATGAATTGACCTCGCGGTGGCCGGTACCCGTATACGGCCCTGCCGCTGAAAATATTGCTTGTGTGACCCTGGCGCTGCGCGAAGGCGACAGCGTTGCGCTCCCCGAATTTGTCGACCCGCCGTTTCGCGTGATTGAGGTGCCCGGCCACACGCGCGGCCACATCGCCTACGTCAGCGGCGACATTTTGTTTTGTGGTGACACTTTATTTGCGGCAGGTTGCGGGCGCTTGTTTGAGGGCACCGCTAAGCAGTTGCATGATTCGCTGACGCGACTGGCTGCTCTACCTGAAAAAACGCGCGTGTTTTGCACCCACGAGTACACGCTTTCGAACTTGCGCTTTGCGATGGCCGTTGATGCGGAAAACTCTGAATTGATTGAGCGTGTTTTTGTCGAACAGGAACGACGCGCACGGAACGTTCCGACGCTGCCGTCGAGCATCGCTCTTGAACGCGCGACCAATCCGTTTTTGCGCTGCACCACCGCCGACATCATTGCCAACGCACAGGCTTACGCGCGGGGTCATGCGAACTTGAATGACGCGACGCTGTCGAACGAGGTGAACGTTTTCGCCGCGTTGCGGCAATGGAAAAACGAGTTCCGTGCCCAGCATTTTCATGTTGGTACACCTTGACCGAAACGCCCTTTACAAGTAGCATCGCGCGAGATTTCGACCAAGCCTGCGGCCCCACATAGATCATCATTTAAAGCCGCTACTCACGACTTAGACCCATTACTTTTAGGAGAAGGCGTGCATCGCTTCACACCTAGCTTACTTACCCGCTCGATCCTGCGCGCAACACGCAGCGCATCTCACAGCGTCGTAACCCCCGCCGCGCCACGCATTCAGCGTGGCGCATTTTTAACCACGCTTCTTGTCATCTTTGCTGCGACGCAAGCCTCAGCACAAGTGATCGCCGATGTAGGGCCGCACGCGGTAGGTGTGGTGGTCGCAGCGCCCGCAAGCGCTGCAAACCCCGCACCTGCAGCCGTGCTGGCACCGATCATTACGGCGCCAACGACCGCCGTGGCCGTGTCAACGCAGCTTAACGCCACTCAGCCGCAAACGCTCGCAACGTCCGTTGCGCCCGCAGTCGGTGGCACTGCGCCCACAGTCGCTGGCACTGCGCCGACACTAAGCGGCTACGTGATCGCACCCGCGTCCGCGACGGCCACCTCGCCGGTAGTTACGCCAAGCGCCACAGCGAACGCTGTCGTGCCCGTCATAGAACCCACCGTGCCGGTGCTCTCCACCATTTCTGCAACCGCCGCCAAAGATGCGCCGTTGGTCGGCGTTGTTGCCGAGATCAGCAATGAATCGCCACCCGCGGATATTTGGGATCGCATCCGCGCCGGTTACGCGATGGAGGATCTCAATGATCCGCTCGTTGCCAAATGGGAAAAGTATTACGCGGATCGCCCCGAGTACATGGCGCGGATCGTGGAGCGCTCAAGCAAGTACATGTTCTACATCGTGACCGAGCTTGAGCGACGCGGCATGCCGCTCGAGATCGCGCTGCTGCCGATGATCGAGAGCGCGTTTAACCCCATCGCAAACTCGACGGCCAAAGCCAGCGGCATATGGCAGTTCATTCCGTCCACCGGCGTGAACTACGGAATGAAGCAGGACTGGTGGTCCGATAATCGACGCGACATCGTGCAGGCCACCAACGGTGCCATTGATTACTTGAGCAAATTGCACGGCATGTTTGGTGACTGGCAATTGGCGTTGGCCTCTTACAACTGGGGCGAAGGCTCGGTGGGTCGTGCGGTGCAAAAATCAAAAGCCGGCGGCGGCGCGGGCAATTACCTCGCGCTCAACATGCCCGCTGAAACACGCAACTATCTGCCCAAATTGCAGGCGGTCAAAAACATCATTCGCAATCCGGCCGCATTTGGTGTGACCATTGCAACCGTGCCCAACGAGCCGTACTTCAAAACTATCACGCTGGCGCACGCCATCGATTTGAAGCGCGCCGCCCAGTTGGCCGAAATGACCGAGGCCGATTTCGTTGCGCTCAATCCCGCACACAATCGCCCCGTCATCGGTGGCCGAAGTGAGTATCAGGTGCTGTTACCCGCAGGCAAGGCCGACTCGTTTCTTGCGCGGCTGGAAAGTAACGAGAAACCGCGTGTGTCGTGGATGGCCTATCGCACCCGTATCGGAGACCGAATGGAGGCGTTAGCGGAGCGTTTCGGCACCTCAGTGGCGGCGCTCAAATCAGTTAACGGCATCCGCTCTGTCGCGCCGTCAT
This sequence comes from Burkholderiales bacterium, assembly GCA_043721275.1. GTDB lineage: Bacteria > Pseudomonadota > Gammaproteobacteria > Burkholderiales > Casimicrobiaceae > Casimicrobium. Next base: position 10,491 of record JAYSRA010000140.1, read on the forward strand.
TGCCAGCGGGCTATCACCTGTTAGTGCCGTCGGACGGGCCGTCTGAGGACGCGTTGGGCAGCATTCAGAACGCGGTGTTCACCAAGTTTCCAGAGTACGTTCCACCGCGCGTGCACAAAGTGCGGCGGGGCGAAAACTTCGGGAGCATTGCCAAACGCTACGGCGTTGCCCCAGCCACGCTCGCGCAGTGGAACCGCATGGGTAAGCCCGCAGCGCGAGCCGGACAGGTGCTCTACGTAAGCGGGCCTGCGCCCATGCGCCAAGTGGCCGCTAAGGCGGGCAAGAGTAGCAAGGCGGGCCGCGTGGTCTACGTCAAGCGCGGTGCCGGCAAACCGTCGCGTGCGGCCGTCGCAGGCAAGCGCGCGCCTGTGAAGAAGGCTGTGAAGCGCCGCAAGTAGCTATTTCGTCGCTTATCGTAATAAAAAACGCGCCAAGTGCGCGTTTTTTATTTTCAACGGCGCCGTCGTAGCGTCAATCGGCGTCGCTGCCTTCAGCATCGCCATCACGGCGGCGATCCAACGCGGCGTGCGCCTCGTGCAGCACCTCCAGCGTCCTGTTACCACCTCGCTTGGTGAGCCGCTGTATGGCGGCGTGTGCAGCAGACTTTTTCAGCAACGGATTCGTCGCAATCGGATTGCGTGGTTTGGGCACTGGAATGGTGAGCGTCAGCGCTGTGTTCGGCGTGTTTTTCACGATCACCATTACGGCTGATTTACCTTTACGTACTGCCATCACTAACCTTTCCTCAATTGATCCGATCACGTCAGTACAACCCATACGGCAATAAAAAACGGCGCGTTGCCGCGCCGTTTTTTCGAAGGAAATGATCTCGTAAGCGAGATTATTTCTTCTTGGCTGCTTTTTTAGCGGCTGGCTTTTTGGCTGCTGCTTTTTTGGCGGCTGGCTTTTTTGCTGCTGCTTTTTTGGCGGCTGGCTTTTTGGCTGCTGCTTTTTTGGCGGCTGGCTTTTTGGCTGCTGCTTTTTTGGCTGCTGGCTTTTTTGCTGCTGCTTTTTTGGCTGCTGGCTTTTTGGCTGCTGCCTTTTTGGCGGCTGGCTTTTTGGCTGCTGCTTTTTTGGCGGCTGGCTTTTTAGCGGCTGCTTTTTTGGCGGCCGGCTTTTTAGCTGCTGCTTTTTTAGCGGCTGGCTTTTTGGCGGCTGCTTTTTTGGCGGCCGGTTTTTTAGCTGCTGCTTTTTTGGCGGCTGGCTTCTTGGCAGCTGGCTTTTTAGCGGCTGCTTTTTTCTTGGCCGGTGCAGGTGCTGCAGCAGCGGGTGCTGCCATTGTCATCATATCGCTCATAGTGGTCTCCTAAGGTTGACTCTCACAGTTTTGAACATCACATGAGGAGTAGTTCGCGCTATCCCGCGCCTCTTTTGTCGCAAATAAACACAACAAAAAAAGAGAGTTACAACACAACACACCTCAGTGTCAGGCGCTATCGCAAACAGTTCAAGGCACAAGAACTTATTTACAACAAACACTCCTGATGACGCGAATTCTATTTGATTTTTTTTGCAAACAAGACTATCCACGCGCGCGAATTACGCGCGTGATTTGCTGTGTTGTTTTGTTGCACACACCAATGCGTTGTGAGTCAGCATTCTCACGCATCATCGGTGCAAAAATTTGCGCACCACACAGTCGTATTTTTTACGAAGTGTTTCCGAAAAGCACGCGCGGCGCAGCGCAAAAAATCATACGACGATGCGCTCGTGTGCAATCAAATCTTCGAAACGTTCACGCTCGCGAATGAGGTGCGTGTCGTTGCCATCAACCATGACTTCACACGGCCGCGTGCGCGTGTTGTAGTTCGATGCCATGGTCATGCCGTACGCGCCAGCACACAGCACGGCGAGCAAATCGCCTTGCTCCAAAACGAGTGGGCGCTCCTTTGCAAGCCAGTCTCCGCTCTCACACACCGGGCCGACGATATCAAAAATGGTTGCCGCACCTGCGCGTTGCAGCACTGGTGCAACGGGGTGATAAGCGTCGTACAGCGTTGGGCGAATCAGATCGTTCATCGCCGCATCGACGAGCGCGAAGTTCTTCGTCTCACCAGGTTTTAGGTATTCAACACGTGTCAACAACAAGCCCGCATCGCCAACGATTGAGCGACCTGGCTCCAACAACAGATCGAGATGGTGGCCCGCTATCTCGCGCTCAATCGAAGCCGCAAACGCCGACATCGACACCAACGTTTCGCCCTCATACACAATCGCTCTACCGCCGCCAATATCTAGATGATGCAGATAAATTCCACGTGCTGCCAAGTCGTCAACCAGCGACAGCAACCGCTTGAGCGCATCGACATACGGCGACAGCTCGATGATTTGTGAGCCGATGTGGCATTCGATGCCGTGAACTTCGATGCCCTTCATCGACGCAGCGACCGTGTATAGGCGCACGGCGTCCAGATGCGCCACGCCAAATTTGTTCGACTTAAGCCCCGTTGAAATGTAGGGATGCGTTTTGGCGTCCACGTCCGGGTTGATACGAAACGCTATCCGCGCACGCTTGCCGTGGGCGATTGCGATTTCGTTGACGCGATGCAATTCGGCTTCGGACTCGATGTTGAAGCAGTGAATGTTGTGCGCCAGCGCGAGCACGATCTCGTCACTTTTTTTTGCAACGCCAGAGAAGATCACTTTGCTTGCGTCACCGCCAGCGGCGATCACGCGCTGCAATTCACCACCGGAAACGATGTCAAAGCCAGCGCCCTCGGAAGCGAGCAGCGCGAGCACGCTCAACGTTGAGTTGGCCTTAACGGCGTAACAAATCAGCGGTTTCGACTTCGCAAACGCCGCCTTGTAGGCTCGAAAATTGTCCACAATGGTCGCTCGCGAATACACGTAGGTCGGTGTTCCGAATTGGCGTGCGATGTCGGTGAGCGCAACGTTCTCGTAGATGAGTTCGGATGTCGCGGCGGAGCGGTGAAGGTGCGGCGTAAGCATGGCAGTAAGCGCCGTGAGCGCAAGAAAAAGTTAACGGGCGGACGCAGTTGAAGTGACTTGCGATTTGGGCAGCACCAGCGGACCTTTTTGGCCGCAGCCGGTCAGACTGGCGGCAATCAAAACAAGACCTAACGCGAGCGAGAAAAGTGAGCGGAAGCGCATAAACTTGTGCCTAAGTAATGTTCAACCGATAGTAGCAAATGCTTTCAGCCACCCAATTCAACGAAGCCGCCGACGCGCTATTCGAGCATATCGTCGAAACCATCGACGCCACCGATGCGGCAGACGACATCGAGCTCAATCAGGGCGTGCTGGAAATCACCTGCCTCGATAGCGGCAAAGCACAGAGCAAGATCATCATCAATCGCCATGCGCCAACGCAAGAAATCTGGGTCGCAGCCAAAAGTGGCGGTTATCACTTTAAAGAGACCGACGAAACGTGGATTGACACACGTAGTGGCGAGGCGTTGTTCGACGCGATCAGCCGCGTAGTGTTTGAGCAGTCAGGGGTGCGCGTAACGTTTGTCTAGCGGCTCCTACAGCTCTAGCAACACCGCATACCCCTTGATCGCGCGCTTGTGCGCCTTGGTATTCGGATCCAGCGCCTCCACAATCGCCCAAAACCGCTTTGAGTGATTGAACTCCACCAAGTGCGCCAGTTCATGCGCGACGACGTGTCGCATCAATTCTGGCGCAAGCTGTAGCAAGCGAAAATTCAGCCGCACGCGGCCCTGTGACGTACAACTGCCCCACATCGTGCGCGCGCTGCTCAGTGTGACCGATTTGAGCGGCAGCGAGGCATGTGCGGCCATATCAACGGCCATCTCAGTCAACTCCTGTCGGGCAATACGTTTGATCTCATCGTCGAGTGCATCGGCGTTGAAGGCACCGTCAAGGGTCGTGGCGATGCAGTGCTTTTCGGTCAGATCAATGCTTTCAAACAAACCCTGCCGCACTTCCACCCTGAGTTTGTTGCCACGAAACAAAATGTGCCCCCCGTCGCGATACGCAGCGAGTTGCTCTCGGCGGGCATTTTGCTTGGCCAGTGCTTTGGCGATCCAAGCTTGACGTTCAACAATCGCAGCGTCAATTTCGTAGAGCGGCGTCCAGTTCGGCGCGCGAATCAACAGGCCCTCCGTGGTGATCACCAATCCGATGGATTTGCGGCGCACACGTTGCAGGCGATATTCAATGCCGGACGAGCTGCGGCGAAGTTTCTCGTGGTAGCCGCTGAGTGCAGGCGACGCCTGGCTAGGTGCGCGCGGAATGCGCGGTGCCTGTGGTGCGCGGCGCGCGCGTGACGCAGCCGCAAGTCCCGCACCCGTAGGCGAAAACAGTGCCGTCCAGAATCCCACGGCTAGCTCGCGCGGCCCGCACGCGGATCGCCGAGGCGCGCGACCTCGGTCTCAATCACGCGCTCGACTTCATCATTGAGTTCAGCAAGCACGCGACCCGCCGTCGCAATTGGCGGCAAGATAGACAGCGTCACAGTGCCCGGAAATTTCTTCCACGGATGACGCGGCCAGCAGTAGCCCGCGTTGTGCGCAATAGGCACAATCGGCACGCCGCACCCCATCGCGATGCGTGTGCCACCGGTTTTATAGCGCCCTTTAGTACCCGCCGGAATGCGCGTACCTTCGGGAAAAACAATGATCGTGAAGCCGCGCTTTTGCAGGCGCTCTTTGCCCTGCTCGATCATCTGATCCATCGCCCTGGCACCGGCCTTGCGGTCAATGTTGATCGGTGAAGAGAGCGCAAATCCCCAACCGAAAAACGGCACCCACAACAGCTCTTTTTTCGCGACGAAACTACCCGGCGTGAACCAGCTTTCTAGCGCCAGCGTCTCCCACGTCGACGAATGTTTAGACAGCACCACGTAGGGTTTTTGCGGCAGATTTTCCCAACCGGTGATCACGTAATTGATACGGCACAGATGCTTGGCTAACCAAATGAAAGTGCGTGTGTACGTGGCACACAGCTCGTTACGTGCCTTTGGCGGCATCCAGAACGTGATGCAAATCAGGAACGCCCAGATTGGTGTCAGCGTGAGCTGCAATAGGATGTAGAGCGTGTTGCGTAGCGCTTGCATGCGGTGTTTCCTATTCAATCACGCGGTTGCGAGAATCGTGTCGACCGCAGCGTTTAGGTCGCTGAATACTTGAGTGCCGTCAGGCAAGTTACCCGCTGCGAGCGTAGCGGCACCTTTGCCACTGAGCACCAATACCGGTTGACCGCCCGCTGCCGCTGCGGCCTGCAAATCACGCAGCCCGTCGCCAATGCAGGGCACACCCGCGAGCGCAACGTTCAGGCGTTTTCCGATGTCAATAAACATACCCGGCAATGGTTTGCGGCAGCGGCAATCGGTGTCACTCGAATGCGGGCAATAATAAATCGCGTCGAAGCGCGCGCCCACCTGCTGCGCGGCTTTGAGCATTTTGGCGTGAATAGCGTTCAGTGCGTTCATGTCCAGCAGCCCGCGCTCAATCCCCGATTGATTGGTCGCCACGGCCACATGAAAGCCCACGCCATTCAACCGCGCAATTGCCTCAAGCGCACCCGGAATCGGCCGCCATTCATCGGGCGATTTGATGAAGCGATCACTATCGATGTTGATCACACCATCGCGGTCGAGGATGACTAGCTTCAATTCCGTGCCGCCTAGCTTGCCAACTTTGAAAGATCAGCCACTTTATTCATCGCATCACGCAGGTCGCGCAAGAGCGCGAGGCGATTGGCGCGCACGGCTTTGTCTTCCGCCATCACCATGACTTTGTCGAAAAATTCATCGACGGGGGCTTTTAGGGAGGCGAAGGATTTGAGGTAGCCCGCGAAATCGCCCTGCGCGAATAGTGCGGTGGCCGCAGGTGTGATGGCGTCAAGCGCGCGTCGGAGTGCCTGCTCCGCGGGCTCTTGCGCGGCGTTGCTCGCGACGATGGCCTCACCGCTTTCAGCGGCCTTTCTTAGTATGTTGGCGACGCGTTTATTGGCCGCATTCAGACTCGCGGCTTCGGGAAGCGCAGAGAAGGCCTGAACGGCCGCTAGTTGTGCAGGTAACGTTGCCAGGTTCGTGGGCGAATCTGCAACCACGGACTCAATTTCGTTAGTGCTGGCACCGGTGTCTTTGAGGTAACCACGCAGACGGTCGTAGATGAATTCGCGCAGCGCGAACTGCTCTTTGGTCATGGTGCTGTTAGGCATGGTCTGCGTTAGCACTGTGCCTTTGCTGGCGAGCCATTGGTTGACAGTTTTGAAGGCTGCATCAAGCAAAGCATCCAGCGACACCGGAAGCTTTTGCTCCACCAAAATGCGAATCACGCCCAAGGCATGCCGCCGCAGCGCAAACGGGTCTTTGTCGCCGGTCGGCGTTTGCCCCACCGCAAACAGGCCCGCCAAGGTCTCCAACTTATCAGCGAAGGCCACCGCTGTGGGTACGCCGGGCGTTGGCAACGCATCACCCGCAAATCGCGGCTGATAGTGTTCAGCGCAGGCATCCGCCACATCGGCGGGTTCGCCATCATGCAACGCGTAATAGCGGCCCATCGTTCCCTGCAACTCAGGGAACTCGCCGACCATTTGCGTTACCAAATCCGCTTTCGCAAGCAATGCGCCGCGTTCGGCGCGTGCTTTATCGGTGCCGATCAGCTCGGCGATTTCGCCTGCGAGCTTACTCACGCGGGTAACGCGCTCGCCAAGCGTGCCCAATTTGTTGTGATAAACGACCTTTGCGAGTTCGGGAATGCGTGCGTCGAGTCGGGTCTTCTTGTCAGTCTCGAAGAAGAACCGTGCATCCGCGAGTCGTGGACGAACGACGCGCTCGTTGCCTTCGATAATTTTTTTTGCGTCGTCCAACTGCATGTTGGAGACGATCAGAAATTGATTTTTAAGCTTGCCTACCGCGTCGAACAACGGAAAGTATTTTTGATTCGTCTTCATGGTGAGAATCAAACATTCTTGCGGCACCGCAAGAAATTCGGCTTCAAACTGGCACACATAAACCGTAGGCCATTCGACGAGCGAATTCACTTCGTCGAGCAAATCGTTGTAGGTTAACGGCGCGCCGAGCGTGGCTTCCAGCGCCGACGCCTTCGCTTCGAGTTGCATCAAGATCATGTCACGCCGAGTCGCAAACACCGGCTCGACTTTGCCATACTGGCGCAACAGTCGTTCGTAATGACTCGCGGTATCAAGCTCAATGTTGTTAGCGCCCTGAAAACGATGACCATGTGTGATGCGGCCTGATTCCAGGCCGAGCGTTGTCGCTGCGACAACCTCATCACCATGCAAAACAACCAATCCGTGCGCGGGACGCACGAAACTGACATCGGTTTTTCCGTCGGCCAATTGATAGGTCATGGCCTTCGGAATCGGGAGCTTAGCGAGCGTTGAGTCAATCGCGTTTTGCACGCCCGCCGCCAACTTGCTGCCTGCGGCGAGCGCGATCAGATAAAGATAGTCAGCTTTGCCATCGTTCTCCACTAGCAATTGATCCGACCCGTCCGTGGCGTTCGGAAAGCTGGCGGCGAGCGCTTCTCTTCCGAGCGCACCAAGCTTTTTCTTAAGCGCAACCGATGCATTGCCCGCAGCATCCTTAGCCACCGCTAGCGGCATTAATTTTTCTTTGACAGCTTTCGCAGGCGCTTCAGCCAACACCGCATCAATGCGAACGCCCAGCCGTCGCGGCGTCGCAAACGAAACAGCCGTTGCGCCCTCTTCCAACAGCCCATCGCTACGCAAACTCGCTTCAACACCAGCCGCAAACGCCTCGCCCAATTTCTTTAGCGATTTCGGCGGAAGTTCTTCGGTGAAAAGCTCAATCAACAAGGGTTTGCTCACAACGGCAGTCATGCTGCTACCTTAGCAATCACAGCCGCTGTTTTAGGCAACATCGGAAAGCCCAATCGCTCGCGACTTTCGAAGTAACTCTGCGCCACGCTGCGCGAAATATTTCGAATGCGACCCATGTACGCCGCCCGTTCCGTCACCGAAATCGCGCCACGCGCATCGAGCAAATTAAACGTATGCGCGGCCTTGAGCACCTGCTCATACGCGGGCAACGCGAGCTGCTTTTCCATCAACAATTTGGCTTGCGTTTCGTAGTCCGCAAAGTGGCGGAACAACACCTCTGCGTTGCTATGTTCAAAGTTGTATGTGGACTGCTCGACCTCGTTTTGGTGAAACACGTCGCGGTAATACAGCGTGCGGGTTTCGCCAACTGCGCCCGCAGTTCCCGACGGTTCTTGCCACTGCGTCCACACGATGTCGAACACGTTATCCACACCCTGCAAATACATGATCAGGCGCTCAAGGCCGAAGGTGATTTCACCGGTGATCGGCTTGCATGGCAGGCCGCCCACTTGCTGAAAATAGGTGAACTGCGTGACCTCCATGCCGTTCATCCACACCTCCCAGCCCAGGCCCCACGCACCGAGCGTCGGGTTCTCCCAATCGTCCTCCACAAAGCGCACATCGTTTTCTTGCAGATCAAAGCCAAGTGCTGTGAGTGAGCCGAGGTACAGCTCTAGGATGTTCGGCGGCGACGGCTTCAGCACCACTTGATATTGATAGTAGTGCTGCAGGCGATTCGGGTTGTCGCCGTAGCGACCGTCCTTCGGCCGACGCGACGGCTGCACGTAGGCGGCGCGCCAAGGCTCCGGACCGAGCGCGCGCAGGAATGTTGCGGTGTGTGATGTACCGGCACCCACCTCCATGTCATAAGGCTGAATGATGGCGCAGCCCTGCTGGTTCCAATAGTTTTGCAGGCGGAGGATGGCGTCTTGGAAGGTGATCATTTTTTGGCTAGTAACGAGTGACGGTAGTGACGAGTGGCAAAATAACGAGTGATTAGTGCCGGCGCGGTTATCACTCCTCACTTGTCACTAATCACGCGCTAAACATCCCCCGATTTTACGAGGCTATGTCCGATGTGCCGCCGCGCCGTGAACGCTGCGCCGCGCCGATGCCTAAGCCGGCAAGACAAATGAGCAGAATCGGCAGGTCGCCCCACGCAGAATACGGCGTGGAACCTTTGCGACCTTGGATCGTTGTTTCGAGGATGCCTTCGCTGAACGGCGCGAAACGTTCGATGACGCGGCCCTTCTCGTCGATCACGGCGGTGATGCCTGTGTTGTTCGCCCGCAGCATCGGTCGCGCGAACTCGATAGCGCGCATTTGCGACAGCTGCAAATGTTGCTCAGCCGCTGCGCTCTGGCCGAACCAAGCATCGTTGCTGATGTTCACCAGCAGCGTCGCGTCGGGCAAAGTGCGATGCACATCGCGGGCGAACGCGTCTTCGTAACAGATGGAAATGCCGAGCGATTGGCCGTTCACTTTGATGTTCGGTTGCAGCGCATCGCCGCTCGAGAAATCGCTCATCGGAATGGTGAGGTTCGCATAAAACCACGCCAGTAAGCCGCGCAGCGGCATGTACTCGCCAAACGGCACCAAGTGGACTTTGCGATATTGCTGCGAATCTTCCACACCGAGCGAAATCGCGGCGTTGTAGAACTTGCCCTTGTCCTCGACCGGCACGCCGATGATGAGGTTGGCGTTTTTGCTATTAGCGATGCCGCGCAGGCGCTCGATGTATTCCGGCGGAATGCGCGACAGCGGCGCAGGAAAAGCCGTCTCTGGCAAGATGATGAGTTCGCCTTTTGCTTGGGTGATGAGGCGTTCGTAGAGCTTCAACGTTTCGGCGAATTTCTCGGGTTCCCACTTCATGGATTGGGCGACATTGCCTTGAAGGAGAGAGACGCGGGTCGGTTTGCCCTCCGGTTTGCTGAACGCTTGATCGCCAATCCAATAGGTCACCGTAATGACACTCAGCGAGACGACGAGCGTCAGCGTCGCACGCAAATCGAAGCTAAACAGCCGCCACAGCCGGCCTTTGCGCGTGCCCCCCACGGGACGAAACGCCCAAGGCACAACCACCAGCAGCGTAGCCGAAATCAAGACTACAAAAAACGTTGCTCCGAACACGCCAAACACGGGTGCGATTCCTGAAAAAGCGCCAAGAGGTGCCTGACTCGCCCCCACACTCAACCACTCAAACCCAGAAAACAAATGCGCTCGCAAATACTCGGCAAAGGTCCACGCTGAGGCGAACACAAACGCGAAGAACCACGGATTTTTTGGCTTCGCCCATGCCGTGAACGCGCCCGCGAGCATCGGGTACAGCGCCAAAAACGCGCAGAACAAAAACGCTGAAAACCACGCCAACGGCAGCGGCATGCCGCCAAATTCGTGCATGCTGACACGCACCCACGCCACGCCCGCGAGGAAGTAAGCGAGACCGAAAATAAAGCCGATCACCGCACCGCGTTTGACCGTGGGTGCGCTGGCAATGAGCGCTGCGAGCACGGCGAAACCGACGTAAGGCACCCACCACCAGCCGATGGGAGCGAAGCTTAAATAAGCAGTAAAACTGCCCGCGATAGCGGCGCTAACGAGGTGAACGATCAAACCCGCTCCACCGTCATCAACCACACCCGGCGTCCATCAGCGCGCAGCACGGTGAATTTGAAGCCACCGAGCACGACAGACTCGCCGCGATGTGGCACCCGCGCGAGGTGGTGGGTGATGAGCCCGCCGACGGTGTCCGATTCATCATCACTGAACGTGGTGCCGAATTTCTCGTTAAACGCGCTCACTTCCACTGACGCTTTCACGCGCCATTTGGTGGCGGTTTCGTTGACGATATTGTCGGCGACTTCATCGTCATCGTACTCATCGACAATCTCGCCGACGATTTGTTCGAGCACATCTTCTAGTGTCACCAAACCGGCCACGCTGCCGTGTTCGTCGATCACAATCGCCATGTGATTTCGCATCGAGCGAAACTCGCGCAACAGCACGTTCAAGCGCTTCGTCTCCGGCACAAACACCGGCGGCCGCAGCACCGCTTGCAGCGAAAACGCGTCGGCGTTCACAAGGTACGCAAGCAAATCTTTGGCCAGCAAAATGCCAACCACTTCATCGCGGTTTTCGCCAATCACCGGGTAGCGCGAGTGCCGCGTGTTGACCATCTCGGCGATGACCTCTGCGGGCTTACTGTCCGACAGCTCAATCACGTCCATCTGCGAGCGCGGCACCATCACGTCGGACACCGTCATGTCGGCAACCTCTAACGCGCCTTCAAAAATAGAGAGCGCATCGGCGTCGAGCAGCTTTCGTTCGTGCGCGTCACGCAGCATTTCGAGCAGGTCGTCGCGATCTTCCGGCGCGCCGGACAGCATGGTCGACAGGCGCTCGAACAGCGACGGCTTGGTGCGCGGTTCGGACTCGCTCATGGCTTGGTTTTCTGACCGCAGCTTTTTGCTGAAACGCTTATTTCACTTGGGCTAACGGCTTTAATAGTCATAAGTCGACTATTAGCTTTTTCGACGTCTAGCCCAAGCAAAATAGGGCGTTGACGCAAAAGTTGTATGTGCAAACTACTCAATCTCATACGGGTTTTTTATACGAAAACGGTTCAGTAACGCAATCTCAGTGGCTTCCATCGCGGAAGCGTCAGCTTCAACTTCATGATCAAAACCTTGTGCGTGCAGCATGCCATGCAGCACCATGTGGCCGTGATGCGCGGCGACGGGCTTGTTTTGCGCACGGGCTTCGCGAGCGATCACCGCGGCGCAGATAACGATGTCGGCGCTGTAATTTTTTGTACGTTGCGCTGGCGCGTCATGCACAAACGTCAACACATTCGTCGCGTAATCCTTCTGCCGAAACGACAGATTCAATGCGCGGCCTTCCGCCTCATCCACATAGCGAACGGTCACGACGGCGTGTGCGTTTTTATCGTGGGCGGACATCGCCCACCGGCGCACCTGCGCACGATCCGGCAAATGTTTGGCCCTTGACGCGAACTGCACCGCTAACGACAGCGTCACGAATTGTCCACCGCACTCTGCCGCTCATAGGCCTGCACAATTTTTTGCACCAACGGATGACGCACCACATCGACCGCAGTAAATCGCGTAAACGCAATGCCCGGCACGCCGTGCAACACATGCTGCGCGTCATGCAAACCGCTCTTCTGGTTCTTGTGCAAATCGTTCTGCGTCGGGTCGCCGGTGACGACCGTTTTGGTGCCAAAACCGATGCGCGTCAGAAACATTTTCATCTGCTCGGGCGTGGTGTTTTGCGCCTCGTCCAAGATGATGAATGCGCCGTTCAACGTGCGCCCGCGCATGAAGGCGAGCGGTGTGACTTCGATCGAGCCGCGCTCCATGAGTTTGGTGGTTTTCTCCATGCCCATCAGCTCAAACAGCGCGTCGTAGAGTGGACGCAAATACGGATCCACTTTTTGAATCAAATCGCCCGGCAAAAAGCCCAGCCGCTCGCCGGCCTCCACCGCCGGTCGCACCAGCACAATGCGCTTGATCAGGTCGCGCTCAAACGCATCCACCGCGCAGGCCACCGCGAGATAGGTTTTGCCGGTGCCCGCCGGGCCAATGCCGAAGGTGATGTCGTGATCCTGAATGTTTTGCAGGTACGTCGCCTGCATGTGCGTGCGCGCCGCAAGATCGGTGCGCTTGACTTTAAGCGGAATGGTGGCGATGGGCGCGTCGGGCTCGCTGCCGGCACCACGATCAGCCGTGGGCAATTTAAGCTCCGCCAAGGTCAGCTCAATGTCCTCATCACTCAAGTCGCGCTTCCTGTGCACGGCAATGTAGCGAAACCGTTCCAGCACTTTTTTCGCCGCCTGCGTGAGGGCTAATTCGCCCTCAATTCGCAACAACGACACACGGCGTTTAATGGTCACGGCGAAGGCCGCTTCAACCCGACGAATGTTGCCATCCATCGCGCCACACACGGCAGCTAAAGTCACGTTATCGATGGGCTCAAGTGACAGCTCAAGCGAGTGGGTGTTCAAATTATTTACGTCGGTATTGCACAAGAGCCGCTATTTTCGGGCTTTTGTGCAGCGCTGGCAAACCGGCCTGCGCTTTGTGCGGTTGGTCGAAACGCGCCCTACAATCAAACGGTGTATTACCCCCGCTCGCTCACCAATGTGATCCTCGCCTGCTTCGTGCTTTCGGCCGTGCCGTTGGTGGTGGCGTTGGCTGAGTTAGCGTTTGGACTCGACAGTCTGGCCAAGCGCTCGCAGCTTTCGGTGCGTGAAGCGGAGGCCGCGAGCGCATCCGCACGCGAATTGCGCGATCTGACCGGAAAGATCGAGCGCGCAGTGCGGCAATCGATTGTGCTGGAAGATGCAACGCTGATTGACGGCTACAGGAAGCTTGATGCGCAGCTCGACACCTCACTCATTCGCAGTCAGAGCTTGCCCTTGACCGATGATGAACGTGATGTGCTCAAAAAATTGAGCTCACAACGCACCGCGCTCGCCGCCGCGCTGAAGAGCGGTTTGCCCGATTTAGGCGAACGCGCAAAGCTCGCTGAGGCGGCCGCTGATCTCGCCGACAACGCCGCGCAGGCCGCAGCCCTGCTTGGGCGGGTGACCGAGCGCGAGGTGATTACGCTGCGTGAAATGGCGGCGCGAACGCGCGAAAACTGGCCGTGGTTTTTGGGCGTAGCAGCGGTGACAGCGCTGTTGCTTGCGGTCGGATTTTCTATTTTGATTTCGCGGCCGTTGCGCAATATTGATCGCAGCATTCGCAAACTAGGTCGCGGCGAATTCAATGAAGGTATTTTGATCAAAGGCCCGCGCGATTTACGTTCGTTGGGCGAGCGACTCGATTGGTTGCGCCGCCGTTTGCTTGAGCTTGAGACGCATCAATCGCGCTTTTTGCGCCATGTGTCGCATGAGTTGAAGACGCCGCTGACGGCTGTGCGCGAGGGCTCCGAACTTCTCAACGACCGCATTGTCGGAGAGATGTCGACGCAACAAACCGACATTGTGCGCATCATTCGCGACAACACGCTGTCGCTGCAACGATTGATTGAAGATTTGCTGTCCTATCAGCAGCACAAGACGGCTACGCAAATTAAAGTGGAAGCGGTTGAAATGCAGCAGGTCATTGACCGCGTGGTGCGTGAGCATCGGCTGGAGATGTTGTCGCGCGTGATAACCGTTGAGATTCAGGGCGAAGCACCCATGCTGCTGGGCGACAAGGAACAGATGCGAGTGGTATTGGATAATCTGCTGTCGAATGCCATCAAGTACACGCCTCGTGGCGGCAAAGTGCGCATCATCACCACCCTTGATGGGGCCATGGTGCAGATTGATGTCGAAGATGACGGCCCAGGCGTCGCGCTCGAAGAACAGGAACATGTGTTCGAATCGTTTTATCGCGGCGACGCCAGCACCAACGGCAAGATCAAGGGTTCAGGCTTAGGGCTTGCCATTGTGCGAGAGTACGTGTTGGCGCATCACGGCCACGTTTTTGTTGTTGAGCCGGGCAAATCTGGCGGGCGCTTCCGAGTTCGGTTGCCGCTTGATTTAACGCGCTCTGAAGGGCCACCGACTGTGATTCATGGAGATTCAATTGCGGCGTAAAAACGGCCTGTTTAGAGGCGCATGGATCGCGGGGGTGCTGTCAGCGCTTGCGACGCTCTGGTTGGCGGGGTGCGCGACCGTTCCCGACATTGCGCTGCTGCCCAAGGAACCGGTAGTGCCAGCGGTCACACAAACCGTGTACGTGCCTGTGTATGTCGAGGTCGAAAAGCCTGCCGCTGCGGTGGCTGTCCCCGAGCCGTTTAAGTTGCCGGAAGATCATGAGCAAAGCCTCGCGCTGCTGATCGAAATGGCGCGCTCCGCGAACGCGTCCCCGGAGGATTTGCGCAAGGATTTTTTGGCGTCGCAGAGCACATTTAACAAAGAAAAAAGTAGCGTTAATCGCATGCGCTACGCATGGATTTCAGGGCTTCTGGGCGCTGCTGCGGGTGACGACTCGCGCTTGCAGGCGTTGCTCGAACCACTGGTTGCGAAAACCGGTGGCTTCGCAGCCACGCATCCGCTGCGCGCGGTTGCGGATGTGATGCTCGCGCAGTTGAGCGAGCGTTCGCGGCAGCTCAAAGAAGAGCAAAAGCGGGCGGACGCGCTACAGCAAAAACTCGATGCGCTGAAGGCCATCGAGAAAAATTTACTTGATCGCGAACGGCGCAGGAATTAAAAAATGGCTGCTGAAATTCTGCTGGTGGATGATGATCCCGATTTGCTTAAGCTCATCAGCTTGCGCTTGTCGGCGGCGGGTTATCGCGTAAAAAATGCCGAGAGCGGCGAGGTGGCGCTGGCGCAAATTGCCGTATCTCGGCCCGCCGTGGTGGTGACTGATTTGCGCATGCCGGGCATCGACGGGCTGCAATTGTTTGAGCAAATCAACGCGCAACATCCGACACTGCCGGTAATTATTCTCACCGCGCACGGCACTATTCCGGATGCGGTGGCGGCCACGCAACGCGGCGTATTCGGCTTTTTGACCAAGCCGTTCGACCCGCAAGATTTACTGAAAAAAGTGGCGCAAGCGGTGACTGTTTCTGGCGAAGCACGCGACAGCGGCGTCAGCGCGCCCGGCACCAGTGGCACGGCAACCGAAGCGGCGTGGCGCGCAGAAATCGTCACCCGCAGCGCCAAGATGGACGACCTGCTGCGCCGCGCGCGGCTGGTGGCGGACTCGATGGCATCAGTGCTGGTGCTCGGCGAATCGGGCACCGGAAAAGAGCTGCTCGCGCGCGCCATTCACGCGGCGAGCAATCGTTCAGCCAAGCCGTTCATGGCGATCAATTGTGCGGCGATTCCCGAGCAATTGCTGGAGAGCGAGCTGTTTGGTTACGCCAAAGGCGCGTTTACGGGGGCGGCCTCTGCGCAGCAGGGTTTGTTTCAAGCGGCCGATGGCGGCAGCTTGTTTTTAGATGAAATTGGCGACATGCCGTTGTCGCTGCAGGCGAAGTTACTGCGCGTGTTGCAAGACAGCGCGGTGCGGCCCGTGGGCTCAACGCAAACCGTGAATGTGGATGTGCGCATCATTTCGGCCACCCATCGCAACCTCGATCAAATGCGCGCGGATCGGACGTTTCGCGAGGATTTGTTTTATCGACTGAATGTCGTCGCGCTTAAATTACCGTCGCTTGCGGAGCGGCGCGAGGATATTCCGCTATTGGCCACCCACTTTTTGCGAAAAATTGCCACGCGCTACCGCAAACCGGTGCCAACGCTTGCACCCGATGCGCTCGCCGCCATTGTCAGCGCCCCGTGGCCGGGCAATGTGCGGCAGCTAGAGAATCTGCTTGAGCAAGCAGTGGCGCTGTCCACCACCCACGTCATTCCGCTGTCGTTAATCCGCCATAGTCTGGACGACAGTGCAGCGCCGTTGGTGTCGTTTGAATCAGCGCGCAAAACGTTTGAGCGCGATTACTTGGTGCGCATCTTGAAGTTGACCGCAGGCAACGCCGCTCAGGCCGCGCAAATGGCGGGGCGTAACCGCACTGAGTTTTACAAATTGTTACAACGGCATAGTCTTGAGCCTGGGATGTTCAAGGCTTAGTTTGCACGCCGCTCCTACAGCGTGACTCCATTCCGCTTGGTCTTAAAACAACAATGAACATCCAATTCAAAGTGCTGCGCGAAGCTGCGCGTCTTCACCTTCCTGCCTACGCAACGCAAGGCTCTGCGGGCCTTGATTTGCGCGCCTGTATTGACGCTGCCATCGATCTTCTGCCCGGTGCCACCACGCTCATACCGACGGGTCTTGCAATCCACATCAACAACCCGGGATTTGCAGCGTTAATTCTGCCGCGCTCGGGTTTGGGCCACAAGCATGGCATTGTGCTGGGCAATCTGGTGGGCCTGATCGACAGCGACTATCAGGGCGAATTGATGGTGAGTTGCTGGAATCGTGGCAGCGTTGCCTTCACCATTGCGCCGCAGGAACGCATTGCGCAGTTGGTGATTGTGCCGGTGCAGCAAGTGGCGTTTCAGGAGGTCGCGGATTTCACCGCAAGTGATCGCGGCAGCGGTGGTTTCGGCAGCACCGGACGCGCGTGAACACGGAAGCTTTGCCGCGAAAAGCTAGTGTTATATGCCTAGGCGTCGCCACGCTCGACCAGATTTTTCGGGTTGATCACATTCCGCCAGCGCCCGCAAAATTTCGCGCCACTGAATTTATTGTGACCGGGGGCGGCATGGCAGCGAATGCGGCGGTCGCGGTGCAACGATTAGGCGGCGAGGCGCAGTATTGGGGTCGCGTGGGCGATGACGATGTGGGCGACCAAATCGTTCGTTTGCTGGAGCGGGAGCATGTCAACGTCGATCACGTTCACCGCCTGCCCGGCGCGCGATCCAAGACGGCGGCGATTCTGGTGGATGCGCGCGGCGAGCGACTGGTGTGCTCCGCACCCGCGCAAGGCTATCCGGCGGACACGTCGTGGCTGCCGCTCGATGAAGTGGCGCGCGTCGGTGCTGTGCATGCCGATTCGCGCTGGAAGCCGGGCGCAATTGCGCTGTTTGACGCCGCGCGTGCCGCCAACATTCCGAGCGTGTTTGACGCCGATGCGGGCGACACGGAAGAAGTGCTCACTATCTCGCAACGCGCAACGCACTCGGTGTTTAGCGAACCGATGTTGACGAGCCTGGGTTGGGGGCCACCGCGCATCGCGCTACCTCTCGCATTCGGCGGCAACAACGTCATCTGCGGCGTCACCTTAGGCGAGCGCGGCCTGATGTGGTTTGACGGCACGACGGTGCGCCACCTGCCCGCGCGGGAGACCGTGTGCATCGACACGCTGGCGGCGGGCGACACGTGGCACGGCGCGCTGGCGCTTGCGCTCGCCGAGCGGCAAAGTTTGCAGCACGCGCTGCAATTTGCCACCGTCGCCGCGTCGATCAAGTGTTCAAGATTTGGTGGCCGCATTGGCATTCCAAACCGCGCTGAAACCGATGCGTTAATTTCTGCGTAATGTTTTGAGGAATTGCAACAAAGGCGTGAACTTTTGTGAAAGCGAGTGTTCTTACTGTTGTGGCAAGACAACGTGCAGAAGGTTCGCCTTCCGTGTGGTTGTTGTCCTCCCAAGGCGGACTTCCCCCGGCCCGCCTGTGGTGACGTTCAGGGCGACCTTATCCCCCGATAGGTCGCCCTTTTTTATTTCCGTTTCGTTGTCGATGTGTACGCGCACTAGCGCGTGCGCGAATCGTCTAATATCGCGTTCAGGCGTTCGGCACCGAGTTTGCATGGCACGAGCGCGTTAGTCCCGTAGTTAAAGAGGTTTATCAATGAGCGGAACATGGCAAAAATTTACCTGGATCGGCGCTGGCGCAACGTTGGGCGTGGCCCTGTCGCTCGCCATCACGGTTGACGCGCAAAGAGATTCAAAATCGGCGATTCCGGTGGACGAGTTGCGCGTGTTTTCTGAGGTCTTCGCGCGCATTAAAAACGATTATGTGGAGCCGGTCAGCGACAAAGTTTTGATCGAGCAGGCCATCAGCGGCATGGTGTCAAGCTTGGATCCGCATTCCAATTTTCTTGATGACTCCGCGTTCAAAGATTTGCGCACCACAACTACCGGAAAATTCGGCGGCATCGGCATTGAAATCGGCACTGAAGACGGCTTTATCAAGGTAGTGACACCCATTGATGAGACGCCTGCGGCCAAAGCGGGTTTTCGTTCCGGTGATTTGATTACTAAAGTGGACGGCGAATCGACGCGCGGTTTAACCACCACCAAAGCCGTCGAGCTGATGCGCGGCGTGCCGGGCACCAAGGTCAAGCTCGAAGTGTTCCGCAAGGATGATCGCAGCACCCAAACGTACACATTGACGCGCGAGCAAATCAAGATCCAAGGCGTAAAAGCAAAACAGATTGAACCTGGCATCGCGTTCATACGGGTGCGTATGTTCAACGAGACGACGGTGTCGGATGTGGCCAAAGTATTGGCCGAACAAAACAGCCAATTCCCGCTTAAAGGCGTGGTGCTCGACCTGCGCAACAACCCCGGCGGATTGCTTGATGCAGCGGTCGGTTTGTCGGCCATGTTCTTGCCGAAAGATGCGCTGGTGGTGTACACCGAAGGTCGCATGGAAGGCAGCCGCACCAAGTATTTTGCGTCGAAAGAGTTCTACTCGCGTCGCGGCGGGGATCCGCTCGCTAACGCACCTGATGTGCTCAAAACAGTGCCGATTGTGGTGCTGATTAATGGCGGTGCAGCGTCCGCTTCCGAGATCGTTGCCGGTGCATTGCAGGACCACAAACGCGCCACGGTGATGGGCACCACCACCTTCGGCAAAGGCTCGGTGCAGAACATCATTCCGCTGTCGCAAACAACGGGCGTCAAGCTCACCACGTCGCGTTATTTCACGCCGAACGGTCGCTCGATTCAGGGCACCGGCATTGAGCCCGATGTGCTGATCGACCAGCTCACCGCAGACGGCGTGATGTCACCCAAACTGCAACGCGAAAAAGACTTGAGTCGTCATCTCGTTGGCAAGGACGAGAAGAAAGAAGCGAGCGCCGACGAGGACACGTCCGAGGATGCGCAAGAGGCCAAAATTATTAAAGCCCGCGACGACAATAAAAAGCTGAAGGGCTTTGACTGGGGTAACGACAAAGATTACTTGTATTCACAAGCGATTAACAAGCTTAAAGGCTTGCCGGTGCAACGCTCGACCGTTGAGGCCGTAGGCACAACGGCGAAGGCCGTGATGCCTGCTGCGGTACCCTCGAAGTAAAGCGTAGGGTGCGCATCAGAATGCGCACCGGCGTTCGCACGCACGGCGTCGCTTGAGCAGCGCCTCGATCGGTGCGCATTCTGATGCACACCCTACCGTAAATCCCTCGGTCGAGTCGTCTGCGGCCGACCTCGACGACGACGCCCTGCTCCGCTACTCCCGCCACATCCTGCTTGACGAGTGGGGCGTTGCCGGTCAGGCGCGCCTCGCCACAACTCACGCGCTCATCATCGGCGCGGGGGGCCTTGGCTGCCCCGCTGCGCTGTTCCTCGCCTCGGCAGGCGTCGGCACTATCACCATCGCCGACGATGACCGTGTAGATCTCACCAATCTGCAACGGCAAATCGCGCACGAGACCGCGAGCGTGGGCGAGCTCAAGGTACAGTCGCTCGCATGGCGTATGCAGGCGATCAACCCGCGCATCACGATCAACCAGATTGCGGAACGGCTCGACGGCGGCGCGCTGCTAAATGCGGTCGCCGCCGCTGACGTGGTGCTCGACTGCACCGACCGTTTCACCACCCGCCACGCCATCAACCGTGCCTGTGTCGCAGCCAAAAAACCGGTCGTTTCCGGTGCCGCGATTCGCTTCGACGGGCAGGTCAGCGTGTTCGACCCGCGCCTTGAATCGTCGCCCTGCTATCACTGCATCTACCCAGAAAGCAAAGATTTCGAGGAAACCGCGTGCGCGGAAATGGGCGTATTCGCGCCGCTGGTCGGCATCGTCGGCAGTTTGCAAGCCGCGGAGGCACTGAAACTGCTCGCCAACATCGACGGCGCAGAGACGCTATGTGGGCGCTTGCTCACTATCGATGTGAAGACGATGGAAGTGACGACGTTACGCGTGAAACGCGATGGCCAGTGCTCCGTGTGCTCGGTCTAGTGCGGGTATTTTTACAGTACAACTTTCATCTGCAACCCTTATTTAACAGGGGCTACACGCTTAAAAAGCAAACAATCGATTTATCAGCAAAACAGCTTCTAGCCCCAGTAAATTGGCGGTTCTGCTCAAAAGCTGTATGATGCAATTACTGTGCGGAGAAGACTAAGCCGGGCGAGTAACCTGGCCGCGGCACAGTCGAGGCATCAGTGCCAAATCGTTGATCCAACGCGATAAAGTGATATTCGTAACCGAGACTATAAATTGCCATGCCGTTTGCCGTGAGCGCCACGAATTGCATGTCGCGAATGCGCTCATCCATCCAGTCCGCCACGCGCTTGCCCTGAGCGTCGTAGAGCCGCAGCCCACCCGTGCGTCGAATGTCGGACGAACCGGGCGGATTGGTGATCTCGACTAATACGAAGCCGCCCCCCGGCGCTAACCGCACATGCGAGGGGTGTGTTGGCGGGACATCGGGCACATCCGTGATGCGCGTCACCTTGTGCGTACGCAAATCGGCCAGTCCATAGAACGTACGGCTGGGATCACCGACATGGGCCGCGAGTAGCGTAACGGTGCCTGATGACCCGATGATCGAGTTGAACGCAATGAAATCAAATGAATCGTGGTACGCCGCCATATCACGTTGTTCAAACCGGGTGCGTGCATCGTCGGGTACGGTCAACGTCTGCTCCTTCGCTGAGCCTCGCAGCACATACGGCGCCTCAACAAACTTGCCCACTGGCAATGCTTCGGTCAGCGTCCATTCAGGTAGCGAAAACGTCAGCAACTGAAAGTCCTGCGCGCCTTGACTATTAACCCGCGCGGCCTTGGGCGCGACGAGTCGAACCCACTTTCGATCAGCGTCCACCACGACGTGCTGCGCCATGCAACCGTCGTATTTATCCGTTGGGCCTAGCTTCGGAACCGCAGGCGGGGATCCGCTGCGTTCGCTCAGTTGAATGGTGAGCACTTTTTTGCGCTCATGCGTGTCCAGCTTGTCGACACTGCCGTTGCAATTGACGACATACAAAAAACGCTGACTGGAAAACTCGTCCTGCTGAGTGCACGCAGTTACCATCAAAACCAGCCATACGACAGCGGCGACGAGCGCATGTCTTGCGGGGTGTTTAGCTGACGACTCAAGCATGATGAAAACTCAAAAATCCGCCAGCGCGTCAACGTTGTTCACGTAATTCGGATCGCCGCTCGCGCCGCGTTCGGCGACCGGCACGCGCTCCCATTCTGCAGTGCCGTTACGTCGGGTGGCGTCTAGCGTCACGAACAATAATGGTGGGTTGTTTTGATCGAGTCGAACGCGGAACTCATGCAACTGGTTAGCGAAGCCGTTGAAGCCGCGGATCGTGTCCAGTTCAAGTTGATCGGCCGTAAAGTCGGGCAGTGTGATGTTGACTCGCACCGGCGGATTCTGCGCTGGCTGCGCGGCATTCCATTCCTGTACCAGCGTGGCGAATGCGACGCGTGGCACTAATCACGCGACCATTTGTGCGTTTTTTTGTACGCCAAATACCCCGTGCTTTGCATGATTTTTTTAAGCTCCGCCTCGTCTTTGCCAGCCACGAATTCGTCAAACAAATCGAGTTCTCACTTCTGAGCTTCGGCGAGCGTTTCGTACAGCAAACGTTCGGAGGTTTTCTCGCCCCAACGCTGTGATTTCAAATAAATCATGGCGCGCGCTTGAAAAAACAGATCGTGCACATCGGCGTCCTCAATGGGGGACTTGGTGTCAAAACATGACTCGATATGTTTGATTGCGGGTTCGAGATCTTTTGCGGTTTTCGCGGCGTCTTGGATCTTCCAAGCGAGCATGTTGTGGCAGCCGCGCTGCGCTGATCGCACCACGTTATACGATTCGAGATAGGCCCAACCGCCGCCGCCCGCAAGCGATTTAAGCGCACGTTCGCAGGTTCGATATGCCTCTTCTTTGTTGCCCGCTTCATAAGCGTTGAAGCGCTTGAAATCGAACCAATACGCCCACATCACTTTTTCGCTGTAGTCCGGGTCCGCCTTCAGCAATTGCGGCTCGAACGCCACGAGCAGATCGTAAGCCACCTTGTGCTTTTTCGCCGCTGCCGCGTTTTGTGCGGCCTTCATCATAGTGTCGAATTTTTCTTGGATGCCGCCTGCATCTGTGGCAACGGACTGGGCTGCGCCGCGTGCTGCGGAGCCTGGTAGGTTGGGCTTCTCAGGCGCTTGCGCGAAAGCAATTGCGGCCCCAAAAAACGAGGTAAGAACGAGGGAAAATTGCAGTGATCTCATGAAGAAAATTTTACCGCAGCATCCCATTTCATGCCGCCGCGAGCGCATGCGGAAAAACCGTAACAGCATGAGCAGTGCCCGCTATTAGCGAGGCGCAATCGAGGCCGTTTGGTCGCACGATGTGGCATTCGCCGCAATGCCACGATTCGCGAATCACGGCGCGCGCACTCTGGTCTTGGCGACGTCGCAGACGGACTGGATGCGCGCCTAATCCAAGCGACTACGCTGGAGCGGCACATCCACTTCACGCGTCGGAACCGCAAGCGTTCCGACCTACGCGGGCTTCATGAGCGAAATGCTGGCCTGCTTCACCGATGCCGGCTTGTCGCCAGAGATGTCAGCGCGCGGCTTTCGCATGCTCGGCTACTACGTGCAGGGCGCCACGCTCGACGAGAGCAGCGGCTACGCACAGGGCCATTCGTCGCTGTCACCGATGCCGCAGGAGACGCTGGAGCGCGACTACCCGCAAGTGGCAAACGCCCGCCAATACTCCGCGCCGGAGCAGTTTGATCGCACTTTTGATTTGGGCTGGGATGCGCTGGTGCGGGCGTTGGGGTTGGCGTAGTTGGCGGCGCGGAAGGGGCGATTCGCGATTATTTGCTGGTATCAGCTTTTTACGTAAAACCTTGTTTCATCTGGGCTTAGAGCAATAAATAGGCTTAAGTCGATATGAGTCGATAGTTGCCAGTTAGCCCGCGTTGAATGGGTGTTTGACGCGTAAAGCTGTACGGCGAAATCGAAGCGATTCCGCCACCGTGGTGGCGCATCCATCTCGTGCGTCGGAACCGCGTTGCGTTCCGACCTACGCGAGCTGCCCCACAACAGGCAGCAGAACGAAGCAAGTACAAAAACCGTCTTGCGGTTAGTAAAAAAAATGCCGGGATTCAAATGAAGTGATGCGGCGCGTCACGAGAGAGTCGTGTGGCCGGAGTGACTGGGAATTGGATATTTTCGTTGAAGTGGGGCGGGTGATGCGCCAAGGATGCATAGCCGCGATGAAGCAAAGCGCAATCGCGGAAGCGTGATCAGCCAACCTCGATTCCGCTACGCTGCATCGAGGCTACGCTGGCTACTTGGATCGGTTCAGAAAAACAAAATCGGCCAATCTTGAAAGCGCCGTCGAGAGATCAACTGGATTCCGAACATCATTAAAGTGTGTAAGACTCATTGATCCACCAATCGTACCGACCACAAGTTCAGCTTCGCCCGAGTCCCAAATGATCAAATCCGCCTCGTGGTCATTGCGCCGTAAGTTTAGGGAACAAGAAGGTTTTGGTCGGTCAGGTGACCGATCAAAGCGCGCCACTGCACCAGTCGCATCAAGAACTGCTTCCATCGAGCGCCCCCAGACTTCCAAAACGTCAAATATGTGCATAGACACGACGTCTGGATAACGTAAACAACACATGTTGCTGGCACCAAGTGTGCGGGCAACGATCTGTCACGTCGGGTTGCAATGTTCGCTGACAGTTCACCCCACCACCCCATCCGCCTGCTTATCCGCATGGTACGAGCTGCGCACCATCGCGCCGACTGCTGCATGCTTGAAGCCCATCGCGTAGGCCTCGCGCTCGAACATGGCGAACGTGTCCGGGTGTACGTAGCGCAGCACCGGCAGGTGGCCTTGTGACGGTTGCAGATATTGGCCAATCGTGAGCATGTCGATGTGGTGCGCGCGCATGTCGCGCATGACTTGCAGGATTTCCTCGTCGGTTTCGCCGAGGCCGACCATGAGGCCGCTCTTGGTCGGCACGGCGGGGAATTTGGCCTTGAAATCACGCAGTAGCGCCAACGAATGCGCATAGTCGGAGCCGGGGCGCGCCTGCTTGTACAGGCGCGGCACGGTTTCCATATTGTGGTTCATGATGTCCGGCGGTGCGGCTTCCAGAATGGCCAGCGCCTTGTCGACGCGACCCCGGAAATCGGGCACCAGCACTTCGATCTGAGTCAGGGGGGAGGCCTCGCGAACCTGCCTGATGCACTCAACAAAATGCCCAGCACCGCCGTCACGCAGGTCGTCGCGATCCACGCTGGTGATCACCACGTATTTCAGGCGCAACGCGGCGATGGTTTTGGCCAGATTTTTCGGCTCATCAACGTCAAGCGGATTCGGGCGACCGTGACCCACATCGCAAAACGGACAACGCCGCGTGCAGATGTCGCCCATGATCATGAAGGTGGCCGTGCCTTTGCCGAAACATTCGCCAATGTTCGGGCAGCTCGCCTCTTCGCACACCGAATGCAGATTGTGCTCACGCAAGATTTTCTTGATCTCGGTGAAGCGGGCAGCGGCCTCGCCGGTGGGTGCCTTGACGCGAATCCAATCGGGTTTGCGCAGCATCGGAGCTGACACAATTTTGATCGGGATGCGGGCGGTTTTGGCATCGCCTTTGTGTTTGATTCCAGCGGCGTTGCTGAGGGAAGTATTTTCTGGGGCGGTGGTGCTGCGCGAGTCCATGCGTCTATTTTCTCACTTGGCGGGCGATGTTAGCTGTCGACGCAGTTCCTCGGCGAGGCTCATTCCAGCTGCCTCCAGCGACAGGCTGACGCCCAGCTCATGTAGATGAGTGACGCGCAAGCCTTCATAGCCGCAGGGATTGATCGCAGAAAACGGCGTCAAGTCCATGTTCACATTGAAGGCGAGGCCATGATAAGTGTGGCCGTTGCGGACTTTTAGGCCCAGGGCAGCAATCTTTGCCTCCTGCGCTTCCATCGTCACGTACACACCCGGCGCATCTCGTTTGCCGTAAGCCGCAACCGAGTGCGCCGCGAGTAACGCAATCACCGCATTCTCAATCCGCATCACCATCTCACGAACGCCGTACCCCGCGCGTTTGAGATTAAGCAGGACGTACACCATCACTTGCCCGGGCCCGTGATACGTGATTTGCCCGCCGCGATCAGTTTTTACGACGGGGATATTTGAGAGGTTAAACAGCAGGTGCTCAGGCTTGCCCGCGACGCCCTGCGTGAACACCGGCTCGTGCTCGCACACCCACAGCTCGTCGTCAGTATTCGGCGTGCGCGCGTCAGTGAACGCGCGCATCGCGTCCCACGTGTGCTGATAGTCAACGCGCCCGAGCGTACGATTGATCACGGTGATTAACTACAGTGCCCAGACGATGTCAACGTGATCGGTCAAGTCTTGATAGAGCGCGTCAAGCTGCGCTTTCGACTGCGCAACAAAACTCACCGACACCGCCAGATATTTGCCGCCAGTTGATTCGCGCGAAGTGACGGTCGCATGGTCAAAATCGAGCACGTGGCGACGGACAATTTCGATCACCGTCTTTTCAAACCCGAGGCTATTTTTGCCCGCTACTTTGAGCGGGTATTCGGTGGGAAATTCGAACAGCGTGTCTTTGTACGCAGCTACTTTGGCGCGCGACTGCGGCTTGTCGGGAATGGCGTCAGTCATGGTCGAAACCCCTCAGTGCATGCCGAATAAATCGGCCTGCACCAGCGCAAACATTTTCTTGAACACGGGGCCTGGTTTGCCCTTGTGTGCGGCGTTGCCGATAGGTTTGTCGTCGAGCGTGGTAACAGCGAGCACGCCTTTGCTCGAACTTGACAACCACATTTCATCACAGGCCCACATCTCGGCCTCGGGAACCGGTCGCACCTCGATTTTCATGCCTGCTTTTTTCGCTAATTCGGAGACCGCATCGAGCGTGATGCCGCCCAGAATCAAGTTGTCTTTCGGCGCAGAAACTATGGTGTCGCCGAATACGCAGAACACGTTTGACGACGACGCTTCGGTCAACATTCCGTCGCGCAGCATCACCACCTCGGCTCCACCCTGCTCGGTGGCATGTTGCTTGGCCAGCACATTGCCGAGCAGCGAAATACTCTTGATATTGCAGCGATGCCACCGCGTGTCGGGCAAGGTGTAGCACGACACACCGTTATCAATCTGCGCCTGCGTGAGTTTGGGCAAGGGGTTGGACATCATGAACACAGTCGGCGTAACACCCACCGGAAAACTATGGTCCCGCTTCGCCACACCTCGTGTAATTTGCCAGTACACCGCCTGATCGTGGGTGCCGTTTTTGGCGACGATTTGTTTCACCAACGCCGTCCATTCCGCATGTGAATACGGATTTTTGAGACCAATTTCGCTGCACGAATAATTCAAGCGATTGAGGTGCGCCTCTAACCGATACGGGCGACCATTGATCACCGGCACATATTCATAGACGCCGTCGCCGTAGATAAAACCGCGATCCAGCACGCTGACCTTGGCCTCTTCAATGGGCATCCAGTCGCCATTCAAAAAAATCACTTGAACAATCCTTTCCAAAACAAAATCACGCTGTGCCACATGCGCTTCCACATGGGGGCGCCGGGGGCGGATTCCATCGCCACCACATCGCGCTCATAAATCATATTGCCTGCGCGCAACACCCGCAATTTGCCCACGGTATCGCCCGCGACCAACGGCCCCAGGCGTGGCTCGGGGATGCTCACCTCAGTGGTGACATTCCAATTTTTTCCGGCGTCACTGACAGCGGTCACGTCATCACGAAATCCGACCGGGATTGAATCAACCGTTGACTTCCACACCGCGAGTTGCCGAATCGCTTTGCCACCTTCAAACAGTTTGCGCCCCTCGAACGCGGTGAACGCCCAGTCGATCAGTTTGCGTGATTCGGCAATGCGTGACGCTTCCGACGGCGCGCCGAGCAATACGCTTAACAGCTTGCGCGGCGGGCGATTCACGGTGGCAATCAAGCACCAACCGGCGGCGTCCGTGTGGCCCGTTTTCAGGCCATCCACCGTCGGGTCAGAGAACAGCAAACGGTTGCGATTTTCTTGAACGATGCGGTTGTGCGTGTAGCTTTTTTCCGCGTAAAACTTGGTGTACTGCGGAAAGTTCCGCATCAACGCCAGCGACAAAATAGCCAGATCGTGCGCGGTCGAAAAATGCCCCTGTTGCGTGAGCCCAGTCGGGTTCAAAAACTGCGTATCTTCCATGCCGAGCTTTTTGGCTTCGCGGTTCATGCGCGACACAAATTCGCTCTCGTTGCCCGCGACGGATATCGCAAGCGCGATCGCCGCATCGTTGCCCGATTGAATGATCATGCCGCGCAGCAAGTCCTCGGTTGTCACGGGCGTGCCGGGCTCGATGAACATGCGCGAGCCTTCCGCCTTCCACGCGCGCTCGGGTACGCGCAGCCGCTGGCTGAGCGTGAGTTGCTTTTGATGCAGCGCGTCGAACACCAGGTATGCCGTCATCAGCTTGGTGAGCGATGCCGGGTCGCGTCGCTGCTTGGTGTTGGACTCCGCGAGCACTTGGCCGCTGGTGGCCTCGACCACGAGATAGGCTGCGGCATTGATCGCGGGCACGGGAATAGGTAATGCGGCGGCGATGGCGGCGGTCGGCGCAGGCGTCGCGGGCATCACAGCCGATTGCGCAAAAAGCAGGCTCGTGGCGACGAACGTTGCGCCCGTTGCAAACAAGGCAGAAAGAGGTTTATTCACGGGGGCATTCGGTGACAGGTGAGGCGTTGATTTTACGAGGGGCGAGAAAGGGTTGAAGCCGCTCCCACAACTTCCGACATCACGCGCCCAAAAACTCGTAATCCACCTCGGGTTTAGCGCCTGCGATGATGTCGACCAGCGCTCGCGCCGAGCCGGGGCCTTCGGTCCAACCGAGTGTGCCGTGGCCGGTGTTGAGGTACAAGTTTTTAAGTTTGGATTGACCGATGATCGGCAAGTTCGACGGCGTTGCAGGGCGTAGCCCGGTCCAATACGTCACTGCCTCCCAATCGCACAAATCGGGAAAGTGATGTTTAGCGCGTTTGGTTAGCGCCGCGCAACGGACAGGGTTCAGCGTGGTGTCAAAACCATTTAATTCTGCGGTGCCTGCAATACGCAGGCGACTGCCGATGGTCGTGAACACGATCTTCATTTCGTCGTCAGTGATACTGCCCTTGGGCGCACCGGGCTGGTTAACTATAGGCAGCGTGGCGCTGTAGCCTTTGGCAGGATAGATGAGCGCGTCGACGCCGACGCCGCTGAGTAATCCTGATGAGTACGAACCCAGCGCCACCACGTACGCATCCGCTTTTTCTGTTCGCTCGCCGTTTGCATCACTGACCAAGACGCCTGAAACTTCACCGCCGTCGCGATGCATTTTCTTGATCGTCGTCCCGTAGCAAAACTGGACGCCCATTGCTGCGGCACGCTCAGCGAGCGCCAGCGTGAATTTGTACGCATCGCCCGATTCATCATTCGGCGCGTAAATGGCGCCGGCCAACGTCGGCGCGGTGTGTGCAAGCGCGGGCTCAATTTTTACCGCCTCCGCCACTGACAAGACGTCGCGCCGTTCACCATTGCGAATCAACAATTGCGCGGCTTGCGCAGCATCATCAAAGCTCTGCTTATTTGAGTGAATCATCATGATGCCCGCTTCGGCATGGTCATATTGAATCGATGTTTCTTTGCGCAGCATTTGCAACGTGCGGCGGCTGTATTCCGACAGCCGCATCGCCTGCAACGTATTGTGCTCAGCGCGGCTCGGCAGACATTCGTACAAAAAGCGCAGGCCCCAGCGCCATTGGTTCACGTCCATGCGCAGCCGAAACAACAGCGGCGCGTCTTCTTTGCCCAGCCACTTGAGCACTTTGAGCGGCGCATGCGGGCTCGCCCAAGGGTCGGACTGGCTCACCGAAATTTGGCTGCCGTTGGCAAAACTTGTCTCCAACGCCGGGCCGGGCTGACGATCAACGACCGTGACCTCATAGCCGCGTTGCCGCAAAAAATAGGCCGTGTGAACGCCGAGAATACCGGCACCGAGAACTAATACGCGCTTCATGAGCTTTTGCACCGCTAATGCCGCTCATGGCGGCGAATACATGAATGCTAGAAAGTTTCGTGCCGGAATGCCAGTGCTGACCAATGCCAAGGCTGCATCAATGCGAAAAGGGCATGAGGCAAGCCGCTACTTCACAGCGCGCAGCTTCCACCCGAACTTCCACCACACGCGCATGCCGAGCAACACCGCGAATACGCATGCGTAAATGATGGGCTGCGTCAGGTCTTTTTTAACCAGCCACCAGTAGTGAATCACTGCGAGTATCGCGATCAGATAAATCAAATAATGGATGCGCTGCCACAGCTTCGCGCCGAGCTTTTTGATGATGCTGTTTTTTGATGTGGCGGCGAGCGGAATCAGCAGCACGAACGCGGCAAAACCGACCGTAATGAAGGGCCGTTTGATGATGTCCTTAATGATGTCTTGCACATCAAAAAAACGGTCAAACCAGATGTAGGTGGTGAAGTGCAGGCAGGCATAGAAAAACGTGAGCAACCCCGCTGTGCGTCGCAGCCGGATCAGCCACGGCCAGTTCAAGAGCTTACGTAGCGGCGTGATCGACAGCGTAATTGCAATGCCAGTAATGGTCCACGTGCCGGTGGAACGAGTAATGAATTCAATCGGATTTACGCCGAGCCAGCCGAGCGGAAAGCCCGCGATCAACCGCGCTAACGGCAACATGCCGAGCAGGATCAGCAGCCATTTCGCACCGGCAACGGTTCGTGGCGAGGGGCTGCGCAGGGACGACACGGTGTTCACCACGCGCGCCATCATCGTCAAGCCGTGGGGTCGCGCTACGTCGACGGACATATTGCCGGATCCAATCAAAAGAATTTCTTTAAATCCATGCCGGTGTACATCGACGCCACCTGATCGCTGTAGCCATTAAACATCAACGATTTGCGCTTGCCGAATTCGCCCAAGCGGCGTTCGGTGGCTTGGCTCCAGCGTGCGTGATCCACCGTTGGATTTACGTTGGAATAAAAACCATATTCGCTCGGCCCGGCTTTGACCCACGCGGTGCGCGGCTCTTTTTCTACGAAGCGAATTTTGACAATCGATTTGCCGCCCTTGAAGCCGTATTTCCACGGCATGATCATGCGGATTGGCGCGCCGTTTTGATTGGGCAGCGCCTCACCAAATGCGCCCAGCGTCACGAGCGTGAGCGGGTTCATTGCCTCATCCATGCGCAGGCCCTCGGTGTACGGCCAGTCGAGCACGCCTGCGCGTAAACCTGGCATTTGCGCTTTGTCGGCAAGCGTCACAAATTCAACAAACTTGGCGTTGCCTTTCGGCTGCACCGCGTTAATCAACGTTGACAACGGAAAGCCGATCCACGGGATGACCATTGACCACGCCTCGACGCAGCGAAAGCGATAAACGCGCTCCTCCAGCGGCGCGAGTTTGAACAGCTCATCAATGTCAAACACTTTCGGCTTCAGCACTTCGCCCTCAACCGCCACTGTCCACGGCCGCGTTTTCAGTGATTTGGCGTTGGCCGGTGGATCGGTTTTGTCGGTGCCGAATTCGTAGAAATTGCAGTAACTCTTCAAATCATCAAATTTATTCAGCTTGTCGTCGGGCACCACGTAAGTCGGGTTCGCCTTCACGCCAGCGAGCTTCACGCCTTGTGCTTGGGCGTCGCAGGCCGCAAGCGCGGGCAGTCCAGCGATAAGCCCCAAGCCGCCCGCTGTCTTCAGCCACTCACGGCGCGCGTTGTACTGCGTCTCGGATGTGATCTCTGAGGGCAAAATGTCGGTGGGGCGACGAATCAACATGACCAATCCTTGTTTGTGTTGCGATTGAGTCGCCCGAAGCAGGAGAAACCTTTCATGCGTCGACCCGTGGATAACTTAGTAAACGTTGTTTTGTGTAGTTTAGTTTTTGCGACCGCCCCGTGCGCGGTGTGGGCCGAAAAAGCGCCCGCCCAGCAGGCGAGCCTTTTCGACTACATCAGAGCCACGGGCGTTCCCGCGCAGGCTGGTGGCACGGTGCGCAAAGCGCGCTGCTGCGACGTGACCGAGTGGAAACTGACGCCCGCCTTGGCCGTGGCGGGCAGTCGGGAAATTGAGCTCACGGTGGTCGCGCCGCTCACCTCAGTGGCCAAAGGCCGCCATCCGACCGTGCTGTGGCTGCACCGTGAGGGCGCAGAGGTCAAACGCGCGCTGTTCGTGCAGGAGGCGGAAACGCTCGCCGCCAGCGGCATCGCCTCGCTGTTGGTGGAGTTGCCGTTCAAGCAGCCGTACGTGGCACGCATGAACGAGACCGCAGGCGACGCCGACGTGCTGCGCGACGCCGTGATTGACGCGCGGCGCGCCATGGATTGGGCGGCAACGCGCCCTGAGTTCAATATCGAAAAATTGGCCGTGGTCGGCCAGCGTTACGGCGCGTGGGTCGCCGTGCTGCTGGCGGGTGTGGACAAACGGGTGGACGCCGTGGTGCTGATGAGCCCACCGGGTAAGCCGAGCGGCTGGTTGCAGGTGACCGAGCAGCCCAAAGCCAAGGCGTTTCGCGAGCGTTTTGACAAGGCGCAGTGGGTCGGCTACTTGGCTGCCATCGAGCCGCTGGACCCGGAAAAATGGATTGTGCATGCCGCGCCGGCGAAAGTGCATTTTCAATTTGCCAGCGCCGATGCGTGGGTGCAAACGCTAGAGCAAGTGGATTTGTACCGCGCCGCATCGCTGCCGAAATCACGGCAAATGTTTGATTCCGACGAGCTCTTGAACGATGACGCCAAGAAGGATCGGCAGGCGTGGTTAAAACGAGTTTTGACGGGAAAGTGATGCAACAGCTTTTGGCTTAAGTCGCCATTTCGCTTGGTCTAGACGCGTAATTACTTATTAGTCGGTTATTGCCTTTTTAAGCGGCTAGCCCTATTGAAACTTGGCATTCACGCAAAAGCTGTTACAGCCGATAGCTCTGATCTAGCGCGTTGAATCCGGTTAATTGCTCAGCCGCCGCGCCCTTGCCGACGATCAGCACTTTGAACAATTCGCCCATCTCGGCAGGCGACAGCAGTTTTTGCACTGCACCGAGTGCTGCGGCACGCTGCGCTTCACTCGAAAACTCGTACGATTCGATGCGTTTGAGCAGTCCCGCATGCAACAAAAATTGCGCCTGCGTGGCATAGCTAATCACGCTGCAACCACCGTCCACAGCGGCCTCAGCCATCGCGGTGAAATCCACGTGGGCGGTGATGTCCTGCAAGCCGACGAGCGTCAGCGGGTCGAAATGCACGCGCTGTTGAAAGTGGCAGGCGAGCGTGCCGGTGCTGCGATCCGGCAGGTAAAACTCGCGACGCGGAAAGCCGTAATCGATGAAGCACAGCGCACCATCGGTGAGTTTTGCCGCGAGCGTTGCGACCAGCGCTTCGGCTTCCAAATTGATTTCGGTCGTGTAGCCTTCAACGGGCGGCACGCGCAGTTTGGCGGCGTCGAGCAGCGCGCCGTGCAGCAACGGTTGCCAGCGCCAGTAAAACGACACACCTTGAACCGCGACGCGCGCTTGCTGGTAATGGCCGTCGTGAAAACGCACGATCTCGCACGGCACCGCATCGAGCACTTCGTTGGCAATCACCACGCCTTCGATTGCATCGGGCAACGCGTCGAGCCAGCCTACTTTTTGATCGCCAAGTAGCGTTTGCTGGCGCTCGCGCAAATCAGCGCTGACCTCCAGAATTGAATACGACCGCACGCTGTCGCTCGCCGCCAAAAAGTCACGCGCCAACTTGCCGGATCCCGCGCCGAGTTCAAGCACGTGGGTCGAGCCCATCGCTGCGAACGCGTCAGCCAGCGCTGCGCCAAAGAACGTTGATATCTCCGGCGCGGTCACAAAATCGCCGCCGACACCGAGCTTAGTCGCACCCGCCGTGTAGTAGCCGAGGCCCAGTGCGTACAGCGCCGCGCGCATAAAATCGGCGAATGAGATTGAATCTGAATCGAGCGAGCCTGTTGTTTGAGAACCCGCGATCAACGCGCGCAAATGCGCCGCGACTTTTTCGCCGTGAGCCGCGGCTTCGAGCGACGGCACGGGCAATCCCGACGGAGCAGAAAGTGGCAGTGTTGAAGCCATGCTGAGCAAAAATTTGGCACCGGTGGTGCTGGTGACGGGAGGCGCAAAACGAGTGGGCGCTGCCATTGTTAAACGCCTGCACCACGAGGGCTGGCGGGCGGCGATTCATTATCGCGCATCGGCAGCAGACGCCAACGCACTGGCCGCGATGTTGAACGCGTCACGCGCTGATTCGGCCATCACCGTGCAGGCCGATTTGTTGCAAACCGAAACGCTCGCCGCCGTGGTTGAGCGCGTTGTTGCCACCTACGGGCGGCTCGATGCGCTGGTGAATAACGCGTCAACGTTTTACAAAACGCTGGTCACAGATTTCACCGAGGCGGACTGGGTCGCCTTGATTGGTAGCAACCTGAAAGCGCCACTTTTTTTATCGCAAGCGGCCGCACCGCACCTTAAGGCAAGCGGCGGTTGCATCGTGAACATTACCGACATTCATGCCGAGCGGCCGATGGCGGAATATTTGATTTACAACGTGGCCAAGGCCGGATTGCGCGGCCTCACGCACGCATTGGCCGGCGATTTAGCGCCCGAGGTTCGCGTCAATGCGGTCGCTCCGGGGCCGATTGAATGGCCCGACGATGGTCAAATTTCAAGTGAAGAGCGCGAGCGAATTCTCGAACACGTGCCGCTTAAACGCGAAGGCGGCGTCGAGCAAATTGCTGAGGCAGTGAAATATCTAGTGTGCGACGCGAGTTATGTGACCGGGCACACCATCAACGTCGACGGCGGCCGCAGCGTGGTGCTGTGAGCCTAGCTACTTCGTAGCTTCGTAGCTTTGTAGGCTGGGTCGAGACCCAGCACGCGGTACAGCCACGCCAAGGCCGGGTTTATCAACCCAGCCTACGTCCTGTTTCACGCTAACTCTGCGCGATGTAATCGGCGCTGACCGGTCGCCACATGTGCAGTTTGTCAAGGTAGGCATGCGCGGCTTTAACGGCGCGCGTTTCACGACCGAAGGTCTGAAAACCGAGCTTTGAATACAGCCGCACTGCGGGCAAATTGTCAGCGGTCACGGTGAGATTGATGAGCTCGATGCCGTTCAACTTGCGCGTCTCGGCAAGCGCCTCGTCAAGCAAGCGACGACCTACACCCGCGCCAGCGTGATCTTTCATCACATACATCGCTGAGAGTTCAATTTTGTGCCGTTCGCGCACCCGTTGATACGCCTCAAGGCGTACCGTGCCGATCAGCGAATCGCCGACATCGAACGCGCCCAACGTGACGCTGGTCGGGTCTTGCAATCGTTTGGTCCACCAATCAACCTGTTTGCTCGCGCGTTCCTCAAAGGTGGAGGTAAACGCGGTGTCGTGTTCGCTGTACGCGCGCAACATCAGGGCGCGATAAATGCCGCCGTCTGATTGCTGTAATTTTCGAATGGAAGTGCCAACGCTCATAGTGAAAGGATGATAGCGTGAAATACGCAAACGCGGCTAGCAACCGCCAGCACCGGCGTTCTACGCAAAAATTTACTCACCCGCTATCGGCAGGGGATGTTGCGCGAGCGTTTCCGCCTGCTCAATCTCCCGCGCGCGAGCGCCACGCCCTTCACGCGCCAGCAGTGTGTACGCTGTGGGCACCACAAACAGCGTCAATAGCGTGCCGAGCGTCATGCCGCCTACGATCACCCACCCAATCACCTGACGACTCTCGGCACCCGCGCCGACCGCGCGCGCCAGCGGCACCGCGCCCAGCACCATCGCCCCCGTCGTCATCAGAATCGGGCGCAAGCGCAACACGGCGGCCTCAACCACGGCGTCCCGAATGCTCTGCCCCTGATCGCGCAGTTGGTTTGCAAATTCGACCAACAAAATACCGTGCTTAGTGATGAGTCCGACCAGCGTGACGATGCCTACTTTGCTGTAAATATTCCACGTGTTGTCGGTGAGCTGCAGCGCTAGAAATGCGCCCGCCATCGCGAGCGGCACGGTAAACAAAATGATCAGCGGATCAACAAAGCTTTCAAACTGCGCAGCGAGCACCAAATAAATAAATCCGATGGCCAACAACAGCACCAGTAAAAAGTCGCTCGCTGAATCGCGAAACTCGCGCGACTGCCCGGACAAGTCTGTTTGCACCGTCACCGGCAACACCCGCTTGGCCGCATCGTTCATATAGGCGAGCGCTTCGCCCTGGGTGAATCCGGGTGCCAAGTTGGCGTTCACGGTGGCCGACCGTACGCGCTGAAAGTGCGCAATGCCACGCGGGCTCACGCCTTCGCGCACCGTCACCAAATTCGACAGCGGCACCATGTCGCCATTGCGATTCCTGACGTTGATTTCGCTGATGCGCTCCGGCGTGTCACGACCATCGCGCGCCACCTGCACAATCACGTCGTACTGCTCGCCGTCTTGTTTGAAGCGGGTGACTTGACGACCGCCAAGCATCGTCTCCAGCGTGCGCCCGACCACGTCCACGTTGGCACCGACGTCAAGCACTTTGTCGCGATTAACGCGCACCCGAAGCTCGGGCGTGTTCATGCGCAAATCAGTATCAATATTCACGAAGCCGGGATTTTTTTGCATCTCGGCTTGCATGCGTTGAATGAAGCCCTGCATCTGCTCGTACGGCACCGCGGCGAGCACCACAAATTCAATCGGCTTTGCGCGCGGGCTCTGCCCGAGCGAGCCGGGTTGCGACGGAAACGCCTGCACCCCGGCAATGCCCTGAAACTTGGGGAACAGCTCTTTGGCCACATCAGCCTGCGAACGGGTGCGATCTTTCCAATCCTTCAAACGCAGAATGGCGGTGCCATCAGCCACGTTCGGGAAGCCACCGTTGCCGCCGTAGGCCTGCGTTTCTGGCAGGCTTTTGTAAATGCCCTCAATCTGCTGCACGTACTTGACCAGATAGTCGGACGTTGAGCCTTCGGGCGCCGATACAAAGCCAAAGATCACACCGCGATCCTCCATTGGCGACAGCTCAGCTTTGATGTTTTTGAACAATAGCGCTGCGCTGCCCGCGACGATGAACATGATCAATACGATGATTAAACGGTTATCAAGCGCGAGATTAAGCAGCCGTTTGTAGCCGCGCGTGAACGCATCAAAACCGCGCTCAATCCAGTTGTAAATTTTTGAGTGTTTGGTCTCGTGTTTAAGCAGCACCGAGCACATCATCGGTGACAGCGTGAGCGCCACAAAACCGGACACCACCACCGCGCCGGCCAGCGTCAACGCAAACTCAATAAACAGGCGACCGGTGCGACCGGTGGAAAACGCGAGCGGGGCGAACACCGCCGCTAGTGTCATGGTCATGGCGACCACCGCAAAGCCGATTTCGCGGGTGCCGACCAGTGCGGCCTGCAAGCGGCCCATGCCGTTTTCCATGTGCCGGTGAATATTTTCGAGCACTACGATGGCATCATCCACCACCAGCCCGACGGCGAGCACCATCGCCAATAACGTGAGCGTGTTGATCGTAAAACCGAATGCGTACATGATGAAAAACGCGCCAGTCAACGATACCGGAATGGTGATCAGCGGAATGAGGGTGGCGCGGAAACTGCGCAGGAAAAAGAAGATCACCAGCGCGACCAGCACCACCGCCTCGAAGATTGTGGTGAACACCGCTTTGATGGACTCGGCGATGAACACCGAGCTGTCGTAATTTAAGTCGATCTTCATGCCTTTTGGCAGCGATTCCTGAATAAGCGGAATCTCATTGATAGCCGCCTTTGACAGTTCAAGCGGATTGCCGGTGGACTGGCGGATGATGCCGAAACCCACCGCCGTTTTGCCCATGAAGCGCTGAAATCCGCGCTCTTCGGCGGCCGCCACTTCGACCTTCGCCACGTCTCTAATGCGAATCGGGTAGCCGCCCGACTGCGAGATGGCGATCGCGCCAAATTCCTCCGGCGTTTGCAAATCGGTTTGCGCTAGCACGTTGAATTCACGCAATCGGCTCTCGATGCGACCCGCTGGAATCTCCACATTCTGCGAGCGCAGTGCGGTTTCTACATCGGCGACCGTCAAGCGAAACGCGGCGAGCTTGGCCGGTTCGATGAAGATGCGCATCGACGTTCTGCGCTCGCCGAAAATACGCAAATCCGCCGCGCCCGGCAGCACCAATAAGCGCGGTTTGATCAGCCGATTCACGGTGTCCGAAAGTTGCAACTGAGTATGCGTTTCCGAGGTCAGTGCAAACCACATGACGGGGAACGAATCGGCCTCAACTTTCGCGATCACCGGCTCGTCTGCGGCGTCCGGCAAGCGCGCGCGAACGCGGGCCACTTTGTCGCGCACCTCAGCGGCAGCGACGTCCGGATCTTTGCTGATTTTGAAGGTGACCGTGATGTCGCTGCGCTCAGAGCGCGAGTTCGACGTGATGAGGCTCACGCCCTCGATGCCGGACAGCGAATCTTCCAGCGTCTTGGTGATTTGCGACTCAATCACCTCGGGTGATGCGCCCTTGTAGCCGGTGCTCACGCTGACGATCGGCTCGTCAATTTTCGGGTATTCGCGCACCGAAAGGCGCTGATAGCCGATCAGCCCGAGCAACACCACAATCAGCGACAGCACGGTGGCGAGCACCGGGCGTTTGATGCAGAGATCGAAGAAATTCATATGGGTACTTCTATAAATTCTTAAGGTTGGCCGCGGCACACACGACCATCAGCTTTCATCTACAAAGCCCATTTTGCTTGGGCTAAGCTCAATAAAAACGAAATATCGACATTGGCTCAAAAATGCTTTAAGCCCACGATAAACGGGCGTTTCCGTAAAAAGTTGTTAGCTCTTTTTCTCGGTAACCGGTGCCGCGGTTTTGGCATCGGCTGCTATCGGTTTGCTCGCGCCGACCGCGCCGCCGCCACCGCTTCCACCGCCACCGCCCGCCGCCCGCACTGCTGCACCATCGCGCAACCGCTGCCATCCGGCAATCACGATGGTGTCGCTGCCGCTCACGCCTTCGATGATTTCCACCTTACCGTCGCGGCGCTGCCCGATCTCAACTTTGGTGCGCATCGCGCGACCATCAATCACTTTAAACATGATCTGATCTTCGCCCTGCATGGCAACCGCCTGCTCGGGCACCACCACCGCCTCACCCGTGTCGGCGAGCGTCAGTCGCACGCGGGCGAACATGCCGGGCTTCAACACGCCGCTGCGGTTATCCATCTGCGCGCGCAGCACCACGGCGCGGCCAGCGGTGTCGAGCTGCGGATTCACGGCGACCACTTTGCCGGTGTATGCCTGCCCCGGCAACGCGTCAAGCGCGACCGACAGCGCCTGCCCGACTTTGATTTTTGACTGAAAAATTTCCGGTACTTTGAAGTCCACTTTAATCGGATCGGTCTTCTCCAGATTAACAATGTCCTGCCCGTCCTTCACATAATCGCCAGTGCTCGCGGTGCGCAAGCCGATGGTGCCTGAAAACGGCGCTTTGATGGTGAGCTTGGCTAGCTTCGCGTCCGCCAGCGACACCGTGGCGTCGGCCACGCGCATCGTGTTTTCGGCTTCGTCTTTGGCCTGCCCGGAGATGAAATTGCGCTCTTTCAACTCAACCGCCCGATCAAATTTCGCCTTGCCCAATTTCTGATTAGCGCGCGCCTGCTCAAGCTCAGCGCGCGCCACCGAATCGTCCAATTGCACCAGCACTTGCCCGGCCCGCACCGGCTGACCTTCCTTGAAATTTAGCGCCGTGATGCGCCCGGATTGCTCGGCCCGCACGATCACCGATTCGTCGGAGCGCAAGCTGCCCACGGCCAACACGCTCTTTTGCCAAATCAGTTTTTCCGGCTTGCCGAGCTCCACAGGCGTGGCCGCTCCGCCCGCGGCTTTGGCCGGCGCAGCAGCCGCACTGGATGCCGGGGCCGTTGCCGCGCCGTCAGCATTTTTTGCGCCTGACGCTGGCACGGTAGCGGGCGCGCTTGCGACGGCAGGGGCTGCGGCGCTGGGTGAAGCCGCCTTACCGCCCATGCCAAAAAAGTACACCACGCCCGCGCCGAGGACAGCGCCCAACACAGCCACCACCGCCCCGTAAATTGTTTTTTTCATCGTCTACTACACCATCCCGCAATGTCTGCAATTATGCGCTGGTACGACACGCGGCGAAGGCCACGCGTTCCGTATCATCACGGCTTTGCTTACCGCCATTTCGCGCATCATGAAATTTTTATACGTCCGTTTCGCAACGCGCGCCGTAACTTGCTTCGCCGTCAGCCTCGTGCTTGCTGCGGCATCGTTCGCGCAATCGGGGTATCCGAACAAGCCGATTCGGCTGATCGTGCCGTTTCCAGCGGGCGGATCGGTGGACGTGACCTCGCGCGCACTCGCACAAAAATTATCCGAACAGCTCGGCCAGCAGGTCATCATCGACAACCGCCCCGGCGCGGGCGGCAACATCGGCATGGATGCGGTCGCAAAGTCGCCCGCCGATGGCTACACACTGGGCATGGGCGCGCTATCGACGCACGCCGTCAACCCCTCGCTGTTCGCCAAAATGCCCTACGACGCGGTGAAAGATTTCGCGCCGATTTCGCTCGTGGTCATCACGCCGAACGTGCTGGTGACCAACCCGGTCGCATTGCCTGCCAGCGACGTGGCGGGCATTGTCGCTGCCGCAAAATCAAGCGGCAAAGTCAACTGCGCCAGCGGCAGCAACGGCAGCGCGGGGCACCTCGGCTGCGAGTTGTTCAAACTGCAAACCGGCGCACCGATCACCCACGTGCCGTACAAAGGCGGCGGCCCCGCGATGACCGATTTGCTCGGCGGACAAGTGCAAATGATGTTCGACAACATGGCCTCCAGCCTGCCGCAAATTAAGGCAGGCAAACTGAAAGCGTTCGCGGTCACCACGCCCAAACGCAGCGCCCTTGCGCCGGATTTACCCACTATGGCTGAGGCTGGCGTCAAGGACTTTGACGTGTTCACATGGTGGGGCCTGTTCGCCCCTGCGGGCACGCCTCCGGAGCTGGTCAAACGTTTATCGGCAGAGGTCGGCAAAGCGCTCGCAGCAACGGACTTGCGCGAAAAGTGGCTCGCCTCAGGCGCGGAGCCCGCTGCCAGCACGCCGGAAGAATTTAAAGCCTTTATTGGGAAAGAGATGACCAAATACGCGCGTATCGTCAAAGAAAGCGGCGCTAAAGTCGATTGAGTAACGGGTTGTGCGTGGTGGCGTTTGCTCCCGCGTTTGCGCTCGCGCAGGCGTGCCACAAGGCCGCACACCCCCATTTGCAACGCAAATGTCACGCAACGGCGCATTTTTTGCTATAGGCCGCTCTAGTGCAAACAAAACAGCCCAGTTCAGCTTAAAATTAAAGTGCAATATGAAAAATTTGACCGGCAACGTTGTTTTTATTCGACTTTTCCTGACTAGCGTCTTAGCGTTAGGGGCGACGCATGTACTCGCGCTGGGGCCTAATTTGCTGTCGCAGGCGGCGCTCATCGTCGATGCGCGCTCCGGCGAATCAATCTACGCCAAAAACGCCAACACCGTCACGCCGATTGCCAGCATCACCAAGCTCATGACCGCGATGATCGTGCTCGACGCGCATCAAAATCTTGATCAAACGTTGACCGTCGATATTGAAGATCTGGATTACCTGAAAGCCAGCCGTTCGCGCCTATCTATCGGCAGCGAACTTTCGCGCCGCGAAATGTTGCAACTGGCGCTGATGTCATCAGAAAACCGCGCCGCCAGCACGCTGGGGCGCTTTTATCCAGGCGGATTAAAAGCAGCCGTCGCCGCGATGAACGCCAAGGCGAAATCCCTCGGTATGGTGAACACGCATTACGTTGACACGACCGGCTTGTCGCCGGAAAACGTGTCCACGGCACGCGACTTAGTCACGCTAGTGCAAACCGCTCAGGTGTATCCGCTGATCCGTGAATACAGCACGCAATCGGATCAATATGTGCAAATTCCGGCCACTGGCCAAACGCTGCACTACAACAACTCGAACGCGCTGGTGAAATCTGAAGGCTGGAGCATTAGCGTGCAAAAAACCGGCTTCATCCGTGAAGCGGGCCGCTGCGTGGTGATGCTCGCGCACATCGCACAACGCCCAGTGGTGCTGGTGCTGCTCGATTCGGTGGGCAAATTTTCGCGCCTAGGCGACGCCAACCGCGTAAAAACCTGGATGGAGACGGGTGAGGTGCTCGCCATCCCTGTTCCCAAGCCCAAAGCCATCGCCAAAAAGAGCGCCAAAGGCGTGAAGGGCAAACGCGGCAAAGTGGTGATCGTTAAAAAGCGGAAGCGCTAAGACCGAATTGCGTCGGAAGCAGCGCTCAGCGCTCAGCGGCGCGAAGTCTCTAGCAACTCTTTAGCTAATTTCTCGGTCGCCGCGCCCACTTCGTGGCCACCCAGCATACGCGCAATCTCAACCATTCGCGCCTTTTTGTTGAGCGCATTCACGTTCGTCGTGGGGCTTAACGCGTTATCGCGTGACACGGTGAAATGATGGTCGGCATGGGCGGCAACCTGCGGCATATGCGTGACGCACAACACTTGTCGAGTGCCCGCGAGCGTTTGCAGCTTGCGTCCGACTTGGGCTGCCACCCGCCCACCAACGCCCACGTCTACTTCGTCAAACACGAGCGTCGGAACCGCGGCCGCATCTCCACACACCACCAAAATTGCCAGCGACAAACGCGCCAACTCACCGCCTGAGGCCACTTTGGCAATCGGCGCAAACGGCAAACTGGCATGCGACCTGAAAGCAAATTCAATGGATTCTGCGCCGTGCGCTTCAATCGTTGCGTGTGGCGTGAGGGTGATGTTGAACGATGCGTTCGGCAGCGCCAAATCGGGTAGTTCAGACGTCGCGGCCGCTGAAAGCTTTTTCGCAGCGGCAGTACGCTTCATCGACAAAATCGACGCTGCTGCTGCCAGCGCCGCCTGAGCCGCAGCGACGTCACGTTCCAGCGCGTTGATGTCCTGTGATGCGGTGAGTTGCGCGAGCTTCTCCTCGGTGCTGTGCCAGTGCGCCTGCAATTCTTCGGGCCGCACGCGCAGTTTTCGAGCAAGCGAAAACAGCAACGACAAGCGCGCTTCGGTCTGCTGTAAACGCTCAGGATCAAGGCTCAATTTACTTGCGTAAAGGCGCAGCCATTGCGCAGCCTCATCAAGTTGCACGCCGGCGGATTCAATCAGTTGCCGGGCCTCAGTCAGCACCGGATCGATGCGCTCTGCCGCGACCAAACCGCTTGCTAATTGTGCGACCGATTCGCTCACGCCGTCGTCATCAGCAATGGTCGCGCGCGTTGCTTCAACCGCCTCCAGCAGCTCCTTGCTATGACTGAGTCGCGACTGCTCAACGGAGAGCGCGTCCCACTCTGCGGCATTCGGCTTTGCGCTGCGCAGCTCTACTAAATCGGTTTCAAGCGCGGTACGCTCGCGGGCGATGGTGGCCGCGGCGGTGCGTGCGTGAGTTAGCGTGTCGCGGGCGGTTGACGCGCCGCGAAACGCCGCCTGCACTGCGCGCGCGTCATCTTCTGCGGCGGCGTACCGATCAAGCAATTCGCGCTGCGTTGCGCCGCGCAGCAGCGCCTGATGCTCGTGTTGCGCATGCAGCTCCAGCAGCGTCGCACCCAGTTCACGCATCTCGGTGACCGACGCTGGACGCCCGTTAATCTGCGCGCGGCTTTTACCGGCGGCATCAATCACGCGACGCAGCACCACATTGTCTGCATCGGGCTCAGCCTGAGTGGCAAGCCACGCGCGCGCGGCGACATTGGTCGAAACTTCAAATTCAGCGGTAATGTCGGCCTGCTTCTCACCCACCCGAACCGCTGCGCTATCGGCCCGCGCGCCCAGCGCTAAACCGAGCGCATCGAGCACAAT
This sequence comes from Burkholderiales bacterium, assembly GCA_043721275.1. Lineage (GTDB taxonomy): Bacteria > Pseudomonadota > Gammaproteobacteria > Burkholderiales > Casimicrobiaceae > Casimicrobium. The sequence continues at coordinate 53,883 of JAYSRA010000140.1, forward strand.
GGATTTACCCGCACCGGTCTCGCCGGTGAGCGCAATCATGCCTGTGTCGAACTCGATATCAAGCCGATCAATGAGCACAAAATTACGGATAGAAAGCTGCTTGAGCATCGCGCGGCAGCTTACCGTTGAACGGTGGCGTGATGCGGCGACAGGCCGTCCGGCGTTTCTGTCCAGCCCAGTTTTTCGCGCAGTGTATGGTAGTAGTCATAGTCGAGGGGATGCCACAAACGCACGGTATCGGCCGCGCGTTTGATCTCAACCGAATCGCCTTCGGTGAGCGGGATGACGTGATGACCGTCAATGCTTGCCAACGCTTCGCGTGCCCGCGCAACCGTGATGCGAATCACCGAATCATCGGCCACCACAATCGGGCGGTTGGTCAGCGCATGCGGCGCAATCGGCACGATGGTGAAGGCGTTGACGAACGGTGCCATGATCGGCCCGCCCGCGGACAGCGCGTACGCGGTGGAGCCGGTGGGCGTGGCAACAATCACGCCGTCTGCGCGAAAGCCGTAGGCAAAGCGGTCATTGAGCGAAATGTCCAGATCAACGAGTGACGTTGCGCCACCGCGATTGACGACGACATCGTTCACCGCGAGATACTGCTCGGCATGGGCCAACGAGCTGACAACGCTCAGCAAAACCCGTCGCTCTTCACGATATTCGCCCGCGAGAATGCGCGGCAGCGATTCGGTCAAGTTCGACAGCGTTAAATCGGTCAAAAAGCCCAACCGCCCGAGATTCACGCCGACAATTGGCACGTTATGCGGAGCCAATTGCCGCGCCACCGAGATGAAAGTGCCATCGCCGCCAAGCACAACGGCCAGGCCACTGCTGCGACCGATTTCAGCCATCGTGGTTGTCGGCAAGTTGGACACCGTTTCCGCGTCCAATTCCGATGCGCTGTTTTCTTCCAAGAGCGGTGCGTAGCCCAAGCCCCGCAGTTGCGCTGCGACTACCCGCACGATATCGGTCAAATCTCGCGCAACATCACGATTGCCATCGCGCTGCGACGGGCGAACAGCGATGGCGATCTGGCAAGGGGCAAGCGGTTGCGGCATACACCGATTTAATCACAGGGAAAATTCTCGGACTGCGCTGGCCACGTCTTTACAATCAGGCAATGCTTGATTCCCGGTCCCGAATTCTGCTTAAAGCGCTGGTCGAGCGCTACATCGCCGATGGCGAGCCGGTGGGGTCACGCACACTGTCCAAGCAAAGCGGGCTAGAGCTGTCCCCGGCGACTATCCGAAACGTGATGGCCGACTTGGAAGATTTAGGCTTCATCACCAGCCCACACACCTCCGCCGGGCGCATTCCGACGCCGCGTGGCTACCGTTTTTTTGTTGACACGCTGCTGATCACGCGGCCGTTGCAGCAGCTAGAAATGAAGGACATTGAGGCGCAGATTCAGGGTCAGCAGCCGCAGGAGCTGGTCAGTGCTGCGGCGCGCATGTTGTCCGATCTGTCATCGTTTGCCGGCGTGGTCGCCGCGCCACACAAATCCGCCGCGTTTCGTCACGTGGAATTTGTGCGGCTCAACGAGCGGCGCGTGCTGATGGTGCTGGTGGCTCCGGACGGTGACGTGCAAAACCGGATTTTGAACGCAGACCGTAATTTCACGCCGTCGCAGCTGGTTGAAGCCGCTAACTTTTTCAACGAAAACTTCGCCGGCCTGCCGCTTGATCAAGTGCGCGCGCGGCTCACCGATGAGCTGAAACGGTTGCGCGAAGACATGGTGGGCCTGATGACCATTGCGGTTGACACCGGTGCCGCAGTCGCGCAATCAGGCGACGAGCTGGTGGTGTCCGGCGAGCGGCGCTTGCTGCATTCGCCGGACCTTTCAGGCAGCATGGACGGCTTGCGTCGTCTATTCGATATGTTTGAGCAGCGCACGCAATTGCTGCACCTCTTCGATTTATCGAACAAGGCCGACGGCGTACAAATTTTTATCGGTGGCGAATCGCAAATCGTGCCGCTGGATGAGTTCTCGCTGGTCACCGCGCCCTATCAAGTCAATGGTCACATCATTGGCACGCTGGGCGTCATTGGCCCGACCCGAATGGCGTACGACCGCGTCATTCCTATTGTTGATTTAACCGCCAAACTTTTGTCTTCCGCCATGCAGCGTGAGATGGGAGACGGCTCCGCGCCCTAGTAGAACCACCTCATGCAGTCCGACCCTAACGTTTCATCCCACAGCCACGCACGCGCGCCTCGCATCGGCGTTCTGCTTTCAAACTTAGGCACGCCCGACGCGCCGACGACCAAAGCGGTGCGCACTTATCTCGCCGAATTTTTGAGCGATCGCCGCGTGGTGGAAATTCCGCGGCTGGTGTGGTTGGCCATTTTGCACGGCATCATCCTGCGCACCCGCCCGGCCAAGAGCGCAAAAAAATATGCAACAGTGTGGCTGCCCGAAGGCTCGCCGCTGTTGGTGTGGACCAACCGCCAAGCGCAGTATTTACGCGGCGCGCTCGGCGAACGCCTAAAAGCAATGGGCTTGCCTGCTGACCACGTAAAAATTGAAGTGGGCATGCGTTACGGCAACCCGAGCATCGCCAGCGCGCTCGCCAAATTGAAAGCTGACCGATGCGACCGCATTTTGCTGCTGCCGATGTATCCGCAATACGCCGCAAGCACCACCGCCACCGCGTGCGATGCCGTGTTCAAAGCGTTCGCTGAGGATCGCTACATGCCCGCGCTGCGCACCATCACCACATGGCACGACGACCCGGCCTACATCAAAGCATTAGCCGCGCGCATCAATGATTTCTGGAAAAAACACGGTCGCCCTGACAAGCTCTTGATGAGCTTTCACGGGGTGCCGAAATACACGTTGGTGAACGGCGATCCGTATCACTGCTTGTGCCACAAAACTGGGCGGCTGCTGGCGCGTGAATTGGGCCTCAGTGAGGCCGAATGGATACTCACTTTTCAGTCGCGTTTTGGTCGCGCTGAATGGTTGCAACCGTACACCGATGCCACGCTGCAGGCGCTGCCTGGGCAGGGTGTTAAACGCCTCCACGTGGTGTGTCCCGGCTTTCCCGCGGATTGCTTGGAGACGCTTGAAGAAATCGCCATGGAAGGCAAAGAAACCTTCCTGCACGCGGGCGGTTCGGAGTACGACTACATCCCCTCGCTTAACGACCATCCCGCTTTGATTCACGCATTGACCGATCTGACGCTGACGCATTTGCAGGGGTGGTTGAATGTGCCGTCAACGGCTGCCGAGCTTGAAGCGCAGGCGAACAAAGCGAGGGCGCTAGGCGCGAGCGCGTAATGGATCGTCGTGCTGCACTTGTGCGCATTGGCGCATTGCCGTTATTGACGACCTTAACGGCGCTGGCCAGCGGTTGTGCTGAATTCGATGACGGCTACCCCGCGTCGGCGACACCGCGTGTCGGCCCTGTGGCGTGGCCTGCGAGCCGCGAGCGCACGGCGCTGGTGCTCGGCAGCGGGGGCCCGCGCGGCTTCGCTCACGTGGGCGTATTGAAGGTGCTGGAGGCCGCAGGCATTGAGCCCGCGCTGGTCGTTGGTTCAAGCGCTGGCGCGATTGTCGGCGCGATGTATGCCGCCAAAATCGATACCGGTGAAATCGAGCGGCGCGCGCTCGGACTGGGCTTGACCGACATCGCTGACCCGGCGATGTTTCGACCCAACCGTTTCATCGGTCGGGCCATGCAAAACTTTATCAATGCAGCGGTCGGCAACAGCTTGATCGAGTTTTTACCGCGCCGCTTTTGTGCAGTGGCCGCGCCAGTCGGCAAGCGTGAACTGGTCGCGTTCACTGCCGGTCACACGGGAGCAGCCGTGCGTGCGTCAGCGGCACTACCGTCGATGTTTCTGCCGTGCACCATCGGCGGCGTAGCGTATGAGGACGGCGACATGGTCTCCCCGGTGCCGATTCGCATTGCACGCGCGCTCGGCGCAACGCGCGTGGTGGCGATCGACGTTTCTGCGTTTCTCGAAGACACCCCGGAGGGCGTGCCGGAGCGCTGGACAGCGCGCGACGCGGAACGCCGCGCCGTCATCGACAACGAAGCGAAAGACGCTGATTTGCTGCTGCGGATTCGCACGCCGTATTACGCCGGAGCATCGCGCGAGTATCGCGAAACATTAATTCGTTTGGCCGACGCGCAAACGCGAGTGGCACTGCCGAGACTGCTGGCGCTGTTGAAATAACGCGCTACTTGTAGCTCCACTCGCCCGCCTCGCCCAGCGTTTTTGCAGCCTCATTTGCGGCTTCACTGGTAAGCCACAATTTCGCCGCAGCATCGCTTTTTAAATAGGCGTCCAAGTACTTCAACGTGATCACGCTGGTTTTGTGGTGGATTGTTTTTGCTGTGGCAGGCGCGGTGCTCGGCTGGTCGTGAGCGTTGACTTGATTGAGCCACGCGGCATCGTTTAGCGCGCCGCCATTGAAAACTGAATGATTGCCGCCAGTGAAGATCACGCGGTATTTGTCGCCGCCGTTTTGCGCATCAAATACAGCGGCGCGATTTTTTGGATTGCTGCCGGTACCCATCACGTCGCCGTCGATGGTTCCGGTCACGCTCAGGAACGGTTTGCTCATCGAACCGTAACGCTCAAGCCACGATTTCTTCGCGCCTTGAACCGTCGGGCTGAACGCGATGAACGCGCTGATGCGTGGGTCGGCGACCGACTTGATCGGCCCCGGAAAGCGCTCGCCCGCCAAGGCCATGGTGGTGCGCGCGCCGAAGCTGTGACCGGTCATAGCGATACGCGAAAGATCGACGCGTTTAGCCCACGCGGGCGCGTCAGATTTACGCTGCAATCGCGTTAATTCATCAATTACAAAGCGCACATCGTCAACCCGTCCTAACAGCTGATCGGGCGTTGCACCGCGTGCCATGCGCTGCTTTGGCGCACCATCACCGGGCCCTTTCCACAGCGCCTCATCGCTGCCCGGATGTTGCACATGAATGACGAGATAGCCGTTGGCCGACCAATACTCGCCCCACGTTTTGCCACCTTCACGCGAGCCGCCAAGGCCGTGCGAAAAAATCACCAGCGGCACGCGCGTATCGCCGTCCGGCACGCGAACTTTTAGCGGCAGCGTACGTTCGCGGGCATCGTCTTTCCAGTCGATGTCGAGCACTTGCGGTGCGGCGTGAAGCGTCGCACTGATCAGCAAAGCAATACACACAAAAAACGATTTTTTCATCGCCATAATGTAGCGTGAAATTTTGCTTCACGCACGAGCCATAATGCAAACAAACGTAACTAAACACTGCAAATCATGACCCTTATTGCGCACATTTACGCGAATTTTTTAAGCGGCAAAGACAACGTACACGCGCTCGTTGAACGCCACATGAGTCGCGTAAACGACGCGAGCGGTGAAGGCTCGCGCGCCTTTTTATCGCTAAATTCTCAGGCGGTGCGCAACGCAGCGACGCAGTCACAGCAGCGCATTGACGCGCACGGCGCTCGCGCGCTGGAGGGCATCACCATTTCCATCAAAGACTTGTTTGATGTCGCAGGCGAGATCACTGGCGCGGGCTCAATAGTGCTGCGCTCGCGCCCTGCGGCCACCGCGGACGCGCCAGTGGTGGAGCGGCTGCGCGCGTCGGGCGCGATCCCGTTCGGCCGCACCAACATGGTGGAGTTCGCGTTTTCGGGCGTTGGCATCAACCCGCATTTCGGCACGCCGCGCGCGTCGTGGGGGCGCACCGCCGACGGTGGCGGACGGGTGCCGGGCGGCTCGTCAAGCGGTGCAGCGGTGAGTGTTGCCGACGGCATGTGCGTGGCAGCCCTTGGCACAGACACCGGTGGCAGCGTGCGCATTCCGGCGGCGTTCAACGGCATCGTCGGCTTCAAACCCACGGCGTATCGGGTGCCGGTGCTCGGCGCAATTCCGCTGTCGTTTTTGCATGATTCGGTGGGGCCGCTGGCCACGAGCGTGGACTGTTGTGAGCGCATTGACGCGGTGCTTGCAGATGAAACGTACCGCCCGCTGCGGCCCCCATCGCTCAAAACCGTGCGGCTGTTGAATCCTCTCGGCACGCTGTGGAGCGAGCTTGATCCCGAGGTCGAATTCGCTTGCCAACGTGCCGTCGAAACGTTGCGCAGCAACGGTGCAACGGTGGTGGACGCGCGCTGCGATGCGCTGGAGGAATTGTTCCGCGAGGCCAGCGCACTGCCCGAGCAGCGCATCATCGGTCGGCTTGCAGAAACGTTTGACTGGCACCAAGCGCACGTCAACGTCAACGGCGTGGGCTACGACCCGCGGGTCTGGATGCGCATCTTGCTCGCCGCTGACGTGTCGCGCGCTGAGGTGTCGCAGGCGATTGCTTTTTTGCGCGTGTGGAAACACAAAATGCACGACGCGCTCGCGGGCTTTGATGCGTTCATCACGCCCACGGTCGCCTGCATTGCGCCCGAAATCGCGCCGCTGATCGCGAGCGATGAGCTGTTCTACAAAACCAACGCGCGTATTTTGCGCAACACCGCGTGGGTGAACATGATGGACGGCTGCGCGCTCACCTTGCCGTGCCATGCGGCGGGTGCAGCGCCCGTGGGATTGCAGTTGGTTGGGCGACACGGCACGGATCACGCGCTGTTGGCATTGGGTGCTGCGTGCGAGGCTGCACTGCAAAACTAAGCGATACAGCTTTTGGCTGTAACAGCCATTTCATTTGGGCTGAACGCGTATTTGCTGAGTTAAACCACGAACAGTCGAACTTAGGTTTTGGGAGGGATGAAGAGAAGCGTTGCGCTACCCTTTGGTTTCTTGAAGACGAAAGGACGG
>JAYSRA010000141.1:0-20796 GCA_043721275.1 Burkholderiales bacterium
AACAACTTCCATTGCCACGAGCGAATCGCTATAATCGGCGGGTTTGCCGTTCTGCACGCCGAAGTGCCGCACCGGCCGTCCGTCCCAAAACACCATCCACGGGAATCCGTCTTGAGCAACCCTTCAGCCATCGACACCAAGCGTCGTCGCTTTCTAGTTCAGTCCACCGCAGTGGTGGGAGGAATCGGAGCAGCCGCCGCCGCGATACCGTTCGTCGTCAGCCTGCAGCCTTCGGAGCGCGCCAAAGCCGCCGGCGCGCCGATCGAAGTCGACATCAGCCGCCTCGAGCCCGGGCAGAAGCTCGACGTCGAGTGGCAGGGCAAGGTCGTGTGGATCATCAACCGCTCGCAGGCGATGCTCGATTCGCTCAAGACCTTCGACGACAAGGTCGCCGATCCGAAATCGAACAACAAGCAGCAGCCCGATTACGCGAAGAACGAGCTTCGTTCGCGGCAGACCAAGCCCGAGTTGCTGGTGATGGTCGGCATCTGCACGCATCTCGGATGCTCGCCGACGTTCCGTCCCGAAGTGACTCCGGGCGTCGAAGGTTTCTACTGCCCTTGCCACGGCTCGAAATTTGACGTCGCAGGCCGCGTTTTTACGGGTTCGCCCGCACCAAAAAATTTAGCAGTTCCACCACACAAGATTGCAGGCACAACGCTCACGATTGGTGTTGGACAAGATGGCAAGGAAGCTTGAGTTATGGCATCCACTAACCCTTCAATGTTCTCTAACCCGGTTTTGAAATGGGTGGACGCCCGCTTCCCGATGACTGGGATGATCAAAGAACATCTGACAGAGTATTACGCGCCGAAAAACTTCAATTTTTGGTATTACTTTGGCTCGCTCGCACTCTTGGTGCTGGTGTTGCAAATTGTCACGGGCATATTTCTCACCATGAACTACAAGCCGGACGCAGCGTATGCGTTTGGCTCAGTCGAATACATCATGCGCGACGTCGACTACGGTTGGCTTATTCGCTACATGCATTCGACTGGCGCATCGGCGTTCTTTGTAGTCGTATATTTACACATGTGCCGCGGCCTGATTTATGGCAGCTACCGCAAACCCCGCGAGCTACTGTGGATTTTCGGCATGTTGATTTATCTCTGCCTGATGGCTGAGGCATTTTTCGGCTACCTGCTGCCGTGGGGCCAGATGAGCTTCTGGGGCGCGCAGGTAATCGTGAACATTTTCTCGGCAATTCCGTTTATTGGGCCCGAACTCGCGGTGTGGATTCGCGGCGATTATTCGATTGGTGATGCCACATTGAACCGCTTCTTCGCGTTTCACGTAATCGCGCTGCCGTTGGTGTTGTTGGGCCTAGTCGCTGCGCACATTTTGGCGCTGCACGAGGTTGGTTCGAACAACCCGGACGGCATCGACATCAAGAAAAACAAGGATCCAAAAACCGGCATCCCGCTCGACGGCATTGCTTTCCATCCGTACTACACGGTGAAAGACATCGTCGGCGTGGTCGTGTTTTTGATGATCTTCACCATCATCGTGTTCTTTATGCCAGACATGGGCGGCTACTTCCTTGAAGCCAATAACTTCATTCCTGCCGACCCTTTGAAAACGCCAGCGCACATCGCCCCGGTGTGGTATTTCACGCCGTACTACTCCATTCTTCGCGCCATTCCGCCGATGTTTGGCTCGCAGTTTCCCGGCGTGATCGGCATGGGCGGCGCGACCCTGATTTTCTTCGCCCTGCCGTGGCTTGATCGTGGTGCTGTGAAATCGATTCGCTATCGCGGCAATCTCTACAAAAGCTTCTTCACCATGTTCATCGTGTGCTTTATTGTGCTTGGCTACTTAGGCGTGAAATCCACCGACATCATGGGGCAGTTTGGCGATTGGAGTTCGATTCTCGACACCAAAGAACGCGCCACGTGGCTCGCCCGGCTCTGCACCGTTGGCTACTTTGCGTTCTTCTTTTTAATGCCTTGGTACACGGCTAAGGACAAAACCAAGCCCGAACCAACGCGCGTGAAAATGTACGCCGGTGAGGTTTTGCCAGCATGACAACGAAGTTCAAATCGCTACTCGCCGCGCTGGCCTTGTTCATGGTGCCAGCAGCTGCATTCGCCGCGGGTGGCCCAGAAATCAAATACGTCGGTGTTACGGCTGACCGCACTGACATCGCCTCGCTGCAGCGCGGTGCGCGTCTATTTGTGAACTATTGCCTGAACTGCCATAGCGCACAGTACATGCGCTACAACCGCTTGCTCGATTTAAATTTGACCGAAGATCAAATTCGGCAAAACCTCATGTTCACCACCGATAAGCTGGGTGACACCATGAAGGTGGCGTTAAATCCCAAGGATGCCAAAGAGTGGTTTGGCGCAGCGCCCCCCGATTTGTCGGTCATGGCACGCAGCTACAGCACCGAGCGCCTCGCAGCCTATTTGCGCGGTTTCTACCAGGATGACGCCAGAGAAACCGGCTGGAACAACATGGTGTCGCCCAACATTGGCATGCCACACGTATTGCATCAGCTCTCTGGCGTGAACAAGCTAGTCGAGACGGTCTACATGGCTGACGGCAAAGATCTGAAGACCGACCATGAGGCCGAGGCGAAAGCGCAGTCCGCGTTTATCGCCATGCGCACCATGTCGTCGTTTGAGCACCACACCGACAAAAAAGACGGCAAGGTCGAAAACAAATACATCGTGCGCACCGTTGCGAATACGTCGCCCGGCACCATGACGCCGGTTCAATACGACATTGCTGTCGCCGATATCGTCAACTTCATGGACTACGTGGCTGAACCGAACAAGGCCAAACGTATCCAGATTGGCATCATCATGCTGTTCCTGCTGGCGTTTCTTCTCGCTGCTGCAGTTTGGCTCAAGAAAGAATTCTGGAAAGATATTCACTAGAACCCCGTCCCCGCACCCAATGCAGAAAGGCAGACCATTGCGTCTGCCTTATGTATTTTTAGCGCTTTTAGAGTGCTCACAAATTCGCCTTATGAAGCGAATGGCGCAGCACACAATGCAGCGTAAAACGAAGGAAACCACGCCCTATGATGACCCTGTATTCCGGCACCACCGACCCGTTTTCTCACCAGTGCCGTATCGTTCTGCATGAGAAGGGCATGGACTTCCAGATCATCGACGTCGATCTCGATCACAAGCCCGAAGATCTTGCCGTGATGAACCCGTACAACACAGTGCCGGTTCTGGTTGAACGCGACCTCATTCTGCATGAGGCGAACATCATCAACGAGTACATCGACGAGCGCTTTCCGCACCCGCAGCTGATGCCTGCTGATCCGGCCACGCGTGGTCGCGCGCGTCTCTTTTTGCATCGCTTCAACCGCGAAATCTTCGTTCACGTGGAAGAGCTCGAGAAAAAAAATCCAAAGACGGCGGACAAAGCACGGGCCGCGGTGCGTGATCGTCTTACCGAAATCTCGGTTGTTTTCAACAAGCAAAAACACATGCTTGGCGAGGACTATTCCATGCTCGACGTCACGCTGGCTCCACTGCTTTGGCGCTTGTCGCACTACGAAATCGAGTTGCCAAAGGCCGCGGCACCCGTACTGAAATACGCCGAGCGTTTGTTTAGCCGTCAGGGTTTCATCGACGCGTTGACCCCCGCTGAACGCGGCATGCGCCGCTAGTTTGAATCATTCATGAGTGAGCAATCCGCCAAGCCGTTTTTAGTCCGCGCGCTGTACGAATGGTGCGTGGAGCAGGGCTACACGCCCTACCTCGCCGTGCGTGTGGACGCCAAAACCCGCGTGCCGACTGGCTTTGTCAAGAACGGTGAGATCGTGCTTAACGTTGGCCCGCTCGCCACGCATCAGCTCACCATGGATAACGACTGGGTGCTGTTCAACGCCCGCTTCAACGGGCAGTCGCAAGAAGTCGCCGTGCCGTTCGCCGCTGTGATCGGAATTTTCGCTAAAGAGACTGGCTACGGCATGGGCTTTCAGCCCACGCTCGATGCTGCGGGGTCGGACGCAACCGATGCCACGGACGGCAGCGTCGTCGCGGCGCTCTCCGTCACCGCGCCGCCAGCCAAAGCAAAATCAAAAACTTTGACCGCAGTCGCGCCCGCAGCGAAAAGTAAAGCGAGTCACCTGAAGGTCATCAAGTAAAATTCATAAATGCCGTTTTAGCTCAGTGGTAGAGCAATCGCCTTGTAAGCGATAGGTCGTCAGTTCAATCCCGACAAACGGCACCACCCTTTTCTCCCTCTTTCGTTCGCCTCGCTTGCCTTGGCGAAATTGATTGAGTTTCAGGCCAGCGCACGGCCTTTGATGTGCGCGATTGGAGCGGCTGAATTTTTTCGGTGCGCTCATCCGCGTCAGAGGCTCATTGCACATACTCACCTTACTAGGGTGCGTGAGCCTCGCCTAACACTTAAAAATTAAATGACTCAAAACTCTAACGGCGGCAATGCGCCCCGTCATCCTCGTTCGCCCATGGCCAAACCTGCGCAAGGCAGCAATCGCCCGCATTCTCAGTCCGCCGCACTGTTCAACGCACCGCCCAAACAGCCGCAGAACTGGGTGGTGGGCAATGATGCCCCGCGCAGCCCTCAAGCGGCACCGCGTGTTGCTCAAAACGCCGCGCGCGAAGCGGCGGTGACGCCTGCCTCCGCAGCAGAAAATAACCGACATGAGGCAATGCTGCAAACGCGTCAGGCCGCTCCACCAATACAGTCACCACAGTCACCACAATCCGCACAGCCCGCAGCGACGACCGAATCCCACGCTCCCGCGACCACCGACAATGGCTTTGCCGCGCTCGGTCTTCGCGATGAGTTGGTTCGCGCGGTGCTCGCCCACGGTTACAGCACGCCCACGCCGATTCAAAAGCAGGCCATCCCAGCCGTGCTGCAAGGGGGCGACATTCTCGGTGGCGCGCAAACCGGCACCGGCAAAACCGCCGGTTTTGTGCTGCCGTTATTGCAACGCCTGATGCTTTCAGCCAAGGCCGAGCGCCCCACTGTCAACGGCCAACGCGGCAAGCGTTTGCCCCGCGCCTTGATTCTTGCGCCCACACGTGAACTGGCCGCGCAGGTCGAAGAAAGCGTGCGTATTTACGGCAAATTTTTGCCGCTGAATTCCACGTGTATTTTCGGCGGCGTCGGCATCAACCCGCAGGTGTCCGCACTGCGTCAAGGTGTGGATATCGTCGTGGCAACGCCCGGTCGCTTGCTCGATATTTACGGTCAACGTGCGATTGATTTTTCGCAGGTCGAAATCCTCGTGCTCGATGAAGCTGATCGCATGCTCGATATGGGTTTCATTCACGACATCAAAAAGGTGCTTGCCGCGCTGCCCGCCAAACGCCAAAATTTGCTGTTTAGCGCCACGTTTAGTGACGACATTAAGGCCCTCGCTGATCGCTTGCTGAACAACCCGCAAGCCATTGAAGTCGCGCGGCGCAACACCACCATCGAGGTGGTCGAGCAATCGATCGTGATGGTCGAAAAAGCGCACAAAGCGAAGATGCTGATTCATCTCGTCAAGAGCCGCAACTGGCTGCAAACACTCGTCTTCACGCGCACCAAACATGGGGCCAATCGCTTAGCCGAGCAGCTCGAAAAATCGGGCATTACCTCGATGGCTATTCACGGCAACAAGAGCCAAGGCGCACGTACCAAAGCGCTTGCCGAGTTCAAAGCAGGCTCGCTGCAAGTGCTGGTCGCCACCGACATCGCCGCACGAGGTATCGACATCGATCAACTGCCGCAAGTGGTGAATTACGAGCTGCCCAATGTGCCCGAGGATTACGTTCACCGCATCGGTCGCACCGGTCGCGCAGGCTCAACGGGCGAGGCGATGTCCCTGGTGATGAATGAAGAGTTGCCGCTGTTGAAAGACATCGAAAAGTTCAGCAAACAAGTCATCCCGCGTATCAAGATTGACGGCTTCAACCCGGCGTTGATCGCCGACCCCGTATCAACCACCGCCGACGCACGCGACGCCGAATGGCAATCGCGCGGCGGCCGCCCAGCCCCACGCCGCTCAGCTAGTAAACCGCAAGGCGCGCCACGCGGTGGTGGAGGTGGCGGTGGTGCGGGCGGTGGTTATGGCAGAGGCACCAGCGGTGGCCAGGGTCGCAGCGGTACGGGTGCAGGTACGGGTGGCAGTGCAGGCGTTGTAAATCACGGCAGCGGTGGCGGCGGTGCAGGCGGCCAGCAACGCACGCCAAGCAGCCCACCGCGTACGTTCTCGCCAACCGGATCGCCCAGCGCGCGTCCACGCACAGGCGGCACCACCCGCAGATAACGGCGAACGTGTGCCGCGCGCCGTAGCAGTCGCTTCAGCAGACGCTTGGTACTAAGCTCGCGATATGAAAACAAGCAACGACCCATCGCTCACCGGTCGCGTCGCCCTCATCACCGGCGCTAACACCGGCATCGGCTTAGTCACGGCGCGCGAGCTTGCGGCGCGTGGTGCGCATGTGTTTATCGCTTGTCGCTCGCTCGAAAAAGGTCAGGCTGCGGTTGACGCTATTCGCCAGACAACGGGCAGCGAAAGAGTTGAACTGCTCGCGTTGGATCTCGGCGATTTCGTATCGATTCGAACCTGCGCCGAGGCGTTTCTCGCGCGCAATTTGCCGCTGCATCTGCTGATCAACAACGCTGGTCTGGCCGGCGCGAAGGGCATCACGCGATCGGGATTCGAGTTGGCCTTTGGCACAAACCACATGGGCCATTTTTTGCTCACGCAACTATTGCTTGAGCGCATTAAAACGTCAGCCCCGGCGCGCATCGTTACCGTGTCGAGCCGTGCGCACACGCGCGTGTCGGGCATCGATTGGGCCTCACTACAGCGGCCCACAAAAAGCATGACCGGCATTCCGGAATACGGCGTGTCAAAGCTCGCCAATCTGCTGTTCAGCGCCGAGCTTGGCCGACGGCTCGCAGGCAGCGGCGTGACCACGTACTCGCTACACCCCGGCGTGGTCGCCTCGGAGGTGTGGCGGGCCCTTCCAAGGCCGTTGCAGTGGCTCGCCAAGCGTCGCATGATCACGGTCGAGGCGGGCGCTGCCACCACGCTGTTTTGCGCCACGGCACCGGCCCTGGCCAGCGAGACCGGTTCGTACTACGACCGCTGCCAAATTAAGTCACCGAGTCGCGCCGGGCAGGACATAGCGCTCGCCGCAGAGCTGTGGCGGCGCAGCGAAGAATGGCTGCCAGCTACGTGAATGCAGGCGTACAGCTTTTCGCTGAGAGCGCCATTTGAATTGGGCTAAAGGCTGTATTTAAGGGTTATCGATAACTCACTAAAAACGACGTTAGCCCCAGTGCAATGGGCGTTATACGAAAAAGCTGTAGCCTGTTATCGCTGCGGAATTCGATGTCGCGCGACGTGTCGATGACCGTCATTCATGTCGGTCGGTCGTAGTGCCGCGTGCTTCGTCGTTCGACCACTCATTCGCTTGCGCCACATACGAAACGAGCTGGCTTTCATGTGCGATCGCATCAGCGCAATCACCGCAGATTCGTTGACGCCAAACTGCGCCTCAATCGCCTCAAACGGCGTGCGATCTTCCCACGCCATTTCAACGATGCGCGACAGGTCAGCGTCAGAAAATATTTTGGCGTTTGCAAGCTCGGTCATGGCCGCAATTTTATGCGTTGCGCGCCTAGCGTCGTGTCACGACACGAGCCTGCACGCCGTCGCGTCTGCCCGCAGTTCGTCGCAGCGAACGCGCGGCGCGCCCGATTGCAGGCAGAATGGGTTGTTGAAATTTTTAAGCGCACGCGCGACAACCCCAGATGAAGCTCATTTCCAAAGGCCGCGTGTTTACAGTCATCGGCCTGCTCGCGCTGGCGGGTGTGCTGTGGGGTGGATACGCGTTGCAACAAAAAATCGGCGCGCCGGACGACAAGCCGCGCTATAAAACAGCCGACGTGGATCGCGGCTCGATTGTCCAATTTGTGACCGCCACGGGCACCTTAAATCCAGTCGGGTTAGTGAACGTGGGCACGCAAGTTTCAGGCACCGTGAGCGAGATCAACGTGGACTTTAATGACCGCGTGAAACTCGGGCAAGTGCTGCTCAAAATTGAGCCCACCTTGTTGCAGGCAGTAATCAAGCAAAACGTGGCCTCGCTGAACGCAGCGCGGGCCTCGTTCACGTTGGCTGACAGCAATTACACGCGTAATGTGAAGCTCGTAAATCAGGGCTTTATTTCTGCCGCTGCGCTGGAGCAATTGAAGCAGGCGCTGGACGCCGCCAAAGCGCAGGTGCAGGTCGCCGAAGCGCTGTTGGAGCGCGCTCGCGCTGACATGGCTAACAGCATCATCCGCTCGCCAATTGACGGCGTGATCATCAAGCGCACCGCTGATCTGGGGCAAACCGTGGCGGCAAGTTTTCAGACGCCCAACTTGTTCATCATCGCACGCGATTTGAAGAAGATGCAGATCGACACCAACGTGTCCGAAGCTGACGTGGGTTTGCTCAAAGACGGGCAACCGGTGCGCTTTGTGGTGGACGCATTTCCTGAGCGCGATTTTGAAGGTAAGGTGCGGCAGTTTCGATTAGCCGCCAACGTCACGCAAAACGTGGTGACCTACAACGTGGTGATCGACGTTGATAATCCCGAAGAATTGTTGAAGCCTGGCCTGACTGCGCAAGTGCGCATCATCACGGCCAACAAGCCCAGCGCGCTGCGCGTGCCGACGGCCGCATTGCGCTACCGCCCAAGCGATTTTGAAGTGGCCATCGATGCCATGAAGAGCAAAGCGCTCGGCGACAAAAAGGCGAAAGACGACAAAGCGGCTGAGGCCAAAAAGGCCGACGCTGCGGCCAATGAGGACAACACCGACGAGCTCGGGTTGCGTACCAAAACCGGCGAGCGGTTGTATCGAATTTACAAACTGGTTGAGGATAAAGCGGCGTTGCAACCGGCGAAGGCGGAGGCCGTCGATGTGGTCATCGGCGTGTCCAACAGCAAGTTCACCGAGATCGTGAAAGGCCCACTGCAAGCGGGCGACAAGGTGGTCGTGCGCTCGCTGCTCGCTGATCCCACGAAGCTTTAAGTCGCAATGTCGGACGCATCCACTGGCGCGCTGGTCGAATTGATCGACGTGCGTAAAAGCTATTTCTCGAACCGCGTTGAAACGCCGGTGCTGCACGGCATCAACGTCACCATGCAGCGCGGTGATTTTGCGGCGATCATGGGCCAATCGGGCTCAGGAAAATCAACGTTGATGAATATTCTCGGCTGCCTCGACACACCCACGTCGGGCGACTATCGGCTGGCCGGCAGTGCTGTCGACAAATTGAGTCGCGCAGAGCTTGCTGGGCTTCGCAATCGCACCATTGGTTTTGTGTTTCAAAGCTTTAATTTGCTGAAGCGCATGACGGTGCTTGATAACGTGGCGCTGCCGCTGATTTACGCCAGCGTTTCGCGATCCGTTGCTCGGCAACGTGCCTTCGCGCAGCTAGAAAAAGTGGGTCTTGGTGAATACGCCAAACGTCAGCCGAACCAATTGTCAGGCGGCCAACAACAGCGCGTCGCCATCGCTCGCGCGCTAGTGGCTGATCCGCCGCTGATCCTCGCGGACGAACCAACGGGCAACCTTGACACGCGCACCAGCGGCGACATCATGGCGGTGTTGACGCAACTCAACGGCGAGCAAAAGCAAAGCATTATTTTGGTTACGCACGAGCCGGACATTGCCGCACACGCCAAGCGATTGGTGCGGTTGAAGGACGGCTTGGTGCTGTACGACGGGTCGTCACGTGAGGGCTTGCGGCAGATGCAGGCGGAACATCAAGAGGGCAACGCATGAAGTTCACTCAAGTGCTCGCGGAATCGTTTCGCGCGATGCTCGCCAATCCGATGCGTACGCTGCTCACCATGCTCGGCATCATCATCGGGATCGCCAGCGTGGTGTTGATGCTCGCGGTGGGCGACGGTATCAAGGCGTTCATCAACAAGCAGCTTGCTGTGCTCGGCAGCAACCTGGTCATCGTGCAGGCCGACTCGCGCAAAGCCGTCGGTGCGCGCCTGAAAACGGGCACTGTGCAAACGTTGACCCTTGATGATGCAGAGGCAATCAATCGTTTGCCGAGCGTGATTGGCGCGGCCCCGATGTTGACCACGTTTTCGCAAGTATCGTATGGCAACGACAACAGCAACAACCAAGTGCAGGGCACCACGCCGGTGGCCTTCACCATTCGCAATTTGCGGCTCGCCAAAGGCATTGCGTTGTCCGACGTGGACGTAGCGGGCGCCGCGCGCGTGGCTGTGCTCGGCAAAAAAGTGGCGCTGCAACTGTTCTACAAAGCCGAACCGATTGGGCAAAGTATTCGCATTGACAACCAGAGCTTTCAAGTGATCGGCGTGCTCGACAACGAGGGGCAAAGTTTCGATGTGGGCGACATTGGTGAGGTGGTGATGGTGCCGATTTCCACCGCGCGCGTGACGCTGGTTCGCACGCCCACAGCCCGCTCGGTGCAATACATTGTGGTGCAGTCAAAGTCCGCTGAAGGCCTCAACGACATGGTGGCCGACGTGACCGATCTGGTGCGTGATCGGCATCGTATTCGCGCCGACGATCAGGACGATTTTCGTATCGTGAATTTTGGCGAGTTTGCCAAATCGGGCGAAGCGATTGCAACCGGTTTGTCGATTGCGCTCGGTTTCGTCGGCGCAGTTTCGTTGGTGGTGGGCGGCATCGGGATCATGAACATCATGCTCGTGAGCGTGACCGAGCGCACCCGCGAAATCGGCATTCGTATGGCCATCGGCGCGCGGCCTGCCGACGTGCTGTGGCAGTTTTTAATCGAAGCCGTTTCGATTTGTTTGGTCAGCGGCATCATCGGCGTGGCGCTGTCTGCAGCGCTTGCGGTGGCGGTCACGTCGACTGGAAAATTCGAGATGGCGATTGGCGTCAAGGCCGTGGTGATCGCCACCGTGTTCAGCTGCGTGGTGGGCGTTTTTTTCGGGTTTTATCCCGCGCGACGCGCGTCAAAATTGCAGCCAGTGGAGTGTCTCCGCCACGAATAAAGGCACGCGTAGCGCTGCCGCTAATCGTCCACTTTTCCGCGCAACGCCTTGGTCTGCCCGCGTTGCGTTTTGCCTTCAAGTCGACGCTTCTTAGATCCCAGCGTTGGCTTTGTGGCATGACGAATCAGCGGCGGTTTGGCCACACTTTGTACCAGCTCTAACAGGCGGGCAATCGCCTCGCGTCTGTTCGCTTCCTGTGTGCGCTGCGTTTGCGCTTTGATCACCAGCACACCCTCGGAGGTGATGCGCGAATCGGCCAACGCGCCTAATCGAGTCTTAACGCCAAACGGCAAACTCGACGCGGCAATGTCAAATCGCAATTGCACGGCGGAGGAAACTTTGTTGACGTTCTGTCCACCCGCACCTTGCGCGCGGATCGCGGTGAATTCGATTTCGGCAAGCGGGATTTCTATTCGGGACATGGTCTGTGGGCTGCGACTGGTGAATAATGCGGGTGTCACCCCACCTATTTCAACATGCTTTCCGACATCGATATTGCGCAACGCGCGACGCTGCAACCCATTTCCGTTATCGCTCATAAGCTGGGCATTGCGGAGGAGCACCTTGAGCCGTACGGGCGCACCAAAGCCAAGGTGTCGTCGGAGTTCATCGCCTCTATCAAAGACCGTCCCAACGGCAGACTGATTCTGGTGACCGCGATCAGCCCGACGCCAGCAGGCGAGGGCAAGACCACCACCACTGTGGGCCTGGGAGACGCGCTCAATCACGTGCTGCACGGCACCGGCAAGCAGGCCGTGGTGTGCCTGCGCGAGCCGAGCCTAGGCCCTGTGTTTGGCATGAAAGGCGGCGCGGCGGGCGGCGGCTATGCGCAGATCGTGCCGATGGAGGACATCAACCTACATTTCACCGGCGACTTCAGCGCCATTGCACTCGCGCACAATTTGCTCGCCGCGTTGCTCGACAACCATATTCATCACGGCAATGCGCTCGGCATCGACGTGCGCCGCGTAACCTGGAAGCGCGTGCTCGACATGAACGATCGCGCGTTGCGACAAATCACCGTCGCGCTCGGTGGCCCGGCCAATGGCTATCCGAGGGAGAGCAGTTTTGACATCGTCGTTGCGTCTGAAGTGATGGCGATCTTTTGTTTATCGACGTCCATTCATGAATTACGCCAACGTTTGGGCAACATTGTGGTGGGTTACACCAGCGACAAGCGCGCGGTAACGGCGCGCGATCTAAAGGCACATGGTGCGATGACGGTGCTGCTCAAAGATGCCATCAAACCGAATTTAGTGCAAACGTTGGAAGGCACGCCCGCGTTCGTTCACGGCGGGCCGTTCGCCAATATTGCGCACGGCTGC
This sequence comes from Burkholderiales bacterium, assembly GCA_043721275.1. Taxonomy (GTDB): domain Bacteria; phylum Pseudomonadota; class Gammaproteobacteria; order Burkholderiales; family Casimicrobiaceae; genus Casimicrobium. The sequence goes on from JAYSRA010000141.1 coordinate 12,314, forward strand.
AACACGGTCATTGCCACACAGACCGCGTTAAAACTTAGCGACTACGTGGTGACCGAGGCGGGTTTCGGTGCCGATTTGGGCGCAGAAAAATTTATCGACATCAAGTGCCGAAAGACCGGTTTGCGACCTGATGCGGTGGTGATCGTGGCGACAATTCGTGCGCTTAAATATCACGGTGGCGTGGAGCGCGCCGACTTGTCGCAGGAGAATTTGGCCGCACTAGAAGCGGGCTTGGCCAACCTGAATCGTCACGTTGCAAACATGCGTGATGTGTTCGGCTTGCCCTGCGTGGTGTCGATCAATCGCTTCGATGCGGACACGTCTGCTGAAATCAGTTTGCTGACGCAGCGCGTACGCGCGATGGGTGTGCCGATACATCTGGCGACGCACTGGGCGGACGGTGGCAAAGGTGCCGCAGATTTGGCGCATGAAGTGATCGCCTTGTGTGAAACCAAAAATTCGATGAAGTTTGCGTACGAGGACACAGCCACATTGTGGGAAAAACTGCGCGCTGTCGCAATGAAAATTTACGGCGCGGCAGACGTTCGCGCGGACGCCGCGGCCAAAGCCCGCATCGATCAATTGCAAAACGACGGCTACGGCGACTTCCCGATTTGTATTGCAAAAACGCAGTATTCGTTCTCAAGCGACATCACGCTGCGCGGCGCGCCTGTCGGCCACACGCTGACAGTTCGCGAAGTGCGACTCGCGGCAGGTGCCGGCTTCATCGTCATGGTCTGCGGCGACGTGATGACGATGCCTGGATTGCCTGCGGTGCCGAGCGCTGAGCGCATTGATATTGACGAGGCGGGTCGTGTGGTGGGGTTGTTTTGAACGCACAAATGTTGACTAAGCCGCAACCGATTGTGTGGGCTGCACCGGTGCGCGAAGCAGCGGAGCGCGAACTGTGTACCGACTGCGGCATTTCGCGCTCGGCCGACCCCAAACAATGCGGTTCCGCGTGCCAATTCATCAAGCCTGATTACGCCAGTTTGGAGACGCAAGTGCATGGCCGTGCGCGTGATCCTTCGCGCACCGACGAACAATTTTTCGGACCGTTTCGTCGCATGTTGCGCGCGTCGCTCGCGGTGCCAAGCGTGGGCGCGCAATGGACTGGCATCACCACACGCATCGCCGAGCGCCTGCTCGAAACAGGCGCGGTGGACGCCGTGCTCACCATGGCACCTGATCCTGACGACAAATGGAAGCCGATGCCGGTGCTGGTCACCAAAGCTGAAGGCATGGCGCAGTGTCGCGGCATGCGCATGGGTTATGCGCCGCTGCTCGCGCTGTTGGAGCCCGCACGGGACTTGGGCTACAAGCGGCTCGCGGTAGTTGGCATTCCGTGTCAGATTTACGCGTTGCGAGCGCTTGAAAACTCACTCGGATTCCAGCGTCTGTTCGTGATCGGTACGCCGTGCTCCGACAACACGACGACCGCGCGTTTTCACCAGTTTCTCGAATTGATTTCTGAGGAACCCGACAACATCACGTACCTAGAATTTCGCGCTGACTATCACGTTGAGATTCGCTATAGCGATGGTCGGGTGAAGGCGATTCCGTTCTTGATGTTGCCGTTGTCGCAGTTGCCCAACGACTTCTTTCCGCTCACCTGTCGCACCTGTGTCGATTACACCAACGTGCTCGCTGACATCACGGTGGGCTATATGGGCGGGCAGGGCGAGCAATGGCTGATCGTGCGCAACGAGCGTGGCGAAGAGTTGCTTGGTTTGCTGGGTGATGAAGTGCGCACCACAGCGCCCGGTACTGGCGGAAAACGGCAAGGGCCGGTCAAAGTTTTTTTGAAAAATGTGGAGCGCGCTGCGGGCGGTTTGCCGCTGCGCCTTATGCCCAATTGGTTACGCCCGATTGTCGGCTGGCTCATGCCCAGAGTGGGGCCGAAAGGGCTTGAATTCGCGCGCGCTCGGGTGGAGATGAAAGCGGTTGAAACGGTGCTTCACTTGCGCCGTGAGAAACCGGCTCGCATGAAGAACATGGTGCCTGCGCACATTTGGCCTTTGGTGGAACCGTATGGTTTGACGCCGACGCCGGACGAGCGAAGCAAGATTAGCGGAGACACCTTGTAGGAGCGGCCTCGCCGCGACCCCGAAGATGCGCGCAACCCTTGGTCGCGGCAGAGCCGCTGCTACACGCCGATCAGCGCATGTAGCTCCGCTTGCTTAGCCCGCAGCTCCGCTGACGTGCCGCGCAACACCACGCGCCCCTTTTCTAGCCCGCTGTGATGATCTGCGAGCGGCATTAGTGCTTTCAAATCTTTGTCGATCACCAGCATGGCGAGCTTTTCTGCCTTGAGTAAGCCGAGCGCACGCCAGATGTCGGCGCGCACTAGCGGGGCTAAGCCTTCGGTTGCCTCATCCAAAATCAGCAGCCGCGGATTGGTCATCAGCGCGCGGCCAATCGCGAGCATCTGTTGCTCACCGCCTGAGAGCGTGCCGCCGAGCTGATTCATGCGTTCGCCGAGGCGAGGGAACAGGCTGACGACGCGATCAATGGTCCATGCGCTACCGTTCGCCGTGCTTGCCGTCGCAACTAAGTTTTCACGCACGGTGAGCGTGGGAAACACTTGCCGACCTTCGGGTACGAGCCCCAAACCGAGTTTGCCGATGCGATGCGCTGCTGACTTTGAAACGTCTTCGCCCGCAAACGTGATGCGCCCGAGCGTCGGCGTGAGCCAACCGCATAGGCACTTCACCAACGTACTTTTGCCCATGCCGTTGCGGCCAAGTAAGGTGGCGACTTCACCCTCGCGAATGGTGAGATTGACGTCGAACAGCACGCGACTTGCGCCATAACCCGCAGCGAGGTTTTCGACTTGGAGTAGCGCGGTCATGCCAGAACTCTATCGCTAAGCCAGTTGCAATTTGTGGGAGCGGTGCCACCGCGATACGGCGGCGCTACGGTACAAGAAGTCGCGGTGGCACCGCTCCCACAGAGGCAAACGGTTGAATCGGTCACGCGACTTCCTCCTCGCCCAAATACGCCGCACGCACTTCGCGATTAGACCGAATATTTTCGGGTGTATCGGTGGCAATAATCCGTCCGTACACCAGCACGCTCACGCGATCTGCCAGCGCGAAAACAGCTTCCATATCGTGCTCAACCAGCAGCATCGGGTAGCGACCTTTGAGCGACTTAAGCAGCGCAATCATCGACCCGGATTCTCCCTGGCTCATTCCTGCAAGCGGCTCGTCTAGCAGCAGCAAACGCGGTTCGGTTGCCAGTGCCATGGCGATTTCTAGTTGCCTTTGTTCACCGTGCGCCATCGTCGCGACCAACATGTTGCGCATCCCCGCCAGGCCCACGGTTGCTAGCGCTGCATCAGCCCGTTGCATCGCGTCCTGATCGTCATGTGCGTTTTGCCAGAACTGAAAATTGTGCTTCTTATGGCCTGCGCGCGCATTGACCGCGAGCAGCACATTGTCGAGCGCCGAGAACTCTTTGGCGAGCTGCGTGATCTGGTAGGTGCGCGCCAAACCGAGTCGCGCGCGTTGATGCGTGTTGAGCCGCGTCACGTCTTGCCCGAGCACATGCACGCTGCCTTCGTCGGACGCGATTTCGCCTGCGAGCTGGCCGATCAACGTGCTTTTGCCCGCGCCGTTGGGGCCGATGACGGCATGCAGTTCGTGCGCCTCAACGGTGAGTGAAACATGGTCGGTGGCAAGCACGCCGCCGAAGCGCTTAACTAGCGAAGTGGTAACCAGCGCAGTCATGGTTTGAGCGACCCGAACACGCCGCGCTTGAGCACCAGCGCGACCACGAATATGAACAAGCCGAGCAGCAACATCCAGTTCGACTTGTAATCCGGCAACACAACCTCGATCAACGTCGGCAACGCTTCCTCAAGTGCGAGCAAAATGATCGCCCCCACTACGGGCCCAAACACCGTGCCCAGGCCGCCCAAAATTACGATCACAATCAGCTCGCCCGACACCGTCCATGCGCCGTAAGAGGGTGACGCAAACAGCGTGAGGTTTGCGAGCAACACGCCCGCCACGGCGCACACAATGGCGGATGCGATGTACGCTACGAGTTGATACTGAAATATGGGGTGGCCCAGCGCAATGGCGCGTCGTGCGTTCGCTTTGCTGCCGCGAAGCACCAACCCAAACGGACTCAACACGGCGCGCCATGACAGATACAGCGCAACCAGCACAGCGATGAAAGCGGCGTAATACAGCGTCACATTGTTCGACAAATCGAACACGCCAAAACTGCTGCGCGCGGCAATGGTCAGGCCGTCATCACCACCGTAATCTTTAAGGCTCACCGCGCCGAAAAATAGCATCTGCGCGAAGGCCAACGTGATCATGATGAAGGCGATGCCGGTGGTGCGCAACGACACCGCGCCTACGCCCGCTGCAAGCAACGCCGTGCAGCTGATGGCGATTGCCAGTTGCGTAAAGCCCGACGTAATGCCGTGACTCGCCGGTATGGCCACCGCATAAGCGCCAAGCAGCACATACATCGCGTGACCCAAACTCACCATGCCGCCGAACCCGAGGATCAGGTTCAAACCAATTGCCGCGAGCGCGTAAATCAAGATGCGGGTGGTGAGGCTGACGTAATAATTCGCATCAACGGCGGCTGCGATGAGGGGCAGCGCTGCGAGCACTGCCAACACCATGATCGCGGTCACGGTGCGCGGTGACGACCACGTAATTCGCTGCGGAAAAAACCTCATCGCGTCACGCTCGTGCTCGCCGGAAACAGGCCCTGCGGTTTAACCGCGAGCACCACCGCCATGAACAGATAAATCAGCATTGACGCGAGTGCGGATCCGGCTGCATCCGCCGTGCTGCGCTCGAACAACGTGCGCATGACGGTGGGCATAAACGCGCGGCCCAGTGTGTCCACCACGCCCACAATTAAAGCCGCCAGAAACGCGCCGCGAATAGAGCCCAGGCCACCGATGATGATGACCACCAGCGTCAATATCAACACCGGCTCACCCATGCCCGGCTGCACTGAAACGATAGGCCCGGCCATCACGCCTGCAAGGCCTGCCAGCGCGGCACCGAGCGCGAAGACCAGCGTGTTGAGCCACTTGATATTAATGCCGAGCGCGGCCACCATATTCGCGTGAGTCGCGCCTGCACGGATGAGCATGCCGACTCGTGTTTTTTGAATCAGCACGTACAGGCCCAGCGCCACGGCGATGCCCGCGCCGATGATGGCGAGCCGATAACTCGGATAGGTGAAACCAAAAATTTCCACCGTGGATGCCAGCGCTTGTGGCACCTGCATGAACACCGACGACGGGCCCCAAATAATGCGAATCAGTTCATTAAAAAACAGGATCAAACCGAACGTGGCGAGCACCTGATCGAGATGGTCACGTTGATACAACGTGGTCAACGCGAACTGGTCTAGCAGCAGGCCCACGATGCCCGCGCCAACCACTGCGGCGACGAGCGCGAGAATGAACGAATCGGTGTGGGTGAATGCCGCCGCGCCGAAATACGCGCCCAACATGTAGAGCGAGCCGTGCGCCAGATTGACAAAACTCATGATGCCGAACACCAGCGTCAAGCCCGCTGCGAGCAAGAACAGCAGCACGCCGAGTTGCAGGCCGTTGAGCAGTTGCGAGAAGGCGAGCTGGGTGGTCATGAGTTCACTGATGATCGCAAAAACGGTTTTGTTACAGCCACCCAACACGCCCTAAAAATGTCTAAACAAAGGGACGAGAATTACAAACTTATCGTACAGCTTTCTGCATAACGCCCAGTTTGAACTGGGCTAGCAACGCATTTAGCCGTACTATCGACTTACCAAACAAAATGCCCGGTAACCCTCACTCAGCGGGCGTTTCACATTAAAGTTGTTGACGAATCGTGCGCAGCGTTCCGGCCGCGAGTGCGCCAATCACTTCGCTCAAATCGTTTTCATCGCGCACTGCGCCGCATACGCATCCACATGGTTCACCAATGGCTTGGCCACCGTGCGCAAGCTCACGCGACCAAGGCTATCTTTGGCCACGTCGAACATGTACATGTCTTGCACCGGGAACTGATTGGTGCCGAACTTAAAGTTGCCGCGAATCGATTTGAAATCGGCGGCCTTGAGCGCTGCGTGAAACGCTTTTTTGTCGTCGATTTTGCCTTTGACTTTGCGGATCGCGCTGTCGAGCAGCTGCGCCGCGTCGTAACTTTGTGCCGCATATTGCGACGGGATACGGTTGTATTTTTTCTCGAACGCAGCAACGAATTTTTGATTCGCTTCGTTCGGAAAATCAGGGCCCCAGAAGGTGCCCGAGAGCATGCCCAATGCCGCATCGCGCAACGCGGGCAGCGTGCTGCCGTCGACCGTTGACGTGCTCATCACGGTGATGCTTTTGTTGAGTCCCGCCTGCTGAAATTGTTTCACGAAGTTCACGCCGAGACCGCCTGGGTAGAACACGTAAAGTGCGTCCGGCTTCTTGCTCGCCACTTGCGCAAGCTCCGCTGAAAAATCCTGCTGGTTCAGCGGCGTGTAAATTTCATCGGTCACCGTGCCGCCCTTGAACGAGCGCTTAAATCCCGCGACGAAATCTTTGCCCGCCTGATAGTTTGGGGCCATCGCGATCACGTTTTTGTAACCCTTGTCGCTCGCGTATTTGCCGACCACCTCCGCCTGATTGTCGTTCTGCCATGACGTGCTGAAAAAGTATGGCGAACACGCAGCGCCCGCAATCGGCGACGGGCCTGCATTGGAGCCGATCAGGAACACGCCCTTGTCGGTGATCTTTTTGTGCACCGCCATCATGATGTTCGAAAACGTCACGCCGGTGATGATCTGCACTTTGTCTTTTTCTAGCAGCTTGTCGACGACAAGATTCGCCACATCGGGCTTCAATTGCGAATCTTCTTTAATGACCTGCACCGGCACGCCACCGAGCTTGCCGCCGTTCTGCTCGATCAACATCATCAGCGCATCGTATTGGTCTTGCCCGAGCGGCGCTTGCGGGCCGGACAATTCAGCGACGAAGCCGATTTTGAGCTGCGCGTGCGCCGCGCCCGACGCCACAAGCGTCATCGCCGTTAACGCAGCCACAGTGAGAAGAGACCGTTTCATACCACCTCCGTTTGTGAAATTGTGTTGAAGTTTAGCCGCTACTTTCATCCTACGCGGCGGGAAAACCCAGCGCATAGAAAAGCGTGCGACCCGCTCACCAAACGTTGCCAGACTCAATGCGAAAAAACATCGCCGCGTTGTCGCGCAGCATCAATTGCCGCGCTGGGTCACTGACGTCGGGTTGGCTGCGCACTAAATCGCCGATGTGTTCCTCGCCCAACGGAAACGGCGCATCGCTGCCGACCATGATGTGAGCCGCCCCCATCGTATCGATCAAGAGCCGCAGCGCACGCGGGTCAAACACGGCGCTGTCGACACTGAATCGATTGAGGTAGTGACTCGGCGGATGCTGCGATATGCCGCGCACAATATCGCGACGGTGCCATGCATTCTCCAGTCGTCCGAGCAGATACGGAAAACTGCCGCCACCATGCGCAAAACAAATGCGCAGCTCTGCTGGCAGCCGGTCAAACGCCCCACCCAAAATCATCGCCATGATGCCAAACTGCGTCTCGGCAGGCATCGCCACTGTCCACGCGCTCATCCAGCGCTTGAGCCGCTCGCCGCCCAGCATGTCCCACGGATGCACCAGCACCGCAGCGTTCTCATCCACGCAGTGTTGAAGAAAGGCAACGATGCCGTCATCGTCCATTTCACGCGGGCCAACGTGATTGCCAATCTGCACGCCCACGCAACCCGCGCGCATCGCACGCGTGAGCTCCGCGCAGGCAAGTGCTGCGTCCTGCAACGGCACCTGCGCCAGCGCACGCAAGCGAACGCCGCTGTCCGCACACATCGCGAGCGCTGCGTCGTTGTAGGCGCTGGCCACATACGCCGCTTGTTCGGCGGGCGCGTCGTACGCGAACATCACCGGCGTCGCGCAGATGATTTGTGTTTCGACGTGGTTCGCGTCGAGTTCCTTGATGCGGGCTTGCGCGTCCCACAAGGCTTCGTTAACGGCGCGAAACGGCTTGTCGCCGAGCATCATCATGCCGGTGCCATCGCCGTGGTTTTGCAGCGTCACCCACGGGCCGGATTGTTCACCGAATTTTGCGGTGAAGTTAGGGGCGTGTTTGGGGAAGAAGTGGCTGTGGATGTCGATGCAGGGGAAGGGCATGGGGGTACTTTACCCGATGGGGCACAACTTGTCCCCTCTCCCCTTGTGGGAGAGGGCTAGGGTCAGGGTGCCGGGGCTTGGATGAGCGCCAACATCCCGCTCGTGCCGCGTGGCAGTCACTTTCTTTGCTTCGCCAAAAAAGGTAACCCAAAAAAGGCGACCCCGACGATTGGCCTGATCCTGTGATGCTCAGAAAAAAGCGGAACGAAAAAAACTCGCTACGCTCAGACAGTTTTTCGTTCTGATCGCTTTTTTCTTCCGCTTCTCGGGGCCAATCAACGGGGACCCGTCGAGC
>JAYSRA010000142.1:0-7134 GCA_043721275.1 Burkholderiales bacterium
ACGTCAACCGGTGGCTACGTGAGTTCTTCCCGCGAGGCACGTCCATGGATGACTACACCGATGCCTACGTTGCCGAGGTTCAGGACATCATCAACCGCAAACCTCGCAGAATCTTCAATGGCTTGACTCCGTACGAAATACACTTCGCTCCACCGCGCTCGCCGACAGTTCGTACTTAAACGCAGCAAATGGGTAGATAGCCCCTGTTAAATAGAGCGTTCAGCGTAAAGCTGTCAATCTCAGATGTGCGTAATGGATGCGATTCACCCGGCTACAATTAAGGGTTAACTTTTTGATTTGATGAGGGTTTCTCCATGATCAGTACCGCTCACGCGCAGTCCCTCTTTGGCGGTGGTGCCGGAGATAGCGGATTCTTGTCGCTTCTGCCGATGGTCGGCATTTTTGTGGTCTTTTATTTCCTGTTGATTCGTCCGCAGCAAAAGCGCGCCAAGGAACAAAAGGCGATGATCGAGGCGGTGCAAAAAGGCGACGAAGTGGTCACCGCGGGCGGCATGGTCGGCAAGGTCGTCAAGCTCGACGACAACTACATTACGCTGTTGGTCGGCGGTAGCACTGAAATTGCGTTTCAACGCAATGCTGTGACGGCGCTGTTGCCCAAGGGCTCGCTAAAACAGATTTAGTAGGTTCAACAGATCTAACAAATTCAGGGCGCGCGCCGCATCGGTTGCGCGCCTTTTTCCGACGGTTGGGAAACACACGTTAGCCCCAACTTACGTCCAAACTCAGCATAGGGGCACTTCTAGAAATTCGTTTTTCGGGATGAAATGCAAGGCGCACGGCGCACGGCTTCCGCAATGTACGCCCTGGTACATGAGGATTGCGAGCACCGGGCAACGCCGCAGTTCGCCCGAACAATGGATTTGTAGGAGCGCCCCTTAACGCGCTTCCTGCAACCGTCCCTCGATGTACTTGTGAAGCACACTCGCAATCAACGTTTGGTAAGGCAAACCTTCTCCCAGCGCTTTCTTCTGCAACGCCCGCAAATCTTTTGACGAGATACGAATGTTGATGCGACTGTCCTTAGCGAACGTCGCGACCGCCGCTTCACGATGACGCTTGATCTCCGCCTTTGCGTTGGCCACGGATTTCAAGGTGCCCGCATCAAACGCGGCAAGGATTTCGCTTTCTTCGGCATCAAGCTTCTTCATTGAAATCACCTTTGAATTGTTTGGTCGCCTTGCGACTTGGAATGTTGCGAAAGGCAGTCAACTGCTTCGCGAAGGTCAAACGCGCTGCTCCTGCGCTGTACATCGCGATTTTCATCTGACTATAAGGCAACCCAATCAACCAAAGCAATAACTGCTAACCGCCAGCTTGCAATTTCTGACCAATCTGGCTCTCGAATGGTGCCGTCCGATCTTTCGTATGCCAAACGCCCTTCGTGCGCGAGTGCGTTTCTAGTGGCAATTAAGTTCTCGACCTCGCTCAGTCTGGGAAACACGCCTCCAGGCGATATCAGGCCCAATTCTCCAATTTTTTGCACCACGTCAGACTTTGCCTCTGATCGACTTTGCTTCTTTCCGCGTCTCTGTAAGCCGCTAAATCGACCGGCTGATTTTTCCAACTTGTGTTTTCGCTTCGTCGCCAGTTCAGCAGAAATTGCCATTTGAAGCGTCGCCCTACTGAGATCACCACTGAGTAAGTCATGTTGAGCTTCAGACAAAAATTGCTCCACGAGCGAAGGTGCTTGAGGGTGTTCGAGTGACAACTTGAGGTCGGCAACTATATTGGGTGTGAGACTCTTTGTCCCTAACTGCTCTGAATATGCATGCGATGTTGGCAAATCTACTTTAAACGCGCGCTGCTTCTCGCGCCCAAGTTCTACACCGGCTTCACTAGTCCACACCACCTCGTTCGAATTCGCCGCATACGAATTCAGAAACCGTAAGCTTGGATTGGTTAACTTGTACTTGAAATGTGCGATTGTTCTGTTCAACACCTCGGTTACAAGTTGGTCTGCTTCATTTGTTAGCTTCCAGAAAAACCCACGAATATTGGACTCGCGCATTTCCGGGTCGCTTAATGTTTCACAGCCACGGTACTCAGCGGAAGCGTCCACTTCGACAATCACTTCCAGCTTAGAAACGGCTAGAACAGGCAGGTGAAATCCGTTGTCAGCCCGCCCTACTCGTTGCGGCGAATCGGGTATCAGTCGCAACGACACCCGCCATTTATCCAAGAGAAAGTCCACCGTGAAGGGAACGGTCGGGTCGTGCGTCAGAGACACTTGGGCAGGAAGGTCAATCTGGTAATTAGTTTTGAGTTGTAGCGTCAAACTTTTTTCCTTGCGTTTCGATTCCAAGCAATACATGCGGTACTTTCGCAGCGATTGGCGCACCAGTTGTTGGCGTTCGATCTTGCAGCAGCAGCAGTGCGACTCGCCGCCATTTCGGAGAAAAAGCCTGCCAACTACATCGCCTTACTCCCGCCCCCCATCCCGCGATGCCTTCTTCATCGCATTCTGCGCATCGCGCTGGCCTTCGCGCTCTTTGATCGTTGCGCGTTTATCGTGATCTTTTTTGCCCTTGGCGAGTCCGATTTCGAGCTTGACCAGGCCTTTTGAGAAATGCAGGTTGATTGGCACCAACGTGTAGCCGCGTTCTTTGACTTTGCCGATCAGCTTGTCGATTTGTTCGCGGTGCAGCAAACATCGGCGCAAACGGGTGGAATCCGGCGTGATGTGCGTTGAGGCGCTGCCCAGCGGGCTGATGGTTGCGCCGACCAGATACACCTGCTGGCGGATCACGCGAACGTACGCCTCTTTCACGTGCGCTCGGCCCGCGCGAATAGCCTTGACCTCCCAGCCTTGCAGCTCAAGTCCGGCCTCGTATCGATCTTCAATAAAATAATCGAAGAACGCTTTTTTATTGTCGACAATGCTCATCGCTATGATTTTAGGGTCGCGCCGTCACTTGCAAGTTGGGTCTCAAGGATGTTTGCCGGGTTTTAGGCATGCACAATGAAGCGCGTAGTGCGCTCAATCCTCGTTCCGCATTCCGTGGCCACCATGTATGCATTGGTCAACGATGTGCCGTCGTACCCGCAGTTTTTGCCTTGGTGTGGCGGCGCGCGCATCATTGAGCACACCGACACTTTGATGCAAGCCGCGGTGGACATTGCCTACCTTGGCGTGCGGCAAACCTTCACCACGCGAAACACCTTGGTGGCCAATGAGCGAATCGACCTAGCGCTGGTCAGCGGCCCATTTTCACGGCTGTCGGGGCAGTGGCGGTTCACGCAGTTGGGCGACTTGGGTTGCAAGGTGGAGTTTGAGTTGAACTATGCGTTTGAGGGCCTGATAGGCGTGGTCATCGCGCCGGTGTTTGACCGAATCGCCGCGACGTTCGTCGACTCGTTTGTGAAGCGCGCTGATGCGCTGCACAGCAAATCGTGATTACTGTTTTCTTGGTGGAGGCGTGGGCGGATCGTGCGACTCGGCGCGAGCTGAATCTGGCTAATGATGCAACGCTCGCCGATGCGTTTGCCGCGGCGGGCCTTGATCCGGAGGCTTGCAGCGTTGGGGTTTGGGGCAAACTTGTGCCGCTCGACACCGCGCTTAAAGATGGTGATCGTTTAGAGCAGTATCGCGGGCTGATCGCCGACCCTAAACAAGCGCGGCACAAGCGCGCGACAGATCAGGGCTATCGCTGGCAGGGCCGCACTCGGCGAGCGGCGCGGACGAGCTAACGGAGCGCTACGTTGGACGAGCGACGTAGTCGCACACCCTTACCTGCAAGCGAGATTAGCGCCGTGAGCAACGCCAACAGCGCAAGCAACGCGGGTTGCAGCGCGGGAATCTCAATCGGCGCGGCCATGGGTGCCGTGGCGTAAAGCTTGAGCTGGTAGGTGCCCGTCGCGTCCTGCGTTGATCCCCAGGTGGTGACATCGATGAAGTAAGTTCCGGTCGCGGGGACGACAAACTGTTCGATGCGCGAATCGCGAATCTTTCCTTCCAGGATGTCGTCGTTTTCCGCCAACACACGCCGATTTGCGTCTAACAGGTACAGGTACGGATCGAGCACCCGGGGCAGCGCGGTCGTGCTTGTTAGGTCAATGGAGATCACCTCACCCGCCTTTGCCGCAAAGCTATAGCGCACAGTATTGAACTCAGGCCCGCGCACGCCGCCGTGGCAATAGCTTGCGGGCTGCGCTACGTCAAGTGCGCCCACTTTTGTCTCTCCCACCGCAATCGGCGCAACCGTCGCGCAGTCCACCTCAGTGATGCGCACCGAGGTCGCAGCGGGTGCTGCGACTTGCGCCGATGCAGAACCGTTGAGGCTCACTGAAAAGCTGCGCGCGCCCTGCTCGCCCGCACGGTAAATGATCGGGATGGTGACCACCTTGTCGGACGTATCGTTGGCAGCCCAAGTCAATGTCGCCGGTGTTGCTGCCGAGAAATCCACACCGAGTTGCGCGGTGTCATTGAAGGTGGACACGGTGACGCTGACGGGCTGCGTGGCGTCACCAATGCGGGTGACGGTGAAGCGCACGCTGCCGTCGTTTTCGCGAACCGAGGCCGCCGTTTCGTTCCACCCGACGCTCGCACCCGCACTCGTGGACGCGTCGAGCGCGCCGCGTGCGTCAAGCAAACCCGCACCGCAACGCGCGGCGGTGCAGCTACTGCCTGCGGGAAAAGCACGCGCCCCCGCACGGATCGCTAGCCGCGTTTGATTCACCGTCATCGCGGGCGTGGCGGCCTGCACCAAGGCTGCCGCGGCGACCACGTGCGGTGCCGCCATCGACGTGCCGCTTTTGAAGCACGCGCCGGATGTGCTGCCACCCGCCGAGAGAATGTCAACACCGGGTGCCGTCACCGCCACACCCGCACCCCGATTGCTGAAATTCGCGAGGTTTCCGGTAATGGTGGACGCCGCCACCGTCAACGCGCCACGACAGTTCGCCGGTGCGCTACTCGACACATCAGCGCTACTATTGCCCGCCGCAACCACGGGCAGAACGCCACGCGCAATCAGTCGGTCAAAAGCATCCTGATAGCCGCCGCCACACGCGCCACCGCCGCCAAAGCTCATGTTGATCACCCGCACCGGATTGGGGTTGACCGCCACACCCGGCACCGTCTCGCCCGCAAGCCAAAGCATCGCATCAATCGCGTCCGCATCACTGCCGTTCAAGGTGCCCAGTCCACGCGCCATCAACAGCCTTGATGACGATGCGCCGCCCGCCACGCCAACGCCGACGGCACTGCCGCCAAAGCTCGTTTGCGCCGCAATGGTGCCCGCCACATGCAAGCCGTGGCCGCAAGCCACCGGCGATTGCTCCGGGTCGCTATCTCGGCCATCGCCGTCGAGCGACACGTCGGTATCGGTGACGAAATCGTAGCCGCCGTTGGGAAACGCGGGGTGCAGTCGCAATTGCCCGATCATGTCAGGATCGTCGCGCGCGATGCCGCTATCGACAATGCCGATGGTCTGCGCGACCGCGCCCGTCGTGATGTCCCACGCTGCGGTGAAATTTGCACCCTCGATCACGCCTGGCGTGTATTTGAAGCCCCATTGCCCGGTCTGCGTGAACTCGGGGTCGGTCGGCGTTGCCTGCGTGCGAATCGTTCGATTTGGCACCGCATAGCGCACGCCGGGCAACCGCGAAATGGCTGCCGCCAACACGTCGGCCTCGGCCCGCGTCACCGCACGATCCAGCTGCATTAAATCAGCGCCCGTCGCCAGCACGCGGCTGTGCGACACGCCCGCAGCAAGGCTGAGTGACGCACCTGCGATCACGGCAGCGCGCGCGTTGGCGGCGAACGGCACGGGGCCTTTTTCGGGCGAAAAACGCACAATCAAGCTCGATACTGTTTCGGTGGAGCCACTTGCTTTGAGGCGATCAACGGGCGGCTCAGCGAGGGCCTGCCCGACCACCCCGCCAATCCCCATCACCAGCGCCGCATGAACTAAGGCAAAAAATCTGCGCCGCATGTTGTGTTCAAAAAATTGTTACGAAGGGTGGCCCACGTGGTGTTGGTAGCGCCGCTTTCGGCGGCTAAGCCAATCCCGTTGGTCACGGCGGTTCCGGTCAGCCCCTGCATGGCGCGCAAGATGACCAAACCATCGGTGCCGGGGCGGGTTAATGCACCGCCGGTTACGTTGTAACTGCTCGCGGTTGCGGTAAAAATCGCGGTAGCCGTAGTGTTCGCCGCGCAGGTGCCAGCCAGTCCGGAAAATCCGCTTGACGTGAAGCCCAACATGCGCCGCAAAATCGCGACACCGTCAGTCGCGGGCTCAATCAATCCGTTGTTGTCCACGTCGAGGTTGCAAGTTCCAATAGATTGAACCACGGGATTTTGTGCGCTTAAATTGGCGGTGACATTGCTAAACGACAGCGGCTTGATGCGCAGCCCAGCGGGCGCTGGCGCATGCAAAAACCCCGTCCAGCCGTTGGGCACGCTGCAGCTGTACGCGCCGGCACCGTTGGACGGCGTACACGAGACACCCGCAGCCGGCCGCGCGCAAAACGTGACGCCAGACAGCGCCGCTCCGTTGCTGATGGTGCCGGAGATCGTCGTGGTGGGCGCTGTGCGGAAGTTGCTGATCGCCACCCTTGTGAAATTCAGCGTGGCCGCCGCGTCTGCGCTAGAAGCTGTATTGCTTGCTGCCACACCAAGCAGGTCTCCCGTAGTGGGCATCACATTGCAACTGCCGCCCAATGCCATCGACGGCACCGCTGGCCCTTGACGAAAAACTGATGGGCTAGAAAAGCAGTTCACGCCTAGCTCAGCATATGACATGATGTCGCCGATAGTCGGGGTGCTTCCGGGAATGATGTAGCCAAACGCATAGCTGGTCGCCCCAGTTCCGCCGCCTTCACCGACCACGGTGGCACGATCATGCATCAAGCCCATGTTGTGCCCAAGTTCGTGTTGGAGCGTTTTATCGAGGCATAGGAAGCCCGACCCGCCTAGATCGCCGCCTTCGCTCGACACAGCGTATCCCGACTCGCTGGTCGGCACGGTCTGGTTAAAACCGCCGACGAATGCAATGCCGCAGCCCCCATGCGTTGCATCGTCGAACGGACGCAACAGAATCACCAAATCAGCGCCCGAAACATTTCGGCTCGTCGCGACCGTTGAGAACACCCCCGCGCCCGACGCGATTGCCT
>JAYSRA010000143.1:0-2779 GCA_043721275.1 Burkholderiales bacterium
ACTTGAGGGCGATGCTGCCGAGATTGCTCCATGCTGCCGTCGCCTCCAAGCCTCATCCGCTATCCCAGATACGGCTTCCGGAGCCAGCTTGCTAATCAAGAACCGACTATATCGTTATTATCGATCTAACCCAAGTGAAATGGCGGCTACACGATAAAGCTGTCTAGATATTTTCGGTTGGAATTGTGCGTTTGCAGCCGCAGCCATTGCCGCTCGCACCGCTGGCTTCACCTCGCCACAATTTATTCAAACGTGATGACTGGCAATGTCTGGTTTGGGCCGCGCGCCGCGTTCTTCCGGGTACGCCCCGCCTAACCGCGATTAGGTTTGCAACGATCACAAGGAATTTTGTTATGTCCATGACCGCCACATCGCCCGCTGCCGTCACCCATTTCAACGCGTTGATGCCGCACAACAACGCGCCGATTTCGCAGCAAACCAACACCGCCTTTTTTTCCGGTGCCGGTATTTCGTTAGTGCGCCGCATCAGCGCCGCGCTGTGCGCCGTCACGCCCTCCATGGCGGCAGCGCTCGCGCAGCGGTTGATCGCCACGCCGCCGCGTCACGCGCCGCGCGCTTGGGAGGACGCGCTTCTTGAAACGGCTGAGCGCTTGGAAGTCACTGTCGGCAATCGGCGCATTCCTGTGGCCGCTTGGGGGCAGGGGCCGACCGTGCTGCTGGTGCATTCATGGGGTGGCCGCGGCACGCAGATGGGCCGCTTGACCAGTGCCTTAGTTGACGCCGGTTACCGCGCGGTGAGCTTTGACTTGCCTGCGCACGGTGCGCGAGGCAAGGGTGGCAAGGGCGGCAAGGGCCAGACCGACATGGTGGAATGCGCCGCTGCCGTGGCTGCGGTGTGCGCGGCGGTCGGCCCGTTGCACGGCGTGGTGGCGCATTCGTTTGGTGTGATGTCCACACTGCTCGCCGCACGTGAAAATGATTTGCACATCCCAAGGCTCGTGAGCATCGGCGCGTTCGCGCACTGCCGCTGGTTTATGGATGCAGCGCGCGAGCACCTCAATTTATCTGAGCCCGTCGCCCAGCAAATCCGTGATCGGTTTGAAGCACGCCACGGCTACCGCATCACGTGGGACCGGCTCTCAGTGGTGGAGTTGCTCCGCGCCGCGCGCTGCGCCACACTCGTGATTCATGATCGTTTTGACCGCGAAGTGCCGTACTCGCACTCGCACGCACTGCGCACCGTCGGCCCGCATATCGAGGCCTCGCCCACCGTCGGGCTTGGTCATCGACGCACGCTGTCGGACGCGGGCGTGATTGCGGCGAGTGTGGCGTACTTTGATCGCGGACGCCGTCTTGTCTCGTAGGGTGGGCACGCGCTACACATCCTGCTGCTGTGTGCTCAGGTGTCCGTTCGTCCTGAGCCTCTCGAAGGGTAGGTGGTTCAGCACCAAGGCTTCGACGAGCTCAGTCCGAACGGGATCCCGAAAACTTTGCTTCAACGAACAATATTGGCTGCCCACACAACTAAAACTGAGCAACAAAAACATTCCATGTTGACGAGTCAGTTCATGTCGATGCACACTGCACGCAGCCCGCACGTCGCATCGCGGTTTGAACCGAGTCAACCAAGGCAGCGCATGACCGAAACCGTAAGCGTCACCGAGCTCATCAAAGCCGCCGACAACAACGTGCCACTTGCCGTCAACAAGCTGTTCGACGTGCTCTACAAAGACCTGCGCCGCGTCGCCAATGCGCGGCTGCACGCCAACGGTCGCCCCGCAGAGATGTCGCCCACCGTGCTGGTGCATGAAACCTACGAACGCTTGGTGCAATTGCAAGAGTTGCGCGTGGCGGATCGCAAACAATTTTTCACCTATGCGGCCACCGTGATGCGCTCGGTGATTGTTGACATGGCGCGCGCGCGCATGGCGGATCGGCGCGGCGGCGGCGCGGCGGACATTCCCCTCAACACGCTGCTGGAGGCGAGCCTTGCCAGCCCGCTAGACGACAGCGTGGTGCAAATTCACGAAGCGCTCGATCAGTTGGCCGCCGTGGAACCGCGCTTGGCCCAAGTTGTTGAGATGCGCTATTTCGGCGGGCTCAGCATACTGGAAATTGCTGACGCGATGGACGTGGCCGAACGCACCGTCGCACGCGACTGGACCAAGGCGCGCTCGCTGTTGGCGGCGATGCTTTCAGCATGATTTCTGTGCGAGCGGTGCCACCGCGACTTTTCGCGCCCGCCCGAACCTGTCGCGGTAACGCCGCTCCCACAAAAGCACACAATAACCAAGGCGAACGTGGCACTTACCCCTGACCAACTGAAAAACCTCTCGCGCCTGTACGACCGCTGGCAAAGCGGTGACGCGGTTGAGCGCGATGCCGTGCAGCGCGAGGTTGATGCTGCGGGCAACGATGTTGCGCGTCGCTTCCTGCAGATGTTCGCGCATGCCGATACGGAGGCTAGCGCCATGCTGCTCCCGCCGATCTCGCAGGCAATGCGGGAGGCCGCCGTGCTCGCGGCCGGGCAGCCTAGCTCAGCAGTGAACACCAACGCGAGTTCGACGCGCACTGGCACCGCCACGCTATCCGACGCAAGCGGCGCGCCCACCCGCGAGCCCGGTCAAAACGTCGGCCCGTATCGGCTGATCCGCGAGCTCGGTCGAGGTGGCATGGGCGTGGTGTGGTTAGCCGAGCGCGCCGACGGGCAACATTCACGCCAAGTCGCACTCAAAATGCCGCTGGTAGAAAACCTCAACTGGTTGCTCGCCGCCCGCTTTGCACGCGAGAGAAACATCCTCGCAAGCTTGGAGCATCC
>JAYSRA010000144.1:0-20618 GCA_043721275.1 Burkholderiales bacterium
TCATGCGGCGGATTGTGCCTGCTCGATGTAGGTCGCCGCTTGCTCAATCGCATCCGGCGAATCGCACGCCACAACTTCACCATCGAAACTGCGCAGCCACGTGATCTGTCGTTTGGCGAGTTGCCGCGTGGCAAACAGCGCGCGATCAAACATCTCGGCCTTTGGCGCGCGGCTTTCGAGCACATCCAGCACTTGCCGATAGCCCACACAGCGCATCGATGGCATGTCAGCGGTCAGCGTGTACTTGCGTCGGAGAGATTCGACTTCTGCCACGAAATCCTGCGCAAGCATTGCCTTAAGTCGTGCCTCGCAGCGCGCATGCAGCCACGCGCGATCAGCGGGCAGCCAGCGCAGCACCATGCTCTGAAGCCCCGCCAATGCGGGCCTGCGCTGGCCTTGCAGGGCAGACAGTGGCGTTCCCGAAATCATCCACACTTCTAACGCGCGCTCAATGCGCTGCGTGTCCGCGGGTGGCAAACGATTGGCCGTTACTGGATCGGCCTTCATCAATTCTGCGTGCAATGCTTCGATGCCGTCACGCTCGCGTCGCGCCGCCAATTCAGCACGAATGGCCGCGTCGGCAGGCGGCACGTCACTCATGCCATTGACCAACATATTGGCGTACATCATGGTGCCGCCGACTAGCAATGGCATGCGGTTGCGCGCATGAATATTGGCAATCGCGGCTTGACAATCAGTGACGAAACGGGCGACAGAATAAGTCTGCGTCGGATCAATCAAATCGATCAAATGATGCGGCACCTGCGCGAGTTCGGCGGCACTCGGTTTGGCGGTGCCGATGTTCATGTCGCGATACACGAGCGCAGAATCGATGCTGACAATTTCTGCGTTGAACCGCCCGGCCAGCTGCATCGCTGCGGCGCTTTTTCCCGATGCGGTCGGCCCCACCAGCAACACGACAGGTGCGGCCATCAGCGACCGCGCATAAACAACGCGTCCAGTTCTTTGAGTGTGAGGTGATACCAAGTCGGTCGACCGTGGTTGCACGAACCTGCGCGCTCGGTGGCTTCCATTTCGCGCAACAACGCATTCATTTCGGTGACGGTAAGCGCGCGATTGGCGCGCACGGCGGCGTGGCAGGCCATGGTCGAAAGCAGCTCATCGCGTCGCGATTCGATCAGTGCGCTCACACCCAATTCATCGAGTTCGGCGAGCACGCTGTGCAGCAATGCTTCCGGTGCAGCATCCGCGAGAAGAGCGGGAATGCTGCGCAGCGTTAACGCGCGCTGGCCGACCACGCTCACGTCAAAGCCCAATTGCTGCAGGGTTTCACGATGCGTTTCTGCGGAGCCGACTTCTTTTTCGGTGGCGTTAATCACGCTCGGAATCAGCAAACGTTGCGTCGCCACCGCGTCTGTGACTTGCGATTTCAAGCCTTCGTAAACGATGCGTTCGTGCGCGGCGTGCATGTCGATCAGCACCAGTCCCGCCGTGTTTTGCGCGAGGATGTAGACGCCGTGCAGTTGCGCGAGCGCGAAGCCGAGTGGGAACTCGGTGGGTGGCAACGGCTTTGCTGCTGGGCGGGTTGTGGCTGCGTCTTGCGGCGCGAAAAAATACTGCGCAACGCGTTCCGAAACGCCGACCACGGGCCGCGCTTGGTACGCGGGATATGCGGCAAACGACGACTGCGTTGGAGTTGGATCAACCGCAGAAACGCCAGCACCTGACTCAACCGCAACCGGATCGCCAAACAATTTCTGCGCAGCTGACACCGCTGGCTGCGTCGCCGCATTGCCACTCATCGCGCGCTCCACCACGCGCCGCACAAACTGATGCACCGCCTGTGATTCGCGAAAGCGCACCTCGGTTTTGGCCGGATGCACATTCACATCCACCGCACGCGGATCGAGCGTGATTTTCAGCACAAAACTAGGTGACGCGCCGCCGTGCATTTGATCGCGTAACGCGTCGCGAATGGCGTGCAGCACGATCTTGTCACGCACCCAGCGACCATTGACGAACAAGTGCTGCGCATCGCGATTAGGCACCGTGCTATTGGGTTTGAGCACGAAGCCTTCTATCGCAAGCAAACCCGCATCAGTATTGATTGCAGTGGCCGCATTCAGCCACTCTGCACCCAGCACTGCGGCAACGCGTGCAGGCCACGCTTGCACCGGCCAGCGATGCACAGCGCGGCCGTTGTGCGTGAGCTGCAACGCGATGTCGCTGCGCGCTAGGCCGAGCCTGCGCACGGCATCCAGGCAATGCGCATATTCGGTCGCCTCCGACTTCAAGAAGCGTCGTCGCGCGGGTGTGTTGAAAAACAATTCGGCCACCGTCACGGCGGTGCCGAGCCGTGCGCTCACCGGCTCTGAGGGCGCGTTGTGTCCGCCCTCCGTTTTCAACCGAAACGCGCTGGGTGCGCCTTGTGTTCGGCTGGTGATCGACAGCCGCGCCACCGACGCGATGGAGGCCAAGGCCTCGCCGCGAAAGCCAAAACTGCTCACCGATTCCAAGTCGTCAAACGATGCGATCTTCGAGGTTGCATGGCGGGCAATCGCCAGTGGCAATTCCGCAACACTAATGCCGCGCCCATCGTCGGTCACCTGCATCAGCACTGCGCCGCCGCCTAGAAGCTCGACATCGATGGCCCGCGCGCCGCCGTCCACCGCGTTTTCAAGCAATTCTTTGAGGGCAGCAGCGGGTCGTTCGATGACCTCGCCCGCAGCAATTTGGTTGACCAGATGGTCGGGGAGGGTCTGGATTTGTCGCGGTTCGGCGACATGCAAAAAAGCCTCAAATGCCCCAACGGGCGCGGCCTCTGGCAGAATCGTAGGCACAAGACCTGCGTCGCCGGAAGCGGTGGCAATAAGAGCAATCAAAGGAGCGGGCGCGTTCAAGCGTTCGATTGTATGCGGCTGATTTTTACCTCTGCCTTCATCGCTGGCCTGTCATTCATGCCAACGGCGCTGTGCTGGTCGCAACCGCCCGCGAGCAACGGCTCGCACAGCGCGGCAATCGTGCCGCCCGCTGCGATGAAACTTGACGGCGTACCGTCGATTTCGCAGTCGCTCGCGCACGAGATAGCGCCGTATGGCGACTTCGCGCCCACCCGCTTTGTAGCGTGGCACCCGGTCGAGCAGGACATGCTGATTCTGCGCCGCGCTGGCAACACCAATCAGCTGTTTCTGCAGGCCAATCCGTTGGGCAAGCCTACGCAGTTGACCAAAGGCCGCGAGCCGGTGCGTGGCGCGATTTTTGAGCCCAAGCGTGGCGAATATATTTTGTTTGCGCGCGACGTGGGCGGCGACGAAGCGACGCAAATCTATCGCCTCGATCCGAAGACGCAAACAGAGGTACAGATCACGCCTGCTGGCGAGCTGCACAGCATTGGCCCGTGGAATACGGCGCAAGATAAAGTGATTCTCATGGCGCGACCGCTAGACCGCACGGCAAGCGCCGGCAAACGCGAGCAAGCGAGCATGGACGTGTACGCCATTGACCCGTTGCAACCGGAAGCGCGCTTCAAGCTCGCGAGCTTGACCGGTGCAGGCTGGCGTGTGGTGCGCTGGATCGACCGCGAAAACCGACTGATAGTGAGCGAATATCAGTCGGCAACGGTGAGCAAATTATGGTCGCTTGATCTCGCTACCGGCAAGCGCGTGAGCTTGGGTGACGGCGAGGCCGATGACAATGACGCGGGCGCTGAGCGCTGGCTGTATCGCAAAAAATTTGATGGCGATTTCGGCAAATTATCACGTGTTGATCTGAAAAACGGCGACCGGCAGTGGGTCACTAAAGATATTGAGTACGACGTCGATAGTTGGTCCGTGGCGCGCGGCGGCAAGCGCATCGCGGTGCTCGCCAATGCCAACGGTAACGCGCAATTAAAACTGTTTGACATCGACCTGAAACCGCTGCCGGTGCCCGCGCTGCCACCGGGTTTGATCTCGTCGGCGAGCTGGCATAAAAACGGTCGCGATCTGGCGCTCGCCATCGAATCTGCCGACTCGCCCGGTGAAGTTTTTTCGCTGGACGCTGAAACGGGACTGGTCACCCGCTGGACGCAGCATCCGCTGGTCGCCGCCGTCAAGCGACCGTTTGCTGAGGCCGAACCGATCACGTGGCGCAGCTTTGACGGCATGACCATTTCGGGGTTTTTGCATCGCCCGAACGCCAAGGATTTTCCCGGTAAACGACCGGTCATCATCTCGATTCACGGTGGCCCGGAAGGTCAAGCACGACCCGGTTTTCGTGGTCGCACCAATTACTGGATCAACGAGCGCGGCTATGCGCTGATCTATCCAAACGTGCGCGGCTCAGCGGGATTCGGCAAACGCTTTCTTGAGGCTGATAACAACAAAAAACGTGAAGACTCGGTGAAGGATATCGGTGCGCTGCTCGACTGGATTCACGCGCAGCCGGAGCTTGATCCGACCCGCGTGGCGGTGATGGGCGGCAGCTACGGCGGCTACATGGTGCTGGCCACCAGCGTGATGTACAGCAACCGTCTGGCCGCGGCGTTTAATTCGGTCGGCATCTCGCATTTTGTGAGCTTTTTGGAGAACACCGAAACCTATCGCCGCGACCTGCGCCGCAGCGAATACGGCGACGAGCGCGACCCCGACATGCGCAAATTTCTAGAGAGTATTTCACCGCTCACCAACGCCGACAAAATCAAATTGCCATTGATGGTGACGCACGGCAAAAACGATCCGCGCGTGCCCTACACCGAGGCAGAACAGATCGTGAAAAAAGTGCGCGCCAATGGTTCGCCAGTGTGGTATTTGCTGGCCGAAGATGAAGGCCACGGCTTTGCAAAAAAGGCGAATGCGGACTTTCAATTCGCCGCGATGACGACGTTTTACGACAAATATTTGCTGAGGAAAACGCAGTAGATCGTGGCAACAGCTTTCGGCTGAGATGGCCGTTTTGCTTGGGCTAAAAGCGGTTTTCGATGATTATCGATAAACGCGTTTTTCGCGCTTAAGCCCAAGTAAAATGGGCGTTTCGGCGAAAAGCTGAGCGGGGTCGCCGCGAACCTTACGAGCGGCGAGAGCCGCGAAAAATGGTGCTATTTGCAACCTTTCGCGGCTCGCGCTCCTACAGTCTGAGCATCAAACGCCTAGAACCGTTTCCACAACCGCAAGAAATACCCCGCGCCGTTCAGGCCGAACTGCACGCTGTCGTAGATGAACCCGTTGTCGGTTTCGTTGGCGTCTTGTTTGGTCGGTTTGACGTTAAAGATGTTGGTGCCGCCCAACGTAACTTTGGTGTTTTTGTCGAACGCGTAGGTGAACGACAAATCCGCTGAGGTTTTCGGTGCGTAGCGCGCGTTTGGCACACCGTTTTCAGTGCCTGAAAAGGTGCCCAAGGTTTGCGAGCCGAAATGAATGATTTTGAGGTTTGATTCCCAAGGGCCTTGTGCGTAATCGAGGCCGAGTGTGGCCTTCATGCGCGGGCCGCCCTGCTCGATAAACAGCCGCTCACGCTCCGACAACAGCACATCCTCAAACCCCGCGAGCGACCGGGGTGCCTTGATGCCGGTCACGTTGGTTTTGCTGTAGTTGAATGCGAGAAACGCGCCCACTTTCGCCGCGCCCATGTCCGCTTTTTGCGCAACCGTCAAGTCAATGCCTTTAGTGCGCGTGTTGACGGAGTTGACAAAAAATTGTGCTTGCCCGACGCCGAGTGCGGTGAGCGATGCGCCCAATGCGGGATAGTTGTCGGCATCAAAACGGCCCGACAACACGATGCGATCCTTGATGTCGATTTGGTAGATGTCGGCGGTGACGGCGAGCGCTTTTGACGGATTCCACGTTGCGCCGAGCGTAAAGCTGTTCGACTTTTCTTGCTTTAATTTTGGGATGCCCGCTGCGTTCGCAATCGCGCCGCCGTTCGGGGCAAGCACCACATCAAGCGGCACGCCGCTGATGAAATCCGTGAACGTCGACGAGAAATAAACCTGTTGCAGCGACGGCGCGCGGAAGCCGGTGCTGGTCGATCCGCGCACCAAGAATTGATCGGTCGCCTTGAAGCTCGCAGCAAGCTTGCCGGTGACGGTGGAGCCGAAATCGCTGAAGCGTTCGCCGCGCAGCGCGGTGGCTATTTTGAGCCGCGGCGTGATGTCGGTTTCGATGTCGACGTACCCAGCGACGCTGTTGCGATTTTTGTTCGTCGCGTCACTCGGCTGAAAGCCGGGAAAGCCTTGGCTACCCGCGTTGCCGCCATTGCCCACGCCGTCGGCGTCCACATACGAGCCCGCCTCGCCTGCAAAAATTTGATAATTTTCGCGGCGGTATTCAGCGCCGAACGCGACGTTCATGCCGTTCAGAACAGTCGGGAAAAAGCGGTTCACGTCAGCGTTAGTCGTCAACTGCCCAAACGAGAAACCACCGGCGTTAAACGCAGAGGCGCTGATGCCTTTGCCGCCAGCGAGCAGGTCTTTATTGGCAATCGATGCGTTCAACGTGTTGCTGATGTTGTAGGCCAATTTGTTGTAGCCATAGGTCTGCGAAATGTCGGCGTTCCAGTCGCCCAATTGATTTTTGTAACCGACGGTGATGAAGCGATCTTCAACGTCTCCGTTGATGAACGGCACGAAACCTTTGGGGTACATCGCCGCCGAGTTGCGCGACGGAATGTCGTCGGAGCCGATGCCACCGCGCGCGAAGGCGGCGCTCGATGCGTCGCGAGTTTGATAGCCCAACGTGTAATAAAGTTTGGCCGCGCCGCTGATCGGCATTTCGCCATTCACGTAGAGCGTTAAGTTCTGCGCTTTGGTGTCGCCAATGATGCGCGGATTACCGGCTTCTGCGCGGTTGGAGCGACCGCGATCAAGGAACTCTGCGGTGATGCCGGTCACGCCGCCGTTGCCGGTTTGAAAGCCGCAATAGGCGCTGGCCAGATAGTTTTTGCCGTCACCTGCCGAGTATTGGCCATAGCCTAAAACAGCCTCGCAACCGGGACGTTTTTTAAGCGTAATGTCGATCACGCCCGCGATGGCATCCGAGCCGTACTGCGCCGCCGCGCCGTCGCGCAACACCTGCACACTTTCAATGGCGAGCATCGGAATAGTGTTGAGATCGGTGCCCGTGTTGCCGCGATTTCGCGCGCCGAAAAGATTAACCAGCGCGCTCGTATGTTTGCGTTTGCCGTTGACCAGCACCAAGGTTTGATCCGAGCCCAAACCGCGCAGCGCGGCGGAGTCCACGAGATCAGCCCCGTCGGCACCGGTCTGTCGTGTGGAGTTAAACGACGGCGAAATGTATTGCAAAGTTTGCGCCAAATCGAACTGCCCGCCTTGTTCTGCGGCCTTCGCCAGCGGAATGAAATCGACCGGCACCACGGTGTCCGTGGCCGAGGCGTTGGCGCGGCGGGTTCCGACGATATTGACCTTATCGACCACCACCGGATCGGCGTTTTGCGCCAACGCGCTCGGCGCTGCTCCGAGGCCTGCGATGCCAGCGGCGCCGTACAACGCCGCAAGAACGGCCTTACGCAATATCGTCATGTCGATTTCCTATGTTGTGAGGTGAAATTAAGTGCACACCGCCCGAAACAAGCGGCTGTACAGCTGTGCGGTTTTGAGTTTAAAGGGGCGACTCTGCCAAGGTCAAACGGTATTCGGCGCAAGTGGCGTCTCGACGCGCATTGACCGTTGCAATCGTGTTGACTGCCCACCGACCGATGCCTGCTGCGCGAAGTGCGCGCGCGTGAAATGCGTTTTGGTGAGTGGCTTTTCGGCACCTGAAACCGGGCGCCTAGTGATGCAATAGCTTTTCGTTGAAACAGCCATTTCACTTGGGGAAAAACCCACTTTAGCGCTTTATCGACTTTAGCTAATTCGGGAGTCTAGCCCCAGTGCGATGGCGCACCGCAGCGAAAGCTGTCTATTTTTGACGGCGGTGCCACGCCCGCTAAAATCTGCGCATGAACAAGTTACTCGACGTCACCGAATACATGCATCTGGTCGGACGAAGCGCGCGCGCTGCGTCTCGCCAAATTGCCCGCGCCAGCACCGCCACCAAAAATGATGCGCTGCTCGCCATTGCCGACACATTGATTAAACGCGACGCGCACATTCTTGAAGAAAACGCTGCCGACATTCGTGACGCCAAAAAAGCCGATCTCGCCGCACCGTTGATTGATCGTTTGTCACTCACGTCCAAATCCATCGCCGCGATGGCCGAAGGCTTGCGTCAGGTCGCGCAATTGCCTGATCCGGTCGGCGAATTGACCGGCATGCGCTCACGTCCATCGGGCATCCAAGTCGGCAAGATGCGCGTGCCGCTCGGCGTGATCGGCATCATTTACGAATCGCGCCCAAACGTCACAGCGGACGCAGCGGGGCTGTGTTTGAAGAGCGGCAACGCGGTGATTTTGCGCGGTGGCTCCGAGGCCGCTCGATCAAATCAGGCGATTGCCGGTTGCATCGCCGTCGGATTAAAAGCGGCCAAGCTAACTGAAGCCATCGTGCAGGTGATTGAGACCACCGACCGCGCCGCTGTGGGCCAGATGATCACGTTGCCGGAATACATTGACGTGATCATTCCGCGCGGCGGCAGAAGCCTCATTCAACGCGTGGCAGCCGAGGCCACCGTGCCGGTCATCAAACACCTCGACGGCAACTGCCACGTGTATGTTGACGAGCACGCCGACCTCGAAAAAGCGGTGCGCATTTGTGACAACGCCAAGACGCGGCGCTACGGCGTGTGCGGCGCGATGGAGTCGCTGCTGGTGCACGAAGCGCGCATGCATGATGTGTTGCCACGCGTGGCGAAAATCTTCGCGGACAAAGGCGTGGAGATGCGTGGTTGCGAGCGCACGCGGAGCGCGCTTGCGGCGTTCGACGTTAACGCGGCGACAGATGAGGACTGGGCCACCGAATATCTCGCGCCCATTGTGTCGATCAAAATCGTCGCCGATCTTGATGAAACCATTGCCCACATTGAAGAGCACGGCTCGCACCACACCGACGCCATCGTTACCGAACATTGGACGAACGCGCAGCGCTTTTTGCGCGAGGTCGATTCGGCAAGCGTCATGGTCAACGCCAGCACGCAATTCGCCGATGGATTTGAGTACGGCTTGGGTGCCGAAATTGGCATTTCCACCGACAAACTGCATGCGCGCGGCCCGGTGGGACTTGAAGGCTTGACCACGCAAAAGTGGGTGGTCTTGGGCGACGGCAGCGTGCGCGCGTGATCGCGTCCGGGCGCGACTGTGGGCGAAAACACATCGAAGGAGCGCCACATGCTTGACTGGTCAAGCGGTGGCGCGCCATGCGCTGCGCCATGTCGTGTTTGCGCGGCAACAGGTGCGTTGAGCCATTGGGTATCGGCTCCGCATGTGCTGTCAACCGAGGCAGACGTCGCATTTGCAAAATGTGCGCGGTGCGGGAGCATTTCAGCGCTGCAAGACATCCTTGCCTTCGATCACATTCAGCAGGGCGACATTGATATTTTTCTGCGCCAATATGTGGAAAGCACCGCCGGCTTGTGGGAGATGTTCTGGCCGGTGGCGTGCCTTGCTTCAGCTAGCAGCAAGTCGCTCATTGACGTCGGATGCGGCTTTGGTTTCACGGCGGACGCATGGAGGACGGTGATCAACCCGCGCGCGTTTGGCTGCGACCCCGCGCCTTATGCGACCGCCGGTCGAAGCCTGCTCGGCGAGCACATTTTTCATGCGTTGCTTGACGACGTGACCGAGCTTAACGGCGCGCGGTTCGATGTGGTTTATTCGAGCGAAGTCATTGAGCATGTGCCCGACCCGAAGGCGTTTGCGCTCCTGTTGCGATCACGTTTAGCCAGCGGCGGCACGCTGGTGCTAACCACGCCAGCCGCTGACTTCATCCTCCCCGTCAGCGACCCGAGCACCACCAGCGCCGCCTTGGCGGCCGGCTTTCACGGCTTCCTGTTCTCGCGAGACGCCCTCGAAAATTTGCTGCGCGCAATTGGCTTTGCCCACGTGGTGGTCGAGCGGCATAACGAACGCTTGATCGCGTGGGCGTCTGACCACGACATCGCACGCGTTGCCGTTGACAGCACGGCTCCGATTTACGCCGACTACCTTGCACGGAAGGTGGCTCAGCTTACGAATGCGACCGATCCGCGCCAGCAATCTTTGCGCACCGGTTACGCCTTTCGATTGTTTAAAGATCGTTATCTGCGCGGGCAACATGCCGACATCGAGTCGCTACGACACCTGCTGCGCGCTGATGTCGTGTTGGGCCACGATTTAAATATTGAGTCGCCGGACGACGTGACAACGCTAGTAAATGATCTTGAAACCGGTGCGGCTGCGTTCGGCGCGGTAGCGCGCTACTGCTTTCCACAACTGGCGTTGTTGTTTGGCTTTTACGCCGAGAACCAGGAGCGAAATCCTCAAGCGGCATACGCCTGGTATGAGTTGGTGTTGTCGTCCACCCAAAAGCTCTGCGGGCTGACGGTGTTGAGCGGGCTTGAGGCCGCCGCTTTTTATTGGCAGGCCATGCTGCGCCTTATCGCGCTTGACAACACTTCAGGCAGGCAGACTGAGGCGACCAGACGGTTGCTGGCATGCGTTGAGGCCCTCGTTGAACCGGAGCCGCTGATTGGTGGCGCTGCGCCGCCCGCTGAAGCGATCCTGCAGGTGCTCGACGGCTGGACATCGTCACTGCTCACGCGGCGTGATGGCGCGGCACTGGTCGCGTTACGTGAAGCCTTCACCCATGCCGTGCCAAACAACGCAAAAACCCGCGCTGCTGCGGCCTTTCGAGACCTGTGCAACTTGGCTGCGGGTCTTGCTGCGTTGTGCGAGGCGCTGGTGCGCCGCGATGCTTCAGCTGCGCGTGAGCGTTTGGTGCGGCTGCGCGAGCCTGCAGCAGCGCAACATCACGTCGTGACCGAATGGCGTGCTCGATTAGCGCAACGACTGAACACGCTGGAGTTGCAGATTCCGCTAGCCAACGCCACCTCGTTTGCCGGCGCGTCGCAGCAGTACCGTTGGAGCGTGCCGTCAACGCAACCGAAACGATGGGGCTAGCCCAAGCTTGAGCGCGCCGCTGCCGGAATCGCAACGCGTGGCCCCCCTGCTCATCGCCGACGGCGATATCGCCACCACGCACATCATTGCTCGCTTGATGGGCGAAGCGGTGGGCGCGCCCGACATTGTGTTCCCGCACACGTTGCAACAAGCGCAGCTCGGCGGACGCGCCGTTGTGGTGTCGCGATTGTGCCTGCCTGAGCTGTCTTGGTTACCGGGCTATTTGGCAGATCGGCGCATTCCGTACAGCTATTTTCTTGACGACAATTTCTACGAATTGACGACCGACTACGACGTACACAACGGCGCTTTTTTTTCGCATCCTGCCGTACATTCATCGCTTGATAAATTCCTCACCGGAGCTGAGCGAATCATCGTTATGTCGCCAACGCTTGCGAGTTATCTTGAAGCACGTTTTCCAACGCAGCTCGTTGCCCAGATTTCACCGCCTATCGATCTGGCGCTGATTGATCGACATCGGCCTGCGCAAGCAACGCCTAACGTCACAAAAAAATTGCGTATCGGCTACCCGTCAACACGCCGTCCCAACGTGGCCGAGTTCCTCGCGAGTCTCGTGATGCGCACCCTAGATCGGCACCGCGAAGACGTTGAATTTGAATTTATTGGCTGGATGCCGGACGCCCTTCGCGGCGTCGCAGGCGTCACTTTTCTACCCGAGGTTAAGGGCTACGAGAACTACGTCGCTGCCGTACAACAGCGTTGCTGGGACTTGGCACTTGCCCCGATGATGGACTCGCCATTTGAAAACAGCAAAACCAATCTAAAGTATCGCGAATACGCCGCGTTTGGAGTGCCTGGCATCTACAGTGACGTGCCGTTGTATTCCACCTGCGTACGGCATGAGCAAACCGGCCTACTCGCTGAAAATTCCGTTGACGCGTGGGTTGCCGCACTCGAACAGGCAATTGCCCATCCTGCGCTGCGCGCAAGCATCGTCGCAGCAGCGCGCAATGACGTCGAAAAACACTATGCACAGCCGCTCGTCGCGCAGCAGTTACGACGCTGCCTAAGCGGCGTGTCGACCGATCAACATGACCACTGACGCGCAAGGCACGGATGAGCTGATCCTTGCGCCCGCGAGTCGATCGGCACCGTGCCCCTGCGGCAGCGGTCGCCGTTACAAAGACTGTCATGGGTCACTGTCGGCGACGAGCTCAGCACCTGACGTCAGCGTTCGCGCTCATCAACTCGCGCTGCAAGGGCTCAGCGCTCAACAGTCTCAAGATTTGGCGCAAGCCGTAACCTTGTACGTGGCCGCGCTTAAGCTCGATCCTGATCATAGCGACGCGCTGCACATGTTAGGCGTCGTCCACTACGAGCTGAGCGACGCGGCCACAGCCGTGCCAATGATCATGCGCGCGCTAGACCTGACCGGATGGACGCTAGCCGCGATGCGCAATAACCTCGGTCTGGCGCTGGCGAAGCTCGCGCGCAACGGCGGCGCACAGGAGCATGGACTAACCCGCAAGGGGCGTGAATACCGCGCTGGCCTAAATGCTATGCACGCGCTTGCGACGACGCTGCAGCCGTCTGCGGTTGCGCCTTTGGTAAGCGTGGTGGTGCCGAGCTACAACCATGCCGCGTACCTGCGTCAGGCATTGCAGTCGGTGTACGCGCAGACGTACCGTGAGATCGAACTGATCGTGATCGACGACGGCTCCACCGATGCAAGCGTTGCTATCGCCCGCGACGTGCTACGCGTTTGCCCCTTCCCTCATCAATTTGTAACTCGCGAAAATCGTGGCGCACACGCAACGCTCAATGAAGCAATCAGCCTATCAACTGGGGCGTACATCAATCCGCTCAACTCAGACGACGCATTCGCGGCGACGCGCATCGAAGCCATGGTTGCGGCTACAAAGCGCCATGCCACGGCGTTGGCATTTAGCAGCATCGACTGGATTGACGCTCAGTCCGAAGCGATTGATCCGTTCGCCGACGCGCGGGTCTACGTGCAGCGGTGCAAGCAGTCCGACATTGCGTTTCAGGAAACGGTCGGCAATGCGCTGCTGCTACACAACGTGGCAACGACGACGGGCAATCTTTTTTTCAGCCGCGAACTGTTTAATGCGCTCAACGGATTCCGCGACTTTCGATACAACCACGACTGGGATTTTTGCTTACGCGCGCTGTGGCTGACAGAGCCTGTGCATGTCGATCAGCCGCTTTATCGCTACCGCTTTCACGGTCGAAACACGATTTCAGAGAGCACGGACAACGCCCGAAACGAGGCTATGCGTGTGGTGAACGAATATCTGGAGCGTGCCTTTGATCCAACCGATTTGGGTGTGCAGTACACGCCCAACATTGCACAGTGGCGCGAGCGTTTTGTCACGCAGGTGCTGGCGAACGGGCTCGCCGCGTCGCTCTCACCACAGGTGCTAAAGACCTACGCGCAACGGCTTCTGGCTGCTGAATAAGCGCTGGCGTTCGTTTGTGCGCATGCATCACGGCGCAGATCGTCTCCCAAATGCGATTCTGAGAGAAAATCCATTGATGCACTTTTCCAAGTATCACGCGCTCGGCAATGACTATGTGGTGATTAACCCGACTGATCGGGCGACCGTTTTCACGACCGATGAAATCATTCGTATCTGTCACCGCAATTTCGGCATCGGCTCTGACGGCATACTGTGGGGGCCGCTGCCAGCTCGTGATGGCGCACCCTTCTCGCTGCGCATCTTCAATCCTGATGGGAGTGAGGCGCAAAAAAGCGGCAACGGGCTGCGTATTTTTTGTCGTTATCTGTTTGACCAAGGGCTGGTGCAACATGCGCCGTTCAAAGTTCACACACAAGGCGGCGTTGTGGAGGCGACGGTTCATTCGGGCGGTCACAGCATCACCATTGAGATGGGCTGCGTCAGTTTTGATTCAGCGCGCATTCCGGTCGCAGGCCAATCGCGCGAGGTGATTCGTGAGACGTTGACAGTGGATGATGAACTTCTTACGTTCACGAGCGCAACGATTGGCAATCCGCATTGCGTGGTTGAGCGAGCCGCAACTCGCACTTCGGATGTACATCGACTGGGGCCGCTGATCGAAACGCACCCCATGTTTCCTGAGCGAACCAACGTGCAGTTTTTGACGGTGCGAGACCGCAACACTATCGGCATCGAGATTTGGGAACGTGGCGCGGGATACACCTTGGCGTCGGGCTCCAGCGCGAGCGCGGCCGCAGCGGTGGCGCATCGGCTGGGGCTGGTTGACGACGCAGTCACCGTGCATATGCCGGGCGGCGCTATTGAAATAAAAATTGGCGACAATTACGCGATCACGATGACCGGACCGGTGACCAAAATCGCCGACGGCGTGCTCGCAAATGAAGCGTTTAGTGTTGAGTGAATGGAGCGTAATGAATGAGTGAATCTGAAGCAGTCACCGGCGGCGACGTTGCGGCATGGCTCAAGGCCAACCCTGATTTTTTTATGGATCACGCGGACGTGTTCTCGGCGATGCGCATTCCGCATCCGCAAGGCGGGCACGCGATATCTATGGTGGAGCGGCAACTGATCAGCCTGCGCGAGCGCAATACGCAGCTTGAAAAGCAACTGTCGGACTTGATTGGCTACGGGCAACACAACGACGGATTGATCGAAAAATTGCATCGTTTGACATTGGCACTTTTGCGCGCGCCAAACGCAGAGGTCACGCTTGATGTGGTGCATGAAAGTATGCGTTCGGACTTCGCCATTCCGTATTCTGCGGTGCGTTGGTGGGGCGGGCAGATTGCCGATACAGCACTTGAGGCATCCACCCTCTGCTCCGCTGAATTTCGCAGCTACATCGCGGGGCTGGATCGCCCGTACGTGGGCCCCAACGCGGCGCACGAATCGCGCGACTGGCTGGGCGATGCGGCG
Organism: Burkholderiales bacterium; assembly: GCA_043721275.1. Taxonomy (GTDB): domain Bacteria; phylum Pseudomonadota; class Gammaproteobacteria; order Burkholderiales; family Casimicrobiaceae; genus Casimicrobium. The sequence continues at coordinate 14,865 of JAYSRA010000144.1, forward strand.
ATTCAATCGCGATCTTTTGCCTACGTGCCGCTGGCCGACGGTGCCGTGGCGGGCGTGTTGATGCTCGCCTCTGAAGACGGCGGTCGCTTCACGCCGGACATGGCCACCGACGTGCTCACACGGCTGGCGCACTTGACCAGCGCAGCCCTCGCACGATTTGCCACGCGTGGCTTTGAGCCGCGCTTCGCGTAGCGCGCATCTCGGCGCACGGTCATGGACAATCGGACGGCGCTCACGGCCTTTGGCGAGAGCCTTGCTGCCCGTGGTTCGCCGCAGACGCAGTCACGCTATCTGCGCGCTTGTGAGAGCTTGATTGCGGCGGCGGGCAACACGCCGCTTGCGCAAATCAAGCGTCATGACTTACAGCGCGCGTTGGCGAAACTGCATGCGCAGGGTTTGTCACCGCGCACACTCGCGGTCACGCTCTCTGCGTGGCGCGCATGGTTTCGCTACTTGAGCAAGACCGACGCAGCGTTCAGCTCGACGGTGTTTGTCGGCATCAAAGCGCCGAAAGCAGCAAAGCGACTACCAAACGCGCTCACCGAGCCCGAAGCCGTGCGGCTGGTGACAGCGCCGGCAGCGCCCAATGCAGCGCAGAGTGAGTGGATGGTTGCGCGCGATCAAGCGATGTTTGAGGTGCTGTACGGATGCGGCATTCGCGTCGGCGAATTGGTCGGCATTGATCTGGCCGATGTTGACCTTGCCAATCATGAGCTGCGCGTGTTCGGCAAAGGGCGCAAACAGCGCGTGGTGCCGTTGGGCGGGCCGTCGCGTGTTGCACTCACAGCTTGGCTCACGCAACGCACCCTTGCGGCCAACGCCATTGATGTAGCGGCTGTTTTTCTCGGCGCTCGCGGCGAACGCATTGCCGCACCGGTGGTGCGCAAGGCGCTCAAAGCGCGCGCGCTGCAGCAAGGCATTTCGTCACATGTGTATCCGCATCGCCTGCGCCATTCGTTTGCATCCCACGTGTTGCAAAGCTCGGGGGATTTGCGCGCGGTGCAAGAGCTGATGGGCCACGCGAGTATTGCGTCGACACAGGTGTATACGCATCTCGACTTTCAGCATTTGGCTAAGGTTTACGATCAGGCCCACCCGCGTGCTCGGGCGCGGAAAAAGTAGGCGCTAAGCGCTAGACGCTCATCGCTACAAGCTGCCTTTCGCTCTGCGCAGTTTCATCCGCTTCAGCCGCGCCGCGACCGGTCGCAGCCACAAGTAATTGACTAGCCAATAGCCGTTGACGGCAAACCACAAACCCATCACCGGCAGCCCGACCACGATCGGCCAACCGAGCGATTGCACCCACGTGTAGATCGAGTTGATCCATTCAGCAGTACCGATGGATGCATCGACAAACGGGGGCAACGTGTAGGTGCCGGGCAGCAAGTATTCGCCGATATGAAACGCGGCGATATAGAGCGGAATGATCGTGAGCGGATTGGTGTAGAACGTCGCCACGATGCCCGCCACTACGTTCGCGCGCAGCAGCGAGCAGACCACAATCGTGCTGGCCACTTGCAACGGGCCCGGAATCAGGCCACAGAACAAACCTATGGCGACACCCATTGCCAACGGTCGCCGATTAAACGCGAACAGATCATGTCGATCTAGCCACGGCTTGGCCCACGCCAGCCACGGTCGGTCGAGCTCGGTGAGAACTCGCGGCTCCAGTGAGCGAAACCAGCGTTTGATGCGCATGAGCTACTTTTTCTCGGCGCGTTTTTCGGTGCGCGAGGTGTAGAGCGACGCAATCATCGACGTTGCAATGATGCCCGCAGTCACCGCCAGCGCCACACCAATGTTGATCTTGTAGACATCGAGCAAAAGCATTTTGCTACCAATGAAAATGAGCACCAATGCTAAGCCGTACGCGAGAAGGTGAAACCGATCTGCCAGATCGGCGAGCAGAAAGTACAGTGCGCGCAGACCCAGAATGGCGAATATATTGGCGGTAAGCACGATGAACGGATCCTCGGTGATGGCGAAAATGGCGGGGATGGAATCCACCGCAAAAATCACGTCGGTGGTGCCAATCAAAATGAGCACAACAAACAGCGGCGTGTAGTGCTTAACGCCGTTAATCATGGTTGACATTTTCTCGCCGTCGAACTGCGTGGTGATTTTCATGCGCGTGCGCAGCAGCCGCAGCACCGGGTTCTGAGCGACGTCGGGCTCCTTGCCTGCGGCCAGCCACATCTTGATGCCGGTGAACACGAGAAACGCGCCGAACACATACAGCAGCCAATGAAAGTGCGCCAGTAACCAGGCACCCATCAGAATCAAAATCGCGCGCAACACGATGGCACCGATGATGCCGATGATGAGCGCTCGTTTCTGAAATTCAGGCGGAATCGCGAAGTAGCTGAAGATCATGAGGAACACGAAAATGTTGTCCACCGACAAGCTCTTCTCCACCAGATAGCCGGTGATGAATTGCATCGACACTTCATTGGCGACACTGCGCCCCTGATTGCCATCGAGATACCACCACAACAGCGCCACGAATACGAACGCCAGCGAAAACCAAAGCAGGCTCCAGCGCACGGCCTCTCTAGCGGTGACGCGGTGCGCCCCTTGTTTTTCCATGACCAGCAAATCAATGGCAATTGCGATCACGACGAAGACAGCAAAGCCTGTCCACATCCACCAAGTTCCGATGGTTTCCACGTTACATCCTTTTGTTGTTGCGACGGGCGAAGCGGTGCGCTTCGACGAAGCTGTTGACTGGGCGTGACCGGTTGGCCACGCGTGCGCTACACGTTCGAGTTGGCCATCTGGCCGATCATTTTCACTGGTGCCCGTTGGTTTTGTTGCTGCCGATACATGAACGCGGCAAGCAGCGCTGCGGTCAAAATCGCGCCGCTCAATTCGCCAAACCAAGTGTGCGCAGGCAGGTACGGCGCGAGCAATTTCTCGTCGAGAATCGTTTGCGTGGCCGTCAAGATCAATATGCCGCAACCGATGCTGAGGATGGACGGAAAGCGGTCTACCCATTTCAAAACCAGCGCTGAGCCCCAGACCACAATCGGCACGCTAATCAGCAAGCCCAGTACCACCAGCAAGAAGCTGCCGTTCGCGGCACCGGCCACGCCGAGCACGAGGTCAATGATGATGATGGTCAACAGCGCCATCAAAAACGTGGTTGAAATAATATCCATAACTAAGCGTCCAAAATTACCGTGCTGCTCGGGCAGACAGTGGGGATCGCTATTTTTTGGTTGCAGTGAACAACGCTGAAAAACACTTCGTCCTCCTGTCCGCACGCGAAAAACGCGATGTGCGGTCAAAAAGCGAAGGTCTTGCCTGGCAGCGTGCGCGATGCATTTTGCATTGCCTGTGCTCGCTTGCCCACCGAAACCGGAGCGCGACGCTTTTTTAGCGAAGCCCTCGTATTGACGACAACGGTGTGGGGGCTACTCCCCTTCATCAAATCTTATTATTTCACGGCATGAGCAAAGTGCAACGTATTTTTTACGACTCCTTTTGCAGCAGAAGGCCACTGCACTTGAGTTAGCGCTTCATTGACGATATTTGCGACTTTACGCCAAAATGCCGTACTAGCCCAAGTTAAATGGCGCTTTCAGATAAAAGCTATTCAATACCTTATAACGACACTTTAGGTGTCGTTTCACGTTGAAGCTGTCTTTCTAGTGCGACTGAAAGCAGGCTCCGCGATCGTCGCCTGTCACGACGCCACCGCTATGCATCGCAGTCGTGTACGCTCGTTGTCCGGTTGCGGTTCATGCTGCAGCACGGAGCTCAATGGTGAGCATGCTGACCGCCAGCGCGACAAAAAGGTTGAAGTATTTTGGGATCGGACGACAACAACAGCGACACCGACGCGCCAAGCGCGGACGACACACCCGCCGTTCGGCGCGACCCGAAAACGCAAGATCCGCGGCACTGGAAAGACGACGGTTGGTCGGCGCGGATTGTCAAAAATGAGGACGACGATGGCTGGGCCGTTGAGATGACCAAAGACGGTGCTCGCGAGCCCGCGCTCATCGGCCCGTGGACGATGGGGCGCAACAAAAAAGACCCGAAACCGCTCGACACCAGTGCGTTTCACACGCTGGTGAAAACCGCCACCGAATTCGTCAGCCGCAGCGAGCAGCAGCGTCACGCGGCGTTGAACAAAGAAGTGCGCGTCAACGCCCGCATTGATGACATTGCCACTGACGTGCGCGTCGCACTCGCGATCATTCCCGATGATGATTTTCCATACGCCACGCTCACCGCCACTGACGCCGCGGGCAACACGATTGCGCAAGTGAAGGCACCGGCAAGCTTCAAGCTCAGCGCGACGAGCGCCGTGGCATGGATTGAAGGCGGATTTCGCACGCCGGGTTGATCGCCGCTTCGACGCGTTTCGGTCGAACGAACATAGCGCTTGAGTAACGCTGGGCTTTGCATAGAATTGAAGCTTGTACCCACTCACCTCTTTGCTACGGCTTGCCCAATGCCCCTCACCGCTGCCACCGCCGCAGACCGCGCGCAAATCCTGTCTGACGCGCTGCCGTACATCCGCCAGTTTCACGACAAAACGTTAGTCATCAAATACGGCGGCAACGCGATGACTGATCCGCTGTTGAAGAAGAGTTTTGCCTTCGATGTGGTGATGTTGAAACTGGTTGGTATGAACCCGGTCGTGGTGCATGGCGGCGGCCCGCAGATCAACGAAATGCTCGGCAAAACCGGCAAAAAAGGCACCTTCATTCAGGGCATGCGCGTCACCGATGACGAGACGCTGTATGTGGTTGAAGCGGTGCTCGGCGAGCTCAATCAGGAGATCGTCGGCCTCATCAATCAGGCGGGCGGCAACGCGGTTGGTTTGAACGGGCAGGACGCCGGTTTTATTCGCGCCAAGAAGATGATGGTCGAGAGCGAAACCGAAAAGGGCAAGATGCTTGACATCGGGTTCGTCGGCGACATCTACCACATCGATCCGACGCTGATCATGCATCTCGACAAAGCCGATTTCATCCCTGTGGTCGCACCGATTGGCGTCGGCGCGGATGGTCAGGCCTACAACATCAACGCTGACCTCGTGGCGTCCGAACTGGCGCAAACGTTGAAGGCGGAAAAGCTCGTGCTGATGACCAACACGCCGGGCGTGCTTGACAAGAGTGGCAAACTGCTCACGGGCCTCACCTATCAAGAGATCAACGCGTTATTCGAAGACGGCACGATCAGCGGCGGCATGAAGCCAAAAATTCAGGGCGCACTGGATGCCGTGCAGCATGGCGTTAAAACATCACACATCATCGATGGCCGCGTCGAGCACGCGCTGCTATTGGAGATTTTGACGTCTGAGGGCGTGGGAACGATGATCCGCGCTGAGTAATACGCAGGTGTTGGGTTAAGCGTTGCGTTGGGGTAAGCAGTGCCGCGCTAATCGGGTTTAGCGCCGACAATCGGTAAAGGTACTTCTAGAAATTCATTTTTCGGGATGAAATGCATGGCGTACGGCGCGCAGCAACCTTCATTACCGCCCTGGTACTTGAGGATTGCGAGCACCGTGCAACGCCGCAGTTCGCCCGAAAAATGAATTTATGGGAGTACCCTAAAGAAAAAAGGGGAGCGATACATGGCCACAAAGCCGGGCGAACGGAAGACGCAAATCCTGCAAACGCTGGCGAGCATGCTCGAACAGCCACAAGGAGAAAAGATCACCACCGCAGCACTCGCCGCCAAAGTTGGCGTGTCAGAAGCCGCGCTGTACCGCCACTTCGCCAGCAAGGCGCAAATGTTTGA
>JAYSRA010000145.1:0-2758 GCA_043721275.1 Burkholderiales bacterium
CCGTCCTTTCGTCTTCAAGAAACCAAAGGGTAGCGCAACGCTTCTCTTCATCCCTCCCAAAACCTAAGTTCGACTGTTCGTGGTTTAACTCAGCTTTTATTGACGTTAGCCCAAGTAAAATAAGCCTCTCAGCTCAGAGTTATAGGCTTTGTGGTCGCCGATTTGCCGGGTCTCGCTGACGCGCCGTGGCAACCTGGCACCGTCGGCTGGGATCATTTGCGCATTAGGCACAGCAAGCCCAGAACAGACAGTGTTCGCACAAACCTGATTTGTCTACGACAAAACTGTGCCAAAATAACGCATGGGCTTGGTTGTTCGAGCTCTTCCCCCTAGGAGTGCTTTATGAATTCGTCACGTCGTGTATTTGTTATCCATTCGGCAACGGCAGTCGCTGCTGGCGCCGCCGTCATGATGTCGCCATCGGTATTTGCACAAGCGCCCGCCATGCTGGACGTTAAAGACGCCACCGCCGTAGCGCTTGGCTATGTTGAAGACAGCGCCAAAGCTGACAAAAAGAAATTTCCGAAACATGAAGCCACGCAGATTTGCAGCAACTGCGCGATATACCAAGGCAAGGCAGCCGACAAAGCGGGCGGCTGCCCGTTGTTCGCAGGCAAGCAGGTTGCGGGCAAAGGCTGGTGCAGCGCGTGGGCCAAGAAAGCTGCGTAACCCGCAGGTTTCGCAGTCAAAAAAGCGGCCTACGGGCCGTTTTTTTTAAACGGCGGCAGGCACTGAGAGTCTGTCGACAGTTGCAACGCCGACGCAGTGGCCGAGCATCCATCATCGATGCGTGGCCTCAGCCGTAGTAGATTCGCCTATGGCTCCATCGAACAGTTCCACGTCCGCAACCACTGCGGCCCCCACTTCAATTGTCCGCGTGCGCGGCATCAACAAAACTTACGCCAGCGGGTTTGAGGCGTTAAAGCACATTGACTTGGACATCATGCGCGGAGAAATCTTTGCGCTGCTCGGCCCCAACGGCGCAGGCAAAACTACACTGATCAGCATTATTTGCGGCATCGTTAACTCGACTGGCGGCACCGTCACGGCGGATGGTCACGACAACGTGCTCGACTACCGCGCCGCGCGCGCGAGCATTGGCTTGGTTCCGCAGGAGCTGCATACCGACGCGTTTGAGTCGGTGTGGTCAACCATCAGTTTCAGTCGTGGCCTGTTCGGCAAAGCGCCAAATCCCGCGCATCTTGAAAAGGTGCTGCGCGACCTGTCGTTATGGGACAAGCGCGACGCGAAGATCATGACACTGTCCGGTGGCATGAAGCGCCGCGTATTGATTGCCAAAGCGCTCGCTCATGAACCGAAAATTTTGTTTCTCGATGAACCGAGCGCAGGCGTTGACGTTGAGCTGCGCCACGACATGTGGCGCATGGTGCGCGAGCTGCGCGCGAACGGCACCACCATCATCCTGACCACGCACTACATCGAAGAAGCCGAAGACATGGCCGACCGCATCGGCGTAATCAGCAAGGGCGAGCTGATCGTGGTGGAAGACAAACAAGTGCTGATGCGAAAGCTCGGCAAAAAGCAACTGTCGCTGACGTTGCGCCAACCCATGAACAACATCCCTGAGGCGCTCGCAGCTTGGTCGCTCACCCTAGCTGACGAGGGGCGCACGCTGGTCTACACGTTCGACACCCAGAGGGAAGAAACCGGCATCGCCGCGCTGCTGCGCGCGCTCGGTGAACACGGCATTGACTTCAAGGATTTGCGCTCAAGTGAGAGCTCACTTGAAGACATTTTCGTGAGTCTCGTACATCAACCCAAAGCGGCGGCGTTATGAATTGGCACGGCATTCGCGCCATCTATCGCTTTGAAATGGCGCGCACGCTGCGCACGGTCATGCAGAGCATTGCCGCACCCGTGCTCACCACGTCGCTGTACTTCATCGTATTTGGCAAGGCCATCGGCTCGCGCATGGGCGACATCGATAACGTGAGCTACGGCGCATTCATCATTCCCGGCCTCGTCATGCTGTCGCTGCTGAGCGAAAGCATTTCGAATGCTGCGTTCGGAATCTACATGCCGAAATGGGCCGGCACGATTTATGAGTTGCTCTCTGCGCCGGTGTCGTGGGTAGAAGTGCTGATCGGTTACGTTGGTGCGGCGGCCACCAAATCAGTCGTACTCGGCTTGCTGATTATGGGCACCGCGCGCTTGTTTGTGGCGTATGAAGTTGCCCATCCGGTGTGGCTGGTCGCGATACTTTTGCTAACCGCTGTGACCTTCAGCTTGTTCGGTTTCATCATCGGATTGTGGGCCGATAGTTTTCAGAAACTGCAGGTGGTGCCACTACTTATCGTCACGCCGCTGACGTTTCTGGGCGGCGCGTTTTATTCGATCAATATGCTGCCGCCCGTGTGGCAAAAGATCACGTTGTTCAACCCAGTGGTGTACTTGATTAGCGGATTTCGCTGGAGCTTTTACGGGGTGGCCGACGTACACATTGCAACCAGCATCGGTATGACGGTTGCTTTCTTGCTGATTTGCCTCACCTTCGTGTGGTGGGTGTTCAAAACCGGGTACAAACTGCGCACCTAGTCTCGCTGAATTTGCGGCAAGTTGTTTTTCAGAGCTCTGAAAAAACGAAAAGCCGTCTCGCGTCGGCTTTTCTGAACCCTCTAGAAATAACAAAAAGCCGACTCGCGTCGGCTTTTCTGTTATGGTGCCCGGGAAGGGACTCGAACCCCCACGATGTTACTCGCTAGTACCTGAAACTAGTGCGTCTACCAATTCCGCCACC
>JAYSRA010000146.1:0-20436 GCA_043721275.1 Burkholderiales bacterium
AGCAGCTCAACAAGTTGATCGAAGTGGTGAAGGTCGTTGACCTCACGGACGGCAATCATATTGAGCGCGAGCTGATGCTGGTGAAGGTTCGCGCAGCGGGCAAAGATCGCGACGAAATGAAACGACTTGCGGACATTTTCCGTGGTCGCATTCTCGACGTGACCGACAAGAGCTACACCATCGAGTTGACCGGTGATAGTCATAAACTCGACGCGTTTATCGCAGCGATTGAACCAGGCGTAATCTTAGAAACGGTGCGCACCGGTGCCTCAGGCATTGGTCGTGGCGAACGGATTTTAAAAATTTAAAAAGGGAGATTGAAATGAAAGTTTTTTACGACAAGGACTGTGACCTGAGCCTGATCAAAGGCCAACAAGTCACCATCGTGGGTTACGGCTCGCAAGGTCATGCGCATGCGCAAAACTTGAACGACAGCGGCGTTAACGTCACCGTCGGCGTGCGCAAAGGCGGCCCGAGCTGGGACAAGGCGACCAAAGCTGGGCTGAAGGTTGCCGAAGTTGCCGAGGCGGTCAAAACGGCTGACGTGGTGATGATGTTGTTGCCCGATGAGCAGATCGGTGCCGTCTACGCCCACGACATCCATCCGAACATCAAGCAAGGCGCGTCACTCGCTTTTGCGCATGGTTTTAACGTGCATTACGGCGCTGTGGTTCCGCGCGCTGACCTAGACGTGTGGATGGTTGCACCCAAGGCCCCGGGCCACACCGTGCGTTCGACCTACGCACAGGGCGGTGGCGTGCCACACTTGGTTGCCGTGCACCAGGACGCGAGCAAAAAAGCGCGCGACTTGGCGCTGTCTTACGCGGCGGCCAACGGTGGCGGCAAAGCGGGCATTATCGAAACCAACTTTCGCGAAGAAACCGAGACTGATTTGTTCGGCGAACAGGCGGTTCTTTGCGGCGGTACGGTTGAGCTCATCAAGGCCGGTTACGAAACGCTGGTTGAGGCCGGATACGCGCCGGAAATGGCATACTTCGAGTGCTTGCATGAGTTAAAGCTGATCGTCGATTTGATTTACGAAGGCGGTATCGCCAACATGAATTATTCGATCTCAAACAACGCGGAATACGGCGAGTACGTCACCGGCCCGAAGATTGTGACCGAGGCCACCAAAGACGCGATGCGCCAATGTTTGAAAGACATTCAAACCGGCGAATACGCGAAGAGTTTCATCCTTGAAAACAAGGCCGGCGCGCCAACGCTGTTGTCACGCCGTCGCCTGACCAGCGAGCATTCAATCGAGCAAGTGGGCGCAAAATTGCGTGCGATGATGCCGTGGATTGCCAAGAATAAATTGGTGGATCAGACGAAAAACTAGTTCGCCTGGTCGAAAAAAAAGCAGCCGTTTGGCTGCTTTTTTTATGCGCTGGCGGTGCCTAGAAACGATGCCGCACGCCGACAGCAAACGAGTTGCCGCGATCATAGTTGGTGATCTTGTCGTTCATCAACACAACGTAGGCATCAGTGCGTTTCGAGAGCGTGTAGTCATAGCCTAGTGAGAACGTGCTGCGCTTGCTGTTGTTGCGCGCGCTGATCGGGCTTGTCGTCAATTTAGTGTTTGCGTAGGCTGCCAAAAACTTGCCTGGGCCCGCGGCAACGTCTGCGCTCAGGCTTGAAGTCTTGCGCTCCGAGCTGCCCGCAGCGCCGGTGTAGTTGTCGTTTTTCGCCTGTTCGTAGTTGGCGTAAATGTTGGCCGGACCGAGGCTTCCTTTGGCCGCCAACATCCATGCTTTTTGTTGATTGAAGCCGTCGCTCACGCTGCCAACGGTTCCCGCGTTCGGGTTGTTGGTGCGAACGTTATGAAAAAATCCGCCCAACGAAATGGGGCCGCCAAAGTACAGAAAGTTTGCGCCGTAGTTGCGGTTGCTACTGTTGTTAGCGACCTCCCCAAACTGGTAATGCACGTTAGCGCTCAAGCCGCCAAAGTTCGGCGTTGTGTAGCGCACCTGATTGCTCCAGCCGGTGTCGCCTGCGTTGGTTGAGCCCCACCCGGTGCCGTTGAACAACGGCACGTTGGCGTGCAGCACCAACGGTGAAAACGCGAACGAATCACCGAACGAATTAAAGATCACCGTTGGCAGAAAGTTCGGCGCAAGATCGCGACCGATGTGCACCGAGCCGAAGTTGCCCGACAAGCCGACCCATGCGTCACGGCTGAAGAAATTTTCGTTGCCATTGAAGCGACCGACGGCACCGGTGTCGGGGCGAAAAAATGCGCTGATTTTGAATTCAGCTTTCAAGCCGCCGCCCAAGTCTTCCGCCCCAGTCACGCCCCACCACGACGTAGTCATGCCGTTGCTGTCGAGTTTGGCGGTGCGTTTGTCGCCCGAATATTGAATCGAACCCGCGTATACATCCACCAAACCGGCAAGCGTCACGTTTTGCGCGAACGCGGTTGACGCCGCTGACGCAAGCAAGCCGGAAACAGCCGCTGCGACCAAAGTTTTTTTCATTACGTAGCCCCTAAATGATGTGTAGAAATCTTTAAATCGCGCCTTCGGACTCTCTGGTCTCCTGCGCTTATCCCTTGACATAATTTAAGCATTGCACATCGCTTTTGGCCGTCGATTCGCGATCAATACCGCCTATAAAAGCGAGCCATGTTGCAGCGCGGCAACAGACAAATCGTGACTGTGCCGGCGCGCATTTCGCACTGAATTTGCCCACGTGGCGCGCGCGACTTTTCGCAAAGCTCAGCGCTCGCACCATCAAACAGCTTTTGGCTGAAACGTCTATTTTACTTAGGCTAACGCTGATAATTAGCATTTGTCGATAATTGACAAATACGGCTTTTAGCCCAAGCAAAATAAGGGCTAATCCGTAAAGCTGTATCGCCTAAATCGTCAACACGATCTTGCCAAAATGGGTGCCTGCTTCCATCATTTGGTGCGCTTTTGCGGCATCGATCAACGGAAAGGTCGCATGAATGTGCGGTCTTAGTGCGTCGGGCGCGGTTTCGAATTTAGGCCAAACCTGTGCTTCGAGCGCGGCAGCAATGGCGGCCTTCGCTGCTTTGGGCCGCGCGCGCAGTGTCGAACCCGTCCAAGTCAAGCGGCGCATCATCAGCGGCAACATGTTCAGCTCCACCTTCGCGCCGTGCTGAAACGCGATCTGCGCAATGCGGCCTTCGAGCGCTGCGGCGGCCATGTTTTTCTGAAAATACGGCGCGCCCACCATGTCCAGAATTACATCCGCACCGAGGCCGTTGGTCGCGGCCATGGTGGCCTCAACGAAGTCCTGTGTTTTGTAATTGATGCCGGTGTTGGCGCCGAGCTTCAGTGCGTAATCAATCTTTGCCTGGTCACCGCAGGTCACAATAATTTGCGCCGCGCCGAACACGCGCGCCAGTTGAATCGCGGTCGAGCCGATGCCGCTGGAACCGCCGTGGATCAACAGCGTTTCGCCCGCCACCAAGCGCGCCCGCTCGAACACATTGGCCCATACGGTAAAAAATGTTTCGCACAACGCGGCCGCCTCAGGCATCGACAAACCAGCAGGAATTGGCAAGCAATGCGCAGCGGGCGTTTTGCAATATTCTGCGTATCCACCGCCCGGTGTCAGCGCACACACTTTGTCGCCTGCTTTCCATCGCGACACCGCAGTACCTACCGCCGCAATCGTGCCCGCGACCTCCAAACCTATCACCTGCGACGCATCTTTGGGCGGTGGATACGAGCCCGAGCGTTGCGACACATCAGGCCGATTGACGCCGGCAGCTTCAACATGAATGAGCACCTCGTCGTCAGCAACCACCGGCAGCTCGCCGCTGGCGATCTGCATGCAGGTGGCGGCTCCACCCGCACCGTGGTCGATAAATTTCATGGTGGCGGGCAGGCTTGTCGTGGCGCTCATCGTGTTCTCCTTTTTGCGAAGTCTCAACATTTTGGCTGATGCGCGACTTTTTCGACGCGCGTAAGGTATCGTTGGTGCCATGGGCTCTTTTTTGCTGAAACGAATTCTCGCCACCATTCCGGTGATGATCATCGTGGCGATCATCGTATTCACGCTGATTCGCCTCGTGCCCGGCGACCCAGCGGCGGTGATCGCGGGCAACATGGCGACCAACGAAGACATAGCGCGAATCCGCACCGAACTTGGGCTGGATCGCGGCTTTTTCGTGCAACTTGGCTTGTGGTCGCAAGGGTTGTTGCAAGGCGATTTGGGGCAATCTTTTTTCTTCAAAAAGCACGTCGTTGAATTGATCGGCGACCGCTTGGAGCCCACGCTGTCGCTGGCGTTTTTGACCATCGTCATCACCGTGCTCATCGCGGTGCCACTCGGCACGCTCGCCGCATGGAAGCACGGCGGCTGGCTTGATCGTGCGTTGATGGGCTTCTCGGTGCTGGGGTTCTCGATCCCGGTGTTTGTGCTCGGCTATTTGTTTGTTTACTTTTTCGCGCTGAAGCTCGATTGGTTTCCAGTGCAGGGTTACAAGCCCTTGAAAGACGGCGTCCTGCCGTGGTTGCATCACTTGCTGTTGCCCGCGTTAACGCTCTCTATCGTGTACGTTGCACTCATCGCGCGCGTGACGCGAGCGAGCGTTGCCGAGGCGCTGACGGAGGATTACGTGCGCACGGCGCGCGCCAAAGGATTGCCTGAATCCCGTGTACTCATCAAGCATGCGCTTGCCAACGCGGCAGTGCCCATCGTCACGGTGATCGGTATCGGCGTTGCGCTACTCATCGGTGGCGTGGTGGTGACCGAAAGTGTGTATTCGATTCCGGGGCTTGGCACACTCACTGTGGACGCGGTATTGGCGCGAGACTTTCCGGTGATTCAGGGTGTGATTTTGTTCTTTGCGTTTTTGTATGTGATGGTGAATTTGCTGGTCGATGTGTCATACCTTTTTCTTGATCCGAGGATTAGGTACTGATCGTGAACGCTACCTTCAAACAGGTTCTCAAAAACGGTGCGGTACGCTTTGGCCTCATCGTGCTCGGCTTGCTGCTGCTGCTCGGCGCGCTGGCACCGGTGCTCGGTACGGTCGATCCGGCGTGGCTTGACGCCATCAACATGAATCAAAAACCGATGGCCACCAACGAGTGGACAGGCCCGGACAATCAAACCGCAACGCGCACGTTCTACATGGGTACCGACAGCTTTGGGCGCGATATTTACAGCCGCGTGGTCTATGGCATTCGCGTGTCGCTGATTGTGGGCATCACGGTGGCAATCGTGTCGCTCATCATCGGCACGTTTTTGGGCCTGGTCGCCGGTTATTTTCGCGGTGTGGATGCGATCCTGATGCGCGTGATGGACGGCATGATGGCGATACCCGGCATCCTTCTCGCCATTGCGCTGGTGGCTGCATGGGGCGCGCAATTGTCAACGGTCATCATCGCCATTGCAGTGCCGGAGATTCCACGCGTGACGCGCCTCGTGCGCGCGCTAGTGCTGTCGATTCGCGAAGAGCCGTACATCGAGGCGGCCGTCTCGGTGGGCACGCCGACGTGGAAAATTTTGTTGCGGCATGTGCTGCCCAATTCAATCGCACCGATGGTGGTGCAGGGCACGTATGTTTGTGCATCAGCAATTTTGATCGAAGCGATTTTGAGCTTTCTCGGGCTTGGTTTACCGAGCGAAATTCCAACGTGGGGCAACATCATGGCGGAGGCGCGCGTGGTGTTCTCCAGCGCCCCACACAACATGTGGTTCCCAGGCATTTTTCTTGGCCTCACGGTGCTGGCGGTGAATGTGTTGGGCGATGGGCTTCGCGACACGCTGGATCCGAAGTTCAACAAGCGTGGAGAGAAGCGGTGAGCGCTGTGCTTTCTTTGCGCGCTGTGAGTATCTCGCTGCCCACCGGCGCCGACCGCCCGTTCGCCGCCGAACACATTAGCTTCGATGTCAACGCTGGCGAAATCGTTTGCCTGCTCGGTGAATCCGGCTCCGGCAAGTCGGTGATCTCTTTTTCGGTCATGGGATTGTTGCCAGAGAACGTGCAGGTCGCTAGTGGCGAAATTTTGCTGGATGGTGTCAACCTCCTGAAGCTCTCCGCCACGCAGCTGCGCGCCATTCGCGGTGATGACGTTGCGATGATTTTTCAAGAGCCGATGACGGCGTTGAATCCGGTGATGACCTGCGGAGATCAACTAGACGAGTTGCTCGCCGAACACACCAAACTCTCTGCAAGCGAACGCAAAGCAAAAACGCTAGGCATGTTTGAGGCCGTCAAGCTTTCGGAACCGGACCGCATTTACGCGAGCTATCCACATCAGCTCTCAGGCGGTCAGCGCCAGCGCATCATGATCGCGATGGCGTTGATTTTGGAACCAAAATTGCTGATTGCCGATGAGCCGACGACCGCGCTTGATGTGACCACACAAGCCGAAGTGCTCGCGCTCATCAAAACGCTGCAACGCGAGCGCGGCACGGCGGTGTTGTTCATCACGCATGACATGGGCGTGGTCGCCGAGATCGCAGATCGCGTCATCGTTCTGCAAAACGGCACGCAGGTGGAGGCGGGTGAAAAAGAGCAGGTGCTGCGATTCCCGCGCGAGGCATACACGCAAATGCTGATCGCCTCAGTGCCGGGAATCGAGCCGCCCGCAGAGCGGCAAACGCACACGGGCGACGCGCTGCTCACGGTGAGCAATTTGGGCAAAACGTACGTGAGTGGTGGCTGGTTTCAGAAGCGGCGAGAAACTGTTGCGGCGCAAGCGGTAGCGCTTAATTTGCATCCGGGCGAGACCGTCGGCATCGTTGGTGAATCCGGTTCCGGTAAGAGCACGGTGGCGCGCTGCATCACGCGTTTGATTGACCCAACGACAGGTACCATGCGACTCGGCGACACGCAGCTTGACGGCGTCACGCGCGATAGCTTGAAGCTCACGCGCAAACGCATCCAGATTATTTTTCAGGATCCGTATCGTTCGCTCGATCCGCGGCAACGCGTGGGCGATGCGATCATCGAAGGGCCGCTTAACTTTGGCGTGTCGCGCGAGAGCGCGATGGCGCGTGCTCGCGAGCTGATGTCGCTGGTGCGCTTGAGTCCGGACGTGCTGTCGCGTTATCCCAACGAATTTTCCGGTGGCCAGCGGCAACGCATCAGCATCGCGCGCGCGCTGGCGCTTGATCCTGAAGTTTTGATTTGCGACGAGGCCGTGTCCGCGCTCGATGTTTCGGTGCAGGCGCAAGTGCTTAAGCTGCTTGACGAGCTTCAAGCGAAACTCAATATCGCCATCCTGTTCATTACGCATGATCTGCGCGTGGCCGCACAAATTTGCGACCGCGTGCTGGTGATGCAAAAAGGCATTGTGGTGGAGCAGGGCGCAACGAGGGACGTGTTCATGGCTCCGCAACATGCGTACACGCAGCGATTGCTTGCCAGCGCACCGGGGCGCGATTTTCGTTTTGCAACTGGGCTTGCAGCGGTAGCGGTGTGATTGACTTTTGTAGGCGCGGCGATGCCGCGACCCTGATTGGTGTGCATCGTGGTCTTTCAAACAATCACCGACACATGCAAATCCGACCCGAACTCGCTGCTTTGGCGTGGTTGATCCAGTAACTCGTCGAGCCCCTACTCGCGGGCGACCCACGTCGCCGTTTTTACTGGCCCTCGCCCTGTCACTCGGAGCCGCCGTGTCGCTCGGTATCACGCGTTTTGCGTACGGACTATTGCTGCCACCGATGCGTGCTGACCTCGGGTGGACATACACGTTGGCGGGCAGCATGAACACCAGCAATGCGCTCGGTTACTTCGTTGGCGCGCTGATGACTCCGTGGTTAATGCGCAAGTTCAACGCGGCGAGCGTGATGGTTACAGGGGCGTTGTTGGCCAGCTTGTTTATGGGTTTGAGCGGGTTCTTTACCGACAGCGCCATGCTGCTGGTGCAACGTTGGCTTGCAGGTGTGGCCAGCGCTTGGGTGTTCATCACCGGTGGCGTGTTGGCGGCACGATTGGGCGCGCTTGACCCGTCACGCAGCGGCTTGTTAATTGGCTTGTATTACGGTGGTTCCGGCATTGGCATTACGTTGTCGGCACTACTCGTTCCCGCGCTGTTGAGCCAACTTGACGCTGATGCAAAGTGGCACGGCTACGCTTCCTGGGCGTGGGCTTGGTGGGCGTTGGCGTTGGTGTGCGTGATCGCTAGCGTGTTGTTGATTGTTCCCACGCGCGCCATGCGACCACTGATGACGAGCAGCACTCAGCGCGAGGCGCATCATCGTCAGTTTCGCGTCGCTGATTTTGGATTTGCACTCGCGGGCTACTCGTTGTTTGGCGTCGGCTATATCGGCTACATGACGTTCGTGATCGCGCTGTTGCGCGAACAAGGCGCGAGCGCACATCAGATCATGATTTTTTATGCACTGCTCGGTGTGGCGTGCATGGCGTCATTCCGCGTGTGGGCGGGTTTGCTGGATCGGTACAACAACGGTCGTGCGCTGGCCACGTTAAACGCATTGTTGGGCGCGGCCACAATCATGCCAGCGTTAACCAGTGCGTGGCCCATTGTGTTGCTTTCGGGCATCGTTTTCGGCGGCGTATTTTTGTCGGTGGTTGCGTCCACCACCGCGTTCGTTCGCCACAATCTGCCGTCCTACGATTGGCCCGCAGGCATCAGCGCATTCACTGTTGTTTTCGCTGCGGGGCAGATCATCGGGCCAGTGATGGTCGGTTGGATTGCCGATAGTGCCGCCCCAAATAACGGTGCCAGCGCGAATGACGCCGCCGGGCTGGCGCGCGGGCTCATCTTCTCCGCTATTGCGCTGTGGCTCGGCGCGTTGCTCGCGAGCCGTCAGAAAGCGTTGCAGCACCGGCCTTGACGTGTTTCGGGGGGGGAGCAGCGCCAGCCAGACTCATGCCTCTGGTCGATCAAGCAAAGTGTGCTCCGTTTGATATGTATAATAAGTAAGTATCAATCGCAAACCGCTTATCAAAAGGTCTGAAAGTATGGAAACGGCCAAAGTTTTCTGGACGGGGCGATCGCAGGCGGTGCGCCTGCCGGCTGCGTTTCGCGTTGATGCGCAGCAGATGCGCATTGAGCGGCGAGGGCGACGCATTATTCTTGAGCCTGTGGAGTCGAACTGGGCGTGGCTTGACGCACTAGCGGCGCTCGACGGCGACGCTGTTGCCGCTGCCCTCGAGCCCGTTGTCGAACAGCAGCGGCCCGAGCTCAACGCCCTATTCAAATGACCGGCTTTTTGCTCGACACCAACGCCGTGATTGCGGTGGTGAACCAACCCAAAGGTACCGTCGCAAAAAAGCTTCGTCGCCACGCGCCGCACAATATTTTTGTTTCATCGGTGGTGATGCACGAGTTATTTTTTGGTGCGTTTAACAGCGCACGAATCGAGGCGAACGTTGACCTGGTGGATGGCTTGGCTTTCAACATCGTGCCGTTTGAGCTTGATGATGCGCGCATGGCCGGGCAGGTTCGTGCGGCGTTGAAATCGTTGGGCACACCGATTGGGCCGTACGACGTGTTGATCGCCGGTCAGGCGGTCAATCGGGATTTCACACTGGTCACTCACAATGTTCACGAATTTGCCCGCGTTCCGCAATTGCGTGTGGCAGATTGGCTCGCGGCGTCTTAGCTGCCGACAGAACCATTGTGCCGATAGGCGCAGCGCCGCAAATTCGCTCGTTCCCGATCTTAGGCGGCGCGCGCGTCGCACCCTCGCACCCTCGCACCCTCGCACCCTCGCCCCCTCGCCCCCTTGCCCCTTTGGCGCTCGCTCTAACTCACATCAGCGCCCTATCAGCGAGGATGAACGGATGCGTCAAATCCGCGACTTAAGCATCGCACCGACCAGCAGCTGCACCAACGCCTGATCTCGGCTTGCGAGCTGCTTGAAATCCGCGATGAGTGCCAATTCTGCGCGGTTGTACGGCAGCGCCGCGACGCTCGCAACATGCTGCGTCCTGGCACGCAGCGCCACGTCGCCGTAACGCAGCCAGTCGCTCGTCACGCCGAGCATCAATGCCAGCACCACCAGCTTCTCCTGCGTCGGTATCGCCTCACCGACCAACCATTTGCGGCACGTGTGCATACCCACGCCACGTCCTGAGAATCGTGCATTGAATTCCGCTGCCACGCGTGTCGGATTGGGCTCGATGTGTTGCTGCACCAAGCTCTCGCGCAGGCGATCCGCGAAGCGACGCCGCTCGCCGTCTTTGGCGATGGTGTCAGTGATCTTTTCTGGCGCGCGACGGATTCCCACGGGATAAATCTGTGCTTTGATTGTTAGTCAATATTCGAGGTTGACAACACATCCACGCTGCGTGTAAGACTTGGTTTATGCCAAATGAGTAACCAACTATTACGTTTCATCAAGTCGCCTCATTACAAGGCAATCACCGTTGTTTTCTCTCTTCCGTCCTGAATCCCTCGCCGCCCAATCGAGCCAATGGCTAGGCAGCGTGCGCCTGACGCAGCCCATCGGTTACGCGTTGGCTGCACTGATGGGGTTGACTGTTTCAGTCGCGCTGGGTTTGTTTGCCACGTTCGGCACCTACACCAAAAAAGCCACCGTCATCGGGCAACTGGTGCCCACAGGCGGCGTGCTGCGCATCACCCACGCGGCGGGCGCGAGCAACACCAGCGGCGGCACGCTGCTGGAAGCGCGCGTGAAAGAGGGCGACCGCGTGCAGGCGAGCGACGTGCTGTTTGTCATCAGCGGTGAGCGCGCGATGGAGTCCGCAGGCAATCGCTCGGAGGCGCAAGCCGTCATCAGTCAAGCGCTGAAGCTCCGGCTTGACGCCACCGAGCGCGACGCGGCGCTGTCAAAGCAGCGTGCTTCTGAGCGCATCGGCAACCTCACCACCCGCATCAACGCCATCGATGCCGAAATCGGGAGCTTTCGGCTCGACGCCGACCTCTACGCCGCCCGCCAACGCATTGCACAAGACTCGCTGGATCGCCACGAGCGCCTCGCTGCCACCGGCTTTATGTCAGCAGCGCTTACCGACGGCAAGCGCGAAGAGTTGCTCGCCCTGCAAGCGCAACAACAAGCGCAATTGCGCAACAAAGCCGCACTCGCCCGCGAACGCAGCACGCTCATTGCACAAGTCAACGATGCCCGCCTGCAAGCGCAAACCGACGCTAGCGAACTCGAAAAAACACGCGCACTGCTAAGCCAGGAAACCACCGAACACCAAGCCCGCAGCAAAACCATCATCACCGCCCCAAGCGCGGGCACCATCACCGCTGTAGCCGCACAGGTCGGCCAAGGCATCAACAGCGGTGCACTGCTCGCCACCCTGCTACCGGTGGATGCCAACGGCAACGCCAAAGCGCTAGAAGCTCACTTTTACGCCACCACCCGTCAAGCCGGTTTCGTTGAAAAAGGCCAAACCGTGCTCTTGCGCTATGCCGCCTACCCGTACCAAAAATTCGGCATGGGCAACGGTGAGGTCACCGAGGTGAGTCGCAGCCCATATGTAGTGCAAGAACTGCCCACGCACATCGCCGCCACGCTCGGCGCACTCAGCCAAGGCGGCGACCCGGTATATCGCGTCACCGTGCGCATCAAAGATCAAGCGGTGCAGGCCTACGGATTGGCGCACGCGCTTAAGGCGGGGATGGTCGCTGAAGCGGATGTAGTGCAGGACACGCGGCGGCTTTGGGAGTGGGTGCTGGAGCCGGTGTTTAGTTTGAGCGGAAAAAATCTCACGAGTAAAACTTTCTCTATGCCCGTCGATGTTTAGGAAAACTACTTGAGAGCCCTGATATATACGATCAAAAACGACTTGCATGCCGCGACAGTGGCATGGGCCTTGGCCCAGCGCGGTGCCAAAGTGAGTCTGTTTTTTTCTGCCGACTTCCCATCGAGAGCATCGTCTTCGTTGAGGGTTAACGGCGGCGCCAGGTACGCGTCGCTCACGCATGACGCCCACGAATCCCAGATACGTAGCGTCTCGTATGACGCAATATGGCATCGACGGCTAGCGGGGCCTGTTGGCGATGCGAGTGCGCATGAAGCGGACGTTCCTTTCATTCTTCAAGAGGCGGACGCGTATCTCTCCGGCCTGCGGGCAATCATTGACAACGCGAATGCGAACGCATTTCGGGTAAATGCTCTTCAAGCGAGAGAGGCGGCAAGATCAAAAATATGGCAGTTGCAGGTTGCGTCGTCCTGCGGCTGGGACATACCTGAAACGCTCGTCTCGAACGACGAGAACGAAATTGCGAAATTTGTTGCCGATATTGGCGCACCTTGTATTGCGAAACCGTTGACTGGGCACGCGTGGAACACGGAAAGCGGCGGGCGCGTAGCGACGCAGACTTTCGTTGTTGATCAAACAATGCTGCGCGACCCTGGGTTGAGGTTGTCGCCGCTAATTTTTCAACGAGAAATACTCAAGCACGAAGAATTGCGCATTGTTGTGATGGGGCGCACCATATTTACGTGCGCGATCAACACAGACGCGCCTCGTACCGATTGGCGCGTCGGTGAATTCAACGTTTCGCCGCCGCTCGCTTCATTAAGCCTAGTGGAAAAAGAGAAGATTTTTGCCGTAATGGATCGACTCGGTTTGGTATTCGGTTGCTTCGACGTCATTCGTGAGACCAACGGGAAATCCCATTTCATTGAAGTCAACGAAATGGGCCAATTCCTGTTTCTCGAACGGAGGAATCCAGAGGTAACTTTGCTCGATGCATTCACAAATTTCATGCTTTCGTGCGATCCGAATTTTGAATACAAGCGCTCTGCTAAACCGCTTTCTCTGGCCGAATACTATGGCGCGCAAATTGCGCCAGACGTGCTGGAAAAACATGCCGACTTTAGCCGAAACGCTGTCACAAATGAGGCCGTTTTGGCCCCATCACGTTAGCCGTTGTTCTGTGGCGGACGTGTTCAACTGAGACAAACTAGGAGTCAGTGCATGGAAGATACCAAGACCCAAGATCAAGCAAATCGCGTGTTGATGCGAAAAGTGCCACGTGAGCTGTCCAAGGCTGAACTGGAAATCGTTTCCGGGGGAGATCGTTGGGGTGACTACCAAACGGTTTATGACACCGGCGCAGCATGCGACGCGGATTAGAAGCGTAGCAGCGTGAAATCTGCAGACCATCGTAACGGTGGTCTGCGGTCAACTGACCGGCGCGCTGTATCCGGCCCGTACCGAAACGGCAGCTGATCGGACAGCGTTGCCGCCAAAAGTTATCGCTCATGGAGCAAATTGAATCCTGACGTTCATGCAAGAGGCGATTTAGATAATATGTTGTCATTGGTACGCAAAATTGCTGCGTCCTATTACGTGCCCCACACTTTCCAACAAAAATATTAACCGCATGAAAAAACTGTTTCAACATTCATCATTGTGTCCATTCGCATTCGTGTTGAGTTGCTTCATGCTCACTGCGACCAGTGCCGCCGAACAATTTGTAGAGGCAAAGCACTTTACAAGACTTCCAACTCCCGTGATGCATGACGCAAGCGACCAAGTGGACGTAGTTGAATTCTTCAGCCTTGCATGTCCTCATTGCGCGGATCTCGATCCCTTTTTGCAAAAATGGACGTCCAATCGGCCGTCGGCAGTTCGTTTTCGCAGAGTGCCTGTGCCATTTTATGCGACGTGGGTTCCGCTGTCGAAAGCCTACCTGATTTTAGAAACTATGAAGCGCGAAGACTTGGTGCCAAAGGCGTTTGAAGCCATCCACGGCGCGGGCGCACAATTGAAGGACGAGGCCAGTTTTTTAGTGTGGGCCGAAAAAAACGGATTGAATGCTGCCGGCGTTAAAGAACAGTGGAACTCGTTTGACATGAATGTCAAACTGAAGCGCGCCGAAACGCTTACTAAGCAATACAAAGTGCAATCAGTCCCTATGATTTTTGTCGACGGGAAGTTTGTGGTTCAGTCCACCTCCGAAGCGTCGCGCGGCACCGTTGCTCACCGAGATATAGCAGCTGTACTTGATCAAATGATCGAGAAAGCCCTGACGGAACGTAAGCGCTAGTCAGTTCTGCATCGTCCGCAGTCGCAGACGTGTACGCCATTTCGTAATGCCTACCTGGCGGAACTTAATTTGGAGCTGTTGATGCGCTGCACGTTCGTTTACATGCTGAGAAGTTTGTCTTGGCGTTGGTAGGCCCGCGCCGTGCGGCTGTCTTGCGATGAATGATTCCTTTGAGCGCTCATGCCTAAGCGGGTGATTCTTCAGTCAGAAGCGGCGGAGTGCGGGCTTGCATGCCTTGCTATGTTGTCGTCGCTGCATGGCGCTCCGGTGAATTTGGAAGAATTGCGCCGACAATTTTCCATCTCACTGAAAGGCGCAAATCTCGCACAATTGATGCGTCATGCAAAAGCGCTTGGTTTCGCTTCTCGCCCGTTGCGAGCCGAGCTTGAAGGTATTCAACAATTGCAACTCCCGTGCATGCTGCACTGGAACTTAAACCACTTCGTCGTTCTTACCAAAGTCAACGGCAACAAAATCACCATTCTTGATCCCGCAGTCGGCAAACGTGTGATGACGCTTGCCGAGGCGAGTAGTCATTTCACTGGTGTTGCGCTGGAGCTCACGCCCACCGCTGAATTCAAGCCCGCTGACCTACGCCGCAAGGTGCGTTTGCGTGATTTGGTGGGCAAGATCTTTGGTTTGAAACGCACGCTGACCGCCATCATTCTGCTGGCGGTGGGGTTGGAGACGATTGCCATTGCGATGCCGCTCATCACGCAGTGGGTGGTGGACGGGGCGCTGGTGTCGGGGGACAAAGATTTGTTGCTGCTCACCGTGCTGGGTGGTGGCGTGTTGATGTTTACGCAGTTCATGCTGTCGATGTCGCGCGGGTGGGTGGCGTTGGCGATGAATCAGCAGTTGGCGGTGCAGTTCACGGCGAATTTGTTTTCACATTTGCTGCGCCTGCCAATTGCCTTTTTTGAGAAGCGGCATGTGGGCGACATCGTCTCGCGTTTCAATTCGCTGACGGCGATTCGCGCGGTGTTGACCGAGAGTTCGGTGAGCGCGATTGTGGACGGCGTGATGGCGTTGGTGACGCTCGCCATGCTGGCGCTCTACAGTGCAAAATTGTTGGTGGTGGTGCTGATTGCGCTGGGGTTGTACGGGCTGTTGCGTTGGGCGAGCTTTGCGGCGCTACGCTCCGCCAACGAGGAGCGCATTGCGCTATCGGCCAAGGAGAACAGCTACTTTTTGGAGACTATTCGCGCGGTGCAGCCGCTGAAGCTGTTTAACCGCACGCCGGAGCGTTTGGGCCGCTGGCAAAACCTGATGGTCGATGTACAGAACCGGGAGCTTGTGACTCAGCGCATGGAACTGTGGTTTGGTAGCGCGAACACACTGATTTTTGGCGTGGAGGGCATGCTGATTTTGTATCTTGGCGGGGCGGCGGTGCTCTCGCAGCAGATGACGCTTGGCATGTTGCTGGCGTTCATTGCGTACAAGCTGCAATTTACACAGCGGGCGAGCGCGCTCATCAACCTACTGATGCAAATAAAGATGCTTGGGCTGCATGCGGAGCGGTTGGCCGACATTGCGCTTGAGCCGCCGGAGGCCGAGCCTGCCGTTGAGACGGACGTGTCGCGCTTGTTGCCACGCATTGAGGTGAGGAACGTGAGTTTTAGATACGGCGACGGTGAGCCGTGGGTGCTGAAAGAATGCACGCTGACCATTGAGCCCGGTGAGCACATTGCCATTTGCGGGCCGAGTGGCTGCGGCAAAAGCACGCTGTTGAAATTGATGCTCGGCATCTTGACGCCGAACGAAGGCGACATTCGGTTGGGCGGCATTGCGATCAAGCAATTGGGGCCCACGCAGTATCGCTCGCTTATCGCAGTGGTGATGCAAAACGATGCGCTGTTGGCGGGCTCGCTTGCCGAGAACATTGCCTGTTTTGATCCCGCGATGAATCAGGAGCGGGTGGAGGTTGCAGCCAAGCTCGCGCAGGTGCATGACGACATCGTCGCGATGCCCATGGGCTATCAGACGTTGGTGGGGGACATGGGCAGCAGCCTGTCGGGCGGGCAGCGGCAGCGCGTGCTGCTGGCGCGGGCGTTGTACGCACAGCCGAAAATACTGGCCTTGGATGAGGCCACCAGCAGTTTGGACGCAGAGAACGAGCGGCGCGTGAACGAAGCGGTGAAAGCGCTGCCGCTGACGCGCATCACCATCGCGCATCGCCGTGAAACAATCAATGCTGCAAGGCGTGTGGTGGTGATGGGCGAGGGGCGGGTGATTCGGGACGTGCGGGCGGCGTAGCGCGCACTGGCTGCTCGGCTGTTTGCATGTTGCGCCGCCACTAGCCGGTTTCCCTGCGGCGGCGTAAACTAATTCTCGTTGGTTGCTGTTTCACAAAACGTTGCAACAAAAGGGGGTGCGCACTATGCCTATCGTCTCATTTGCCCCGCAATTGCAGCGGCATGTGCCGTGCCCGACGCAACGCGTGGATGCGGTCACGCTAGGTGACGCGTTGCGCAAAGCCTTCCTCAATGCGCCCGCGCTTGAGCGTTATGTGCTCGACGAGCAGAGCCATGTGCGCAAACACGTTGCGGTGTTTCTCAATAACGAAATGATCGCGAGCCGTCGCGACTTGGCGTTGCCGGTTGCCGCCGACGACAACATCATGGTCATTCAGGCGTTGAGCGGAGGATAGGTTGTGTCGACACTTTTAATTGCATCGCGCAAGGGACTTTTCACGGCGGATCGCGGCGCGCCCCATGGGCGAACCGGCGTGTGGCAAGTGAGTTCACATCACTTTCACGGTGAGCCTGTGACGCAGGTATTGAGTGACCTGCGCGACGGTGCTTGGTACGCGGCGTTGCGCCTCGGGCACTTCGGCGTGAAGATGCAAAAGAGCATAAATCGAGGCGCAACGTGAACCGAGATTGCCGCACCCGCCTTTCCCCCGAAACCCACCCAAGGGCCGTGGGCGGATGATGCAACACCGTGGACGGTCGATCTTGTTTGGTCGCTCGCCGCAGGTGGTGTAGACGAGCCCAACACGCTCTGGGCGGGCTGCATGCCCGCAGGATTATTTCGCTCGCAAGACGGTGGCGCGAGTTGGCAGTTGATGGATGCGCTGTGGTGTGACGAGCGGCGCAAAAGCTGGATGGGCGGTGGCAACGATCACCCCGGTTTACACGCGATTTGCGTTGATCCGCGTGACAGCAATCGGGTGACCATTGCGATCTCGTGCGGTGGCGTGTGGAGCACCGGGGACGCGGGCACCAGCTGGCAATTGCGCGGCCAAGGATTTCATGCGCCGTACATGCCGCCTGAGGTTGAAAATGATCCCAACGTGCAGGATGTGCATGCGATGGTGGCCTGCGCAGCGGAGCCCGAGGTGATGTGGGCGCAGCATCATGCGGGCACCTATCGCAGCGTGGACGGCGGCGCGCATTGGGTGCGCACGGCGGCCCCGATGCCCACCGATTTTGGCTTCACGATTGTGGCCGATCCGGTGAATCCGCTGCGGGCGTGGACGGTGCCTGCACAGGCGGATACGCATCGTTATGCGATTGCTGGCGCGATGTGCGTCTGCCGAACTGATGACGGTGGCAAACACTGGACGGCGTTCCGTGACGGCCTGCCGCAGCAGTTTGCGTATCACCTGGTGTATCGCCACGGCCTCGCGCTGGCCCCAGATGGCCGCACCATGGCGATGGCCTCGACCACGGGTGGGTGTTGGGTGAGCGAGGACGCAGGCGAGTCGTGGACGGCGTTAGAGGCGCAATTGCCGCCGGTGGCTGCTGTGGCGTGGGCTTAGTCGCGGAACACGACGGCCTTGTGGGTTGCAATGGGTGAGTCGGCACGGGCGAAATGAGTGAATAGCTTTTTGCTGAAAGCGCTAGTGAATTGGGGATAAACCGTCATTTCGCTTAAAGTCGATAACTAGATAAATTGCGCTTCAGCCCAGGTAAAATAGACGTTTCAGCCTAAAGCTGTATTGCGTTCTCGCACGATTGCGATGCTGTGTTGATCGCCGCTTCGCGTTGCGCCACCTGCTGCGCGACGAATCCGTCAAACGCTATCAGCAACGGATCGAACCGCGCGGCGTCACCTTCCAGTTGCGCCAGCGCCATGCAGGTTGCTTCCAGCGTTGACAGTTGATCGGCTCGATGCGCTTTGCGGATCAAGTAGCGCGACGACGGCACCTCAACTAAAGGCAAACGCGGCAACTGCTGCAGCAGCGGATTGAGGTGCAGCATCTTGCGACTTTTGCGCCATGTGCCGTCAAGCACGATCAGCCGCAGCCGCGATGGATCGCGCAACAATTTGGGGGGCAATGGCGGCGGCGCGGCTGTGTCGTCGGTGGTTTGTGGATACAGCAGGAGGGTGTGTTTTTCTCCCGACTGCGGCAAGGCATCAGGCGCGAACGGGTTGTGCAGCAAAGTCTGTAACACTGATTCTGCAAACACTTCACCCACTACGATGCGGCTGCGCGGCAAACTCAAATGCAGTAATCGCGCGCTGCCTTTCGCGCTGCGCGTCTCCAGCGGATGCTGCAAGACGACCACTTCCACCGCATGCGCCGTAGCCGTAATCCAGCGGCAAATGCAGGTGCCAAGCGGGCGCGAGCATCGCTCGCAGGTGATGCGCTGAATCGTGCTCTGCAACGTCATCCGGAAGCCACTGCGGCACGCGCGAAAACCAGCAGCAAATTGTTTGCGGGCAGCTGCATTCGCGCAGCCAATCTCAAGCCCGCGAGGTGCGCCTGCTGCGTCACCGCTTCAAGCGCACGAATGCCCCACGCCGGATGGATTTCACGCAGACTGACATCGAAGTCCAGATTGCCTTGCGAGGTCGGTACATCGCGCTCAAGGTATGGCCCATACGTGATGAGCACGCCATGCTCGGCCAGATAACGAACTGCGCCATGCATCAGCGCCGCACACGTCGCCCACGGCGCAATGTGCAGCATGTTCGCGCAATAAATTGCGTCAAACGGAGCGCTAAATTCCGGGCCGTCAGAAGGCCAACGCGGAGCCATCACATCAAGCACCACCGGGCGCTTCACGTTCGCTGCGCGCGCCTCTTCACACCACCACGCAATCGATACAAAATCATCAGCTTGCGCGTCGCTCGGTTGCCAAGTCCAGCCGGGCAACCCAGCGCCAAACCACGCAATATGCTGCCCCGTGCCACTCGCGATTTCAAGTGCTGCACCTTCCGCAGGCAACACGTCCCGCAAAGCCTCAAGGATCGGTTGACGATTGCGTTCAGCGGCGGCACTGTGTTGGGGCTCTGGCACATTCTTGCAAACAGTTTCGGCTGCCGAGTTTATAGCGCGGGTCGCTAAATGGGGCACTTTACCGAAAGTTAAAACACAGCGAAACGCGGCAGTAAGCCGATCTGTTGTTCAGCGCCATAGCGCATTGCGTGGCACCGTCTGCGTTAGCTCAGAAAACACTGCGCTAAACTTCAGTTGGGTCAAATGCAAAATAACCATTTGGTGTTTTGCATCTGCACATCAGTGTATTAACCCAATAAACATAAATTGTGGAAAAGCAGCATGATTCTTCCAAATGGTCAGATTACCGCGAACAATCGTCCAGAGTTCGCTTGGCACAACACTGAGAAACATACGAACACTAGAAACAACGCGCGAATGTGGAAAGTCGATAGACCGGTTCCGCTTAACTACGAAATTCCTATGGACTGGCACCACATGATTCCGTGGAAAGTGCTGCGCAACGGATGGAGCGCGCTGGCGACTAGTGGGCGGTGGGATGCGCTGCAGGCATGGATCGATACGTGGGGACTAACCAATGTGCCGACCATCGTTGCGAGCATGCGGCAAGAATCGCTTGCAGCCCCACAAAATGCTGCCATGTTCGATAAGTTGTGCTGGGCGCAGTGGAATTTGGTTGAAGGCCCGACCAATGGCAATCGAGCGCCGGGCGACGATCCCGGGGCCGATGGTCTGGACGCGTTCGAGGGGCGCAACATGCCCAATAACCTGCGCGCACGCTCGCTGATTCTCAAAGCCATCTATACCCAAATGAGAGATTGGCGAATTGACAAGGCGGACGTTACCGAGGCAGACGCTGTAGCGCTGAAGAACGGTTTCAAAAATCTACTACCGTACAAGCAAACGCCGATTCCGCGATTTGATCCTTCCATTTGGGCGCTCGCAACACAGGGTCGTATTGACCAGTATGGTGTGGCAGAGCTAAAAAAACATCCTAAGTGGAAAAAAGTAGCGTAGTTTTTTAAAAGACCACCGCGGCTGTGTGTGCGAGTCTCGAGTTTCTGGTGCAGTTTTATCGCGGCGGTGGCGGCGTTTCAATCTGGTGCTGATGATTTTCTGCGCACGTTTCCCGAGCGGTATCGTCCTTTAAAGTGTACCGAGAACAAAAATCAGCATTTTCGTGAAACGTCCGTATTACTTGGGCTAAGTGCCATTAAATGCAAAAATCGACTCCTGATTAGCAAGCTGGCTCCGGAAGCCGTATCTGGGATAGCGGATGAGGCTTGGAGGCGACGGCAGCATGGAGCAATCTCGGCAGCATCG
>JAYSRA010000147.1:0-20263 GCA_043721275.1 Burkholderiales bacterium
CCGAGAGAGGACACCACCCCACCTGTGACGAATACGTATTTGGTCATAGCTCACCAGCGGGAAAGCCAAATTCTACCGGAGGGCGCAGTCGCTGCGACAGGTTGCACGAGTAAACTGCTCGCAAGGGAGCCGCAGGCTCGTAATCGAAATCACAAGGAGTAAGTCATGGAAGACGTAGTCATCGTATCGGCAGCACGCACAGCAGTGGGCAAATTTGGCGGCGCTATTGCCAAAATATCAGCCCCAGATTTGGGCGCAACAGTTATCCGCGCGCTGCTGGCACGCAGTGGCGTGTCGCCCGAGCTAATTAATGAAGTTATCCTCGGGCAGGTGCTCACGGCCGGTGGCGGACAAAATCCAGCGCGGCAATCGGTTATCAAATCGGGCCTGCCGAACCATGTGCCAGCGTTTGTCGTGGGTAAAGTTTGCGGTTCCGGGCTTAAAGCCACACACCTCGCCGCACAGGCCATCAAGTGTGGCGACGCCGACATCATCATTGCCGGTGGGCAGGAAAACATGAGCGCGTCACCACACGTGCTGCTCGGCTCTCGTGACGGCCAGCGCATGGGCGACTGGAAAATGACCGACACCATGATCGTCGACGGGCTGTGGGACGTGTTCAACCAGTATCACATGGGCATTACCGCAGAAAACGTCGCCAAGAAATTCGACATTTCCCGCGAGGCGCAAGATGCCTTCGCTGCGTCATCGCAAAACAAGGCCGAAGCCGCGCAAAAAGCAGGCAAATTCAAAGACGAAATCGCACCGGTCGAAATTGTCTCGAAAAAGGGCAGCACGTTTTTTGATACCGATGAATTCATCAAACTGGGCGTCACGGCGGAATCTCTCGCTGCGCTGCGACCCGCGTTCGACAAGGCCGGTACGGTCACGGCTGGCAACGCTTCAGGCTTGAACGATGGCGCAGCAGGCGTGCTGATGATGTCGGCCAAAAAAGCCAAAGAACTCGGCCTCACGCCGCTGGCGCGCATCGCCAGCTACGCCAGCGCGGGGCTCGACCCAGCCATCATGGGCATGGGCCCGGTGCCTGCGTCGACTTTGGCGTTAAAAAAAGCCGGTTGGAAAGCAGTCGATCTCGATCTGATGGAAATTAACGAAGCCTTTGCTGGCCAAGCCTGCGCGGTGAACAAAGAAATGGGATGGGACGTGAGCAAAATTAACGTCAACGGCGGCGCAATCGCCATCGGCCATCCGATCGGCGCGTCCGGTGCGCGCATTCTCGTCACGCTGATTCACGAAATGATTCGCCGCGGCTCACATAAAGGTTTGGCGTCCCTGTGTATCGGCGGCGGCATGGGTGTAGCGCTGACTATTGAGCGGTAAGGGCAGGCACCTGCGGGCGCATGTTCTATCCCGCTTCCGCAGCGCGGGCGGGGATTGGGTGAGGGTCACGAGCCTAAAGCTTCATTCCGTGGCTAGTAAAACCTGCGCGATCCGGCCTCTAAAATCGAAATACAGTCTATCCGCGCGGCAACCTTACTGTAACCACGGTATCCGTACCCAGCAATTCGAGCAATCCGCGCTTAGCCGCGTCGTCAAGTATCTTGCCAAAGCCTTTGTAGCCGTACGCCGATTCGATAAAGTCGGGGCGGCGACGTTTGAGCGTAGATTTGACGAGAGACGCGTGAACCACATCGCGCTCTTTTTCCGCCATTAACGCCTCAACTGTTTCAACCACTAACTCAATGGCAAGCATGTGTTTTGCCGCGTCGGTTAATTCCGAAACTACATTCGCCAGTTCTGGAATTACGCTAGGGGCGGGCTTAACGCTCTTTTTGTGTACTTCCGATGTTGATGCTTTCCCGGTTAGAAGTGGAGTGTTCACCTTTTTTGCAGCCCCTTGTTGACGAGCAGCTTCTGCTTTTTTGCGCGCCTCATCGGCTTTGACCAGATCGTCATAGAAGATGAATTCGTCGCAGTTCTTCACCAGCAAATCAGACGTCGAATTGCGAACCCCAACGCCGATTACGGTCTTATTGTTCTCGCGCAACTTGCTAACCAATGGCGAAAAATCCGAGTCGCCGCTGATGATCACGAATGCATCGACGTGCGCCTTTGTGTAGCAAAGATCCAGCGCATCCACCACCATTCGGATGTCCGCCGAGTTTTTGCCAGACTGGCCTCGATTCGGAATCTCAATTAACTCAAACGCCGCTCCGTGCATACCATGTTTGAAATCCTTGTATCGCTCCCAGTCGCAATAAGCCTTCTTCACGACGATGTCGCCTTTAACCAGGAGGCGCTCCAGCACTTTACGAATATCAAAGTCAGGGTATTTGGCATCGCGGACGCCCCGAGCAACGTTTTCAAAATCGCAGAAGAGCGCCATTTTCTGGATCTCGTTGGCTGAACTCATAGTCATTGCAACTCAATTTCCGCTTAGTTGTGGACGCGCGAACGACATAGGCATGTCGTACCGCTATTCAAACGACAAAACCAATCGCTTCCCCAGCGCTGACGCGGCGCGTTCAAGCTGCTTGAGACTGGGCGAATGACGCGGACTTTCTAGTCGTTGGGCGGCGGGCCATGAGGTTTGCATTGCGCGTGCCACCTCGCTCATCGGGCGCTCGCCACGCGCTTGGCGCACCAGCAGCGCCGCCTGTGTTTTCGCGTCGGGGGCGATGTAGCGAACTTTTTTTAAGCCTTGCGAAGGCACCGGAATCGCATGCCCCTGCGCTACGTGCCAATCAAGCATCGCTGACAGAACTTCGGATGCGTTAAAAAGGGCTTCTTCAACAGTTTCACCCTCGGTAAAGGAGTCGTCGAGATCAACAAATTGCACAAAATATCCACCGTCTTGACGAGTCACCGTGGCTGGATAGCGAATGTCCATAATTTCTATTTCCTACCTAAACTTGACGTCGGTTTGACGCTGCAATGCCGACAAAAGACCGGCACCCAGATCGCGCTTACCGTGAACCGGCACGGGCACCGCTCGACCGTCTTTGGTCATGATGTGGTGGCTGCCGTTAATGCGGGAAAGCGACCAGCCTGCGGCGCGTAACTTAGCGATGACGTCCAGCGCATTCATAAGCCATTGTATATATCTATCCTGATACATCAAAAAGTTACTCAGTACGCGTGCCCACCCAGCGCGCGGCAGCGATGCCTGCAATCACGATAACTTCCGCAAACTCGTAAATCGGGCCGCTTCCAATCAAGCGATCAGCGGTGCCGCAGGAGTACACCGCAGAGCATCTCGCGTGCGCATCGCAAGTCGCGCTACACACAAAACATGCGTGAATTGTCATGACGATATTCGCCACGCAACCGGCGTTTTACAACGACCAATCCTCAAACTGCAATCCAACAACCCGAGAAAACTCGCTCGTGTTGTGGGTCACAAGCGTCAGCCCGAGCGTACGCGCGTGAGCTGCGATCAACAAGTCGTTCGGGCCAATCGACATCCCCGCACGCTCAAGCGTTGCGCGGATGTCGCCGTAGTGGGTGTCACACGGTGCGTCCAGCGGCAACACCGCGATGCGCGAGAGCAGGTGCTCCACGCGATCAGCGAATTTCGTTGAGCCGCTGTGCGCAATTTTTGCCAAGCCGAAGCGCAACTCGCTCGCCACCACAATGCTCACCGCGAGCGCCTGAGCGCCTTCGCTCGCCAATCGCCGCGCGACCCGCCCCTGCGGATCGCGAAGCGCATGCGACACCGCGTTGGTGTCGAGCATAAATTTCAACATCGCAGCGCTGAGCTACAGCGCCACGTCGCGCAGCGGCAGCAACCCGCTGTCCACATCTGGAAAATCGCCGTCCAGGGGCTCCCACGACGCAAACAATGCTGCGAGATCAGACGTTTTTGCGATGGGCTCGATGATGAGGCGTTGACCTTCTTTGTACATGGTGACCTCTCCGGGCGGAAATTCAAATTCACGCGGAATGCGCACCGCTTGATTGCGACCGTTGCGAAACAGGCTTGCCGTGCGCAGCAGTGTCTCGCTCGCCGCATGCTTCACCGGAGCTGGTGTCGCCGCAAAATAGACGGGCGTGTTTTCGCGCACAGAGTGATCCTGCCGTGGACGATCAAAACTGCGCGGCGTGGTGGCCGACATAGATTTAGTTGTTTTACGATTTGGCATATTACACAGCATATGCCAAATTATTGTCATCGTCAATGTCTCGACGCAAGTTGACAACGGTTAGCGCGACGCAAACTATCAGCTTTGCGCAGAATGAAAGAAATCCATGTTCCAAAATATCTCGCCCCGAACGGCAATCGCCGCTCTTGGCCTCGCCCTCGCTCTTTTACCGGTAAATGCCATGGCTGTTGAAGAACCCAAATTTAATGTGTTGAGCAAAGACGGCGACTTTGAATTGCGGCAGTACGCGCCGATGGTGATCGCGGAGACTTTCGTGTCTGGCACGCAGGACGAGGCGTCGAGCAAGGGCTTTCGGGCGATTGCGGGCTATATTTTCGGCGACAATAAACGCGCCGGTGCCGCTGCGGCTACGGCTGCCGAAAAAATTGCCATGACCGCGCCAGTAACTATCGAGAAGACCGAGGCATCGCAAAAGATCGACATGACCGCCCCGGTCGTCATCAACAGCGAGGCGGGACGGTGGCGCGTGCATTTTGTGATGCCGTCGCAATACAAAGTTACCGACCTACCAACACCGAATAATGCCGCA
This sequence comes from Burkholderiales bacterium, assembly GCA_043721275.1. Classification (GTDB taxonomy): domain Bacteria; phylum Pseudomonadota; class Gammaproteobacteria; order Burkholderiales; family Casimicrobiaceae; genus Casimicrobium. Next base: position 4,654 of record JAYSRA010000147.1, read on the forward strand.
GTCACGCTGCGCGAAATACCCGGCAAGAAATTCGCTGCGGTGCGTTTTTCCGGGTTTTCTGGCGAAGAAAAAGTAGCGCTTAAAACAGCCGCATTATCCGCGTGGATCACCACGCGCAGCTTGGCGGCTATCGCCGCGCCACAGCTGGCGCGCTACAACGCGCCAATCACGCCGCCGTTTTTGCGGCGCAATGAAATTCTGATCGAGGTGAAGTAGATCGTCGGGTTCCCGCGCTCGCGTACTCACACTCGCTCACGCCAGTACGCACGAGCGGAACAACCCGTATCGATGCGCACCGCGCGTGCCGCATACTCCTGAAAAGCGCGGCGCAGTTGCTCGCGATCAGGGAGGAAACTATGTCAAAACGATTCGCCAAACTCGCAGTCATTGCCGCCAGCGCGATGATGTTGCTCGCCCCCGCAGCCCAAGCACAAAACTTGAGTCTGTTGTGCAACGCCACCATCGATTGGTGCGAGTTGATGAAGAACAAGTTTGAGGCGGAGACGGGCATCAAAACCGCGATGACGCGGCGCAGCTCCGGCGAGTCGTACGCGCAGGTGCGCGCCGAGTCTGCCAACCCGAAAATTGATGTGTGGTGGGCGGGCACTGGCGACCCGCATTTGCAGGCGGCGGGCGAAGGGCTGACCGAGGTTTACAAATCACCAACGCTGTCCAAATTGCAGCCGTGGGCAAACAAGGTGGCGGAGGCCTCCGGCAACCGCACCGTCGGCATTTATTTGGGCGCGCTCGGCTATGCGTACAACGACAAAATGCTTGCGTCTAAAAGACTTCCCGCACCGAAATGCTGGAGCGATTTGGCTGATGCGAAATACAAAGACGAAGTGCAAATGCCCGACCCCAATTCGTCGGGCACGGCCTACACCATGCTCGCCACACTGGTGCAATTGATGGGTGAAGAAAAGGCGTTTACCTTCGTGAAAAGCATGCACAAAAACGTGAACCAATACACCAAAAGCGGTGTTGCGCCGTCACAAGCGGTGGGCCGTGGCGAAACGCTGATCGGCATCTCATTCATGCACGATTTGATTGTGCCAAAACTGGGCGGATTTCCGGTGACACTGGTCGCGCCCTGCGAAGGCACAGGCTACGAAATTGGCTCGATGAGCATCATCAAAGGTGCGCGCAACATGACCGAGGCCAAGCGCTTTTATGAGTTCGCGCTGCGGCCCGATATTCAATCGCTAGCACCGTCAGTGAAGGCGTATCAAATTGCTTCACACATGGACGCCAAAGTGTCGGCCGAATCAATCAAACCGAGTGAAGTGAAACTGATTGATTACGATCAGGTGAAGTACGGCTCCACCGAGGTGCGCAAACGTTTGCTGAAGAGATGGTCGGATGAGGTTTCCGGCGCGCCGCGCTAGACCGTAAATTGCAACAGACTCAGATTTTCATTTGCCGTCATTCTCGGCGCAAGCCGGGGATCCAGAGTGTCAGCGTCGCGACGGTTGTCGATTGGGCGTTAAGTCCCACCCTCTGGATTCCCGCCTGCGGCGAGAATGACGGCATCGAAGCATTATGGCGGGCGCTGCAGCGCCGAGAAGCATGACACAACCGATCTCTGCCCGCTACACCTTCGCCCAAACACTCGCCCGCGACGCAGGCGCCCTCGCCCACAACTTCTTCACAAATCGCCACCAACTCATCGTTCTCTCGAAGGGGGTGCAAGACGAAGTCAGTATTGCTGATCGTGAGACCGAAATCTTTCTTCGCGCTCGCATTCTTGAGACGTTTCCCGATGACGGCATCCTTGGCGAAGAAGGCGGTGACGACATGAACGGTCGCGCAATCATTTGGGTGCTTGACCCGATTGACGGCACCGCCTGTTTCGTCAACGGCATGTTTTCGTGGTGCGTGTCGATTGCGGTGGTGGTTGATGGCGTGCCGAGCATTGGCGTGGTGTTTGACCCGAACTCGAACGAGCTTTTTCACGCAATCCGTGGCGGCGACGCATCCGTCAACGACAAAAAAATTCATGTGAAAGAAGTGGCTGATTTCAAAGGCGGCGTGCTCGGCGTGGGCTTTTCGCACCGCTCGCAACCCGAAGAATTCGCCCCGTTCATGCACACCCTCCTCGCCTCTGGCGGCATGTTCATCAGGAACGGCTCCGGCGCGCTGATGCTCTGCTACGTCGCCGCGGGTAGGCTCATCGGTTACTACGAGCCGCACATCAATTCGTGGGATTGCTTGGCCGCCATCGTCATCGTTGAGGCCGCTGGCGGGCGATGCAACGACTTTCTCGCCAACGACGGATTGACGCGCGGCAACCCGATTTTGGCAGCGAGCCAATCGCTGTATCCGAAGCTGGTGGCGATCACCCAGCGAAGCATCAACTAGCATACAGCTTTGGGCTAAAACCGCTGTTTAACGTGGGCTAGGTGATATTTTCTCTTAAAGTCGATATATGCCATTTTAAGGCATTAGCCCGCGTTCAATGGCGCTAATGGGCGAAAGCTGATAGTGCAGTTCAATCGGTCGTGAGACGCCAATGCGCTACGCTGCAACCCCGAACCTCTCACCGCTCATCTCATGTGGAAACGTCGAACTCTGATCGTACTGGCTGCACTCGCGGCGATAAGCGGCTGCGCATGGTTTGCGGTGCAACGCTATGCGCCGAACCTCGCCATTGAACTCAGCGAACAAGAACTTCAAGCGCGGCTCGCAGCGCGCTTTCCGATTCAAAATTGTGCGCTGATCATCGTCTGCCTTGACATCACCGCACCACACATCAAGCTCACCGAAGGCTCCGACCGCATCGCGCTCACGGGCGATCTTTCCGCCACGCTCGGGCCACGCCGTTATCCGGGCACGCTCGCCTTTTCCGGCAAGCTTCGCTACGTGGCACAGGACGGCAATTTCTTTCTTGACGACATCGAAATTAGTCGCTTCGAGCTGGACGGCGTGCCACCCAAATACACCGAAATTTTGCGCAACACCGGCCCCACTGTGCTGCGCTCCGTTCTCTCCACGCGACCGATTTACACGCTCAAGGGCGACACGGCCAAAGAACGCCTCACCCGCGCAGCCGTCGGCGACATTCGCGTCGTCAACGGCAAGCTGCGCGTGTCGATGTTGAAACCGACGCAGTAACGTGTTGCATTGATCGGGCCCCCTCTCCCCTTGCGGGGTGTAGGCGGGGTTTCGGATCGCATGCGATCCGCCGCCGGAACGGCGAGCGCATGCTTGCGCGAGTGCGGCCTGCAAGGCAGGGTGGGGGTGAGGGGTAACCGTGAAGAGCACAATCCACGATTTGCGCGTTCGCCACCAACCCCCTCACCCTAGCCCTCTCCCTCCAGGGGAGAGGGGACAGAACCGACCGCACCGCATTAACATCCATCAACAAAATTCCAACAAGGCGCGACCCACCATGACCGATCTATCCACCCTAACCAACCACCAAATTCGCCTAGCCGCCCGCCCGGTCGGCCTGCCCACGCGCGACGTGTGGAGTTCAACAACCGAGCCGGTCACGGAACCGAGCCCCAACAGCGGCGGCATCGTCGTCAAAACGCTCTCGCTCTCACTCGACCCCGCCATGCGCGGCTGGATGAACGAAGGCAAGTCCTACATCCCGCCGGTTGGCATTGGCGAGGTCATGCGCGCGGGTGGCATCGGCAAGGTCATCGCCTCCGCCAACCCGAAATTCGCGGTGGGGGACGTCGTCACCGCAGGCCTCGGCGTGCAGGAATACGCCGCGTTTGACGAGGCCAGCATCAAGCGCTCCGGCGTCGCCAAAATTGATCTCTCCATGGGCAGCATCACGCAGTGGCTCAATGTGCTCGGCATGCCCGGCATGACCGGCTACTTCGGCCTCATGGACGTGGGCCAACCCGGCCTGACTAAAGCGGGCGAAACGGTAGTCGTCTCCGGCGCGGCGGGCGCGGTCGGGCAAACGGTCGGCCAGCTCGCCAAGATCAAGGGCTGCCGCGTCGTCGGCATCGCGGGCGGCAAGGCCAAGTGCGACTGGGTGGTCAGCGAGCTGGGATTTGACGCCTGCATCGACTACAAAGCTCTTGCGCCCGCTGGCGCAAAAGATTCGTGGAACGGGGTGCGCGACGGCCTGAAAGAACACTGCCCGAACGGCGTCGACATTTATTTCGACAACGTCGGCGGCGAAATCCTCGACCACGTCCTCGCCAAAATCAACCGCAAAGCCCGCATCATCATCTGCGGCGCCATCTCGCAATACAACAACACAACGGCCGTGCAAGGCCCGAAAAATTACCTCTCGCTACTCGTCAACCGCGCCCGCATGGAAGGCATCGTCGTGTTCGACTACGCAGATCGCTACGGCATCGCGATTGCCGAAATGGCCGGGTATTTGAAAGACGGCAAGATGAAATCGAAAGAAGACATCGTGGTCGGGATTGAGACGTTTCCCGAGACGCTGCTCAAGCTTTTCAATGGCGAGAATTTTGGGAAATTGGTTTTGCAGGTGGCGGAGGAGTAGCGAGGAATATTTATGAGAACAGTTCCGACCCAAGTGCCCACGCGAGCTTTCGTTTAGAGCGGTGTCGTTTTAAACAAACAGGCGAGTAATATGTGTTTCATGCGCGGCGCAATCGGTTTAACAAGCAAGGAGTTTTAGTTGAACGCAAAAGCAAGTGTCATGAAGGCAGAGCTAGGATGGGTGTGGCCGGTACCCGGGCAAAATCAGATCAACGAGCGGGTGCCTGCGTTACGGCAAGGTGGCGGACAGTAGGGTGATCCACGTGGACACGGAAGTCACAACGGTATCGATATTTCCGGCTATCTTGGCGTGCCCATCGTCGCCGCTGCAGGCGGCATCGTCGTAGATTTACGTCCTAACCCGAGCACAGATTACGGCATTCAGGTCGCAATTCGTCACAGCGGCAATGTTTTTAGCGTGTACACACATCTGCTCAGAGCAGTGGTGTCCCCAGGCGACGTCGTCGCTGCAGGCTCAAAAATCGCCGAAATGGGAGATACAGGCAACACGCCCAAAGGTGCCCGTGTGCACTTGCATTTTGAGATTCGCGTCGGTTCGCTGTTACCCGTCAGCGCAGGAGGACAAGTAACGAGCCCGTGGACGTATTTGTCGCGACCGCCCGGATCGGTATCGCAACGCGCGCACTGGAAATCTTAGTGTTCTCAGTTCGATCAATCTTTGCGCTTGCGACACATGTACTCCTCTGCGCGGTTAGCTCACAGGCTCACGGCCTAGACGAAAAGCGCATCTCGGATCGTAAAGGCGTGCTTGCGGTGGCGGGCCTGTCCATTGGTGCCAAATTCAAGGCACTTCCCGCAATTCGCTCAAAAAGCGAGCAGTGTGTTGAGGACTTCAAGCGCCCGTATTTCGATTGCGAGTATGTAGGCGTTAACGGTGCGCACTACGCGATGATAGGGACACGCCTTGCCCGCGTTGTGGTGCCCGATGTGCAAGCGTTCACAGGGTCGCTTCCAGCGTCTATTCATCGTGGTGACAAGTTGACTAGTACGCTCAAAAAACTGAAAGCTCAAACTAGCTGTGCAACCTGTTGCACAGCGCGTGATTACAACGAGCTCGGTGGCGAATCTATCGTTTGCGGTGATTACTTTGTCTCAAAGCACGGGGACAAATTCGGTCTAGACTTTGACTTCGACGCGAAGGGAAAACTTGCGCGTATCGTGTCGATGACACTCACCAACTAGCGAGGTAGGGTGCGCGCGCGAAACGCTCACCCAGCAGGGCTTAACACAAGCTGAAGCCGCAAAACAGCTTGGGGTCACTCAGCCAAGAGTTTCGGCCCTGCTCAAAGGAACATGGAAAGACTTCAGCATCGATATGTTGCTGACCTTTGCCGCTCGACTGGGCCTGCAACCACGGCTGATGTTTGTGTCGTAGCTCGTAGAGACTGTACGGCGGAACGCTTGCGGCACGTCGGGCCGCGCTTCAAACATTGCAATTCGTATCCAATTAGATACAATTAGGGAATGTTTACCGTCCGGCAAACGCAAGAGTTTCAGGGTTGGCTTGATGGTCTCAAGGACTTCCGGACTCAGGTACGCATCGCTGCTAGATTGCGGCTCGCTGAGGCGGGCAGTCTTGGCGACTGGAAGTCTGTGGGCGGTGAAGTGTCGGAAATGCGCGTGGACTATGGGCCGGGTTATCGCTTGTACTTTACGCGACGTGGCAGCACTCTGATCGTCATGCTGGCCGGTGGCGATAAATCGACGCAGACGCGTGACATCAAGCGAGCGCAACGCATCGTGAAAGAACTGGAGATTGATCTATGAACAAGGCAAGCACCGCACCCAAAACAAAAGTGAAGGCGAAACTGCTGCCATTTGATGCAGCACGATACCTGACTGATGATGCTGCTGTGGCGGAATACATGACAGCAGTCCTCGAAACCGAGGACGCTGATCTGTTGCTGCTCGCGCTAGGTGACGTCGCACGCGCACGAGGCATGGCGCAAGTGGCTAAAGATGCAGGGCTCGGCAGAGAAAGCCTCTACAAAGCCCTCGCACCTGGCGCAAAGCCACGATTCGATACGGTGCTCAAGGTTGCAAAGGCTTTGGGTGTTCGGCTTACCGCGCTATCGGCGTAGCCAGGTGACTAGCCATGAACGCTGACCACGATCTCTCAAAATTGAAGTCCCGCAAGAACCCCTACGCGTCAAAACTTAAGAAGCCCGTCATGCTGCCGTACGACGTCGCAGCGCAACTTCGCACAGCTGAAGAAACAGCCGCGTACCTCGACGCGTGGCTTGAGGAAGCCCCTGATGACGCCGCAGGCATCGCGCGCGCACTCGGTGACATAGCCCGCGCAAAAGGCATGACACAAGCGGCCAAGGAGGCTGGCCTCAGTCGCGAGAGTTTGTATCGGGCTTTAAGCGCAGATGGCAATCCGAGTTTTGCGACAGTGCTCAAGGTTGCTCGCGCGTTGGGGATGAAGCTGCACGCTGAGGCGGCGTAGCGAGGTAGGGTGCGCATCAGAATGCGCACCTTCGTTGCCCAACGCAAAGATCGGTGATTGACCGACGCGGCGCGCACTCTGGTGCTCGCTCGTTCGCGCACGCATCTTTCATGCAGCGCGCCTGCTCGGCAGTTCGTCGCACGTCCGTAATGCCGCGCAAACGTGCCTGGATACTTCGGCCTGCTGATCCCGTCAGCGCAACCCAACCCGAAAGATATCCATCCATGTTTGCCCGTTCCGTCTTTGCTTTTCGTGCCCTCCCGCTTGTCGTAGCAGCGGCGTGTGTGGCGCTGCTACTGCCTGCCGCGAATGCTAGTGCCGCTCTTGCCACCCAAGCAGGTTTTCGCCAAATGACGGTGACCGCCAGCAGTGCGGATGCCAAGCCGGCCCACTTTGCGCTTTATTACCCGACGGCTGATGCGGCGCGGGTGATTCCGATGGGGCCGTTCCCGCAGTCCGTAGCCATCAACGGCGCACCGGAGTCGAAAGTGAAGGGCCTGATCGTGATCAGTCATGGCACGGCCTCCACCGAGACGGGCTTTGCGACGCTGGCACAGGCGCTGGCGCGCAATGGCTATCTGGTGGCCAGTGTCGAGCACGTGGGCGATACCTGGCAGGACCAGTCGATGCGTGCCACGCCGGGGCGCTACTTTGCCGAGCGGCCGCGCCAGGCCTCGCGCGTGATCGACACCGTGCTCGCCGACCCGCAATGGCGCGCACGCTTGGCTCTTGATGCCGACGGACGCCCGCTGATCGGTGCGCTCGGCCACTCGGCGGGCGGCTACACGGTGCTGGCGCTGGCCGGTGCTAAGCCGGTGCTCTCGCGCCTGCGCACGCATTGCGAGCTTGAGGCAACGCTGGATCCCGTGCTGTGCAAGTTGTCGAGTTCCGTTGGTAGCGCCTCGGCGCAGATCGACAAGGGCGACAAGGGCGACACTGCCAGAGACGAACAGGAAGAGCCGGTGCAGGCTGATTCGCGCGTGCGCGCAGTGATGGCATTGGCACCGATGGGCGTGGCGTTCAGCGCGGCATCAGTAGCATCAATCACCGTGCCAGTGGCCATTTACGCGGGCGAAAAAGACACTTTCCTCGTGCCGCGCTTCCACGCGCAATGGGTGATGCAGAACATGCGCGCCGCCAACACCACAATGCAACTCGTGCCCAACGCAGGACACTACGCATTCATGAACACCCCAACGATGGACCTGCCCTCGCCCGACGGCAGCGTAGCCCGCGACCCGCAAGGCTTCGACCGAGCTGCGTTCCTGGATCGGCTTGCACAAGAGGCGGTGGCGTTTTTCGATAAGAATTTGCGGTAGCTGTGCGCGGGTAGGGCGGAACGCTTGCGGTTCCGCCTCGTTCCGTCGCCTAAAGCTGTTCGATTACCTATATCGATACGCGACTGCATTCGGCGGAACCGCAAGCGTTCCGCCCTACATCGCGACTTCACTCAATAATGAAAGCACAGCTGCGCAATCAGCAACGCGTCTTCCTCAACGCGACACACCATGCGGTGCTCGTCGGTGATTCGGCGTGACCAGAACCCTGACAGTGCGTGCTTGAGCGGTTCGGGCTTGCCGATGCCCACGAACGGTTCGCGTTGTGTTTCGCGAATCAATTTGTTGATGCGCTCAACCATGCGGCGATCTTGCTTCTGCCAGTACACATAATCTTCCCACGCCTGATCGGCGAAGACGAGTTTCACTCAACAAGCGCGCGTTCAACGCCAGCGTTTGCGGCCAGTTGAGTCACCGCAGCCAGCAAGCGCTTGGCGTTTGCTGGCGTGCGCAAAAGATAGGAGGTTTCTTCCAGTGCCTTGTAATCCTCAAGCGAGAGCATCACCACGGATTGCTCGCCATTGCGCGTAATGATGAGCGCCTCGTGATCGTCGCAGACGCGGTCCATGACGCTAGCCAAATTGGCGCGAGCGGCGGTGTATGTAATGGCGTGCATGATTAACTTCAAAGTCTGTTAACGTACAGTTTATTGTACATAAACTGTCGTGTTCACGCGGTCGCTTATCCGAGGGCTGTTCACTGGCGTCGTTCGGTGTCATTCGGTGTCATTCGGTGTCATTTGCTGTCACAACGCGTTCGGCGGAACCGCACACAGTTCGCTGTGCGCTAGCAATGAAGTTTCACGCCAACGTGGCTTAACAGCTTAAACACTCGAAAGGCGTCCCCGCATGCAACACCAAACCACCCTCGTCTACACCGAACCGCTGCTTCGTCGCGCGGTGCGGGCATATTGGAACCAGTCGGTTGGGAGCGGCTTCGTATTCGCGATATTGTTTACCGCGATTGCTTTGTTTGCGTTGCTCTGGAAAGGTGATCGCACATGGTGGGTGGGCGCGATTGGCGCTGTGCTCTGCTTCGGAATCACCATCGCAATCATGGTTTACGTGGTGCAACTGCGCAATTCGATGGCTAAGTTTCGAGCGATGGGTGAGCCGACGGCAACGTTGTCAGTCGACGACCAATCGTTCACCGTAACGTCAGGCATTGGCAGCAGCACGTTGCGCTGGAGCACGGTCATCGAGGTTCAGCAGTACCCGGAGTTCTGGTTGATGTACTTCTCCAAAGCGCAGTTCATTACGTTGCCGCTCGCTTGCTTACCGCTTGAAATGCAGGCTTTCATCTTGGCTCGAATCGCTGCAAACGGTGCGCGAACGTAGGCCGCAAGCTGAACGCCGACGGGTCTGCATTTTTGCGCCGCAAGCGGATGCGCGCTGAGCGTTAATGACGTTCGACAGGATTTTCAGGATTCCCACGCGCCTCACCACCGACCGTCCAGCGCCGCTTGCGCGAAGCGACTCACCGTGAGTGGTTTCACGTCAGACGATGACTTTTCGCCGCTGCTTCCGAACAGATTGAGCCCCTCTTCGCTGCGGTAATCGCGATACGAAAAATTTCCAACAACAATGCAACAACAATGGGGTCAGACACTCATGTCACTCGGATAAGCCGTTGAGAGCGAATTAATTCGGAAAAATGAAATGTAAAATGAAATGGGGTCAGACACAAAATGAAATGGGGTCAGACACGATTATTGTGTCACTTGTCGGCGCTGACGTCGGGAATTCGCGGTCGTCCCACGCCCTTTGATCCTGCCTGACGCTTCGTACGTTGCTCAATTTCCGCCTTGAATGCCTCACCTCCTAGCGCCCAGCCCTTGTGGGTGCAATCTCGCACATTGTCAACATTGTCAATGGGGTCATACACCATTATTATCTTACTCGCTGGCATCGGGAATTCGCGGTCGCCCCACGCCCTGTGAGCCTGCCTGACGGTTGGTGCGTTGCTCAATGTCCGCGCTAAACTGCTCGCCACCCAGCGCCCAACCCTTGTGCGTGCTGTCTCGTATCCGCTCGAGGTCGGCCTTGTCAATCGCCGCGTTGAACAACGCGCGATAGGCGCGCAACCGTTCATGAGGGTCGCTCGCGATTGCCTGGTAAATCGCATGCGACTTAACCCAGTCCGCGTTCGCGCCCTCGCCCCCATCAGCATTGCGCGAGTAACTTGACCAAGCGTAATCACGCGGGTGCGCCACCATGCCCGCGCGCACGGGATTCAACTCGATATAGCGCATCAGCGTCATCAGATACGCCTCACTCTCCACCACTGTCGCCCGGTAGCGCCCTTCCCATAGGGTGCCCGTGCGCTGGTAGGTGTGATTGAAGTACTGAACGTACTTTCGCCCCACTGACTGAAAAACCTTGCTGATGCTGTGCTCGCTGTCTGGCGTGGCCAGCAGGTGGATATGGTTACTCATCCACACGTAGGCGTGAATCGCCAACCCGTGCTGCTCAGCGGCATGCACCACAGCATCACGAAAAAATCGAAAATCTTCATCCCGCGTGAAGATCACCTGCCGATTATTGCCGCGCTGAATGACGTGCTGTGGCTGGCCGGGCAGAACGTATCGAGGAAGTCGCGCCATGTGGATGTGGATTGAGTTTGACACAAGGGCAGGATACCTAGTTTATCGTGTCTGACCCCATTTACTTTCCTTTACTTTTACTTCATCTGATGCGATCGCATCGGATGTAAACTCGGTGCTTTATGGAGGCTGCTATGCGCACTACGCTGGATATCGACGATGACATCCTGAGCGCCAGCAAAGAGCTGGCAAAAGCCGCTGGCAAAACAGCCGGTCAAATCATCTCTGAGCTTGCTCGGCAAGCGCTAACTGCGCCGAGCGCGTCATCGCATCCCCGCGTCGAACAACCGCGCGCAATTTACGGCATACAGCCGCTCCCGCACCGCGGTGGCATCGTGACGTCCGAAATGGTTCGGCAACTGATGGACGACGAGGGCATATAGCCGTGCGATCACTCTACGATGTAAATGTATTGATTGCCCTATTTGATCCGCAACACACGCAGCATGCCAAGGCCAAAAAGTGGCACAAGGGCGTTGGACAAACCGGATGGGCAACGTGTCCCATCACGCAGAACGGGCTGTTGCGTATCGTTTCGCAACCGCGCTATACCAATCCCGCATCGCTCAATGAGCTGCTCACGCTACTAAGTAGAGCTACGTCGGACGAATCGCACGATTTCTGGCCAGACGATATTTCGCTTGCAACCGTGGGGATGCTTAACCCAAAAATTGCGCTGACGTCAGGTGCGGTAACCGACGTCTATTTACTCGCCCTCGCAGTCAAACACGCCGGGCGCTTGGTAACGCTTGACACGCGCATTTCTCGGGAAGCCGTGGTTGACGCGCGCGCCGAGCATTTGGTCGTGCTTTAAATCTTGATATTCGGGTGTGTGGATTGAGTTTTATGACACGAAACGGTACACGCTTTATCGTGTCTGACCCCATTTATTGCTCTTCCTCACGTTGATGCCGCACGTGCAGCACGACCACGTCCCCGCCGCGCTCAAATCGATATCGCGCCACGTATCTGCGCGCACCGAACTTGATGACCAACTCGCGTTGATGGGGCACGTTGGGCACAGGTTTATTTGACTCAGGAAACAATGCCAACGTTTTCAAGCTTTCAAGCAGCTGGGTTTTTGCTTTTTCGGCGACCACCGGGCTTTTTTCAGCAAGAAACTCTCGCAAACGAACCAGATCGCCAAGCGCAAGTTCGGTAAAGATTACACGTGGCATTCAGGCGGTGCAGCTTCGTCATTCGTGCCCCATGATTCAACCCACGCCGTCACTTCGTGCGCCGTAACGTGCAGTCCCGTCTCCTGATAATGGTTCCAAGCCGCTAGCGCCTCGCGGTTTTGCGCTTCAGTCGCCTCTTCGCGCATCACATAAGCCTCTATGGCCTCACGGGCCACGGCGTGCGCGGTACGTTTATGTCGGATCGCTATCGAATTTAAGCGACCGCGAACAGCACTATCGAGCTTGATGGACATCGGTGACATCACTGTACTCATGGTCTATTTTTCCGCGAAAAAAGGTAGTGCCTAGTATATCGCGGTAGTCGAATTCGCGCACCTGCTTTTATCGTGCTTTTATCGTGTCTGACCCCATTACCGCTGTGTCATTCTGTCGCTTGCTGTGCGACGGCTGTTAAACTTCAACTCAATGGAGAAAACGTGATGCGAACTCGCTATGACCAGGACATCGTTGCGTGGGCGCATGAGCAGGCCTCGTTACTGCGGTCAGGGCAGCTCTCCGCCATTGATGTCGAGCATCTTGCGGAAGAGATTGAAGCCGTGAGCGCGTCTGAACGCCGCGAACTCCGTAACCGGCTCAAAGTGCTGTTGCAGCATTTACTAAAATGGCAATATCAACCCGAACGTAGATCCCGTGGTTGGTTGGCCACGATGCTAGAGCAGCGCGACAGTATCGAAGATGTGTTGAAGACAAGCCCGAGTTTACGAACTTCAATCGCCAGCGATCTCGAATCTGCATACTCGTCCGCAGTGCGCTACGCGGCTGAAGAGACAGGCAAAGACGCAAGAACATTCCCCCGCAGCTGCCCGTATAGTTTGAATGATGTTCTGTTGGACGGTTGGCTGCCAGAAAACGTGTAGGAACGAGTTCTTTATCACGTCTGTTCTCATATACGGCGTGTTGCAACGCAAGACTTGACCCCAGCGTGCCCGCGCACAACGGAGGTGACGCAAGCACGACAGATATGGTGTCTGACCCCATTTTCCTGCATTACATGTTACATGATATCGTGTCTGACCCCATTATTTTACGTTTGTCATTTGCACTGAGCGGGTAAGTACCGAACATTTACTGTAGTGCCAGCCGAAGCAGTGCAATCAAACGTGAATGTCTGATTGGCACCTGCAATTATCTGGTGAGCTATGACGGTGCCGACAGCGGCACCAGTTTTTGTACCTAGAGTAGAGGCGATTGTTGCTGGCGCGGCAGCAGTTGCGCCGGGCGTATAAACCATAAGAGAAATATTGTCCAAGCCCACGGGGGGCGATACGGGCGCTTCAGCTACGGTAGGCCACCTGCCTTGCGCGCTCGCAAATTCTGCGACTACGCCGTTGGCAAAAGAACGATTGAAAGTAATCGCCTCCGTAACTCGCGCTCGAACCGTGTAGTCTTGGTAAGCAGGTAGCGCGATTGCGGCTAGGATTCCGATGATCGCAACTACGATCATGAGTTCAATTAGTGTGAAGCCTGTTGTAAGTGTTCGCATGACGGTTCTCGATACTTGTGACTCCGCGCACGAAGCACGGTATGAACATGGAAAATTTGCGCTACCAAACATTTTGACTGGATCGAAGTTCGTGTCCGCTACTGCCAAGGCTTGAACGGCGCGATACCAATAATTTTTGCTGTCTGTGTTTCAATTATTACGGCCATATCGGCGTTTCTGGCTTTTAGTCCCTGGTAGACAGCGGTTGAACTGTTCTGTCCATGTGCGGTTAACCAAGCATCTATTTCTTGTGTCTTTGACGTGTTGAGCTCTTTTAATCGTCGGATAGGTTGTGCACGGAGCAGCAACTCTTGACGCATCTCCTCCATCGGAACATGAAACTCGGGCATGCTTCCTAAGTCCGCGCCGCCGAACATCAGAGCCTCTCGCTGTTTTTGTGTGTCAGGTGTCCGTGTTCCAACCCATTTTGGACCTAACCAAGGCAAGCTCTGCCTGCTGCCGTGCAGTGCCGCGACGTCAACTTCGCTAGCTTGAATTAAATCGAACCGGTGTCCTAATGCAGCGATATAAACGGGTCGCCCTTCCAGCAATGTCATAAGTCCGTAGCCGAGCGCGAATACTTGTAGCAACCCAATTACCGCGAGATCTGTTCGAAGGGACATCTTGTTCTTCGCGAAAACTACCAGCGTAAGCACGGGGCCGAGCACAACATCAACTATTAACAACAAAATAAATATTTGAAGCCCGCCGACCGCCTCCCCAAGTGGAAACGGATACCAAACAAACCAAAACATCGCTAACAGTGTCAGCCCGACACACCCAGAAATGGCCAGATGCAGCAAAAATGCGGTGGCGCGATTCATCGTTGAAACACATTAACACTGTGGAAATAAAAAAGCCCATGTTTTTAGGCAAGGGCTTTTTCCAGCTAACTTTGAGCGCCGTACGCGCTCAAGCTAGTTCGTTATTTACATTGTGATGGCAAGTATTTGATGTTCGTAGTTGTGCCAGCAGCTGCATTGCAAGCGATAGAGAACGTGCCTTCATTGGCGCCACCGATAGCGCCAGGAGTAGCTGTGTGCGCTACAAAAGTACCCACTGCGGCGGTTCCCGTTGCGGCCCCCAACGTGGAGATCACGCTTGCAGCACCAGCTGCGGATGCGCCCGGCGTGTACACAACCGCAGTAATGTTTGTGGCGTTAGCCGGGATAGAAATAGGGGCCTGCGCGACCGTTGGCCAAGTGCCGTTCGACGTGCGGAACTCCGCGATGGAATCAATTGCTGTGCGGTTGAAAGTAACGGCTTCCGTTACACGCGCACGAACCGTGTAATCTTGGTAAGCAGGCAACGCAATAGCCGCCAAAATACCAATAATCGCCACAACAATCATCAACTCGATCAGGGTGAAACCCTTTTGAACGTTACGTTTCATTTTCAATTTCCTTCCCCGAATCGGGATTTTGTTAACTCAGCGAAAGCCGCTGCATGGTTCCCATAAGGCAGTGGTCGTGCCAGCGTTTGCCAGTGCGTACAAAAAATTGGGCGGCACGAGGTAATTGGTTGATTTACAAGGGATTTATCAGCAGTCTGATTGGTTACAAGGTGCGCGCTGGGGATTTTTGAGCTCTGGTGACCGTGCTTTTTACGAATGTCACTGACATTTTTTGTCAGTCCGGTGACGCACGACGGCGAATGTGGCGGCGTTGCGCTTCGGGCGACGTCGATAAAGTGCGTGCGGCAGACGAACCCGCCCGACGACGGTGATCCTCGCCTGCCGCGAGGCTCCAGCGCGCGGCCACGATGTGATGCAAGTCCCAGCCGCCTGCGCCAGCCGCGTTTCTGGACGCCCGCCGGCGGCGAGAATGACGGCGCTGGTGGCGCACAAAGCCTGTGCGGCCGCGCTGTTGCGAGCATGAGTGTGGCTGAGCGATTGCGCTTCAGCTTTGATCTACAACGCCGATCACACTTGGGCTAAGGGCTTAAATCAGCTTAAGTCGATACCTGATTAGCAAGCTGGCTCCGGAAGCCTTATCTGGGATAGCGGATGAGGCTTGGAGGCGACGGCAGCATGGAGCAATCTCGGCAGCA
>JAYSRA010000148.1:0-19981 GCA_043721275.1 Burkholderiales bacterium
CAGCAGGGTATGGACATGAAACCCATGATGACGGATATGCAAGACAAGATGTTGGGCATGAAGTCAAGCGGCAACACAGATGTAGATTTTGCAATGATGATGCGCGTGCATCACCAATCTGCCATCACCATGGCTGAAGCTGAACTGCAAAACGGCAAGGACCCACAAATGCGAGTGATGGCCAAAGACATCATTCGTGCGCAGAAAAAAGAGATTGCAATGTTTGACAAGTTTTTAGCCAAACGTGGTGATGGCGGCATGAAGATGAGCAGCCCTGCCATGCCAATGAAAAAATAGCGTGGCATTGCGCGTGTTTTTTTCATTTGTCAGGCAGCAGGTTTTCATGTGTTTGGTGGCAATTTACAAAAACTATGGGGCGGGCGTTGAAGACGCGGTACCAGCTGGCTGCTGATTCCCCCCTGTTCAGCGTTGACTATCCAGCATCCACTTTCTGAGTCGGTGTTGGATATTGTTTGATCTGCATCAACACCTTGCAGCGGGGCTTGAATAAAGTAAAGCCTTCAAATAAAGACCGTTATGACAAACCTGCCCACCACCCGCTGCAGTCGAACCAGAGCCTTTGGCATGCTGTTGGTGTGGGCGTTTGGGTTAATTTCAGGGGTAGCCAATGCCTGCCTGCTGGAAGCTCCGGGTGCTGCAACGCAGTTTGAACACCATGATGGCAAGCATGCCGCTGTTGCGGCGCATTTGCACATTAAGGCAAGCCCAGTTCAGGCAGACGACGCTCACCCATCAAAGCAGCCTTGCCTCAAGGTTTGTGACGACAGTTCGCGGTCTTTGCCCAAAAAGCACCCGGCAGGCCAGATTGACCCCGGACTGCCGACGGTAGTTGCTGTGTTGTGGTCTTTGGTTGAGCCTGCCTTTCTGCCGGCCCAACAGCCGAACAACACGCAGCGCATTGCACCTCATGTGCCGCTGAGGCACCGCTTTTCCAGACTTGCGCTTTAACGGGCCGTCGATTGCCCGACTGCATGGCTTTAGGCCATGCGCGCCGCGCGGTGTTGCGGCACACCATTTGCACGACGCCGTTTGCTGCAGGGCAGCAAGGCGCTGATTAATTACTGGAACTGCGCAGCTGCGCATCCCGTTTTTTCGCATTCATTTTTATATCCTTTTCAGGAGTTTTTCATGACTACTTTTCGATTGATCCCTATGGCGCTTGTGATCGGCGTCGCAAGCACTTTGATGGCTTGCAACACAGCTCCATCCATGCCCATGATGCCCATGGCCATGGCTGCCTCACCCGGCACGGTGCCGCCTGATCATTTGGCGCACATGGACACGCAGACCCAGTCCATGCAGGCCATGCACGAAAAAATGATGGCTGCCAAAATCCCCGAGCAGCGCAACGCGATGATGGCCGAACACATGAAGTCCATGCAGGACGGCATGAAGATGATGGAGGGCATGGGTATGCCGGGCCGAATGAGTGCGGCGGGCACCAAAGGCATGCCGGGCGACATGGGTGCGAATCAGCTCATGCTGGAAAAACGCATGGCCATGATGCAAACCATGATGAAGATGATGATGGACCGGATGCCTGCTGCTGCTCCCGCTCCTGCGCGGTAAGGGTCACGCCATGCTCAAAAGAAGACAACTTTTTAAATTTGCTGGTGTCGCCGCCGTGGCTGCTGCCGGTGGCACCGCGTGGACGAGTTACGCCGCGCAGCGCTCAACTGCGGTAGCAGGCGGGCAGTTTCGTCACTATCCGTTTGACCCGGTAGCCGCAGAGAATTTCAAGCAAAAACTTTTCATCCCGACGGATAGCGGGCCCTTTGGGGTGCTGGATGTTGCCGGTCCGTTAAAAATCCGCGCTACTGCCGCCAGCTTTGCCTTGATGCCTGGTGGCAAATCACCCTTTCTGCTCTACCAGACTGAACAAGCCGGCAAGGCTTACCAGAACCCGATTCTGCGTATGGAAAGTGGCAAGCGTTTTATGGCCAGTCTTCACAACGAATTGAAGGAACCGACCATCATTCACTGGCATGGCCTGCACACGCCTGCCACGATGGACGGCCATCCTAAGTACACCATCGCGCCCGGTGGTCGTTACGAGTATGACTTCACCATACGCAATCGCGGCGGCACGTACTGGTATCACACACATGCTCACGAGTTGACCGCAAAACAGGCCTACAACGGACTGGCCAGCTTCTTTCTGGTGGACGACGATGACCAGAGAAAGCTCGCCAAAGCGCTTGATCTGCAACTGGGTGTGACCGATTTGCCGCTAGTGATTCAAGACAAGCGATTCGATGCTCAGGGCAAGCTTACGTATCAACCGAACGCGCATGATTCGATGATGGGTTGGCTGGGCGATATTGTGCTTGCGAACTTGACGCCGAACGCGGTGCAGACCGTAACGCCGCGCACGTACCGTTTGCGGCTGCTTAACGGGTCGAATGCGCGCATCTACCGGCTCGCCTTCACCAGCGGCACGACGCGACTCAATTTCACCGTCATCGGCACCGACGGCGGCCTGATCGACCGGCCGGAAACGGTCACCGAGGCGTTTATTGCGCCGGGCGAACGCCTAGACGTGTTGTTCGACGCAGGTCAAGCGCAAGTAGGGGCCGATATCTTTCTCAAAAGCCTCGCGTTCGATGCCATGGAAAACGAAGGCATGGGCGGCGGCATGTCCAGCGTGACCGGCATGTCAGGCATGTCAGGCAACGCAATGGGATCAATGATGGGCAACATGGGCTCGTCGCGGCTGCCGTTGGGCACGGCTTTCAACATACTCAAACTCTCGGTTGTGGCGGGAGATCGCGTATCGCCCGTCGTGCCACTGTCGCTGTCTCAAGTCAAAGCCATCGGCACCGCTGGCGCGACTGAGCGCAAGATTGAATTGTCGATGGCGCACATGCGATTTCTGATCAACGGATTGAGTTTTCGCATGGACGAGATTGCGTTCGAGGTGAAGCGAGGTGCCACCGAAATCTGGAGCATCAGCAATCCGGCAATCGGCATGCCGCATCCGATGCACCTACATGGTTTTTCGTTTCAAGTGATCGAACGCTTGAACAGTCCAACACAGGTCGTAGGCACCGCTGGTTTTGGCAAGGGCCGAACCGTGAGCGACCTCGGCTGGAAGGACACGGTGCTGGTGTGGCCAGGCGAAACGGTGCGCATTGCAATTGACTTTACGCATGATTTCCCCGGCAGCCAGACCTATCTGTTTCATCGCCACAATTTGGAACACGAAGACGGCGGCATGATGATAAATTTTCGGGTGCAAGCGTGACCCATGAACTTGGCTATGCAGTCCTCGCTACGCGGCACAGCGCGCGAGCATGAATCGCCAGCTTTCAGTAAACAGCGCGTAAAAAGCGTTTGATACTACCGGTGAACGACGCGAGTAGGTCACTTACTTTTACGTATACGCCACATAGCGTTTGGTGACGCCTGGGTTGAAGGCTTGCGGTTTAAGGGCGCGACGACAGCGTGATGTCACCAAACCGTGCGTTGGTTGTCTCGCCGGTATTGTCGGTATCTACCATGATGGCGATGCCTGAAATGCGTGTGGGCTCTTCGCCAAATGCGCGCTTGTAGTCTTCATAAATGTCGCGCGTGAAGCTCTTCCACTTGCCCACCGAACTGGGATCGGCATCGACCACAATTTTTTTCACGCGCTGCGTGAACGGGCTGGTGATGACCGCGCCCAGCGCTGCTTTGTGCGTGAACACATACGAAAGTGCTGCATGCGGTGGCGTCTCGCCGTAGAGCATCTGCGCAACGGCGTTTTCGGTGCGCTCCTTCACGCTCGCGCGCTCGGGATCAACCGCGAAAGTCACATAAATGCGTGCAACGTAATCGTCGCCGCTTTTGACGCGCGGATCGCTGCTCGCGATGAGGCCGCCTGCCTTCCACTTGAAGCGCAAAATCGATTGCACGCGCGCATCGCCGTCGAAGCGGTAAATGAATGCGCCGGCTGCGGCATTCGCCGATCCTTCGAGTACGGTGGAACCCAGCTCTTCATCACGAATCAGCGTGTATTTTGTGGCGTGTGGCGCATTTCGAATCGGCTGGAAAGCCCAGCCTTTGGGCGTTGCACCCAGCGGTTGATTTGAAAACGGCGGAATCGCGGCGGGCGGTGTCGCACTGGCAAAGACCGGCTCCGCAGCGAATGCCACGCCAGAAATTGTTGCAAGCGCCAGCGCGGTAGAGCCTAAAAGGATCGTCGCAATATTTGCCATCGTGAGGGTGCTTCTGGCAACGCTTTGCCGTCAAAATCAAGATGCTCGCACACCAGGCCGAAGCGCGTCATCATGTCGTCATGGTTACTACCGCCCATGTGAATGAGCGCGTAGCGATAGTTGCCCAGCCACTTGGTTTCGCGGGCGCGCGAAGTGGCGTGTTTGAGGTCTAAAAATAGCCGCGCATCAGGGAAGGTTCGCGCTAGCCAGCTTTGCTGATCGGCAGGCGGCGAATGCTTAATTGCATCACCAAACTCACGAAAAACGAAGCTCGCCGCCGAGCCAAATTTTCCTTGACGATGCGGGAAAGTGGGGGCGGTGCCGAGCGCTAAATCTAGCTCCAGCGCCCACAAGCTTTTGCCATCCACGCGCTCATACAAATCAGAAAACTGTCCGGCCATGCGCGGATTTATTTCGATCAGCGTAATGCGTTCGGTCTTCGGGTCGAAGAACAATTCGACGTTGAACAGCCCGTGCGTGAAACCAATAGCTTCTACCGCGCGCTTGGCAACGGCCTCAAGCTTCGCAACGTGCTGCGCACTCAATTGCGATGGGTATTCAAAGCGCATGAATGACGTGGTGCCCGGGTACATCACCGAGTCCACCGTGCCGAGCACGTGCACATCGCCTGCGTGCGCGTAACCATCCACGCACACTTGCAGCGCGCCGTCCACGCAGCCTTCGGCGATGAAGCAGTCGGCATCGATTTCGCAATCCAGATGCTTCGACGACACGCGCCGAAACGGCGAGGTCAGCCGTTTAATGATGATCGTTTCCCAGAACCGAAACTTCAAGTGCGCGCGCAAGGCCGCCTCGTCTTTGCAACGTTTAGCTAGCACCGAAAACGCCGCTTTTACGGGTTTGACGAAGATCGGATAATCAATGGTCATGGCCTTCGATACGTCGGCGTCGTAACGAAACCCACAAAACGGCGGCACATGGTCAGCGAGCGTTTCTTGATGAATTTGTCGCGCTAAGTATTTATGTTGCGCGGTAAGCAACGCCTTAAGCGGCGTGCCCGGCAAACCGAGTCGAACGGCCAGCAAACTGGCAGTGAGCGCGCCAAATTGTTCTTGCGTTGAAGTGACCGCGGCAATCTGTCGATCGCGATATTTATGCGCCAATTTGCTGACAAAACGCTCCACGTCAAACCACAGCAGGCGTGCGTTTTCAGGAAACGTGAACAGGTCAAAGCCCTCGCGCACAAACTCGTATTGCGCAAGCGTTGCCTCAAGTGACGCAAGCGCGAGCTCGTCATATTCTTGCGCGAACAAGATCAGGATGATGGGCTTCATCAGGTCGGTCGATGCGGGGTTGGCTGTGCCCAACATACGCTGATCCGCCGCCTGCGGTTGTGCCGCAGCCTGCGAGTCAGGCAGATGGGTTCTTGGCAAAACCGTTTGACCGAAGGAATCCAAAACGCACTCTACTTTTTATCGTTCAAATTCCAGTCGTAATCAAGGTGCGTGATGGCTACTTTACCTGCCTTGATTTCCGCGCGTGCAGCCGGGTCATCGGCTAATTTGTCAGCGTATTTAGCAAGGGTTGATTCAACCGACGCGAAGCCTTTGTAGCCTTTCACAAAATCTTTTTTGTACCAATCGAGGAGCTTGGTGACTTCAAGTTTTTTCGATTCGGCGCTGTAGCGATTGCGCGACCGATCCGAGAAAAAGCGCGTCATCGCGTCATCTAGCTGCGCATCAATTTTGTCGCCCGTGAACACTTCGTTTCTGAGCATCGGGCAGCCGATTGACGCGCACACCACCGCCACGTGAATACGCGGATCGTTGAACACGCCGTCAGCACGAATCATGTCGTGCTCAATGTTGTCGAGATTGGTTTCTTTGCCAAATAGGTTGAAGAATTTAAGCGACCAAGGTTTGCTGAAGGTGCCGCCGATGTCGCGAATGGACTTCACGTTCGGGTATTTGGTCAGAATCAGCTCGACCGTGTAGGCGTTGTACGCGTTGATGAGGAATGAGAGTTGCTGGTTCTTGTTCCACGATTTGTAAGTCGCTTCGGGCACCGCAGACACCGCGTCGAGGTACACCTTCAACGATGCGCGATCCTTCAAAAAGCCCGCATACGAAACCTGTGACGCGTTGCCGTTGGTGATGTAGGTGACGTGCTTTTTCAGCAGATCGTCAAAGGCTTTGTGCGATTGATCGAATTGAGCAAAGGCGGAGGAAGCGACGAGTAGTGCAGTTGTCGCAATGAGTTGTAGTATTTTTTTCATCGTTGATTTCTTTCGTGACAATGTACTGATGTCGTGGTGTGTACTGCGTAGGGTGGGCAACTCGTTGCCCACGGGTCGGCGGTGACTGTGGAGCGTCCACACTGCTGCTTGCTCGCGTGGGCAACAAGTTGCCCACCCTACCAACTGTAGGACTGAACTAACTCCGCTCCCACGCATGAAACTTGGCCACCCATTCGAGTAGCTTGACCGGTTGATGGTTCCGTTTCCACACGCCAGCGGCAGCCTTATTGGCTTCGCCCAGCGTCGGGTAGGTGTGAATGGTGCCCAGTATTTTGTTTAAACCGAGGCCGTATTTCATGGCGGTGACGAACTCAATCAGGATGTCGCCGGCATGGTCGCCGACGATCATCGCGCCAAGGATCGTGTCCTTGCCCGGCACCGTAATCACTTTGACGAAGCCGTGCGCTTCGCTGTCCGCAATAGCGCGGTCAAGCTCATCAAGGCCGTACACCGTGACTTCATGCGGAATATTTTTTTCCTTGGCTTCCGATTCAGACAACCCAACCCGCGCGACTTCCGGCTCGGTGAAGGTTGCCCACGGAATCACGCGATAGTCCGCCTTGAACTTTTTGAAACGACCAAACAGGGCGTTCACGGCGGCGTACCAGGCCTGATGCGAGGCCACGTGCGTGAACTGATACGGGCCGGTGACGTCACCGCAGGCGTAAATGTTTGGGTACAGCGTTTGCAGGTACTCGTTGGTCTCGATGGTTTTGTTGGCGCGCGTTGCGATGCCAAGTTCTTCGAGGCCATAACCGGTCACGTTCGCGGTGCGGCCCACCGCCACCAAAATATGGTCAAACGGCAAACGCACGTCGACACCGTTGTGTTCGCACACGAGCACTTTCTCGCCGTTTTCAACAATGACAAGCTTTGCCTTGTGTCCGGTCAGCACCGCGACGCCATCTTTTTTAAACGCCTTGGCAACCAATTCCGACACCTCGGGGTCTTCACGCACCAGGATGCGTGGAGCCATTTCAACCTGCGACACCTGCGAGCCGAAGCGCGCGAAGCACTGCGTGAGCTCCGAGCCAATGGGCCCACCGCCGAGCACCACCAAACGCTTGGGCAGTTCGCGCAAATTCCACACGCTGTCGCTGGTGAGATAGCCGCATTCGGCAAGCCCCGGAATGGGCGGCACGAACGGGCGCGCACCGGCACTAATCACGATATTTTTTGTGGTCAGCGTTTGTTTGGTGCCGTTCTCGGCGGTGAATTCAACGGCCCACGGCGACACAATTTTTGCGCTGCCAATCAAGCATTCCACGCCGAGCTGCGAGTAACGCTCAATCGAATCATGCGGCTCTACTTCGCGGATCACGCGTTGCACGCGCTCCATCACGTCAGCAAAATTCCATTCGGCTTTAGCGCTCTTAAAACCGAACTCTTCGGCGCGCTTCATGTTCGATAAAAGCTTTGCCGATTTGATAAACGCTTTCGACGGCACGCAGCCGGTGTTGAGGCAATCGCCGCCCATTTTGTGCTTTTCGATCAACGTGACTTTCGCTTTCACGGCCGCCGCGATGTAGCTGGTGACGAGGCCCGCTGAGCCCGCGCCGATGACGATCACGTTGCGATCAAACGACTTCGGTTTGACGCTGGCAAAGCGCGCGTAGACCTTTCTACCTTTGAGTACATCAAGAATTTTTTTCGCGATGATCGGGAAGATGCCGAGCAGCGCGAACGAACCCAAAATTGCGGGCGACAACACATCTTTTAACGAGCTAATTTGCGCGAGCTGCGTTCCCGCGTTCACATACACCGCGGTGCCTGCCAACATGCCAATTTGACTCACCCAATAAAACGGCCAAGTCTTAATGGAAGTCAGCCCCATTACCAAATTCACGATGAAAAATGGGAATAGGGGCACGACGCGCAGCGCAAATAAATAAAACGCGCCGTCTTTGGCCACGCCATCGTTGATAGGTTTTAGTCGCTCGCCGAATTTGCTTTGCACCCAGTCGCGCAGCAAAAAACGCGAAGACAAAAACGCGAGCGTCGCCCCCACAGCCGAGGCAAACGACACCAGCACCAGCCCAGTGCTGAAGCCAAAAATTGCGCCACCGAGCAGCGTCATCAGCGCCGCCCCGGGCAGCGATAACGCGGCAACCGCAACGTATGCCGCAAAGAATGCCAGCGCGCTTTGCCAGGGATTTTCTGCGACCAGCGCGGACAAAGTGGCCTGCTGCGCCTTAAACGCATCAAGGCTCAGAAAGCGACCGAGGTTGAAGTAGAAGAATGCCCCGATTGCTGCCGCGATGACTGCCAACAACACTATTTTTGATTTCATTTGCGCTTTTTGACCATGAGGCCGCATCAGCAGTCTACGGGACTGCACCGACTATGGTTTTAGCGCTTTGTACGCGCAATGGAGATTTTCCTTACAGTTTTACGTCACGAAAAATCCGCTGAATTTGCGCGCGAAGCAAGCATCAGCTTTCTTTTGAAAGCGCTATTTAACGAGGGATAACGGCTTAAAAAGCGTGAAGTCGACTATTATTGATTAAAGCGTGTAGCCCACGTGAAATGGCGCTCAAGCCAGAAAGTTGATTCTGCCGGGGAGCAAATTAAAAAGGTAGTAGTTCTTCGGCTCGCTGCCATTTGAATCTCAATAAGCGCGGTTGCAAAACAAGGTTTTTCCGAAAATTTGTGATAGCGTATGACATTGGTATGGGTGGTGCCGAATGTCAAAAGCATGGTGCACATTCCAGAACGTCAGTTTTCATATTTCAGGGGAGTGTTTCCGTGCATCAACACACGCATGCGGCCATTGTTTTACGTCCAATGATTCCGCCGTTCGGGCCGGCGCGCCTCGCCACGTTTCGGAAAAAAGCCCGCTTCTGGTTTGCGGCGTTTGCTGCGGGTCTAGCCCTGATGCCGGTTTTCGCCGCGCAGCCGGTTCCATCGAATTTGGGTAACGGGCTCGACGTAATCTACAGCGTGTATTTGCAGCAGACCGGTGCGTTGCCGCAGTCAGCTGACTATGGCCCCCAATCCGAGGCCGCGACCAACTATTTGGCCAACGCCCTGGTTGACGACGCCGCACGTCTTCGCGTGCTCGTGCATCTGAACGGCACGCAAACTTTAGCCGCCGTGGTGCGGGCCCTCAGTCAAAGCGGTAAGTTCGAACGAGCGGGCGAATCGTCTCGCTATCGCGCAGGCGTAATCGACGGCTTCGTGCAAATCGCTGACGTTGCCGCCATTGCCAAGCTTCGTGGCGTGCAATCGGTCGTGCTCTCGTTGCAACCGGTCACCAATGTGGGCGCTGTGACGCAGAAAGGTGTGATCCAGCACCGCGTAGACCTCGTACCCGGCGTCGACGGAACCGGCATCACCATCGGTGTGCTCTCCGATACGTATGACAAATTGCCGCCCGCTTCAACACTTGCGCGCGCTGCCAATGACGTGGCCTCAGGTGACCTACCGGGCGTGGGTAATCTGGCGGGCAATGTGCAGCCGGTGGTGGTGATCGCAGACATTCCAACGGGCACGGGCTCCGACGAAGGTCGCGCGATGTTGCAATTGGTGCATGACATTGCTCCAAAGGCGCGCCTGGGCTTTGCCACCGCGTTTACAGGGCAGCTCGGCTTTGCCGACAATATTCGCTCGCTCGCTGGGCTGCCTGGGTCGCCGCGCGCGGTGCCCGGTTTCAATGCCGACGTTATCGTCGATGACATTATTTATACCGATGAACCGATGTTCTCCGACGGCATCATTGCCCAAGCCGTCAATGACGTAACGGCAGCGGGCAAGCACTACTTTTCCTCCGCTGGCAACCGGCCTTCCACGCAGGCGTATGCAGCCACCTACAACCGAGTTGCACCAGGCGGCACGCCAACCGTTGGCAGCAACGTCAACTTAACGGGCGTCCCCGCAGCCCTTTACGCGGGTGGCTTTCATAACTTTCGCACTGACGGCACGCAGGATATTGCGCAAACACTTCGGCGAAATTCCGGAACCGGATCAAGCAACGCGAATTTAGTGTTTCAGTGGGACGATCCGTTCGACAAAGTAACGCCGGGCACGCAAACGTTCACCGTGGCGGGTACTTTCACCGATCCGGCTTCGACTGCAACGCTTGAATACTTGATACCGTTGGTGGCCGGTGTGCCCACGCGAATTGTCGTCGCTGCTGCTAGCGCAAGCGCCTACGACGCGATCCTGTCCATTACCGATCCTGCCAACGTGGTGGTGATTAACGAGCAGGACACCGGCACCGATGAAACGGTGTTTTTCACGCCGACGCTAACCGGCAATTACAAAGTCACGCTGAAAGCGTTCGCCGGTTTGATCGGTGACTTCACGCTCACCGCCTTTGCCGGCAGCGCGGTCGGCGTGACCACCGAATACAACCTGCTGTTTTTTCGCGCGGACAACGGTGCCTTCATTTCTGCCGTTGCCTCAAATGCATTCGGCACCAATCGCCCAGTTGTAATTACCGGCGGCGTTCCCATTCCGGTGGGACAAAGCACCGTGCAAATGGTGATCGCGCGAAGCGTGGGCACGCTTGCCAAACGCCTGCGCTACGTCATCTTTGACGGCGGAAACAACATACCTAGCGTGCGCCCTGACGAGTACATCAGTTATCAATACCCGGTGACCTATGGGCACAACAGCGCAGCCAACGGCTTTGGCGTCGCCGCGTTCAGCGCGTTTCGCCCGTACATTCCCGAGAGCTTCACCTCACCGGGGCCAGTGACAATTGTTTTTGACGCCAACGGCAACCGACTGCTCACACCCGAGATTCGCCAGCAGCCGTCGGTGGCCGCGATGGACGGTGCCAACACTACGTTCTTCGGCGGCGACTCGCAGAGCGACGCGGATATCTTCGCCAACTTTTTTGGCACCAGCGCTGCCGCACCTAACGCCGCCGCGGTTGCCGCATTAGTGCTTCAGGCTAAAGGCGGACCAGGCTCATTAACAGTGACGCAAATGAAAGCGATTTTGACCGGCAGCACGATGCCCAACGATCTCGATCCGTATCACTCAGAGGCCGTCATCAACACCGTCGGCGGTACGCTCACCATCACCTTAGACGCTAATGCGACTAACTCAAGTGTCGCGACTGCGGCGCTGCCACTGATAGATCCGAATGTGTTCAAAGTCAGCTACGCGGGCACGGGCTCGGTGGCATCCATTGCGTTGAACGGCGCGAACGGCAACACCACGGGCGGCAGTGAGGCGAGCGCAACTGCTCAGCCGGGCTTGGTGTTTGATGGTCGCACGTTGGCCACCGGAGGTGTGCCCTTCACGTTGGGTACGCTGAGCGGTTTAGTTGCGAGCGACATCACGGCAGCGTTAGGCGCTACACCCGCGGCACCGGCGGCAGCGGGCCAGTCGTTCGCGCTCGGTTTGACTTTTGCGCCCACCAGTTTCAGCAACGGCAGATCATTTGGTTTCAATATTGATCGCGACGAATACGTTATCTCGGCGCTGGGGGCGGGGCTTCCCGCCGCTGGCGGCAACTCAGCCGATCTATTCGGTGCCAACGTGTCGATCCCGGAAGGCACCATCAATCCGGGTGGCGTGACGGTCACGGTGACGATGGCTGACGGCAGCATCGCCAGCGGCACGTTCGTTAACAACATCGGTCGTGGCTATTCGCCGTTGACCGGTTACGGCTTTCTCAACGCACAAGCCGCGGTAGGTTTGCGCACTCCGAGCTCGGTACCTGACGGCCCCATTGGCGTCACTGCTGTGGCTGGAAACACGCAGATCACGGTGAGCTTTAACCCACCTGCGGCCAACGGTGGCTCGGCCATTTTTCTCTACACCGCTACCTGTGGCGCAGCGTCAACATCGGGCGCAACGTCGCCGCTCGTGGTGACTGGTTTGACCAACGGCGTGGGCTATTTGTGCACCGTTACCGCGCAAAACGCCACCGGCACCAGCGCCCCTTCAGCGCCCGCGCCGTTGACCACGCCGTTTGGGCCTTCGACGACCGTGCTTACCGGCCCGGCGAGCTCAACCTTTGGCCTGTCGGTCACCTTCACCGCCACCGTCACGGGCAGCGCGCCCACCGGCACGGTGGCGTTCAAGGATGGCACCACGGTGATTGCCGGGTGCAGCACGGTGCCGGTTGCCAGCGGCTCCGCCACCTGCACCAGCAACGCGCTGCCGGTCGGCGCACGCTCAATCACGGCTGAATACGCGGGCGACGCGGGCAACACGGCCTCCACGTCAGCGGTATTCACGCACACGGTCAATCCGGCGCCCTACGCGTTCTCAGTGGCCAAATCGGGCGCTGGAACGGGCACGGTCACGAGCACGCCTGCGGGCATCAATTGCGGCGTTGATTGCGACGAAATCTATTTGGGCGGCACGGTGGTCACGCTCACCGCAGCGCCCGCCACGGGCTCAGCATTTGCGGGGTGGAGCTTAGGCACCGGCAGCGCGAGTTGCACCGGCACCGCCACCTGTGTGGTCACCGTGAATGCGGCGTCAAGCATCACGGCAACGTTTGTCAAACTGATCACGATTAACGTGGTGCTTGAGGGCGTGCAGCAAGTGCCGCGCGCGGCCACACCGGCCATCGGCAGCGGCACCGTGGTGGTCAACACCGTTGCCAATACGCTTACTTACGCGATGAGCTACAGCGATCTCGTGGGCACCTTCACCATCGCGCATTTCCACGGACCGGCAGCGCGCGGCGTGAACAGCTCGGTGCGGATTGACCTCACGGCCAGTCCGAACAGCGGCACGGTGACCTACCTCGAAGCCGACGAGGCGGACATCTTGAACGGCCTTTGGTATTACAACCTGCACACCAGTGCGTTCCCCGGCGGAGAAATTCGCGGCCAGCTCGA
This sequence comes from Burkholderiales bacterium, assembly GCA_043721275.1. Classification (GTDB taxonomy): domain Bacteria; phylum Pseudomonadota; class Gammaproteobacteria; order Burkholderiales; family Casimicrobiaceae; genus Casimicrobium. The sequence goes on from JAYSRA010000148.1 coordinate 13,281, forward strand.
CACACAAGGCGCAGGCTGCGGGCTTGATATCGACGTTGACAGCAAAGTGCAAGCAGGCACCGATGGCTTGCTCGTGGTGCGCTACCTGCTTGGCTTGCGCGGCACCACGTTGGTTAGCGGTGTGCTCGGTTCACCGACCGCGCTGCGCATTGATCCCGCGAAAATCGAAACGGTGTTGCAGCGTTTGGTCGATGCCAAACGACTCGATATCGATGGCAACAACGCCAGCGAAGCGCAAACCGATGGCTTGCTGTTGTTGCGCGCCATGTTCGGCTTCACCGGCACGTCAGTCACCGATGGTGCGCTCGGCACGGGCACGCCAACACGCGGCGACTGGACGGCGATTCGCACCTATCTCACCGATAGCTGCAAGCTGGTGTTGCCATAAAACGGTAACGCCGCGCCGCCGAAATCGGTGGCGCGGCAAACGTGCTTTTGCGGTAATTCGTTCGTTACAGCTTTTGGCTGAACGCCCGGTTATACGTGGGCTGAAGGCGGTTTAAGGCTTTAGTCGATAAACAGCGTTTTATGCGCTATGCCCAGGTGAAATGGGCGTTTGCATCAAAAGCTATTACGCAAAATTTGCGGATTTTGATGCGGCGCGAGCCCTACATCACGATCTTTCCGGCGTATCCCGTGAGCTCCAAATAACCGCGCCCGGTGAGCGTGCCGTCAACCCGCACCAAGCCTTCCCAGTAGGTCACAGGTGCAGGGCGGCGAGTGGACAATTCCTGATCGTCCAGCGCCGGTTTTGTATGAATGATGTGCGCGCCAAAACGCAATTCAGTCTCCACCGGATACGCGGTGCCGCGTGCTGATCGCCATGTGCGCTTTGACATGAACTGCACCGCATTGCCGCTCCAACTTTGCGTGCGTCCAGCCGCATCGCGCAAGGTCGCGTGGGTGAACACGGTCGCGCCTGCGGCGTCACGAATGCGAAACGCCATCAACGCGCCGCCGTCGTCGAGATTGATGCCGAGCCAATCCCAACCGACATCCGCTTCGCCCAACACCTCGCTCGACCATTCATGATCGAACCACGCTTTGCCACGCGCGGCCTGCGATTTGCCGTCGAGCACGATGTTGCCGTCGACCTGCAATTGCGGCCACGTCACGTAATAGCTCGCTTGCTCGGCGCGCGCGCCTTTCTGAGAAAAACCCGCGTCACCCTGAAGCATTTTGGGCTGCGTGGGTGTGAGCGTTAAATCAAACGCAAACTGTGCGTCTTGTGCCCTGAGTACGAACACATCCGCCGCGCCGCGTTGCATCTGCCACGCACCAATGCGCACGTCACAATCAGTGGTCGAAAATCCAGCACCGAGGTTCGCGCGACCCGCACGATCTGCGTGCAGCAGTTTGTCATTCGGTAACGTCACAGCCGCGTGCGCAAACAAGATTTGGCTGGCAGCAATCGGAGAGGCGAGCGCCTCGGCAAAGCCGGTTCGCACGCGAAAAAAAGTGAGCTGAAATCCGATGTCTTTGCGCGGCACATCCAGCGCACCCGTGACGTACCACCACTCGGTGCGAAAGTCCGGATGCGCGCCGTGATCACGCGGAAATCGCAGCACTAAGCCACGCAACACTTTTGCGTACTGCGGTGTTGCATCCGCGATGGCGGAGAGCAGGCAGGAGAGCATGAAGGCGCGGCGTTTCACTGCACGCTCCCCAGCACTTGCGCCGCTGGCAGTAGCGTGGTTTGCCTTGCTGCAAAACGGCTGGCGACCAAGCCCGCGAGTAGCGTGAGCAGCGCGCCCGTCAGCACCACCCACCACGGTATGTGCAGCTGCATGCGCCAGTGAAACGCTTGTGGATTCACCACGTGGGTTAACAACGCACCAATCGCCACGCCGCATGCCAAGCCAAGCGCCAAGCCGATCACAGCGATCATCAGGCCTTCAAACATCACCGCTCGGGTGAGCATCGCGCGGTCAAAACCAAGCGCGCTGAGCGTGGCTAACTCACGCGCGCGCAGCCACACGCTCGCCGCCAAGGTCACCGCCAAACCGAACAAACCAATCATCATCGCGGCGGCTTCGAGCGCGTAAGTCACAGCAAAACTTTTGTCGAAAATTGACAGCGACAAGCGACGAATTTCCGCGCTCTCGGAGAACTCAAGTGCGAACTTTTTAACGTAATCCGCGAGCCAATTTTTCGCCGCAGCTTCTTGCCCTTGCAGAGGCCACAACGCGAGGTCGGTCGGCTCAAAACGTCCCCCCAATTTTTCGTAATCGCCGCGACTAATAACCACCGAGCCAAACTGCCGCGCATAGTCGCGCCACACGCCGCCGATGAACACATTCGTGTCGCGTCCGAGCAGCGGCAAGCGCAATTGCTGCCCCGGCGCGAGGCGGTACAGCTCGGCCATCGGCTCGCTCACCCACACCACCGTTTCGCTGGCGGGCGCGGCAATCACCGGGCCGGTAAACGGTAATCGCGCACCCGGATTAGCGCGGTCCAGCTCACGCACCAGCAACGCCACCGCAGGCAGCGATGGGTCGAGCGTGAGGTTTGAGAACGCCGCGCTCTCGCTCTTGGCAAACGGCGCATCTAGCCGCGTTAACGCATCAAGCGCTGCTTGCGGCAACGGCGTGGCTTTGCTGCGCGCATAAAACGGCGCGGGCAGCACCTCGTCGAGCCACGTGTCAACCGCCACGCGAAAACTCGACACCATAATCACCATGCTCACGGTCAACGCAAAGCTCACGATCAACCCGCTGGCGGCGACTTGCGCCATCAGCGGTGCCTGCGCCACGCTTTGCACCGCGATGCGCAACGCAGGCGGCAAGTTGTAGCGGGACATGTGCCCGAACAGCGCATGGGTAGCGAGCGGCGCAGCCACGATGCCCGCTGCGAGCACCAGCGCAATCGCCGCATAACCCGCAAATGGCAATCCGGCAATGGCGGGCGCTTGCGACAATGCAACAGCGACTAACAATAATGCAATTAGCAGCACGCCGCGTCGCGTGTGTGCTTGTGGCGGTTGATGCGCAAAGCCGGTTTTGAGCGCCGCGGCGAGCGGTTGCGTGCGGTTAAGCCACGCTGGATACGCCGCGCCCACGAGGCTTGCCGCGCAGCCGAGCGTGAAGAAAATCAGCATCGATAACGGCGTCGCGACAATGGTCGGCGCGCTGCCAGAAAAGTAGCCACCGCCCAAATCACCACCGAGGAGTCGCGTGAACGCGAACGCCAGCGCGTAGCCCAGCGCCAAGCCCAATGCCGAGCCCGGAATGCCGATGGCGATCGCTTCAATCAACACCTGCGCCATGCGCTGTATCGGGGTGAGCCCGAGCACGCCGAGCAGCGCGAACTGCGTTGAGCGTTGCGCCACCGCCGTCAACTGCGTGGCAAACACGAGGAAGCCGCCGGTGAGCAACGCCACCAGCGCGAGCACGTTCAAATTAACGCGATACGCGCGCGACAAATTGGAAACGCGCGCACCTTCGTCGGCGGCACCCTTGATGATTAAACCGGACGGCAGCATGGCTGATGCGGCCTTGCGCCACGATGCAAGATCGGTGTTTGCAGACAGCCGAATGCGCGCCTCACTCACCGCGTCCACCGGCCCAAATTGCGCCTGCACCCACGCAATATCGGCCACCGCAATCAAGTCGTCGCCGCGCGCTGCGGGCACGTCCCCCGCAATGCGCGTGCGCCACGTAGCGTCACCGCGCGTGAGGGTGACTGCGTCGCCCGCCTTGCGCTGCAAGCGCTTAGCCAACGCGCGCGAAAGATACACGCCATCGTCAAACATATTTCCCGGCACTTCGGCGTTTTGACGCGGCAACACATCAGGCATTACGGTGGGCGCGGTGAGCACATCAAGGCCGATCAAACGCACCGTGGCCGATTCATTATCGATGCGCACACGCACTTCAATCACCGGTGCCACCACCAGCACCGCCGGGTCGCGCGCGATGAGATTCACCACGTTCAACGGCACGTTGGCGGCGCTGTCACGCGGCGCGATCACGGCATCGGGCTCGCCTTGCACGCTCTTCATCGCACGCGAAAAATCGTTGAGCGCAGCGGTGTTGATGAGATCAATGGCAAAGCCCAGCGCCACGCCCAACGCGATGGCCAGCATCGACAATAACGTTGCCGTAAAGCGCGTCTGAAACTGTGCTTTGATGAGCCAGAAGGCGAGGGTCATGCCGTCACCCTTGCAACCCCTCAGGCGTCAGCGTCAACGTGCGGTCACACCGCGCTGCAACCTGCGCCGAATGGGTCACGATCAGTGCGGCGGTGTTCTGCTCACGACAACGCTCCAGCAGCAACGACAGCACTTCGTTCGCGGTGCGCGGATCAAGATTGCCGGTCGGCTCATCGGCCAAAATCAGGTGCGGTTTGTGCACCAAAGCCCGCGCAATCGCCACCCGTTGCAACTCGCCGCCGGACAACGACGCAGGCCAACGCGCGGCAAAATCAGCAAGCCCCACGCGATCAAGCAACGCACCAATACGCGCCGCATGTTCGGCCACCGGCACTCGCGTAAGCAACAGCGGTACCGCAATATTTTGCGCAACGGTTAACGTCGGCAACACGTGAAACGCCTGAAACACAAAACCGATGCTCGCCGCGCGAAGCCGCGCCCGCTCGGCCTCTGCGAGCGCCATCATATTGTGCGAATCGATTTGTACGCTGCCCGCCTCAGCCGTTTCAAGCCCAGCAATGCAGTTCAACAACGTGCTTTTGCCAACGCCGGATTCCCCCACCAACGCCACAATGTGTCCAGCAGAAACAGAAAAATTGAGATCCCGAAAAATAGGACGTGGCGCATTCGGGTGGCGCTTGGTTAAACCGGAGACAACGAGCATTACCTGATTCTAGTTTCGACGTCATCGCGCGCAATGAGAATTTCGGCAGAATTGACGGACAATCACGCAAGTAATGTGTTTGAAAGCATTTTTTTGTGAAACTGATTGTTCTTCTTTACGCAGCCTTGGGGTTTGTTTCTGCGTTGGCTATTGCTGACACCGCAAGCTCGCTCGTCTCGACCCAGCCACCACTCACCACGCAACAGCGGGTAGCGCTATTTGATCGCGTGGTCGCCGAAATTGAACGACTTGATGGCGATGGATTGGTCATTCGTCACACTAGGCCAGAATCGTGGCGCGAAACAGTCACACGACTACGTCAAGAAGCAGCGTCGGCGGTAACGTTGACCGACTTCGGTTATGTATTTCATCGACTGCGCGGAACGTATCCAAATTTTCATGCAGGCACGAGTATCGTTGACGCATACCGCGCACCATGGATGCAAGGAGATCGATGGTTGCCGGTGGTCATTCGCGCCGATGTCGTGAAGCCGGGCGTAACCCGTCCGACGTTGCGGATATCGTGGGTAGATGAGAAGTGGGCCGGTTTGCAGGTGGCTCCCGACCGGAGGCCAATGCTGGGCGATGTCGTTGTCGCGATTAACGGCCGCCCAGCGTCTGAATGGCTGCGCGAGAACGAGATTTTTTGCAAGCAACCGCTAGCTGCGCAATGCCCAATGGAGTTTCATCGAAATTTGGCGCGTGGCTATCTTTTCTGGCGTCCTGACACACCACTCGTTGTCGAGTTGCTCAGGCAAGGCGAAAAGGGCGAAACCATTCGATTCACTATCGCCCCAGACGTGGTGGCGCCGTTGTCCCTAGCAGTACCTGCATCAGTACCCCCCAAATTTTGCGACGCTGCGGTGCCTCGCGTTCCTGACGGTTTTCAGCTTGCCTGGGCGGGTAGCATGGTGTGCGTTTTTGAACATCCTGCGTTAGCCGGAACGCAAATTTGGCGCATCCCGTCGTTCTTTAGCGAGCAAGCGCAAACCCGCGACGCCAAGGCGGGGCAACATAAAACCGTTGCAGAAGAAACGGCGGCTTTCTATGACGAATATTGGAAAAAAAACGCACCCAACATTAAGCACTTGATCGTTGACATCGCGGGCAACGGCGGCGGCGAAAGCGCGGTTCCCTGGTATCAACTGCTGTTCGTCAAACCGTTCCAATCGTCATTTGTTCGTTTCAAGAAAGTGCGTGAATTCGACCACCCCGTAACCAGGCAAGCGCTGTTCTGGAAGGCCAATACGTTTGCTGATTTCGTCGACAAACTTAAGCAGCAGGGTTCGTTCGCGAAAATCGCTGAAGGTGAATGGTTGCCGCCGTTCCCCATGTTTTGCCCCAACGATGACGCTACCTGCCTGACGGCAAAACACGAACCGCGCGCGCATGGCTTCAGCGGACGCGTGAGCGTGATTGTCGATCCGTTTTGCATATCCTCCTGCGTCGAGTTCGCACGCAACCTCAAGTACAAGCTCGACGCTCGCATTGTGGGATTGCCAGACTCGGCAGACACCACTTTTTCGCGATTAAAGATTCACTTTGGTTTTGATGCCGACGGCCAACCCGCGACAAGCGTTGAAGACGATTCAAAAATAGTGTCGCGCGTAGGAAGCTTCACGGTTGCGGCAACGTTATCGACCAACTCGGACGGTATCGTCCACTCAGGCCAGCCGCTCAAACCCGACCGCATCGTTGAACGCAAATGGAATCAGGACGGGGATCAATGGGCGCGCGGTGCTATCACGGCGGCGCTGGAGCGTTAGTGCGTATCAAACGATAGTTCAGGCAGCTTTTCGCTACGAGCGCCATTTCGCTTGGGCTAACGGCAATATTCGCACTAGTGTCCGGTTAAAACAGCAGGCACCAAGCTGTAAGCCCCTGTTC
>JAYSRA010000149.1:0-57113 GCA_043721275.1 Burkholderiales bacterium
TTTTTTGCTTCGCCAAAAAAGGTAACCCAAAAAAGGCGACCCCGACGATTGGCCTGATCCTGCGATGCTCAGAAAAAAGCGGAACAGCCCGAAACTCGCGCAGCTCTTGCAGCGGGCCGTTCTGATCGCTTTTTTCCTCCGCTTCTCGGGGCCAATCAACGGAGACCCGTCGAGCCGATATTTGATCGCTGCGCGATGAAATTATTGGGATTCAGACTTGTTGCGCAGGTTGCAGTGGCTTTACGAACAACGCTGAACCCGGGCCAAAGTCCGCCTTGCAATCCGGACAAGTTGGGCTGTTGCATGGAATACTTGCGTCACAGTTTGGGCAGGTACCCTCCAATTCCTTCAAATGGAGGACGCTTGCCACAGGTTGTCCGACTGTCGTCGCCGGCTCGCTCGAACCCAGTAGCCGCGACTTCTGTACTTGAAACTCTGAATCGGTCAGTAATCGGCGATCTCGCAGGGTGGCCAATTTTTGAATCTCGTCGGCAACAGACATCGTAGGCACAGTTGGTGGAGCGCGCACCACCAAATCGGGCGAACGCGGAGTGGCAATTGCTCGTATGGATTCGAGTTGCCGTTCGTGCTCTTGGCGGCGGACGTTTTGCTGCTGTTCTTCTTCTTTTGGGTTTCGAACTACCAAGACAATAATGAGCCCGATCAGCGGCGACAACAACGCGGACACCAGAAAGAAACCGAACCCACTCCGCCCGCGTGCGTTCGCCAAGCAGCCAACACCAACAGATAAGATCAACCACCCGAGAAAAAGCTCCATATATTCTTCCCCTTCATATTGATCTTGGGTTGGCGCGACTAGCAGCCTGCGCCGAGTTTCGATGTCGGCGCGCCAGCTGTGGTGCCTGGCCGCCTATCGTCGACTTGCGCAACCCAGCCCGTTCTACACGTCGAGCCCCAATATAACAACGAGTGCAACGCGGCGCAGGTGCTCGCGACCGAGCCCTCGTAGTCCTAATCGCGAAGCGATCAAATATCCGCCCGACGGGTCCCCGTTGATTGGCCCCGAGAAGCGGAAGAAAAAAGCGATCTGAACGGCCCGCTGTTTGAGCGCAGCGAGTTTCGGGCCGTTCCGCTTTTTTCTGAGCATCGCAGGATCAGGCCAATCGTCGGGGTCGCCTTTTTTGGGTTAACTTTTTTTGGCGAAGCAAAAAAGGTAACTGCCCCCGCGGCATGAGCGGGATGATCGGCGTTCATCCGAACCCCCGCCCCCTCACCCTAGCCCTCTCCCGCGAGGGGAGAGGGGACTTACACCAGCAGCGACGTCCCAGTCATCTCCACCGGCACCACCACCCCCATCATCGTAAGCATCGTCGGCGCAACGTCCCGCAACGCACCGCCCTCACGCACGCGAACTGCGTCAGTGCCGACGTAGACCAGTGGCACTTTGTCCGTCGTGTGTTGCGTGTGCGCTTGATGCGCGATGGGGTCGAACATTCGTTCGCAGTTGCCGTGGTCGGCAGTGATTAGCACTTGCGCGCCCGTCGCTTTCGCTGCGGCGATCACGCGGGCCAGCGCTACGTCTAGTGCTTCGACTGCTTTGATCGCGGCGGGAAGGATGCCGGTGTGGCCGACCATGTCGCCGTTGGCGTAGTTGCAGATGATCGCGGCGTACTGTTTGGATTCGATGGCGGCGACCAGTTTGCTGGTGACTTCTGGCGCGCTCATTTCCGGTTGCAGGTCGTAGGTTTCGACTTTCGGGGAGGGCACCATGATGCGGTCTTCGCCTGCGTACGGAAGCTCCCTCCCGCCCGAGAAAAAGTACGTGACGTGGGCGTACTTTTCGGTCTCGGCGATGCGCAATTGTTTGAGGCCGTGTGCTGCCAACACTTCACCGAGGCCGTTGATGATGGCATCGTTTCTGAACGCGGTGGGCAGCGCGGCATAGGCGTCGCCGTAGTACGACAGGCAGACGAAATCGCTGAGCTTGGGCATGCGTCGCTCGAAGCCAGTGAACGCGGGGTCGGTGAGGGCGCTGGTGATTTCGCGCGCGCGGTCGGCGCGAAAGTTCATGAACACGACGGCGTCACCGTCCTTCATCGGCGCGCCGTGACCGATGATGGTGGGCACAACTAATTCATCATTTTCTCCGCGCGCGTAGGCCGCGTCCAGCGCGCCGATTGCGCTGTCGGCAAAGTGCTCGGCGGTGGCCTCAACCATCGCGTGATACGCGGGCGCGACGCGCTCCCAGCGCTTGTCACGATCCATCGCGAAGAAGCGGCCGGCAATGGTGGCGATCTTTGCGCCGGTCTCTTTGCATACGGCCTCCATTGCGGCGATGGATGCGGCGGCGCTGCGCGGTGGCGTGTCGCGACCATCGAGGAATGCGTGAATGGCGATGTGCGGGACGTTACGGCTCGCAGCTAGGCGCACCATCGCTTGAATGTGCCGCTCGTGTGCGTGGACGCCACCGGGTGACAGCAGACCTAGGATGTGCAGCTTGCCGCCCGATTTCACCGCCGCATCGCATGCGCCAACCAGCGCGGCGTTGGTCGTAAATTCGCCCGTCTCAATGGCGTGATCGACGCGCGTTAAATCTTGATACACCACGCGTCCTGCGCCCAAATTCAGGTGCCCCACCTCTGAATTGCCGAATTGCCCTTGCGGCAGGCCGACGAATTCTTCCGATGCGTTGATGAGTCCATGCGGGCAGTCGCGCCAGAGTGCGTCCCACACCGGCTTTTTTGCTAGCGTGAACGCGTTGTCTGGTGCCGCCTCTCGATAGCCGACGCCGTCGAGGATGATGAGGACAATGGGGCGAACGGGTGGGGCGGTCTGGGCGGTCATATCTCTGGCAAATTGTGGCTAAGCCCTAAAATTCTAGGCTTCCGGGGATTTTCGGCGTGCTACGCGCGATCCAACCGTTCCACGTCACTTACAACCAAATTCCATGCAATTTTTATACACCAACTGGATGCTCGTCCTGATCATGCTCATGTCGGGCACGATGCTGATTTACCCCTTGATTCAGCGCCGCATCTCGGGCATGGCTGAGGTGGGCAATGTGCGCTTGACGCAGCTCTTGAACCGCGAAGACGCCACCGTGTTGGACATTCGCGAAACGAAAGACACGGCGGGCACGAAGATTATTGGCTCGGTGCATGTGCCGCTGTCGCAATTAAAAGAGCGCGTGGCGACGCTTAAGATGGATAAAGCCAAGCCCATCGTGGTGTATGACGCTCGCGGCCAGCGCGCAACGATGGCGGGCAGCGACTTGAAAGCAGCGGGCTTCACCCAGCTCTATAGCCTGACCGGCGGCTTCAAGGCGTGGTCTGAAGCGGGTTTGCCGGTGGAAAAAGTTTAGGTCTATATGGGCGCTTCTAGAAATTCATTTTTCGGGATGAAATGCAAGGCGCACGGCGCGCAGCAACCGGAATGTACGCGCAGGTCACGTGAGGATTCTGTTGCGCGCGCAACGCGTTGGCACCGGGCAACGCCGCAGTTAGCCCGAACAATGAATTTATAGGAGAGCCCAATGGCTAAAGTATTGATGTATTCGACAGCCGTCTGCCCCTATTGCATTCAGGCAGAACGCTTGCTCAAGGCGAAAGGCGTGGCTGACATTGAAAAAATTCGTATCGATTTGCTGCCCGAGCAACGCGCGGAAATGATTGCCAAAACCGGTCGCCGCACGGTGCCGCAGATTTATATCGGCGACACGCATGTGGGCGGTTTTGACGACCTCGCGGCGCTGGATCGCGCGGGCGGGCTCGACGTGTTGCTGGCGGCTTAATCCCGCCCGGGTCGTCCACCGGCCCAGCTAAAATCTTGGGTTGAACCCAAATTTCTGAAACCTTTCAAGAGCATCTCATGGCTGACGCCCCTACCGAACAACAAGACCCGAACGCGCCACACTTTTCCATTGAAAAGATTTATTTGAAAGACCTGTCGGTCGAAAATCCGAACGCGCCGCAAAGCTACCTGTGGCGCGAGTCGCCAAGCGTTGAGATCGGCTTGGAGCAAACCAATAGCAGCATCGAAGACGGTTTTCATACCGTTATCGTCAAGGTCACTGTGACCGCCACGATTGCCGACAAAACCATGTTTTTGGTCGAAGCCGCGATGGGCGGAATTTTCCAAATCCGCAACATTCCTGAGCCTGAATTGCAGCCATTGCTGTCGATTCATTGCGCGAACATCGTGTTCCCCTACGTTCGCGAGCTGATCTCGGACGCCGTGCAGCGCATGAGCTATCCGGCCATCTATTTGCAACCTATTAACTTTGAAGCGATCTATCAAGCGCGGGTGCAGCAGCAGCTTGAGCAAGCCGCTGCAACCAAGCAGTAATCTAGATCAAGAGCGTTGCATGAAATTTTGCGTGTCCACACTTCGTCCGCCCGCCCTTCTCGCCGCAATTGCGTTGAGCATGGTTACGGGAGCAGCGCACGCGGATTTTCGTCAGACCAGCGCGGACGCAACCATCGCCTTCGAAGGCCCGTCCGCTAAGGCCACCAAGCAGTATTTGTATTCGCGCGGCACGCCGGTTGAGGTGGTGGTGCAGATCGAAGGCTGGCTCAAAGTGCGCGACGCGCAGGGTGCGCTCGCTTGGGTTGAGAAAAAAGCGTTGACTGATCGCACCAACGTGCAGATCAAGTCGCCCGTGGCCGACGCGCTCGCCGCGCCGGACATGAATAGCCCCATCGTGTTTCGCGCGGAGACTGGCGTGCTGCTAACACTCGTCGCACCGCAGCCACCGAACACCGGTGCATGGGCACAGGTGCGCCATCGCGACGGGCAGGTCGGCTTTGTGCGCGTGGATGCGTTGTTCGGGCTGTAGCCTTGTTTGAGCGGCCGTGGCCGCGACCCAAGCAGCCGACGTGACGAACCTGACCACTTGTCGCTTCAGCCTTTCGCGGCTTTCGCCGCGCCTACGTCAGCCATCCAGTCCGCCCGCTCAGAAACATCTTCTTGTTGCAGCATCATCGCGCGCGGCGTCTCCGCTGACAGACATGGCGCGAGCCTAGTTGTACAAATGAGGCGTGCGCTAAGGCGCGCGCGTCATCCAGTTTTCTATTTAGTTTTCTCATCAATCAGGAGGATTTATGGCTGTAGCCCGTGTCACAGAAATTACCGCGTCATCAAACAAGAGTTTTGAGGACGCACTCAATGTCGGCGTCGCTCGCGCCTGCGAGACGCTCAAGCACGTTGAGGGCGCGTGGGTGCAAGATCAGAAGGTGATCATCAAAGATGGCAAGATCGTTGAATATCGCGTGAACATGAAGGTCACGTTTATTTTGGCGGAGTGATCGCGAACCGATTCTCTAATCAGAGACAGTAAAAAAGCCTGCTTGATGCAGGCTTTTTTTGGCGCAAAAAAAGTCCGCATAAAGCGCACTCGGGCGTAAAAAAAGCCCGCACAGGCGGGCTTAAGGGGATCACGAGAAATACACGCGGGGGCGACCGGGGGAGGAAAACACCCCCGCGTGGTCAGACAATAAGGCGCGCCGCTGATACACGATCACCTAGTGCCGCGAGCTCTCGAAGCGCCTTGCACTCGCCGTCTTCGGCTTGAGCGCCGGATGCGGGAACAACGGGCTCCTGAACTCGGTTGTGAGCGAACTCATAAACGCTGGGTGAAAACATATCCATAGCAAACCTCATTTCGACATGCGGTGTTAGCGGCTTCCGTGCCATTCACATTAATAGACGTAGTTTCAAGGACTTATGTGACATTGAGTCGCGGCACATCGTGAAAAGCGCGATAAACCAGCGAAATCACGGTCGATCTGTCGCAACACCGAGACACGCGTCGGCAACGCTGAACGCAAGCCGTTGATTTTTAAGAGAAACAGTCGTCTCAATCTGACGACACGCGGCCCGCGTCGGGCGCACGTGGCCATGTCTGCGGCTCGCAGCGATGGGTAACAAGTGTTTACAAACCATCGGGCCGCTAACGCTCAGAATCGTCCACGAGCGACTAAGCTGTGGCGTTGGAAACGTATCCATGCAACAAAGACTAGCCCAGCGCTTTTCTCGCCTATGAAGGACATCATGCAACAACAACGCACTCAATCAGTCGTGGCCACTTTTTGGTGGTTGTTAGTGCGCATCGTTGCGCTTTTGCTGGTGGTGGCCACCGCGTCCGCGCAACCGACAACGGTCGCGCCGATGGGTTTTGACGAAGCTCGCCACCTGTTGAACCGCACCAGTTTTGCCGCGCAAACCAACGAGATTGATGATTACGCCAAGCTCACGCGTGAGCAGGCGGTGGATCGATTGCTGAGCGAGACCCGCCGTGCCGCCGCCTACCCCGCGCCATCTTGGACTGCAAAGTACGAGCGCGTCTACAAGCCCGACATGACAGTCGAACAGCGCCAGCAGGCCAACCGCCGCGAGCTGGTTGAGCGAGGGCTCGAGATTCGCACTTGGTGGGTAGCCGAGATGTTGTCGACGGCCTCACCGTTGACCGAGAAGCTTACGCTGTTTTGGCACAACCACTTTGCCACGTCGCAACAAAAAGTGCGCTCCGCGAGCCTGATGTACAGGCAGAACGTGATGCTGCGTAACTACGCCATGGGCAACTTTGGCGCACTGCTGCGCGCGGTGTCGAAAGACCCGGCGATGCTGATTTATCTCGATGGCGCACAGAACCGCAAAGGCGCACCGAACGAAAATTTTGCGCGTGAAGTGATGGAGCTGTTCACGCTCGGCGAAGGCCATTACAGCGAGCAAGACATCAAGGAGGTCGCGCGCGCCTTCACCGGCTGGAGCATTGACGCAGACGCGGGCGAATTTCGCTTTCGCCGTGCGGCGCATGATGATGGCAGCAAAACGGTGTTCGGTCGCGAGGGCAAATTCAATGGTGACGACATCGTGACATTGCTGCTTCAACAGCCTGCGACCAGTGAATTTATCGTGAGCAAACTGTGGCGCGAATTTGTGTCTCCTGAGCCCGACGCGGCACAGGTTGCGCAGTTGGCCTCCACATGGCGCGCAGCAAATTACGAGATGAAACCGCTGTTGCGAGCGATGTTTTTGTCTGAGCCGTTTTGGGCGACCGCCAATCGCGGTGTGCTGGTGAAGTCGCCGGTCGATTTGGTTGTTGGGTCGCTGCGACAGTTTCGCTTTGCGGTGGAAGACCCGGCACCTTTTGCCGTGATTCTGCGGCAGCTCGGACAAGATTTGTTCGCACCGCCGAATGTGAAAGGCTGGCCGGTGGGGGACGCGTGGTTGAACACCACGACGCTGCTCGCAAGAAAGGGATTTTTGAATCGCTTGTTCCGGGCTGATGAAATGGTGAAGGCCGATGCCGTTGTTGCGAAATCAGAAGCGACCGACAACATGATGGCGCAACCCACGGCGCAACTGATGGACAAAGACATGGCCGGCCAGGGTCGTCAGCGGGCGCAGATGCGTCTCGCCGCGCGCGGCAACGGTGCGGGCACGCAAGACGGCGGCACGATTAGCGTCGCCAACCTACCGCCGTTCGGAGTTTCCAACCAACTGCGCGGTCAATATTTTTTCAACGCAGAGCTTTGGTTCACGCAATATCCGCCGCAGAAACTCGCCGCGCAGCCGATTGCGGGCGACCCCAGTTTGCAAGCGCAGGGCGACGAGCGCCTATGGCACACCGTGCTCGCCGGTCCGCCGGTGCAAGCGTCAAAGGACGTGCCGAGAAATCTCTCCGGTCTGCGCACGCTGGCGCTTGACCCGATGTATCAGCTCAAGTGAAAGAAATCATCATGAATCGCCGTAATTTTCTCGCCGCAGCAGGTGCCGGAATCGGCATGTTGGCCCTCCCCTCCTTCGCGCAAAGCCCGCTCGCCAATCCGTACAAACGCTTGCTGATCCTCGTCGAACTCAAGGGCGCGAACGACGGCCTGAACACCTTCATTCCGTACGCGGATGATGCGTACTACGCGCTGCGCCCGACCATTGGCATCAAGCGCGACCAGGTGCTGCAACTGTCCGACCAATTCGGCCTGCATCCGGCGCTCGACACGCTGATGCCGATGTGGTCGAAGGGTGAGTTGGCGCTGCTGCCGGGGCTCGGCTATCCGCAGCCGAATCTGTCGCACTTTCGCTCCATTGAGATCTGGGACACCGGGTCGAACTCAAAGGATTATTTGTCCGATGGCTGGCTCGCCCGCGCGTTCGAATCGGTTGCGCCGCCAAAGTCGTTTATCGCGGACGGCATCGCGGTGGGCGGTGGCGATCTGGGGCCCTTTGCAGGCGGCATGAACGGCGCTCGCTCGCTGTCGATTGCCTCGACCGAGGCCTTCTTGCGCCAAGCCAAGCTCGCCGATCCGCACGGTCGCGCCAGCAACAAGGCGCTGCAACACATCCTGCGGCTCGAAGGCGAGGCGCAGTCTGCCGCGCTGAATCTGAACCCGAACACGACGCTCAAAACTGAATTCCCGACCCACGCCTTCGGCCAGCAAGTGAAAACCGCCATGCAGGTCGTAGCTGCGTCGCCGGGCGTTGCAGCGTTACGCGTGGGCCTGGGCTCGTTCGACACGCACCAGGGCCAGCTAAACACGCAGCAAACGCTACTCAAGCAGCTCGGCGAGGGTCTTGCCGCGATCAAAACAGCGAGCGAGGAACTGGGCCGCTGGCAAGACACCGTGGTCGTCACCTACTGCGAGTTCGGCCGCCGCGCCAAAGAAAACCAGAGCGCCGGCACCGACCACGGCACCGCCAACACCCAATTTGTCATGGGCGGCGCAGTCAAAGGTGGCATCAAGGGCACGCACCCATCGCTCACGCAATTAGGCGGCGACGGCAACCTGATCCACACCGCAGACTACCGCGCGCTGTACGCATCGCTACTGCGCGACTGGTGGGGTTTTTCTGGCGCGCAAAGCGAGAAGGTTTTGGGCGGGAAATATGGGTCGATTCCGTTGTTTGCTTAGGAATTTTTTGGTAACAGCTTTTGGCTGAATGCCTAATTTCAATTGGGCGTAGCGCTGGTTTATGGCGATAGTCGGTTTTGCCGTAAATGCACTCTATGCCCAATGCGATAGCTGCTTCAGCGAAAAAGCTATATCGAACAACCCGTCAGTTTCCCGCCTCCAACTGGCGTCATTCTCGGCAAAGCAGGGAATCCAGAAAATTGGCAACCGCATTTGTGTTGAATGACTTCGCAGCGTGGTCAAGTGCTGGATACCCGCCTGCGGCGAGTATGACGCCAGTTTGAATTGCTAGCAGGCGTCGCGTGGGCAGCCTCTGCCCACCAAACCGTGACGACTACTGAACCAACTTGCCGCCGAACGCCTGACGCCCCGCAGCGGCTGGCGCGTACTGCACGTGAACGCGCTCTGGGTTGCGTCGCAGACAATTTGCAATTGCAGCGGTGATGGCCGTGACCTCCGCAACGAGCGCCTCGCCTTCGGGTACATGAGCGTGCAAAACAATGGCGAACACGGGCAACTCATCCTCGGAGAGGCTGCACTCATTCTCGGCGTAAGCGGAACTGCTCAGCACCCTCAAGCGAACCCAAGTTCGACCGGGAGGGTTTCCCAGCACTTTGCCCAGCGCGTCGGCGATCACAGCAGCCGAAGGCTCGGCCAAATCGGATCCCTCGCTTGCAACTAGCTCAACATCGATGATGGGCATATAACGATTAACGCGTTTTGAACATCAGTCGCCAATATAGCTTTTCGAAAATGCCATTCAGCAAGTACGTGGCAGGTCGATAGATGGCAAACCCAGCGACCGGCTTGCGCGCGCCACTACTTCCCCGCCACCTTAATAAACTCCACCCGCCGAAACCGCAGCGCTGACCAGTCTTCGTCTATCGCCACCGCGCGTACCGTGTCGAAACCTGCGCTGCGCAGCACGTCCCAGCCGGTGTCGCGGTTGAACTCGCATTGGTACTTTTTCGACGTGCCCTTTGGGTAGGCGAACCAGAGCAGCGCATCACCTTCTGCCTTTGCCGTGAGCGCTTTGGACAGCGCGTCCACCTCCATCTGTTTGGTGGCGAACGCGATAGCAAAGTGAACTGCGTTCGCCTTTTTCACATCGCGAAGCACAACGACGTCTTTGAGCACAGCCAGCTCGGGCTCGAAGGACGGCGGCGCGTTGATAACGACGATCTCGCGTTGCTGCTTCAGATTCAGCTTGTCAAAGATTGAAGGCATGCCTTTCCCCTTGCAAATTAGCTGGTCTGACTGCCCGTCAGCGGCATTTCCATAAAGATCAGATACGGCATCAATTTTGCGGGATAGTCGTGATACGGCGCGCGCTCGCGAAAGCCGATGGACTTGTACATCGCAATGGCCTCTTTCAGCAGATTGCCGGTGTCGAGCCGCATGAGGTGAAAGCCATCGTCTCGGGCGGTCGCAATCAGCGCTTCGCACAGCTGACGACCGGTGCCATGCCCTTGAAACGGCTCTCCAACATACAGCCGTTTCATCTCGCAAATGCCGTTGCCGAGATCGCGGTACGCGCCTGCGCCGACGACCTGTCCGTCGCGGCCGGCGAGCAGCGTTTTGCCGTTCGGCGGGCCGTACTTCGTCGACAAGGTTGGCAGCTCGCTGGCGAGTGACTGGTGCCCAAACACCTCCTCAACAAACCACGGGTCATCCTGATAGCGCCTGCGGCTCCACGCGACATATTGCGTCACCAGCTCGGCAAACGCTTCGTAGTCACTGGCCGTGTTGGCGGTGTAAATTAGATCAGGCACGAGGCGCTCCAGATTCGGTTGAGCATTGATCTCACCAGAAAACTTTCGACCGTATTGAGCATTTAATGTTTCGCGGCGCGGCTATTTGAACGCGGCGGAAAGCAAAACCACGCCACGACCACCAGCAAGCCGAACGCGGAATACGCGAGCACAAACACCCACGGCGGGGCCGAATAAAAGAGCAAACGATGCAGCCAGTAGCCGACAAAACTGTCGCTATATGCAAGCTCCGTGGTCACACCCGACTTAGTCCGCAACCACCACTCAAGCGTGGTCAGCGGACAAGCAATTCCGAGCCACGCCTCGGCCGCGACGACCGCAATCGCTGCGAGATGAGCAACGCGAAACCACAGCGCGTTTACCCAGCGCCAGTGAACGAGGTTGCCGATGACGATAAACACAAGTCCACCTACCACGAACGTAACGACTGCAAAGTGCAGCGCAAGCACCGCATCCGCGAGTTGTCGATAGATCAAAGTGTTTGCCACGGGCGGGCAGTGCGCCCGCGATCATTGATCGCGCCACTCACTTGTCCGACGCGGCCAGATTAACTCCGAGGCCAACGAATGCCGCCGCGAAACTTCGGCGCAGCCACGCTTGCACGCGTGACGACTCGATGACCGCTTTGCGAAACATGTGTGCGAGAAATCCGTAGACGACGAACGCGGCAAATGTCATCGCCATGAAAACGCCGCTGAGCAGCAGCAATTGCGCTAGCGACGACACGGCGGCGGGCTCGACAAATTGCGGCAGGAAGGCGAGGAAAAATATAGTCAGTTTCGGGTTTAAGATATTGAGTAGAAATGCTTTCGTCATGAGCGAGATCGCAGAGTTTGTCGACGAATTGCCGTCGATGGAGAACGCCGATTTGTCGCGCCACGTGGCGTACGCGATATAGAACAAATACGCGACGCCCGCAAACTTCAGCGCCTGAAACGCAACAGCGCTGGTGTGCAACACGGCGGCGAGGCTAAGCACTGTTGCCAGCAAGTGCGGCACGATGCCTGCCGTGCAACCAATCGCTGCAAACATGCTCGCTGTGCAGCCCTGAATGATGCCGGTCGACACCGTGAAAATCACGCCAGTGCCGGGGATCACCACGACGATCAGCGACGTGATGAGAAATTCAAGCGTGATCATGCGGCGCGCCTTTCCGGCTCAAATTGATGCAGAAATCGGGCGTACAAATCGCGTGGTGGCGGCGTGCCCGCCACGTTCATGATGCGCCCCGCACCGCCCCGGTGATAAGCGCCGTGAAGCGACACATGGGTGAGCATTTCTTCACGCGTCATCAGGCCTTTGTCACCGTCGGTGAAGGTGAACGCGATGTTCTCGGTAAGCTGCTCGGGCGATAAATCAATTGAGTGGTCAACGTACCAGGCGTCAAGCATCGCCACGCCATCACGCAACGCCTCAAGCGTCGGCGTTTCAGTCGTGTTGGTCGCAGTGAACGACTGCGCGGCCCTTGACAAATGAGCCGCAAATATCTGATCCACGACATAGATGTGATTGAGTAAACGAATCGCGTTGTGCCGCGCCTCGTGCTGCGCCACAGGATCCACTTTGGCCAGCTCAAAAAAGAGTTGCTCGTTACTCCACGCTTTGTATTTGAAGAGAGAGTGAAGGAGGGTGGTGGTGCTCATGTTTGGGCTCGCGGGAAAACGAGTTGCAATGGTAGTACGCCGACTCCGCTTTTTAGTGTGCGACCGGACGTCAATTGAGGCTAGCGAGCAATTTCGGCGACATATTTCAAATATTCTGCGTCCGTCACGTTCACGATTTCCCACGCCCGCTTGTAGCACCCACCCGGAAGCTGACCGTCGACCGCAACGACCTCCCTCAGCGCGGCAGGCTCTTGAACTTTGAGGAGCACCGCCTTTTGCAGGGCAAGCAGGTGAAGGTGATTGCGCGTGCATTCTGGCTCTGAGGAATGCGCCGCGAGCAGACCGGAGTTCGGTGCGGGATACTTTAAAAGATACACGTGCAGCAGCTCGTGAAAGAGCGTGTCGACCTTGTAGCGCATGGACACGGGCGTCGCCGTAAAGCTCTTCAAGGCGTAGCGCATATTGACGCTGATGCCGACAATCGATTGCGATGGTACGTTGCACAGCGTCAGTCGGGCCGTGTGGTCGCCGCCGGGAAAGGGTTTGCCTGTGATGGACTCGGTCGCCTCGATCAGCTTGGGGCCAACGGTTGCCCACAGGCCGTCAAATTCTGCCTTGCGCGCAACCAGCTCGTCCTTCCATTCCTCCTTGATCGTGCCGCCACGAAGCAACGCACAGGCGGAATCCATCGTCGGACTGTAGGAGACGTTGATACGCGGCTGAGCTGCCTGTGCATGGAATGCGAAGGTAGTCAAAAGCGTAACGATCAAATGCGTCCGCATCATTGGCAGCCTTTCCACGCAGTGTTCAGTTTGCAATGCATAGAGTTATTTATTGAAGCGCGTTATGCCAGCGGCAAGCGCAACCGCGCAATCGTCCCACCTGCCACTCGCGGCAGCAAATCAAAGCTGCCACCATGCCACTGCGCGAGCCGTTCTACCAGCGCTAGACCGAGGCCTGCGCCCATGGTGCCCCCTCGTGCGCTGTCGCCGCGCACGAAGGGTTGTTTCAAGCGCTCTACGTCGGCCTCCGCTACGCCTTCTCCTGCATCGAGCACGTCAATTTCAACGGTCGCGCCGTCACGTCGCAGCGCTAGTTCTACCGGCGGTTTTCCGTAGCGGTGCGCGTTTTCGATCAGGTTCATGAGCATGCGGTCGAACGCGGCGGGGAAAGTGTTGATGCTGATGACGACAGAACCCGCCGACCACTCAACCGACAGGCCGCGACTGTTGGCTTTGTCGGCGACAGCGGTCAGCGCGTCGCGCGCGTCGATGCGCACCGGTGCCTCTTTCGGGTTGCCGCGCGCGAAGTCTAAAAATTGTGTGACGACGCGATCAATTTCGTCGATATCGGCTGCCATTTCGGCGCGACTTTGCTTGTCCTCCACTGACATTTCACTGGCGAGTCGCAAGCGTGTGAGCGGCGTGCGAATGTCGTGCGAAATACCGGCGAGCATGGTGCTGCGGTCGCGCTCCAATCGCTCCAGATTGGCGGCCATGCGGTTGACGTTGCTCGCCACGCGCGCGATCTCGGTGGGGCCGTCTTCGGGCAGCGGATCGGGGCGTTTGCCGAGCGCCACCTTGTGCACCGCGTCGGCCAAATCGGCGAGCGGTTTCGACAAGCGACGCGCGAACCAAAACGTTGCCGCGAGCAGCGCCGCGAGCAACACAGCAAGCGTCGCCAGCAGGCGCATGGGCACCTCGCCCGCCTCGGTGTCGCGAACGGGGATGCCCGCCCACACTGATCGCGCGGCGTCGTCGCCGACTTTCAAGCGAATCCACACCACCGGTTGATCGAGGCGCATGCCGAGGCGAATCTCGGTATCGCGGCCCAATTGTTCCTGCAATTTTTCGACCAGCGGCGCAAGCGCTGGGCCTTTCGGCACTTGACCTATTTCGGGTCGACGATCCACAGGAATCAGCATGACGCCGTACTCGCGAGCGATCATTTGCAGCTGCGGGCCGCGTCCAGTTTTAACGTCGGTCGACGCTTTGGACAACGCGACGCGTAGCGATTCAATCTGGGCGATTTTTGCTTCCGTAAAGTTGCGCGCGATCAGGCTCGCGCGGTCTTGTCGAAACAAAAGTATCACCGCCAACACGGCCACCGCGAGGGACGCCATCAGCAACATAACGAGTCGCCAGAACAATGTTTTTGGCATCGCGGTCTTCGGCGCGTCAGTCCGGCACGAAGACGTAACCGCGGCCCCACACCGTTTGGATGTAGCGCGGTTTTCCGGCGTCCAGCTCAACGAGTTTGCGCAGGCGCGACACCTGCACGTCGATGGCGCGGTCAAACACTTCATGCTCTTTGCCGCGCGCCAGCATCGACAAACGTTCGCGGGTGAGCGGCTCATGCGGATGCGTGACGAACACGCGCAGCATGGCGAATTCGCTGGTGGTCAAATCTTGTGCAAGGCCGCCACGGGTGAGCACGCGCGTGGCGAAATTCACTTCACAATCACCAAACGCAATCGGCTGATCAGTCGGTATCGGCGCGCCGGGTGATACGTCGGCCGCGCGCCGCAACACGGCCTGAATGCGCGCTACCAATTCGCGTGGATTAAACGGCTTCGCAAGATAGTCGTCTGCGCCGGCATCCAACCCGTCGATCCGCTCGTCATCCTCTCCTTTTGCCGTCAACATGATGATCGGCGTGCGGTCGCCGCCGGTTCGCAATCGCTTGCACACTTCTAGCCCGTCCTCATGCGGCATCATCCAGTCGAGCACGATCAGATGCGGCGGATCGCGCTCCAACCGACGCGCCAAATCACGCGCATCCGGCAGCACCGAAACCCGAAAGCCCTGCTCGGTTAAAAAACGCTGGAGCAGCTCGCGCAAACGCTGGTCGTCGTCGAGCACGAGAATGTGCGGCATGGGTTGCAAGGCAGTCATATCTGAAACATAACAGAGCCGGCGGGCGGCTGAGGACGATACTTACATGTGCTTACATCTGTGTTTTCTCATGCCGAAGCGCGGCACGAACCGATGCGCGAAAATAGCGTCTGAAAATAGTCCGCATACGAATCACGGAGGTTCCATGTCATCGAACAAATCCACACTTAAGCCGGTTGCGCGAATTGCGGCGCTGCTGGCACCGTTCATCATCGGCGCGAGCTTGACGCATGCGGCTCCGCCTGGCATGCCGGAGCTGGGTTTGCCGTTTGGTAACCACTTTGCCGCAATGAAGGCCAAGTTGAACCTGAACGCCACGCAAGACGCGCAATATGTCATTGCCATGCAACTCACCATTAAAGCCAACGAATCGGCCCGCAAGGCCCGTGTGGCTGCGGCTACCACGGCTAAGGCGGAGCTTGCCAAGGTTGACCCGGACTTTGCACGGCTGCTCAATCTGCGCGACGAAACGCAGGCAGCAACCGCCGTCGAGCGTAAAGCGGCGATTAGCGAGTGGGTGAAATTCACGCAAATACTGACTACGGAACAAAAGGCCATGATCAAGAGTCAACTACTTGATCGCGTTTCTCGCGCAGACGATATGCGAGAGAAGTTTCGGCAGCGTCACGGCGGTTAACACCACCTCGGCGTGATCGATTTATCGCGGTTGATACGAATGCTCAAACCTTATTGCCCAGCCTGGCTTGCCTCGCTGGGCTTTTTCTTGGGCGGCGCACCCGCAGGACACGACGCGGCGCGACATCCCGTTATCTGATTATTGAAAATAAACGGTCAAGTGACTTGACAGCGATACAAGTGGCGGCTAATATGACATCTGCATACTTCAGACTCTTCTAGGTATGTAGCCTTTGAGACCACCCCCTCGATACACCTCCGGTCTTATCAGGTCTCTCAGGACTCCGGCCCGCCTCGTGCGGGCCTTTTTTCGCCTGTACCCGACGCACGCTTCCACGAAAGCGCAGCTACATTTGCGCCCACGGCAAACCATCAAATCTCCAGCCGCTTTTGTCGCCGCGATGGAATTGCTCATCAAGATCGCCTTCAAAGCCGTGCAGCACGTTGTACACGTCGGAAAAGCCGGATTGCTCAAGCACCTTCCCCGCGTCGATCGAGCGCTTTCCGCTGCGGCAAATCAACACCACAGGCCGCGATTTAACGCCCGCCACCAGCGCCTTTACGTGCTGCGCAAACTCAGGCTGCACGTCCCAATCCGGCGGCTCTTGCCACGGAATATGTTCGGCACCCACCGGATGTCCCACATAAAAAAACTCGATCTCAGAGCGCACATCAACAAACACCGCATCGCTGTTGATGCGCAGGAAATCGTGGGCTTCGATGGGTGTTAAGTGTTTCATCAGCAATTACACGGCTACTTGTTTTGCAAGGCGGCATTGTCGCTTTTTTTGTGCGAAAACTTGCCCGTGGTTGTCGCCAGCACAGCAGCGACCGCGCGCTGCTGGATCGTTTCACGCGCCACACCCGCGATTGACCATGCATTTCGCGCGATTCATCGCGAGCCTATTTTTTGCTTAGCGCGTTCTGTTTAACGTTCAGTCCATCGCAGCACGCCGCACTTTGCGGCACACCCAAGGAGCTACTGATGGACTTACTTAACGCCTTCTTCGTTTTCAATTTAACCGCCACTGTCGCTATGGTGGTTGCCTTCGTCGTCACGCGCGACAGCGCGGTGGGAGCAGCATCCAGTGTCGGCAAACAATTTGCTCATTTCAACGTCGCTGGCGCGAGCGGTGCGGCGGCCAGCATGGTGTTGCTCACGAGCGTAGCGACGTTGTTTCAGTAGCCGCACATCATCAAAAAAAACGAATTGACGCGCATACTTTTATGAAATTTCTGCTGCTCTTGATCGGTTGGTGCATTTTGTTAGTGGTGAGCTGGCCGATTGCGTTGCTCGCGTTGGTGTTGTGGCCGTTTTTCTGGTTGCTGTCGCTACCTTTTCGCGTGATCGGCATTACGTTTGACGCGCTGTTCGCGTTGCTCAAAGCGGTGTTGATGTTGCCCGCACGCTTGCTCGGCTACCGCGCGCGATAAAGCGCTGCAGCGCCCGTCGCGCGCCTCATTGCAGCGGGATGTTTGCGCTTCGTCCGCCGACATCGTACATTCCCGCCATGCTGAATTCCACCACGCTCCACGACTCTGCCGCCAGCTCTAGCTTGTGGAGCGCGCGCCTGTTGCTGGTCGAGCGCGCTACTGAAGACGCTAAGGCCTGCGCCGATTGGTACGGCGCATTGCTCGGCGATCCAGTCACTGAAATTTCGCACGATGTGTGGCAAGTGCGCGGTGCAGATCGATGGATGTTGTTGCGCACTGGCACGCATAAATCAGTGCCGATGGTTGCGTTCGCCTTCCCGACGCAGAGCGCGTGGGCGGCGTATCGTGCGCATCTCGAAACCGTCGGCGTGGAGCTGCATTCGGTGGCCACCGAGTTGCGTGAATTGCTCGGCGAACACACCTTCGGACTGCGCGATCCAGATCGTCGCATGATCTTGTTTTGTGTGATGCCGCTGGCCGCAAGCGGCCTGATCGCTGAGCGCATAGCGCTACCCGCACGACTACAGCACTTTGTGTGCGCGTCCACGCAAACCGTCGCGATGCTCGAGTTTTATCGCGACAAACTTGGCTTTATCGAATCAGATCGCGTGCTTGATACCGACGGTGATTTGTCGTCCGCATTTGTGCGATCAGACGCCGAGCATCACAGCTTCGCCGTGTTTCGCGCACCGCAGCCGGGGCCCGATCATCATTCGTACGAGGTGGGCAGTTGGACGTTGATTCGCGATTGGGCTGACCATTGCGGCGACCTTGAAATCCCTTTGTGGTGGGGCCCCGGACGGCACGGCGTGGGCAACAATGTGTTCTTCATGATCGAAGACCCGGATGGCTACAAGCTCGAGTTTTCGGCCGAGCTCGAACTGATGAGCGCCGACCAAACCTATCGCACTTGGCCGCACGGCCCGCGCGCGCTAAACCTGTGGGGCAACGCGTGGATGCGCAGTTGAATTGCTGAACTCGTCGCCGTGAGCGCTGTCCATAGCGAGATGCAAACTACTGCCTCGCTGATGCAAATATTTTCCCGCAATCCTTCTTGCACGCGAGGTCGTGCACCTTCGGTCGCACGTGCAATGTTCGCTATGTTTGCAACGTTTGCGACGTTTGCGACGTTTGCATTCAGCGTTTCGACCCCCGCATTGGCGCAGTCTAGCGCCACGGTCAACACCGAGCCCGCGTCAACGACGCGCGTCGAACCCGTCATCGTCAACAGCCCGAAAAACGCGGCAGTGATGCCGTACGACGCGGTCTACGTTCGATTAAAGCGCATGCAGGATTCAAAGCTGGATCGTGTGCGCCTGCAAATCAAAGTGGTGCCGAAGCAGGACGGTTTGAGTCTCGTCGACGTGCGCGTCGCGATCGTCAACGACAAGGCGAGCGTGAATTTGCCGATTGCAGCGGACGGCACGATTGATCTGCCGCTGCGGGCTGATCTCTATCAGACCGATGCCGAAATTCGCAGCAACCAGATCATGGGCGCGCTCGGCGGCTCCATTGAATTCGCTGTGAGCTGGCCCAGCGGCAGTGAAATTTCGTATGCAGAGGTCGAAGAAACCGTGCGCCAAACGCAAATGGCCGGCAAAGATTTAATGGGTTGGGTCGGCTACCTGCTGTTCTTTCCGTCGCTCGCAAACTTTGAAGTGCCAGTGCAATTTCCGGTGCCGCGCGCACAAACAATGAAGGTAATGAAAGACGGTCGTGTGATCGAAACTTACAGCGCCGACGATAAAGGCTTGCTCAAATTCAAACTTAAGCGCGACTGGGAAAAACTGCAACCAACGCTCGTGTTTTCGGAAGCGCTTCCGAAGTTTTAAGTGCCAACAGCTTTTTGGTGACAGCGCTATTTAACGAGGGCTAAGCGCTTAATAACGATTAAGTCGATAATAACCCATATGCGCCTTTAGCCCAAGCAAAATAAGGCTTTCAGCCAAAAGTTGTTTTGCTAACTACTGCTCCATGCCGCCGGATTTTCGGTGCGTGCGATGAGCGCTAAACCGTAGGCGATCGATTCGAGTTGATCGCCGGTTTCGATTTTTTTTGGATCGAAGCGCTGGTCAAAAATCGCGCGCACCGAAGGCACAAATGAGGTGCCGCCGGTGAGAAAAACGCGATCAATTTCGCGCGTGTCGAGCTTCGCCTCTCCGAGCGCTTCATCGACCGCGTCTTCAATTTTTTGCAAGTCGTCAGCGATCCATGATTCGAATGCGCTCCTCTCAATGGTTGCATCAAGCGCAAGGTCGTAGCCAAATCCCTGCGCCCGAAATTCGAGCTTTGATGAGGCGGCATGCGACAGCGCGGCCTTGGTGTCGGCCACCGATTTGTACAGCGGATAGCCGAGATCATTCTCGATCAGCGCGATAAATTTCGCGAGCCCGTCGCGCTCAATGGCGTAGCGCAGATACTCGCGAAGCTCACGAATCACATGCGGCGACTTCATCAGTGCGAGCTGATTCCACTGCGCGAAACGGTGATGAAAATAAGTCGGCACTTCAAGAATTTTGTCGATGCTTTTGTACTGCGCACGGTGCCCGAGCTGCGGCAAGATCGCGTGCTCCAAAATGCGGTAATCGAACACGTCGCCCGCCACCGCCACGCCGGAATGCGCCAGCGGGATGGACTTAAGCGCTCCGTTTGGTTCAGCGCCCGGCTCGAAGCGAATGATCGAAAAGTCACTGGTGCCGCCGCCAAAATCAGCGACCAAAACCGTGGCCGCTTGGGTCAATCGCTGCGCAAAAAAGAATGCTGCGGCGACCGGTTCATAGACATACGTGATCTGCTCAAAACCCACCGCCTTGAACGCAGTTTCGTAGCGCTCCAACGCCAACGCTTCGTTCGGATTCACGCCCGCAAACGCCACCGGTCGGCCTGCCACCAATTGCAGCGGAAGCTCGGCAAGGGCGGGGCCCGCGTGCGTGCGCATGCGCTCGACGAATGCGGTGAGCAGCGTTTCGAAGGTGAATTTTTTGCCGTGAATATGCGTTTCGGTGAACGATTTGCTCGCGGCAAATGTCTTGAACGATTGCAAAAATCGGCAATCGGTAGGGTCATCAATAAAGCGCTCAATCGCCCACGGCCCCGCCTCAAAACGCAAGTCTTGCGCGGCGTCAGTGTCCTCTTCCCAAAAACACATCGCGGAGCGAAAGGTGGCGTGCGTTTCGCCGTCTAACGTGAACGGCAACACCTGCGCACTACCCAGCTGCGACGACACTGCGGCCACGGTGTTGGTGGTGCCGAAATCAAGGCCGAGTGCGAGTGTTTGGGGAGCGTTTTTTGGCATAAGAAAGTGTGACGAGCGTCGCTACGCAGCAGCGATTGCGCTCGCGCATGCACGAGCTTTGACAAGCGTCTGCGAGTGGTCGAGAAGCAACGAGAATTAGGGGCGGGGACGCGAATTCTACGCAAACACATCGCTCGTCGCGCATACACTGGGGCCCATGAAAATCGCTCCGCCCGCTCCGCCCGCCGTGTCCGCCGTATCCGCCACCGTCACGCCCATCGGCACCGGGCGCCCGTGGCTCGCGCGACTGCCACCAGGCTTGTTTGCCATCGTGTTTGGCGTGCTCGGCTTGGCCAGCGCGTGGCGACGGCTGGTGGGTTTTGACGCGGGTTACGCCGACGTTATTGCGACCGCGTTGCTGCATGTGGGCACCGCGCTGCTTGAGCTGTTGCTGCTGCTGTGGGTGATCAAATTTGTGCGCAATCGTAGCGACGTGCAAAAGGATTTTGCGCATCCGGTGAACGGTGCGATGTTGTCGTTGATGTCGCTCACGGTGTTGCTGTCGGTGGCGCTGTGGCTGCCGCTCTACCCGATGTATCGGGAGATTGCCGCGAGCATCACCTTCGCCGCGTTGCTGCTGCAAGGCGTGATCGCATGGCGCGTGGTGGCGCGAGTAGCCACCGGTGAAATGCCGGCCGATATGGTGACGCCCGCGCTGTATTTGCCGCCGGTGGGCGGCGGATTGATCGGCGCGTTGGCGCTCAACGCGTTGGGCTCGCACGGGTGGGCGGTGCTGTTGTTCGGCATGGGCATTGCGGCGTGGGCGCTGCTCGAATTGCGGGTGTTGAACCGCCTGTTTGCGGGCCCGCTGCCGCCACCGTTGCGACCCACTTTAGGCGTAGAGATCGCGCCCGCCCCGGTCGCCACCCTGGTCGCCGCAACACTCTGGCCCGCGCTGCCCGCCGACGTGTTGTTGATCGGCATCGGCATCAGTTGCGGCCCGCTGATCGCGGTGCTTGCACGCTGGCGTTGGTGGACGAGCGTGCCGTTCTCGGCGGGCTTCTGGTCGTTCTCTTTTCCACTCGCGGCGTTTGCCTCGGTGATCGTGGAGGCAGTGCGCCGTGGCGGCTGGCCGATGGAGGTGGCGTACGGTGCCGTGCTGGCTGTATCCGCGTTGATTGGCTATCTCGCGGTGCGCACCGTGGCGCTGTTGTTTCGCGGGCGATTGTTGCCGCCGGGGTAGCGCGTGTGGCGGGCGCTCAGCGGCTAGATTAGCTCCCTTCAAAACAGCGTCTAGGGAGTTCCAGTCGCCAAACTGATCGCGTGCGGTGTTGTCAGGATTGATGTATTCGCAACCCTGCATCCACTGGTGTCGCAATACTGCCTCGGTAATCGACGTTTTCCCGGCACCGTTCGGCCCAGCGACCACAATCAGGCGAGGGCGCGATGCGTCCACAACGGCTAGAGACGCGGCAGGTTGAACTGTTTACGCTGGTACGCGGTACGAGCCTGCGCCGCAAGTAGATCCGCCGCCAGAACAGCCCGAGACTTAAGTTCGGCCGCTGCACGCTTTTCACGGGCGACGCGCGCTACGTCGTCCATGATTTCCGCGAGCTGTTTGTCAGTGGGTTCCTGCCCGACGGCCAGCGGGTCTACAGGCAACTTGTCATGCAATGTGCTCATGTGCGCGGTAGTAGCGCAGCATTCGTCACTTTGCTGCGCAATGGCCCGGGGCCGTCTGTTTAGGCATGCCCCGCGCGCGCCGGATGCCTTGGTTGCGGTAACACTCGTATAAATTAGCGGCTGGGAACAGTCACAATGCGGACTTGGGCGTGAATTCTGGCAACGAATGATTACGAGGATGACATGACCAGACGATTTGTCAAAGAACCACCGAATCTGAATCTCCCCGTGATGAACGGTAAGGGCGGAATGCTTCCGGGTATTCGTCCTGACAGCAACCAATCAATGCTTGACGCTGCCGACGGCTTTGACGACACAGCCCATTTGCTTGCTGAACCTGTCAACGCAAAGCATTTGTTGAAATCGATCAATCAGTATCGCGCGGAGCAGGTGCGGGTGAAGCAGGGGTGACCGCCGCGCGAGAAGCCGGCAGGGGCGTGCGCGTGATCGCCGTCAACCCCGGCCTCACGCTTACCGAGCGCCTGCATGAACGCATGCAAGCCGAAGCGCGCCAACAAGGCATCAGAATGGAAGAAGCCCTGACCCGAGCCAAAGCCGCGCGGTCGCTGGGCCCAACAGCCAAACCCAGCGAAATCGCTGACGCGGTCGTCTACCCCGCATCAAAACGTGCAAGCTACATCACGGGGGCAGTGGTGGCGATGGATGGGGCGGTTACGCCGATGGTGGTTTGAGCAGGTCTAATGCCACTCCTGCATAGCTGAAAACCGTCGGACCGCAGCGAGTCAGTGATTGACAGCTAAGGTGGCTTCAATAGAGTGATGCGATACGTGCGAATAGTTCAGAATCAAAGATCTGAGGTCAACGGAGGTAGATCAAATGGCATTAGCGAAGAAGCAAAACGTGATTCAAATCACCCCGGTTACGTCAGACAAAGTTGTATTTGACGATCAAGGAACGATTGACAACGCGCGTACTGCAGAAATGGTCATCGCGTTGTGTGGCCCACTTGGCACGCCCTTGCATGAGGTCGCAACCAAGATTCAGCACTTGCTTAAAAGCGAGTATGCGTACAAGACCGTGGAAGTCATCAAACTAAGTGACAAGATTCGCGAAAAGAAATCGTTACTGAAGAGCGCAAAGATAAAGGCGCTCATAGACGCAGGTAACGAGCTTAGGGAAGCCAAGGGTACCGCTGTTCTCGCACGACTGGCAATCGAACAAATTACTTTAGCCAGAGAGAAATTGCAGCCCGATATCCCAGAGACTGCGCAACCAGCACTTTTTGACACTGAGCCTATAGGAGGCGCAATTCAGCCCACCGCGTCAGAACGTGTTTGCCACATTATTGACTCCATTAAAAACATAGATGAGTTGCGGTTGCTTCGCTCCGTTTATGGCGAGATGCTCCATGTCGTAGGGGTTTATGCCCCAATAGATATTCGGATCGAACGCTTGCGGGAGCGAGAAGGCAATCTTTCTGGTGTGTATGAACTAATTGACAGGGACTCAGGAGAGGAGTCTGCTCATGGGCAACGAGTAGAGGAGACCTTTCCTCAATCGGATTTCTTCCTGAGAACCGATACAAATACCGACGCACAGATGACCGGAAGGGTAAAGCGGTTTCTGGACTTAGTTTTGGGAACCAGAGTTATTACGCCAACTACACATGAGCGCGCTATGTATGCCGCTTATTCGGCGTCTAGAAATTCGGCTTGTTTGTCCCGTCAAGTCGGTGCAGCAATCACTGATGAGCATGGCGAAATTCTTGCCTCCGGTTGGAACGATGTACCTAAGCCGTTTGGCGGCTTATACGAAACATTAGAGCCAGGCAGTACCAGCGACGCTGATCACAGATGCTGGAACAAAGGCGGTGGACGCTGTTTCAACGACGAAGAAAAGACCACTATTGCCAACACTGTGGTCGATAAATTTGTGTTGCGTGGATTGATCGATGCGTCAAAGCGAGAAGAGGCTTTTGAGTTGATCCGTAGAGACTCCCAATTGCGGAGTCTCATCGAGTTCTCCCGGGCAGTGCATGCAGAAATGCATGCACTACTGAATGCTGGAGCAACATTTGGCAATCGTATCGTTAGAGGGCGAATGTATGTCACAACCTATCCTTGCCATTCGTGTGCGCGACATATTGTTGCGGCTGGTATCAAGGATGTTTATTTTTTGGAACCGTATCGTAAAAGTTTGGCAACCAAACTACACCCTGATGCGTTGACTGAACGCGAGTCGGACGAGAACAAAGTGCGATTGGTGCCATTCGACGGAGTTGCGCCATCAAGATTTTTGACTTTGTTCTCGGCTTGGGAAAATGGCAGAAAAGACCCCAAAACTGGGCGAATGCAGAAGAAAACTGCCCATCCAGTCACCGCACGTACATTGGAAGCAGTTGCAACGCTTGAAGCAATTGCAGTTAAAGCCCTAGAATCGAGAAGTTCATAGCCGAAGGGAGAAGGATTGTGAGCAATCGTCATAAAGGTCAGTTGCCTTTGTTTGGCAACCAAGACGCTTCGTCCGCCAAGGAAGTCGTGGCGGAGAATTCAGAGCAATCTGCGGTCGTTCTGCTTTTTCCTCAGCGTGTCCGTGCCAGCGATCCTTCAGACGACAAACAACTGGTGAAGCGCGTCTTGGCAAAGGTTAAATTTTTCTAGACGCATTCCGCGTGTGTTGTTTATGTAACGGTGCTGGCGAACCGCCTTGCACTACATACTCCGCCGATACTGCCCGCCCACTTCAAATAGCGCGTCGGTAATCTGGCCGAGTGAAGCCACCTTCACGGTCTCCATCAATTCAGCAAACACGTTGCCGCCATTGATCGCGACGGATTTAAGCTTCGCGAGCGCAGCAGGTGCATCCACCTTGTGTGCCGCATGAAAATCAGCAAGCCGCTTGAGTTGACCCTGCTTTTCTTCGTCGGTTGATCGCGCGAGTTCTAGCGTGTCGGCTACCGCGTCGCCGTGCGGGTTGCGGAAGGTGTTGACGCCGATGATGGGGTACGAGCCGTCGTGTTTTTTGTGTTCGTAGAACATCGACTCTTCCTGAATCTTGCCGCGTTGATAGCCCGTTTCCATCGCGCCGAGCACGCCACCGCGCTCGCTGATGGCTTCAAATTCCTTGAGCACGGCTTCTTCAACCAAGTCGGTGAGCTCATCAATGATGAACGCGCCTTGATTTGGATTTTCGTTTTTGGCGAGACCCCATTCGCGGTTGATGATGAGCTGGATGGCCATCGCGCGGCGCACCGATTCTTCGGTCGGCGTGGTGATCGCTTCGTCAAACGCGTTGGTGTGCAGGCTGTTGCAGTTGTCGTACACCGCGATCAGCGCTTGCAGCGTGGTGCGGATGTCGTTGAACTGAATCTCCTGCGCGTGCAAGCTGCGGCCGCTGGTCTGGATGTGATATTTGAGCTTTTGAGAGCGCTCATTGGCGCCATATTTTTCGCGCATCGCCACCGCCC
This sequence comes from Burkholderiales bacterium, assembly GCA_043721275.1. Taxonomy (GTDB): domain Bacteria; phylum Pseudomonadota; class Gammaproteobacteria; order Burkholderiales; family Casimicrobiaceae; genus Casimicrobium. The sequence goes on from JAYSRA010000149.1 coordinate 25,556, forward strand.
ACAAGCGGCGCGCGACACGACCGAGCACGGTGTATTCCGGGTCCATGCCGTTGCTGAAAAAGAACGACAGGTTCGGCGCGAAATCATCAATGTGCATGCCGCGCGCGAGGTAGGCTTCGACGAAGGTGAAGCCGTTTGACAGTGTGAACGCGAGTTGCGAAATCGGGTTCGCGCCGGCCTCGGCGATGTGATAGCCGCTGATCGACACAGAATAGAAATTGCGGACTTTGTTCTGCACAAAATACTGCTGAATGTCGCCCATCACTTTGAGCGAAAACTCGGTGGAGAAGATGCAGGTGTTCTGACCCTGGTCTTCTTTGAGGATGTCGGCCTGCACGGTGCCGCGCACATTCTCCAGCGTCCACGTTTTGATTTTGGCAAGCTCGTCATCGGTCGGTTCGCGTTTATTATCGGCGCGGAATTTGGTGAGCTGCTGCGCAATCGCGGTGTTCATGAAGAACGCGAGAATCGTCGGCGCTGGGCCGTTGATGGTCATTGACACGGAGGTCGTCGGCGCGCAGAGATCGAAGCCGTCGTAGAGCACTTTCATGTCTTCGAGCGTGGCGATGCTCACACCAGAGTTGCCCACCTTACCGTAAATATCGGGGCGAATTGCGGGATCGTTGCCGTAGAGCGTGACGCTGTCGAACGCGGTGGACAGGCGCTTGGCGTCCATCCCTTCGCTTACTTTTTTGAAACGGCGGTTGGTGCGAAACGCGTCGCCCTCGCCTGCGAACATGCGGGTCGGGTCTTCGTTCTCACGCTTGAATGCGAACACGCCTGCAGTGAACGGGAAGCTGCCGGGAACGTTTTCTTTGAACTGCCATTTGAGGATTTCACCGTCATCTTCGTAGCGCGGCAGCGCGACTTTTTTGATCTTGCTGCCGGAAAGGGATGTGTAGGTCAGTGCGGTGCGCAGTTCTTTGTCGCGGATTTTTACGACGTATTCGTCGCCTGCGTAACTGGCGACAGTTTGTGGCCACATGTCGAGTAGTTTTTTGGCGCGCGGGTCTAGGGCTTGAGATTTTTCTTCGATGAGGCGGTCGAGTGCGCGCGCCGCCCCCTCACCCCAACCCCGGCTCTCACTAGTGCCAGTGGGCACATGCGCGAGGGGAGAGGGGGCAGCTGCAAGCATCGCTTTGGTGGAAATCGCCTGCTGCAACTCACGCGCCAGCTTCGCTTGCCCATCCGCCCAGCGGTGATAACCGCGCATCGCCTCGGCTATCTCGGCCAAATAGCGCACGCGATTGGCGGGCACGATGGCTTGCGTTTGTGACGATGCGCGGGTGATGACTTCGGCCAATTTTCCTTTTGCGAGCTTCAGTGTTCCCTCGGATTTCGCAACCAGTAATGGCGCAATCGCCTGATACAAAGCGGTAACTCCGTCGTCCGCAAAACGGCTCGCCATCGTGCCGAATACGGGCATTTGATCGGTCGGCGTGGCCCACGCTTCCTTGTTACGTTGCACCTGTTTGCGCACGTCGCGCTGTGCGTCCTGCGCGCCCTTGCGATCAAACTTATTGATGGCGACGAAGTCGGCAAAATCGAGCATGTCGATTTTTTCGAGCTGACTCGCGGCACCGAACTCCGGCGTCATCACGTACAGCGTGGCGTCCACATGCGGCACGATGGCCGCGTCGCCCTGACCGATGCCTGATGTTTCAATCAGCACCACATCAAAGCCGCTGATTTTGCATGCGGCAATCACGTCGGGGAGCGCTTTAGAAATCTCCGAGCCCATCGAATCGCGCGTGGCGAGCGAGCGCATGTAGAGGTTTTCATGATTGATCGCATTCATGCGAATGCGGTCACCGAGCAGCGCGCCGCCTGACTTGCGCCGTGAAGGATCAATCGAGATGATGGCGATTTTCAGCGCATCGTTTTGGTCGATGCGGAAACGTCGCACCAGCTCATCGGTGAGCGAAGATTTGCCTGCGCCGCCGGTGCCGGTGATGCCAAGGCTCGGCGTTTTTTTCTGCGCTGCTAAATCATGTAGCGCCTTGACGGTGGCCGCGTCAACGGTGCCCGCTTCGAGCGTGGTGATCCAGCGGGCGAGCGCATTGCGGTCGCCGGATTTAAGTGCGTTGAGCGTCAGCGGAAGCTTTGATAAATCGTGATCGCAGGCCGCGATCATCTCGTTAATCATGCCCTGCAAACCAAGTTTTGCGCCGTCCTGTGGCGAGAAAATTCGCGTAACGCCATAAGCATGCAGCTCGGCAATTTCAGACGGCACGATCACGCCACCGCCACCGCCAAACACCTTGATGTGGCCTGCGCCCGCCTGTTTCAACATGTCGATCATGTACTTGAAATATTCAACATGTCCGCCCTGATAGGAGGACATCGCAATGCCGTGCGCGTCCTCCTGCAAGGCGGCGTCCACCACCTCTTTCACGCTGCGGTTGTGACCGAGGTGAATCACCTCGCAGCCGCTGCCCTGAATGATGCGCCGCATGATGTTGATGGAGGCGTCGTGGCCGTCAAACAGGCTGGCGGCGGTGACAAATCGCACCTTGTTTTTGGGCCGATAAATCAGGTTTTTGGTGTCGAGATTTGACATGCTTAAAGCTCCATTGCGGCCCGCGTCTAAAGCGCGACCAACGCTGTCGAGGATTGTCGCAGAAATCAGCCCTAGTTGACGTTAACGTCAACTAGGGCTAACACCACAGTCGCTGCGTTATGTCGTCCTACAGCCATACGAGATGCTGTCCGAGGCGCCCAGATGCGCCATGCCGTGCAAATCGGCGTATCGTACGCGGCTCAAGCAAAGGAGCATCCATGTTCAAGAAAATTTTGATTCCTGTTGACGGATCCGAGCTGTCGTCCAAGGCTGCGGCCACAGGCGTAAATCTCGCTAGTGAAGTCGGCGCAACGGTGGTTTTTTTGCACGCCATGGCACCCTACATTGCGCCGTATGCTGCGGACTTTGCAATGGTGGATGACAAGACGCAGCGGATGTTTGAACAAAGCATCGTGGATGGCAGCGCGCGGATTTTGGCGGACGCGAAAAAGATTGCAACGACTGCGAATGTGTCGGCTGAGTCGGTTGGCGAAGTGGATAGCCGCCCTGAGGTGCTGATCGAAAAAACGGTGAAGGCGATGGACTGCGACCTAGTGGTAATTGCCACTCACGGGCGCGGCGCGCTGGGGCGCTTGCTGATGGGCAGTGTTACGACCAGCCTGCTGTCGATTTTGACGGTGCCGGTATTGATTTATCGCGACGGCACCATGATGGGCGATGTCGAGTCGTCGGTCGCCGCCGACTAAAGGCGCGCTACAACGCCACCCACAACGCGCCAAACGCGAACAGCACGAACGCGCCGCCCGCGATCATCACGCACTGATGCGCGCGTCGCCAATCGCGCTCGATAAGATCAGGATCGGAGTCGCGACTCGCGCGTGACAGCAGCACCAGCGCCACCACAGAAAAAGCCACCGCGAGCAACGCCATCACGCCGACTGAAAAACGAACGCCGGTGCTGGTAGCACCGGACGGCAGACCATGCGTTGCGCCAACAAACGCCATGACGCCGAGCAACGCGGCCGACGCCAACACGCTGGCCACCATAATGGTGTTCCTCATGCTTTGCACCAGCACAATATCTCTGGGCGTTGACATCAGGCGAACCATTTTTTTGCGACCAACATGCCCACGAGCATCGCGGCGACGAAATAGAGCACGTCAACGCCACCGGTCAACAGGCTCGCAAACGCGGGCCCCGGACAGAAACCGGCGATGCCCCAGCCGGTGCCAAACAGCACTGCACCGATCACCAGTGGCGCATCAATATCGCGACGCGTCGGTAGCTCGAATTTTGCGGTCGCCCACGGCGTGGCGTGTGTGTTGACCGTCGCAAAGGCAATCACGGAGACCAGCAAAGCGCCGCCCATGACGAATGCCAAGCTTGGATCCCAACGGCCTGCAAAAATGCCCCCGACATCGAGAAAACCTTGCACCTTGCGTGGATCAGTCATGCCGCCGAGCGTTAAGCCCGCCGCGAAGATCAAGCCAGCGGCAAGCGATACGGCGGCGGCCCGCCACGGCATGGTGCTCGGCAAATGTTTGGTCACGGCGCTCATGCAGACGCTCCTTTCATCGCATGAATGATGGCCACCGTCACCATGCCTGCCGCCATGAACACGAGCGTTGCCACCAATGACCGTATGGATCTCCGCCCCAGTCCGCACACGCCATGCCCGCTGGTGCAGCCGCCGCCCAGCACCGTGCCGAATCCCACCAGCAGGCCCGCCGCGATAACCCACGGCCTGGAAGCAACCGGTGCGCCGGTGACGTTAAACAGATGCGCGAACAACGCGCCGCCCACCACTAAGCCAAACAAAAATGCGAAGCGCCAGAAGCTAATGCTTGGCTGCGCCAAAGCGGTAGCGGCAATGCCGCTGACCCCTGTGACGCGGCCCAAGCCAACCAGCATCAGCCACACCGAAACGCCAATCAATAAACCGCCGAGGGATGAAAGCACGTAAGGATGCATGAGTTGAAGTGAGCCTGAAATTGATACTGGGTAGGAGTATATTGCGATTGATGAAACAAAGCAAAACAGCAGCGCCCACCCGCCACACAGCGATGTCGGCCGAGGACATGCGCGCGCTCACCAGCCGCTTGCGTCGCGCGGAAGGACAGGTGCGTGCAGTCGCGCGATTGCTCGAAGAAGGCGAACCGTGTGATGTGGTCGCGCAGCAGTTAACCGCCGCGCGGCGCGCGCTGGATCGGACGTTTTTTGCGATGGTGGGCTGCGCTGTGCAGCATGGCCACATTGCGCCCGAAGACGTTTCTGCAATGCTCGGAAAATACGCATGAACACAACCAAGGCGGCGACGGTGCAACCCATTCAATTATTCGATCCGGAGTCGTCAACGTATACGTATTTATTGATCGATCCGGACACGCATGATGCGCTGTTGATCGATCCTGTGGACAGCCAACTGGCCCGCGATCTGGCCGCGCTCAGAGCGCATGGCGCGCAGCTTCGTTGGGTGATTGAAACGCACGCCCATGCCGATCACATCACCTCTGCCGGCAAGTTAATTGAGCACACCGGCGCGCTCGCTGCGACGCCCATTGGCTGCGGCATTCAATCGGCAGCGCGGCAGCTTGCGGACGGTGACGTGATTGAATTTGGCCAACAGCAACTGCGCGCTGTTCACACGCCGGGACATACCGCAGGGAGTATGTGTTTTTTATGGCACAACCATGTGTTTACGGGTGACACGCTGCTGATTGACGGCTGCGGGCGCACTGACTTTCAATCCGGCTCTGCCGATGCGTTATACAGCAGCGTTACCGAGCGACTGTTCACTTTGCCACCGGAAACAACGGTGTGGCCTGCGCACGATTACAAGGGCCGCACGCACAGCACCATTGGCCATGAGCGCGAGCACAACAGTCGTTTCGCGTGCAAAACGCGCGCCGAGTTCATTGCACTTATGAACGCGCTGAATCTGCCTAAGCCGCGACGCATTGACGAGGCGGTGCCGGCAAATTTATGGCTTGGCATTGCGCATAATGCGGGTGCAAACGACGGCGATGCGCCGAAGCTTGCTGCCGGTTACGCAGGCGACGTGTCGCCCGAGCTTGCGTGGCGCTGGTGGCAGTCGGGCAAGGCGGTGCTGGTGGACATTCGCACGCATGCCGAGCGCGAGTGGGTCGGCTTTGTGCCAGATGCGCCGGTGGTGGCATGGAAGCAGTGGCCGGGCATGACGATGAACGCGGATTTTGATGCGCAGATTGTGGCCGTGGCCAACGGGATGCCGGTGGTGATGTTGTGCCGATCGGGCATTCGCTCGATTGCATCAGCGAAGCGCGCAACCGAGCTCGGGCTCACGGCCTACAACATTCTTGAAGGCTTTGAAGGCGACCCGAATGCGGATGCACATCGCGGCTCGCGCGGAGGGTGGCGCTATCGTGGTTTGCCGTGGCGGCAGAACTAAGGTGCGGTCAACACGCGCGCTTTTTAGGCGCGAAAAAACGGCAATAAAAATATCGCAACGTTGACCACAAACGCTGCCATCCACACCAGCGAACGCTGACGTTGTTTGCCGGTCACGTAGCAGGCGATGTAGACGCCGCGCAATACGATGAAGGCGATGGCCAGCGCGTTAGGCAGCCAGCCGATTACGCCGAGCATGTGGCTGACGATCACGGCGGCGGCGAAAAACGGCAACGCTTCCCAGCAGTTTTCTTGCGCTGACTGCGCCCATTTTTTGAAGCCCGATTGCTTTGCAAGCCAGTCGCGCGGATTGCGGTTGTCGTAGCCGCCGTCTTTGTGCGAAACGTTCATGTCGCGGCCTTTGGCGAGCCCCGCGCAAACGATGGGCATGAGGGCAGCGAGCAAAATGCAGAACAGGGCAATGGTCATGAAATTGGCTTTTTGATCGTTTTTATGGGTAACAACTTATTGCTGGAAGCGCCATTTAACTAGGGCTAGCGCGTCAAAACGCGATAAATCGACTATTGCGGTTTTATCGCTTCAGCCCGAGTGCGCTGAGACGTTGACGATAAAGCTGTATCGCGATTTCTACATTCCCAACGCCGCGATGCCCGCTTTGGCAATTTGCACATCTTCCGACGATTTCACGCCCGACACGCCGACCGCGCCGACGTAATGCCCGTCGACCACAATTGGCACACCGCCTTCAAGCGGCGTCACCGGCGTGACCGCCAAAAACGACATGCGGCCTTCGTTCACCATCTTCTCGTACACCGCCGTTTCGCGCCGACCAATGGCCGCGGTGATCGCCTTTTGCGGCCCGATCCATGCGGACACCGGCGCTGCGCCATCGAGCCGCTGCAACCACAACAAATGGCCGCCATCGTCAACAATCGCAATCGTTACGGCCCAATTGTTTTTAACCGCTTCGGCTTCGGCCGCCGCCGCGATTTTTTTTACGTCGTCAAGGGTCAATACGGGTTTGCTCTTCATGTGGTTTTCGCTTCGAGTTTCTTGAGTGACATTAAGGACGAATATTTGAGCAGCAATTGCTCGTGGTTTTCAACGTGCTCAGCGTTCACCGGAATGCAGTCGACGGGGCACACTTCGCGGCATTGCGGCACGTCAAAATGGCCCACGCATTCGGTGCATTTGGCGGGGTTGATGACGTAGATGTCCGTGCCCATCGAGATCGCATCGTTCGGGCATTCGGGTTCGCAGACGTCGCAGTTAATGCATTCGTCGGTAATCATCAGGGCCATGGCTGTATTGTAGAAGCGGCGTGGACTGGCGCAGCGTCCGCGCATTGCGTTTCATTGCGTTTCATTGCGTTGGAGCGGAACGCCCAACCGCCCACCCTTGCAAAACCGCGTCGCACCGCAATCTGTTCATGCTGCCGTGCGCTGCGCGACATCGACGCAGGAAAAAAATCGCATGATCCCTCTTTCAGTTCTCGACCTCTCGCCCATCGTTGACGGCAGCACCGCAGCCGAGGCGCTGCGCCACACGCTTGACCTCGCTCAGCACGCCGAGGCGCTCGGCTACCACCGCTACTGGGTCGCCGAACATCACAATATGGACGGCGTGGCGAGCTCGGCAACCTCGGTGTTGATTGGCTACATTGCAGCAGGCACGAAGACCATGCGCGTTGGCTCCGGCGGCGTTATGTTGCCGAACCATGCGCCGCTCGTGATCGCTGAACAATTTGGCACGCTGGCGACGATTTACCCCGGTCGCATCGACTTGGGCCTTGGTCGCGCGCCGGGCACCGACCAGATGACCATGCGCGCGTTGCGTCGCTCGCTCACCACACAAAGCGAGGATGATTTCATCGGTGATGTGATTGAACTGGCGCACTATTTTCAACCGCCACCGGACGAACGCCGACAGGTGCGCGCCATTCCGGGCATCGGTTGCGACGTGCCGATCTGGCTGCTCGGATCAAGCTTGTACAGCGCGCAAGTCGCCGCGCATTTGGGCTACCCGTTCGCGTTCGCTTCGCACTTCGCGCCCGCGATGCTCATGCAAGCGCGGGAAATTTATCGCGCCAGATTCAAGCCGAACGGTTTGCCCGGCGCGCTCACGAAACCGTACGCGATGGTCGCAGTCAACGTGGTGTGCGCCGACACGGATGATGAGGCCAACGTGCTTTTCACGTCATTGCAACAACGCTTTTTAGGCATGCAAAGCGGCAAACGCGGCCCATTGCCCAAGCCCATCTCGATTGCCGAAATGGCGGCACTCGGCACGCCCGCAGAACGCGCCGGTGCTGAACAAATGCTCGCGATGAAAGCGGTCGGCTCACCCGCCACGGTCCACGCGCGGCTCAACGAAATCATTGCCCAAACCCAAGCCGACGAGCTCATCATCGCCAGCGCCGTGCACGATCATGCGGCGCGAAAACGGAGTTATGAATTGCTCGCGCAGCCGCGGCTGCAAACGGTGTAGATAGATCGGTGCAGGCGGTGAAAAGTGCGAATGACTTTAGCGTGAAAGCGCCATTGAACTTGGCCTGAACGCCCATAATGCTTGTAGTCGACTATTAACTTTTTGAACGCTTACCCCAAGTAAAGCAAGGCGTTCTCACAAAAGCTGATAGCCATTTTTGTGGTGGCCTTGCACCAAATAAAAAGGGCTAGCCGAAGCTAACCCTTTGATTTTTATTGCTATTCTGTTAAATAATTCTGGTAGGACGTGGCGGGCTCGAACCGCCGACCAACGGATTAAAAGTCCGTCCTCACGACGGGCAAAAGCCCCGCTTTACTCGTGTCACGTATTCGTTTCAACTCACAATTCATTGTTCCGCGTCACTAGCGTTGACACTTTGTTGACACTCAAAGTCCGTTTGCATTTTTCTCAAGCGAATTCAGCCATGGGTACACCGTTGTAACGCATGCAATTTTCTCTTTTATATCCCGCAGTTCTAGGATGAAGTCAGCGTCATGCGTCGAGCTCAAATGTTCAACTTCGATTTCACCGAATGTTTCATCGAAAAAAGTTTTCGGTCGCATGTACGCGGGGTGAGGAATTTCAAGGAAACCCTCCGTCAATGGCTGCTGCAACGTTTCGTTGAACTCGTCTATGGCGGCAATTAGTCGGCTCCTCGCTTGAAGTAATTGTTGATGCACACGTTCACGCACTTTTAGATTTGAAGTTAACGATTCGAGGCTAGTGTGACCATCCCACGGACACATTTCCTTTACCAAGGCTGAGTCAATCCACCCCCTTTTCTTGGCAATTTTGACCACGCGCTCTCGCACGCTGGCAGACATAGTGCGCGTGCCAGCTTTGTAACGCGCCCAACTATTTCCTGCCGGTGAGCCCGCCAGTGAAAACAGCTCTTCTAGCGTAGCGGCGGACAACCCACTGCAGTGACTTATCACGTGCGCTAGGTACACGCTCTGTGCTTGTGCCGCATCACTCGTCTTAGGCCTTCCAGCTAAACGCTTATCCATAAATTCACCACGAACATGAAATTAAATGGAATAGTAAGTGATATTGCTATTCCACACAATACTTTAACTGTTCACTACGCGTCATTCTCCAAATGTCTGAATTTTGGCTCTCCTCACCTTCGCAGTTTGCTGCAACGCTTGGCGTTACAGAGCCGGTCGTGCGTGCGTGGATCGCGCGCGGTCGTATCAAAACCCAAAAAATCGGCCGACGAATTTTTATCGATACGCGGCCCGAATCTCTGTTGGTTCCCTCATTACCCAAGGCCAAAAAATGAACGTAGTCACCGTCACTCGCCAATTCACCTACACCCCAATTGTTGGATTTATCGCGTTAGAGCGTCTTGCACTTTGCGCCAAGTACCGTGACATAGCTGTTCTCGCCTCGCCCCTTGGCGGATGGCTTTTTGGACGCGCTTCTGTGCTCCCTTCACTGAAGGCATGTGGGAAATGAGCGGTTACAGCAACGCGCGCGATACGAATCGGCTGTTCGAAAGCTGTCTCTTTTGCGCCTCTGCGCTGGAAAAACCTGTGTCGCAAACCTCCAGTCCAGCAGAAAAAGCTGCACGCGTTGAGCTTCAAAACAGCGTCACCATGATGCGGTCAGAGCTCACAACGCGTGGTGTTTCCCTTGAAACACAAGCGTCACTTTTTATCGGTTCTGAGGGGGTGCAGGCGGCGCCGCGCAGCGGCGCGCTCGCCACCCCCTCATATCTTGGTAATTGGGGATATGCGCTACCCCACGTTCAGCAAGGCTTGTAGAGTGGTCACGCTCCCATTACCGCCCATGTTTGGTTTCGATGTTGGCATTGAAACTGGTGAGATTTTTGACCAGGTGGAATCTTGCTTTGATACGCAGCGCAGAAATTATTTACGTCGTGCGGTTGCTCAAGAAATCATGGTTGGGTATCAGCCAGTTAAGCAGCTATTGGGATGCGGCGCAACGCTTGGAAGGGTACAGGTGTGGAAGGGTGTTGAGTCACGAACCGCGCATCTAGTGAATGTTCAAACGTGCGGCAATGTTTGGTTGTGTGGTGTATGTGCGCCAAAAATCGCCGTCCGCCGTGGCCAAGAGGTCGCCCAAGCGCTCTTGAATTCATGCGTTTTAGCAATCGGCTGCGCACTTGTGACCCTCACCGTGCGGCATGCAGAAAGCCAATCATTCGATGACGTTTTTCAACGTCTGTCCATGATCTTCCAAAAGTTCTCAGCGGGCAAAGCGGCAACATATTTGCGTCAACGTCATGGAGTTCTGGGGTCGATACGGGTTATCGAAATCACGCGTGGTCTAAACGGTTGGCATCCTCACATTCACCAGCTTATTTTCTTTCAGGGGATGCAAGACTTGCATTCTTTGAAAAACGACTTGCTGCAGCGGTGGTGTCAAGCGTCTTTGCGAGCCACCGGCGACATCTTGGGAGATCACGCTGTCGATGTTGCCGATGGTTCGAGGGCTGCGCTGTACATCTCAAAGATGGGGCTAGAGGCTGAACTTACCGGCGCTGTGAGAAAAATTGGGCGAGGATCGCACACACAGTTTCAACTACTCGATGGCGACGATGCCAACTTGCACTCTGCTTTCCAAGAGTTTGCCAAAGCTGTATGCCGACCGGGCTCTCAAAGAGCGTCCACCGTGCGCCAAATGGTGTGGTCCCGTGGACTGGCTGCAAAGCTAGGGCTTCACGAGGAAAAAACTGACGAAGAACTCGCCGCCGAGGCTGTACAGCCCGCTCGGATGCTTGGCGAACTTACGCGCGACCAATGGATGATTTTGCAGACGGCTGGTCGTGAAGCTGTTCCCAATATTTTGCGACTTGCTGCAACCAGCGGCTGGGCTGCCGTCGAACTGTTTATCTCTTTACTTTCAGGTTCTCAACTCTCGCCGCGTAGCGCTGATGAGCCTTCACCCAACGCGGCACAAAGGAATAGTCATGTTTGAAATTGAAAGCCGCTTCGAGCGCAAAACTTACCTCCTGAATGCCGAAGGCAGCAAGGGTGCCAGCGTCATTGACGGGAAGCAGGTGGAGTGGGACAAGACTGAAATCACATGTTTGGTGCCGCGAAAAAATCGCGATGGTCGTATGGGTCTGGACGTTGAAAAACTGGTGTGGGGCAAAGCAGACAACGCTTCAAAACTAGCTCACCTCCAGTTTGCTAGCTGTGGCCCGTTGCAGGTCGTGTTGACCTGTGAGAACGCTTTGCAAGGCAAGGGCGACAAGCAAAAAACTGTCACTGTTGTCCACGATTTGCGCTTAGTGCAACCAAGCGACATTTCTCCAGTCGGTACCGTTAAAAAAGCGGCGTGATGATTACAACCTTGCGCATTGAGCTTGCGGACGGGAGGATTTACCAACCGTCCGCAGACTCAAAAAAAATTGAGTTGTTGCGCAAAGATGGAAGCGTTCAGAGCGATTTTATTTTCACAGAATTGGCCTCGTTTCGGATCGAAGTTCTCTTACTTCACATCATTGAGGAAGAAGCCAAGCGCGGCATTCTCTTCGACACTTATTCCAGCTTGCACATTGTTCATGGTGATTTGGAGGCGGTCTGTGGAGCGCTCAACGTGGAAACTTTAGATCAGGCCGTGCACAAAAGTGTTGCAGCTCGCGAGCTTAAGGCACGAGGCGGTGACGCATCGACCGCGCATCAAAAGGACTTCTCAAAATGAGCGACGTCCAAGTGTTGCGTTTTAGCTATGCCGACTCCCAACGGCAAGTGCTCGACCCGCTTACTAACTTTAACCAGTTGATGAGTCTTTATCGCGAGCAAACCTTGAGGCAAGGCGACTCAATCCAAGTGTATGACCGGAGCGACGGCAAGCTCCTTGAGCTTGAGGTAGTCAGGGCTATTTTTCTACATGATCCGCTGCGGGAATTCAAGTGACGCACGACGACTTCACCGTATTGATGGCCTTCCTCACGGAGTTCAAGGAATGGTGGGTTCAGTATCGCAATGTTGTTGCCTACGGCGTGATCGCAACTGCCTCATTGATCGGCTTCAGTAACGGGTATCGGCGATGACTCTAACCGTTTTTTTGGTGGCTTTTTTCGGCGCATTTTTCGGAGGTTTTCTCTTCGGCTATGTGCTGCGCTTCATTCAACGTTTGAGCGAAGACATTACGTCCAGCTCTTCGTGAAATGCGTGCCGGCGCGCATCACCGGATTTTTGTCAGGAGTTACATATGAAAACTTTGATCACACGTTCTCTCGCCCTTATCGCAGCGTCAGCAATTGCCGTTGCCGCAAACGCCGCTGTCGACCCCGCGTTCGACGCTGCGGTCACTACGTTGTCCTCGACGCTGATCGAGTACATGACTAAAGGCTTCGTTGGGTTTTTGGGTCTGATGGGTGTTGCCATCGGCTTCAAATTCATCTGGTCGCTTGCTCGACGCGTCGGCAAGTAACCTCGTTGTGTGGGGGGGGCTGCGGCCCTCCTTTTTCGGAGATAGCTATGCGACGTTTTTTTTCTGTCTTTGTTGTGCTCGCGTTTATTGTTAGCCAATTAGTTGCGCCCGTGGTCGCGTACTGGTTTTTTTTTCCTGCGTTCACGTTGGCCGTCCGCGTTGCGCCGATGGCCGCTGGATTGATGACGCGTGGCACCACTTGGATAGCAGGTAGCCTTGCTGCTGATGCAGCCGCTTACAAAATCGGTGAAACCGTCGCGTGGGCGGCGGGATCGGCGCTCTACGCCGCTTATCTGATGCAAGGTACTTCAACGTCGCCGCAAACCTCTGGCGGCGCGCCGCTTCGAGCTGTTATCAACTTGAAGCCTAACGACAAACGCGCCAATCCTGACCCGTCCAAGTGGGACGATGCAACAGCCGTCGATCCGACACCCAAAGCGACGTTACCGGCATCATCTACGTTACCTTCGTCTTCTGGCACAACGCCTTCCACGTACACCGCAATCAATTCAGCCATGACGTCGGGGCAGCTTAAGCAGTGGACTGAAACCAACGGCTCGCCGCGTGTTGTTTACAAAGTAACGACTACTGCGAACACGACCGCACAATCCGCTTATTTAAACAAAGACTACCAACCAGTCACGTCAGGCGGGTTCGTTACTGGCCAATGGGTCTGGCTCAAAGGGTACACGTCTGCGTCGAGCCCATACGATCACCTCTACAACTTGCTTGTCGCTACCAGCCCCGGTGCCACCCGTTCAATCACAACTGCCGACTTGTATGGCTGCGGAGCAGGCTACACCTATTCAGCGGGTCAGTGCAATTTGACCGACGCCACACAGGTTCAGAAAGCGGATATGCCATGCGAGATTGTTGAGGTGAATGGATCTTGGACGCTCGATACAGCCAATCCCACATGCACCGGATCCAACGCCGCAGGATTCACGGTCAGTGGCACGTCGGCGCGCATGAACTACACCGATGGCACTTCTACGTCAGTAGCTCGAAATACTGACGGTGGCCTCACGATCATTGACGCAAATCCTACGTCTGGCACAACCACACTCACAACGGGGCCGTTCAATACAACTCACAGCGCCTATCCTGTGACAGGCGTCAATCAGTCCGCCCCTGGAACAGGCGCAAACGGGTCTGGTGGCTCCTGTGGCGGCACCGGACAGGTTCCCTGCGCCATAGACACCTCCGGCTTTACGGGAGTCACCGCAGGCGTTTCTGCAGCGATTACAGGCGCGGGCACAGCCCTCGATGATCGTAAAACGAATTTCGACAGTTTGTCGTCATCTCCACAGTCAGGCGATCACGGAATCACGCGTGATGGTCTATTCAATCTATCACTGCCCACTGTCACTTGTGCGCCTCTGCAAATTCCGTTTTCCGACACGATGGCTTTCCGCGTCAATTTTTGCGATGACGGCCCTTTTGGCCCGATGCTTTCTTTATGGCGTTGGGTCGAGGCCACGTTACTTTCGTGGGTGGCCATGTGGTATCTGTGGCGGCGATTTACGCGTGGCGCTACTGGCGAGAGTACGACGCAATGAATCCTCTGGCTTTATTTCTCAGCGTTGTTTTCACGGGTTTTTTTGAGTTCATTTCAAAGTACATCGGTAAAAAGATCGCCCTCAGCGCTGCAGCGATATCCACTTTCATCGTTGCGCTTGTTGCTTTGTGGCTTGTCATTCGCGGACTGATTCTGGCTTTAATGTGGACGTGGCCACCCGTATCGGGAACAGTCTGGGGCTCGTTTTATCTTGGCCTTTCACTCGGCCTGCCAGCCAATCTTGATGTCATTATTGCGGCGTACATCTCTGCTGATTTGGCGATCTTCTTGTATCGCTGGAATCATGAGAACGTGTTTAAAGTCCCGCTCTACATCACTTAGACCGCTATGCCTGTTTACGTACTTGTCGGAAAGCTCGGCGGTGGCAAAACCGTTACAGCCGTAACGCGAGCGATGGACTATCTGCGCGCGGGACGACCTGTGGCGACCAATATCGATTTGCAACCCGACAAGGTTCTTCGCGCAACGGCTCGCTATCGTCTTACTCGGTTGCCCGATTTCCCCACCGCTGAAGATATGTGGGATTTGGGTACCGGCAACGAAACCACCGACGAAGAAAGAAACGGCCTTGTAGTGCTCGACGAAGGCGTATTTTTTCTCAATGCGCGTACGTGGAATGACAAAGGTCGAGAGCGCTTTATCGAGTGGTGCGTGATGAGTCGCAAGCAAGGATGGGATGTGATGTTGCTCATTCAAAGCTTTTCGGCGCTAGACAAGCAGGTGCGAGAGATGATCGGCGAGCACGTCGTGACCTGTCGCCGCCTTGATCGTGTCAAGGTTGCTGGTGTTAAGTTGCCTCGGTTGTTCATGGCATCGGTTCGATACGGTTCTGGGCCGAACGCTCCGGTAATCGACCGTTGGCTAACACGCGGAACAGAGATTTTTGCGGCCTTTCCGACACGCCAGGTCTTTCGTGTTGGGGAGTCGTCTGTAGGTATGCACTGCATGCTTGATGCGTGGTATTTGCGTGGTCGTTTTCTTACGGAGTGGCAGATCGTGAAGGGTAAATTTTGGTTTTTTGTCGTCGTCTTTTCACTGCTCGCTTTTCTCGCAGGCGGCGGCATTCATAAGGCATACGTTGACCACAAGTCACCACCGTCTTTACCGGAAAAGGCTGAGGTTATTGGCTACGTCATTACCCCATCCGGTGTATCCGTCACGCTCGCTAGCGGTGACAGTTTTTTTAGTCCCGCTTTTTCTTTCGTGGCGGGTGTTTTACGCGTTGAATTCAATGGATTTAGGTATGTTGAGAAGCCTATTGCTCCTCGCGCTGCTGGCGTTTGATGCGTCTGCGCAGCCCGTTCGCGTCAACTTGCGCGAGGTGCCATTGAAAGCCGCTATTCACACGATTTATGCGCTCACCTTGAAGCTGCCGATTGTCATCTCTCCCCCTGTAGTGGCAAGTGACAAGAAGGTAACTGTCGATGTCACGCTGGCTTTAGACAGTTTTCGAGAATTTGCTGATTCGTTTGTTGCTTCGCAGGGAATTTCATTTGCTAACAAAGGTGGTGCGCTGATGTTCGACTTTGCATCGTCGTCCATCATTACGCAGAAACCTTCCGCGTCAGGTAGTTCAGATAGGCCCATTCAATTGGATGATGAGCCTATTGAAACGCCTTCGCTACGTGAGCAGTTGCGTTTTGCGCCTGACTGTTGGCTATCCAACTTTGAGCCACCACGCTACGCAGTGCAGTGCCTTGACGGCGAGTTTTTTCGTAGCGATGAGCTTCAAGCTTTGAAACCGCGTATTAACGTTAATTTGCGTCAAGTCACCATTAGCGGTGTCGTATACCGCAATCGAACGCCTGCACTCTTTTACGCTCGACAGTCAAAGGACAGTCGCGCACCCGCCACTTTGATCAACGCTTCAGTCGCATCGCCTTCCGACGCGCAATGATCGGACGCAACCGTGATTTCCAAGACTAAAGATGGCGATTGGCGCGTCGACATTCAGCCCGGCGGTCGC
The DNA here is from genome assembly GCA_043721275.1 of Burkholderiales bacterium. Lineage (GTDB taxonomy): Bacteria > Pseudomonadota > Gammaproteobacteria > Burkholderiales > Casimicrobiaceae > Casimicrobium. The sequence continues at coordinate 41,904 of JAYSRA010000149.1, forward strand.
AGCGGGATGAAGCGCTATCGCAAGACTTTTTCCACGAAAGGCGAAGCGCTGGCGTGGGAGCGTGACTTACAGGGACAAGTCGCGAACGATTCCGCCTATGCGAGGCAGCGCGAAGACGGTCGCCGATTATCGGAGCTACTCGAATTGTGGTGGCACACTCACGCGTCGCACCTCAACTCGGGCGAAGATATGAAGGCGAGGATCACAGCTTTAATTGAAGTGGTTGGCGATTTACCAGGCCGGACATTTACATCATCGATTTTTGCGCACTACCGCACGACTCGGCTTGCAGCGGGACTGGCACCGGCCACGCTCAACCGTGAGCATTCCTACATGCGTTCGATGTTCAACGAGCTGATACGAATCGGTGAATGGCGCTACGCCAACCCATTGAAGCAAGTGCGCCAGCTCCGTGTGCAAGAGCGCGAGCTTTCGTATTTGACGATCGACAATATTGCCGCCCTTCTTCGAGAGTGCGCCAACAGTCGCAACGATCACCTGACTCTCGTCGTCAAGTTGGCGCTGTCCACCGGTGCCAGATGGAGTGAAGCCGAGAAGTTGCCCAAAGCCAACGTGTCTCGCGGCATGGTCACTTACGCCAACACGAAAGGTTTGAAGGTCAGGCACGTCCCCATTGCAACTTATCTTGTCGAAGAGCTGCAACAGCACGGGCTTAAACGGCCTGTCTACCCTCTTCTTTTCGACGGCTGTTACTCTGCCTTTAGGAAGGCTGCTGAACGCGCTCAAATCGAGCTTCCTGAGGGTCAAGCAACGCACGTATTGCGACACACGTTTGCCAGCCATTTTCTACAGCGCGGCGGCAACATCGTAGCCCTTCAAAAGATACTCGGTCACAGCGATTTGAAGGTAACGATGCGTTATGTGCATTTGGCACCCGCCCACCTCGAAGAGGCCATTCGGCTCAACCCGCTGGCCGTGTGAGTGGTCGTCTTTGTTGCTTCAAGCAAAGGCGGTCACCATGCACCCTGACAGAGACGCATCACGAGCAACGGCCACGCCGGTACCAGACGCGTCAACGCGTGCAGCCCAGCTCACGCGGACGCCTTTGTCGTTGGCACACGTTGATCGTTCTGCGCAGGCTTACAAACTCGCGGACGTGATCGTGCAGTGCGACCTTAGCGCACCGCCCCCTTTAGGCTTCGAGCAGTGGGACAACATGGCCGATGTTGGCCGCGAAAGCTGGCGTTAGCTATTTCGACGCCGGAAGCGCGATACCAAAACGTAAGTTGTTGATTCACTGTCAGTTTTAATTTAAAACTCAAGCGTTCTGCCTAGATCGCCCGTTTCGCCGCATCGACTTTTCTAAAAACTTGTCCTAGAAAACGTACATGAAGAGGAACGCAGGTGAGTCCGTCGCGAGAGCGCGGACCTGCGTAGCAGCCGGCCAACGAGCCGGTCACCGTATTCAACGCGCCCAACGTGCGCTACACGACCAAGCTCGGTGCGGGTATCGGGGCGCACAGCCCTGATAGTGACTTGTTGCGTTGCGGCCAGACACCGCGCCAGTCGTGACTCTTCCCCAGACGCCTCATATACTCTTCGCATGCTAATCAAAGATGGTCTGTTCGTTGTCATGTCCTTGTTTAGCAGCCAACGCCATCATTTGCCAGCGGTTTTGGGGAACACGTTATGAGTCATCAACACAAAAGCCCAACGATCAGCGAGCTCGGCGCTAAGAGTGGCAGGGGTGCGAATGCGCAATCAAAGTTGGCAGAACGCATGTGGATTGAAGCATTAGCAAATACTGTTCTGCTTAACGAACTGGGTGTTGCATTGCTGAGTGAGCCCGAGCTAGTTCCTCGTAACCGCACCATATCGTCGTGGCTACAACGCCATCAGATCTTCTCACTCGATCTGCTCGAGCTTGGTGCCCGCTACCCTGCTTTCCAGTTTCAGTCCGATGGGACTCCTTGGCCCATTCTTGCTGAAGTTTTGCCGCAGTTGCAGCTTGCTTTCGAGCCCCGCGATCTGTTGATCTGGTTTAACGCACCGCACCCGACGCTTGGGCGTGATAAACCGAGAACCCGGCTAGATGAGTCTTCATTGATTGTTGCCGCCGTGAACGAAACACTCAAGCCTCTCGATTTCTATTGATCGCAAGTTCGCTCAATTAAACGTGCCCAGAACGCTCTTTCGGCGTTGACACTTTGTTGACATACGACGATGAGGCGCTACAAAAGAAAAAGGGCTAGCCGAAGCTAACCCTTTGATTTTTATTGCTATTCTGTAAGTAATTCTGGTAGGACGTGGCGGGCTCGAACCGCCGACCAACGGATTAAAAGTCCGCTGCTCTACCAACTGAGCTAACATCCCGAAGCCCTACATTATAGCCATACTTTTGCGATTCCTGCAACTGAGCGCGGCCTGAATGCTGAGATCAATTTCAGCCAACGCGCTGCTTTAAGAAGCGCATCAGTCCGCCCAGCAACGGCAGCTTTTCGTAGAGCTCTTCGGCGGCATCCCAATAATCGCGGTGGTAGCGAACGCGATCTCCGGCATCAAATTTCAGGTGTGAACTGCCGCGAATGGTTTGCGTGACGTGAGCTTTGTATTTCTTGATGCGAAAGTTAAAGTCCCACGTCAGAAACGCTTCATCGCCCTGCTCAACTTTGCTGTGAACAACAAAGCGCGGATCATGCAGCGACACATACATTTCAGCGAAGATGTGCTCGATTGATGCCACGTCGCGCACTTCGTTAAATGGGTCTTTAAAGTACGCGTCTGGCGCGTAGAGATCGCGCAGTTGCGGCAGCGTTGCTTCCGTGATGGCCTCGAAATACGCCGCGAGTTGACCCAGTCGCTCGCTCACAGCCCAGTCGATTTTTTGATGAGTTTGAAATACTGGCTGTACGGCAACAGACGCAACAGCTTGAGTTGCCGCGTAAATGCGCGCGGAAAATGGATTTCAAAATCGCCCGCTTCATAGCCTTTGACCATCTCGCTCGCAGCCTCTTCCGGCTCGATCAAATGCGGCATTTTGAAATCGTTGCCCGCTGTCAACGGCGTTTTCACAAAACCCGGATTGACGACCGAAACACCAATGCCTTTCTCGCTTAAATCGATGTAGAGCGTTTCCGCGAAATTGATCATCGCAGCCTTCGACGGGCCATACACCATCGCCTTCGGCAAGCCGCTGTACCCGGCAACCGACGCCACCACGCTCACGTGTCCCGTGCCTTGTTTCAAAAAATATTGAGTGAGCAACGCGCTGGCGTTCATCGCGCCGTAAACGTTGGTTTGCATCATGTTGCGAATGGCTTCTTCGTTCAGTTCCCACGCGCGAATGGCGCGATAGGTGCCGGCCATCACGATGCCCAAATCGAGGCCGCCCCAGCTCTGGTGAATGATTTCTAGCGCTTCCGCAACCGACTTGCTGTCAGCGATATCAAGCGGCAAACGCAGCGCGTTCGGCTGCGCGGCAAACGCGTCATCAAGCGTTTTTGCGGTGCGTGCAGATACCGCCACCTTTGCGCCCTTGGCTAGCAGCGCGTCAGCAAGCGCTTTGCCAATACCGGTCGACGCACCGATGATCCAGACACGTTGTTTGGCCCAGTCGTGGATGCGGGGATTGAGTGTGGCCATCGCTATTGTTTGTAGAAGGTAATGAGCACTTCGCCGAGTTTGAAGCCAAACTTCGAAAACTCGGCGCGGTTGATCATGACTTTATCGTCGAGCTGCCACATCCAGTCATCGAAGTCGACGTTGTAAACCTTGTCATCCACCGGCAGTGCGAGCACGTACTTCCAGTTCAGCGCGTTGCCAGCAGCCACGCCTGCGGCCTCACCGACCACGTCGGCCGCCGTGCCAATGTAGCGATCACCTTGCTTCTTGATGATCCACACGCGCCGCTCTTTTTTGCCATCGGAATAGGTGAAATCTTCGTCCAACGTGCCAGTGTCGCCGACCCAGGTGCATTTCATGTCGACGGTCATGCGGCGAATGACTTTGCCCGAACGATCTTGAACGATGCCGTGCGCCATCACGCGGCCGTTGAAGTATTGTTGCAAGTCAAATTTCGGTTTTTCCTGCGCGTAGTCGGACACCTGCACGGAGGCGCAGCCCGCGAGCAATGCCAGCAGCGCGGCCAGACTCAAGCATCGAACTAACCAAGGATTGCGTTTCATGTTTCGTCTCCAGAAGATCAAAATTTGCGGTGAATTTTCCACAGCAATGCCAAAGCGGCGAGCTTCAACACGCAGGGAAGTACGGTGTAGGCGAGCGTGAGCGCGGCAACGTTTGACGACGGTTCGCCAGAGCGATATCCAAACGCACTGACGACCGGCAGTGCGAGCCCAGCGGCGAGCGCCAAATTGGCTTTCGTCGCAAACGTCCAGATGCCGAAATAGCTGCCCGTTTGGTCGCGCGCGTTCGCCTTGTCAATCGCATCCGCTAGCAGTGCTGGAGGCAACGCTAGATCAGCGCCAAGGGCGATGCCGCTGGCGATGCACACGATTAGAAATGCGATGTCGTCACCCGCCCCAAAACTTGTGGTCCAAGAAAAAGCGAGCACTGCTAAGAGCATGCCGATGCCCCACGCCTTGATCTTGCCGAGTTTCGCAGCAAGGATCACCCAGAGCGGCATGGCAAGCGCACCAGCGAGGAAGTAGCTCACCAAAAATATCGGCTCCCACGCTTTGGCACGCAGCACGTCATCGACAAAAAATAACAGCAACGTCGCGGGGATGGCAGACGCGATGCCATTCAATGCAAACACTGCGAGCAATGCGACAAAGCGCTTGTCTTTGAGTACGGCGAGCAGCGCCTCCGATTTGCCAACGGCGGTCTTAGCTTCACGCAGTCGCCACAATGCGAACAGCGCGATCACGAGCACCAGCACGAACACCCATGAGAAACGCGCGAGCCCCGCGCCAATTTCAGTGGCTGCGCCCGCAAGCACGGTCGGCAAGGCGGCGGCCACCAGCACGCCGAGCAAACCCACCGCCTCGCGACTCGCGGTGAGCCGGGTGCGGGCGGCCGAGTCGGGCGGCAACTCGGCACCCCACGCGCTGTACGCGATGGTGGCGAGGCTGAAGCCGAAGTACACCAAGATTAGCGACACCGTGAGCCACGGCCACAGTGACACCGAGACCATCGAGGCGGTCGCCGGGTTGAGCAAGCCGAGCATGCCCGCGAGCAACGCAACGCACGCAATGGCAATGGCCGAAAAACGCGTGGCCAGGCGATCTGACCAGCGGCCCAGCAGCGGATCCACAAATGCGTCGGCAAATCGCAGCACCAGCAACAACACGCCGAGCGCGCTCAGCGACAAACCGAGCTCGGCGTACAACTTTGGCACGTGCACGTAAATGGGCAGCGCCGCCATCGCGAGCGGCGCGGCAAACAAGCTGTAGCGAACAAGCTCTGGCTTGCTGACGGGTTGCACGTGGAGAACGCTGTGGTTATCGACGCGGCTACTCGGGCTTGCCGAGCAGCAAATTTCGAACCCGCGGCTGCGACGATTTTTCGTTCAGCCAAATGCCAAAAAAAGCATCGGCGAACGTAGCGTCAGTAATCTCGCCGCGATACGCGCCGTTGTGGAAAAACTTTGAGGTCTTGCTCGGTGTCACCACACCGGTCAATCGATCCCCTTCTTTCACGTCAGCAAACACGCGCTGCATTTCAGTGAGCCACTTGGGGTACGTCGCTTCGCTGCCAATGCCCTGTCCGCGCATCTCGTCAATGCTGCGCTCGGCGAGCTGTTTGGCAGAAAAAGTTCGCAGGTAATTCAAGTCAAGTGCGTACGGTTTACTGCGATCAAAGCTGGCACCCGCAGGGGTCCACAAATACACGTGGTACACCTGAAAACCGTAGACGCGCAGCAGCCCGCCGCCCAGCAATTTAAGTTCTGGCAGGCCTGCCGCAACCGCCGATGACAATGCCGGTGCGGCGTTTGCCGTTTGTGCGCTCGCCGACGTGTGCGCTAGCGTTAACGCCAGCGCGATCCCGAGCGCTGCTACGTAGGGCCTAACGCGCCAAAGTGTACTGACCAACATTGATACTCCCTGCTTCAAATCCTGCGATGCAGTAGGCCAGATAGAACCGCCAAAGTTTCACGAAATTTTGCGAGAACCCTTGAGCCGCGATCTCGTCGTGTCGTGCGTCGAATTGTCGCAACCACCGACGCAGTGTCTCAGCGTAATCCAAACCGAACTCGAAACGCTGGATGACCTGCATCTGCGCGTTGACGGCTCTGGCCTCGAACCGCTCGGGTGACGGCAACATGCCACCCGGAAATATGTACTGCTGAATGAAATCACTGGTCGATTCGTATTGCTCGAAACGCGCCTCGTCAATCGTAATCACTTGCACGCAAGCGCGAGCGCTCGGGCGTAGCGCCTGCCGCACCGCTTGAAAATAGCTGTCCCAATATTTTTGGCCCACCGCCTCAAACATTTCGATGGAAGCCACGCCGTCGAAGGTTGAGCCGAAGCGCTTAGCCACGTCACGATAATCACACAGCTCAAACTGCACTTGCGACTCAAGGCCCGCTGCCTTGATGCGTTCGCGAGCGCTTTCGAGCTGTGATGGCGACAGCGTGATGCCGGTCACGTGCAAGCCACGCGACTGCGCTGCATATTCGGCAAACCCACCCCAGCCGCAGCCGATTTCAAGAATGTGGCCGCCAACGGGGGCATTTACTTCGGCGAGGATGCGCTCGTATTTTGCAATCTGCGCCGCTGCGAAATCACCGTGCAAATTGCCGTTGAACAACGCCGACGAATAGGTCATCGTTGAGTCGAGCCACTCGCGATAAAAGGTGTTGCCGAGGTCGTAATGCGCTTCGATGTTTTTGCGCGCTTGCTTTTTACTGTTGGTGCGCAGCAGGTGGCGCAGTTTGAACAGCCAGCCCTTCCAACCGCGGCCATAAAACGCAGGCATCAGCTCGTTCTGATTTTTCGCGAGCAGCGTGAGCAAGGCGACGAGATCGGGCGAATCCCACATGCCGTTGAAATAGCCTTCACCGAACGCAACATCGCCACCGGTGAGAATCTGCGTGCAAATGCCGAAATCGTGAATGTCGATGTGGGCGTGAATGCCGTGCGTTTCAGCGCCGAATTCATGACGACTTTTGTCGGGCAGCGTGGCCGTGATGCGTCCGTGACGCAAGCCGCCGAGCAGCTTGAACAGCACCCGAGCAGCGATAGGAAGCGAGGGCGGGAGCGAGGAGAAGGTGGTGTCAGTAGCACTCATGAGCGCGAAATACCTGTCATGGTTGATTTGAGTTTGCCTAGAAACGGGACACGCTTTGCGAATAGCAGCAGCGCATGAAAGTGAATGCGTGCGACGACGGCAAGCGTCTGTAACGGGAACCGGAGGGCAGCGCGGCGCAAATTCGCTCGCGTCAGCGGTTGCGCGACGCCCGAAATATGGGTGTGTAGCAATGGCCCGTCGCCGTCGCCGTCGTCATAGTCGATGCGCGCCATCCAGCGATCAGCAGCAAAATTAAAGCGAAACTGATAACCGCCACGCACTTCGTTAAACGGGGAGACGTGCAATTGTTTGGTTGCTTTCAATAATTCACCGGAGTGAATGGCGGCCCCCGAAGTGGGCGTCAAAAGATAGCTATGTGATTGCCCGAAGGTGTTGTTGACTTCGACCAGCACTGCACACACGTCATCAGCCTCGTTGGTCGCGCGTCGGCACACCCAAAAACTCACGGGATTGAACACATAGCCGAGCATGCGCGGAAAGCTGTGCAGGTCGACTTCGATTTCATTTTCTGCGGCGGTAGTGGCGGAGACGACGCCGTTTTCAACGAGAATTTTGCGTAGCCATGAAAGCGTTGATGATCCGTCGCGTGCACCGTGATCGCGCTCTTGAAACGACACCAGACCAGCGCAATTGACCGCCATGTGCTCCGCCACATCGCCGAGCTTGCCAAGCGGAATGCGCAAGCAAAACAGCGGGTAACTGAACTTGTGATTCGCAGGCCGGAAGCGCTCATGCACCACCTCACCGACGATGATGGCGGCAGCACTCATTCAGCGGCCAACAGCGAAGCAGATTCAGAAGTTGCCGCACCGATGAGGTCGACGACATCGAGCGCGGAGGACAAACCGTCTTCGTGAAAACCGTTCTTGAGCCACGCGCCAACGTAGTAGGTGTTATTGATTCCCTGCACATTTTTGAGCTGTTGCTGCGCTTGAATCGCGGCCTGATTAAGCAACGGATGCCAATATTCAAACTCAGCAATCAGCGAATTTTTATGCGGTTCAACCGGTGGATTCAACGTTTCAAATAACTGCGTTTTGAAGGGCAGCGGTTGCAGCAAATTCATCCAGTAGGTGAGCGCAACGGGTCGCACATTGTCTGCATCATTGACCTGCAAATAATTCCACGCCGACCACGCGCGGCGACGGCGCGGCATGAGACTGGCATCAGTGTGTAGCACGCACCGATTCGATTGATAGCGGACGGCTGACAGCGCGTTGCGCTCAGTATCGGTTGGATGCGTGAGCAGCTTGAGCGCTTGATCGCTGTGGCACGCAAGCACGACGGCGTCGTATCGTTCGTGCCCGTGACTCATGACCAGTTCAACGAATCCAACACCGCGCACGATACGCGTGACGGGTGTCGCAATTCGCGCGTCGCGTAGCTTGCTGACGATGCGATCAACATAGGTTTTTGCACCGCCACGAACCGTCATCCACTTCGGGCGATTTTGCACGCGAAGCAGGCCGTGGTTATGGCAAAAGCGCAGCAACATCGGCAGCTCAAAATCGAGCACATCGCCACGCGGCGTTGACCATATTGAACCAACCATCGGCCAGATGTACCAGTCGAATAGCGCCTGTGAGAAACGCTGTTGCGCAAGAAAATCTCGCACCGACATTTGCGGCACGCGCGCCTCAAGCACCATCGCTGTGCTGATGCGATTGAAGCGAACAATGTCAGCGAGAAAGCGCAAAAACTTGGGCTTAAACGCGTTCAACGGTTGCGCAAAAAGGGAGGCGAAGTTGGTGCCCGACCACTCGATGCCGTCGCGATCAGCACGAACGGCAAAAGACATGTCGCTCGGCGCGAGATCAACGCCCAGCTCATCGAAAAGCTTAAGGATGTGAGGATAAGTGTGATCGTTGCACACCAAAAATCCGGTATCAACGGGCGCAGTCACGCCGTCGAGTGTGACGTCCACGGTATGGGTGTGACCGCCGAAATAATCAGCGGCCTCGAATAGCGTGACGGTGTGTCCCGCTTGTTCAAGATAGAACGCGGAGCCCAGACCCGAAATGCCAGCGCCCACGACGGCGATGCGCATGTTGCCTCCAAAAAGCACGAGAGATGATGTGCTCTCGTACGTCGCAGCGGCGCTGGTGGTTTTTCTCCGCCTTTATGTGGCCGCTGAATGCTCCCTAACCTGTAGCCCTACTTAACGACTAGTTTGCCTCGACCGTAAATTTCAGCGTATGCCGAATGATTGTGTATAGCTTCAAAATTTTCGCTGGCAACCATGAACTCGCCGATGTGATCATGCAGCTGGCAGGCAAGCGCAATGTCGCGCACCAAATCCTCAACGAATTTCGGGTTGTCGTACGCGCGTTCCGTGACGAACTTTTCGTCAGCGCGTTTGAGCACGCCGTACAACTCGGACGATGCTTCGCGCTCGGCAATATCAATTAGCGAATCAATCGACAACGCGGTCGAGCCTTCTGCGCGAATGGTGATGTGCGAGCGTTGATTGTGCGCGCCGTAATCAGAAATTTTCTTGGAACACGGGCACAGGCTAGTCACCGGTGCTACGACCTGAACGGTGAGCCGTGTGCCCCGTGCTGCCGTGGTTTCGACAATCAGTTTTACGTCACTGTCGAGCAAACTTTCCACGCCGGACACCGGCGCGGCTTTGCGTCGAAAATACGGAAACGCCATTTCAAGATAGCCGGTTTCGGCCTCCAGCCGTTCACGCATTTTCACTTCAAGCGCCAAAAAGGCTTCGGTGCTAACCGGCGCGCGCTCGTCTTCCAGCAGTTGGATGAAACGCGACATGTGCGTGCCCTTCACCTGTTCGGGCAAGCCAACATACATCGCGAACGTGGCAACGGTGCCCTGCACTTCGCCATCGGCAGCGAGAATCTTCACCGGATAGCGCAGCGCCTTGATGCCAACCCGCTGAATTGGCAAATGCCGTGCGTCAGGCGAGGACTGAGTGTCGTCCAGAGCTTGCGGAGGTGTCGCTTGATACAGCGCCCGATCAAATGCGTTCATAGTCGTAGTTTAGCGGGGGCGTTGGCTATTTTGCCTGCGCCAGTAACGCTTCAATTCTTTGCACAAGTGCTGCATTTTGGGGCTCAACGCCGCTTTCAAAGCTTTCCACACGCACGCCCTTGCGATCAATTAAATATTTGTGGAAATTCCACTTGGGCTCCGCACCGGTGCTTTTCACCAGACCCGCAAACAACGGGTCTTTACGCAGCGGTATCGCCTCAACCTTCGCGAACACGGGGAAGGTGACGGCAAAGTTCGCCTGACAAAATTCAGCGATTTTTTTGTTGCTACCCGGCTCCTGTCCTCCAAAGGCATTCGACGGAAACCCCAAAACAATCAAGCCACGGGCGGCATACTTTTTGTGCAACGCCTGCAAGCCGTCGTATTGACCGGTGTAGCCGCATTCGCTGGCGGTGTTGACGACCAGCACCACGCGCCCTTCGTATTGACAAAGTGACTGGGCTTTCCCGCCAGTGAGCGGCTCAACTGTGTGGTTAAGCAAGTCGGGGCAGGCAAGCGCGCCCATTGACCAGATAGCAACAGCGAAGCTGGACAGAGTGAAAAATAAAACCTTCATGTCCTAGACAGTATCACATTGATGTCGTAGACTAACCTTGGCTTGTTGGTCTGTCAATGAGTTCCTTTAGTTAGCCGATTAAGTCCGTCGTCACGCATGAACCTTTTTACTGAAACCCCTGCCACTGGCGCAGCAACAACCGCGAGCATTGCATCGCATCTGGCGATCAGCGCGGTGGAGCGCGACACGGGGCTGTCAAAAGACGTGCTTCGCGTGTGGGAACGGCGCTACGGCTTTCCAGTGCCGGAGCGCGATGCCAATGGCGAGCGCCTGTATCCGCTGGCGCAAGTGGAGCGGTTGCGGGCAATTAAGCGCCTGATGGATTCCGGGCATCGGCCGGGGAAATTGTTGGCGTTGTCAGAGTCCGAGCTTGATACGCTGAGCAGCCGCCAAACCCGCCCGCGCCGCGGCGACGAATCCGTTGATTTGCAGCGCCAGGTGATTGAGTTGATCCGCGGTCACGACATGTCCGGCCTGCGCCAGCATTTAACGGTGTGGCTCATGAAACAAGGGCTGCAGGAGTTTGTGGTCGAAACAGTGGCCCCGTTGAATCGAGCTGTGACCGAAGCATGGATGCGCGGTGAGATTGAGGTGTTTGAAGAACGCGCGTACGCGGAGCTTTTGCAGGTGGTGCTGCGCAGCGCCATGCTGCCCAGCGTCCATGCCAACAGTGAGCCGCGCTTTTTGTTGGCAACGCTGCCCAACGAGGTCAGCGCACTCGGTCTGCTGATGATGCAGGCGCTGTTGGCCCCCGAGGGCGTGGTTTGCACCTCGCTTGGCACGCAAGTGCCCATTCCCGAGATCGCGAACGCCGCCAAAGCGTTTGATGCGGACATTGTGGCGCTGGCGTTCTCGGCCTCGTTTAGCTCTAAACAGGCGGTGGCGAGCCTTGAGTCGATCCGCTCGGTGATTCCTGAGACCACCGCTATTTGGGTCGGTGGCGAGCTAATTCGCCGCTTGCGACGGGATATTCCGGGCGTGACACCGACCGGCGCGCTGGCCGACATGCTGGCGGCACTGAGGCAGTGGCGGGCGGAACATCCAGTAAGCTAAGTCGTGGGCACTTCTAGAAATTCATTTTGCGGGATGAAATGCAAGGCGCACGGCGCGCAGCAACCGGAATGTACGCTCTGGTACATGAGGTTTGCGAGCACCGTGCAACGCGGCAGTTCGCCCGGAAAATTAATTTGTAGGAATGCCCATGAGTTTTAAGGGCAACAAAGCGTCGCTACCGTCCAAGCCTTGCGTGGCGTGTGGCCGGGACATGACCTGGCGCAAAGCGTGGGCGAAAAACTGGGCGGACGTTAAATATTGCTCCGACAAATGTCGAGCAAATAAACCGCCAATCGCGGGTAATTTGAAGTTGTAGGTTTTTGTAATGCAGTCTGTTTCAAAATCGTCGCCGCCGTGTCGGCGCTTAGTTGTTGTGTTGGGCGATCAACTTAATTACGCGTCTGCCGCATTTGATGGCTTTGACGTATCCACTGATGTGGTGGTGATGGTTGAAGCGCGCGCTGAGTCCACCCACGTGTGGTCGCACAAAGCGCGAACGACACTATTTTTGTCCGCGATGCGCCACTTCGCGAGCGAGTTGCGAAGCAAAGGCATTCGTGTTGACTATCGTCAGCTGGATGTGCAGGGCGACGCCTCGCTCGCCGCGGGTTGGCTAGCGGCGATTGCGCAGTATCAGCCTGAATCGCTGGTATGCGTGGAGCCGGGCGACATGCGGGTTTGGCAGGCATTAAACGAGACGGCAGCAACGGCCAAGTTGCCGCTAGACATTCGCGCAGATCGCCATTTCATGTGCACTCGCGAGGCCTTTGCAAAATGGGCGGGCGACAGCAAAAGCCTGCGCATGGAATTTTTCTATCGGCAAATGCGGCGTGAGTACAACGTACTGATGGAGGGCGACAAGCCCATCGGTGGCCAGTGGAATTTCGACGGCGACAACCGCAAGAGCTTTGGCAAAGCAGGTCCGGGGGCCTTGCCGCAGCCTCCGAAGTTTGCGGCGGACGCGATCACCCGTGACGTGATGGCGCTGGTCGATCGCGAATTTGCCGATCATCCCGGAACGCTCGCCAATTTCAACTGGCCGGTCACGCGCGATCAAGCGCTCGTCGCGCTCAAGAGCTTCATTGACGAGCGATTGGACGCCTTCGGCCCGCATCAGGACGCGATGTGGTCGGGCATGGCGTTTGGCTGGCATTCGTTGCTGTCAACCTCGCTCAATTTAAAGCTGCTCGACCCGCGCGAAGTGGTGCGAGCGGCGGAATCGGCGTGGCGCGAACGCGGGCTGGATTTAGCCGGGGTGGAAGGGTTCATCCGGCAGATTTTGGGCTGGCGGGAGTTCATGCGCGGTGTGTACTTTCTTGATATGCCGGCACTTAAAACCGATAACCATTACGGCCACAAAAATGCGCTGCCAAAGTGGTACTGGACGGGTGAAACGAAGATGAACTGCCTGCGCGAGGCGATCACGCAAACGCTAGAGCACGGCTACTCGCACCACATCCAGCGCTTGATGATCACCGGCATGTTCGGCATCACCGCTGAAATCACGCCGCAGCAGGTGTCCGACTGGTATCTCGCGGTGTACGTCGACGCGGTGGAATGGGTGGAGCTGCCAAACACGGCGGGCATGGCGCTGTTCGCCAACGGCGGGCGATTCACCAGCAAGCCCTACGTTGCGAGCGGCGCGTACGTAAAGCGCATGAGCAATTACTGCAATGGTTGCGCCTACAAACCGGACGTGAAGTCGGGCACCGATGCCTGTCCGATGAGCACGCTGTACTGGAATTTTCTTGATAAGCACGAGAAGACATTTGCCAGCAATCCGCGCACCTCGCTCATGGTCAAAAATCTGCAACGAATGACTGATGCCGAGCGCGCTGCCGTTCGCGCAGATGGCGCGCGAATGCTGGCCAATCTTGATGCGCTTTAGCCGCAACTCCGGCAACTTTCAATTGCAACACGGCGTCGATATGATTCGCGGTAAGAACCGGAACAGACGATTGCTGCGTATACCGATAAACTTAGGGCGTTTGAATCGCCCTGATGGGCTGCGCGATAACGCGATAGCCATCGACCGATTTCCCCGTTTAGCCGCCAAAACAGGCGGCAACGGCCACTCGCTGCAACTGCGCTCTCTCGTTCAAAAGGCCCCTCATGCTGTACGCTGAATTGTTCAAAGACCTCGAAACCGTGCGCTGGAGCATGGCCACCGACGTGCCGTGGGACTCGTTTGACGCGACAAAATTAACGGACGAGCAGGCCAACACCATTCGCCTGAACGCGATCACCGAGTGGTCTGCACTGCCCGCGACCGAAATGTTCCTTCGTGACAATCGGACTGATAGCGATTTCTCGGCCTTCATGTCGATCTGGTTTTACGAAGAGCAGAAGCATTCGCTGGTGTTGATGGAATACCTGAAGCGCTTCCGGCCCGATTTGGTGCCAACCGAAGCTGAGCTGGATAACGTGCGTTTTGAGTTCGATCCGGCACCCGCGCTGGAAACGTTGATGATGCATTTCTGCGGCGAAATTCGCCTGAATCACTGGTATCGCCGTGCCGCCGAATGGCATTCTGAGCCGCTGATCAAGCATATTTACGGGCTGATCGCCAAGGACGAAGCGCGTCATGCCGGGGCGTATCTCAAGTACCTGAAGCAAGCGATTTCGCGCGCTGCGGCGGAAAAAGTGAACGAGGTGAAGGCCGGTTTCGCGAAGATCGGCTTCCTAATGGCGGCGAGCGGTCGTGCTGGCAAACCGATGCATCCGACCAATCTGCACGTCAACCAGTCGCTGTTCCCGAACGACACGGTGCAGAGCAAGCTGCCCGACCCGGAATGGCTGGAGCGCTGGCTCGACACGCAGATCAATTTCGACAAAGAATGGGAAGGCAAAGTCGTCAAAATGATTCTGCACAACCTGTCGTCGTTGTTCGGTAAGAGCCTTGAGTCGCTGGGTGACTTGAACAAATATCGGAAGTCGCTGCTGGCGGTTTGAGCGTCGCCACATCGGCGTATTTTTAGGCTGAATGGTGGCAACAGCTTTTCGCTGAAACGTCCATTTAACTAGGGCTCACGGGCCCTTTTTTATTGTTCTCGATAATTAGCATTATGAGCATATAGCCCAAGTGAAATGGACGTTTCACGCAAAAGCTGTTGCTAGTTTTTCGCCGTGGCTTACCCGAATTTCGACTCGTTCAATGCCGAATGACCTCGATCACGCATAATTCATCCCGAAGTCGGCTAGGCAGTCGCCGGTCACTCGCACACAAATGCGGTGACGGGAGGAAGGTCCGGGCTCCAAAGAGCAGGGTAACGGCTAATGACCGTCCGTCGTGAGGCGAGGACTAGGGCCACAGAGACGAGCGTATTAAGTTACGGTGAAACGCGGCAACCTCTACC
>JAYSRA010000150.1:0-56947 GCA_043721275.1 Burkholderiales bacterium
ATGGGCATGACGGTGCTCCAATCGTTCAAATGCGTAACTGTACGCAAATACAGCATTACCGTCAATACTTCATGAGCCAGCTTGCTAATCAGGAGTCGATATGCATCGCAATCGCCTTTCAGCCCAAGCATAATGGCGCTTTCAGCGAAAAGCCATTGCTTACAGAGTCATTATTTTTCGCACTTACGGAACGGTTCGTAATCAGCGCATTTGCAACAGTCACCGCACTATGTCGATACGGCTGATGCTGGATCGGTGAATGCGCGCCATCGTCGATATGATGCTCAGATTAGTCCTTGTCACGACTGCTTCGCGCTATGGCCATTCTGATTCCTGCGTTCAGCACCTGCGTTTCTCGCATGACCGTGGGAGAGCGCCGTCTGGGCGAGCGGCTGGAGCAAAAGCTTGATGACGACTACCTGCTTTGGTATGACGTGCCGGTCGGGCCGAAGCACGCGCATCCAGACTTCGTCGTGCTTCATCCGCGGCGCGGATTACTCATTCTCGAGGTAAAGGACTGGAAGCTCGACACCATCCGCCAGGTGAGCAAACAGTCATGGGAAATTCTCGCTTACGGCGTCCCCAAAACGTTGCCGAATCCCATTGAGCAGGCTCGCCACTACGCGCATCAGGTCACCGATGCGTTGTGCCGCGACAAGCAACTCATTCACGCCGATGGTCCGTGGCGTGGCAAGCTGAACTTTCCGTGGAGTTACGGCGTGGTGTTTAGCCACATAACGCGCAAACAGTTCGACGCTGCCGAGCTGCATCACGCCATTGAGCCGCATCGCGTTGTGTGCGCCGATGAGATGCAAGAAAGTGTTGAGGCCGAGACGTTGCAGCGACGCTTCTGGGCGATGTTTCCAACACAGATGCACGGCGTGCTGTCGCTGCCACAAATTGATCGCGTGCGCTGGATTTTGTTTCCCGAAGTGCGCGTCAGCACGCAAATCGGCTTGTTCGCAGAAGTAGAAAAGGATGAAGACGACCTGCCTGATTTCATGCGCGTCATGGATTTACAGCAAGAGCAGTTGGCGCGAAGTCTGGGCGATGGGCACCGTGTGATTCACGGCGTTGCGGGCTCAGGCAAAACTATGATCCTCGGCTATCGTGCTGAATATTTGGCGAAAGTAGCGAACGAGAAACCCATACTCGTGCTTTGCTACAACGAACCGTTGGCGGTGAAATTGGCAGCCATCATGGAAGCCAAAGGACTGCATGATCGCGTTCACGTGCGGCACTTTCACAAATGGTGTCGCGAGCAGTTAGTTACGTATGGCCAACCTATTCCGCAAGAAAAAAACGTATCGCAATTGATGGCGGCGTTCGTGTTGCACGTCATTGACGGCGTTGACCGCAAGCAGATTCCGTCCGGGCAGTATCAAGCCATCATGATTGATGAAGGCCACGACTTCAAGCCCGAATGGTTGAAACTCGTCACGCAAATGGTTGATCCAACCACCAACAGCTTGCTGCTGCTCTACGACGATGCGCAAAGTATCTATGAGCGCGAACGCACCAAGCAGTTCAGCTTCAAGAGCGTTGGCATTCAGGCGCGGGGACGCACCACGGTGCTCAAAATTAATTACCGCAACACTAAACAAATTCTGCACACCGCCCGTTTGATTGCCGCCGATTTGCTGACCGCCGAGGACAAAGATGAGGACGGCATTCCGCTACTGCACCCCATCAGTTGCGGTCGCGAGGGGCATGCGCCGATGGTGATCCGCCTGCCAACGTTGCGCGACGAAGCCGTAAAAATTGCTGAGCTACTCAGCGCTGCGCATTTGCAGGGCCACGCTTGGGGTGACATGGCGGTGATTTGCCGCCATTACGCGGTGATGGAGCAGTGCGCACAGGTGCTCGCACAACGCAAACTGCCGCATCAAATGCGCAAAGGATCGGGCACGTTCAAACCGGGCGCGGACACGATCAAAGTGTTGACCATGCACGCGTGCAAGGGCTTGGAATTTCCCGTTGTTGCGCTGATGGGCGTGGGCGAGATGCCGGGCGACGGCGAGGACGAAACCAACGAGGCGCGACTGTTCTACGTCGCGGCGACTCGGGCTACAGAGCGGCTGATGATCACGGTGAGCGGAACCGCCGCATTCAGCGGTAGGTTGCCTGCATAACAGCGCCAGCAGCCGACCGTTCGCTTCACCCGAATAACTGCTGCGCAGGTGATCGGTTGGTAACCTGAGCCTCGCGTTGCAGTTTCGGACTCAAACTGGCAAACGAATTCGCCGCGCTTGTTTTTGCGCCCCTCGTTGGCGCGGCTCATGTGCTTGCACGTAGTACACAACCTACACCACATTCAAAGCGCATCCTACGGGCAAAACGACGCGTTGAACTTACAGTTAGGTATGTTTAAAACCGCGCCAAGAGGCATTATGAATGCACCAACCATCACCGCCGTCACGGCGCGAGCTGACCAAATTTTCGGTTGGGTTACTGAGCAATCAGGACGCGCTGTCGGTGCACCGACGATTGTTTCGATGGGGCGGCATCGCCAGCTCCGTGCGGCAGTTGCGCTGCGCTGCGCGCAGGCGAAGGGCGACGCCAACAAGGTAATGCGCACTTGGAAATTGCTCGACACGCGCTTGCTAAACGTGAGCGTCACACCCGGCGCTCGCTAGCCGTTAATGCACCGTGGGCTCGACGACAGCGACATCTAGCGCCTGGGAGCCCGTCGGTTGAAATGGTCGCACCGGCCACACAATCATCCGCAACGCCACCTGCCCCAAAGCCTCACCTTGCGCGCCGCTTATGCTGTTTGACATCACCCACACCACACACTATCGCTACGCACAACCGGTGGAGCTCGGCACCCATCGCGTGATGTTTCGCCCGCGCGGCAGTCACGATATGCGCGTGCTGGCCACCAGTCTGGAGATAACGCCCGAGCCTAAAGACGTGCATTTGATTCACGACGTGTATTCAAATTCCGTGGCGATTGTTGAGCCGACCTCACCCACCACCGAGCTCAAATTCGTTTGCAAATTTACCGTTGAACACGTCGGCGAACGGGTGCTGGATTTGCCCGTTGAGCCCGCGTTCATTGAGTATCCGTTTGTGTATAGCACCGAGGATGCCACCGTATTGCAGCCGTATCTTCCGCCTTGGTACACCGACCCCACCGGTGAGCTTTTGGCGTGGGCGCAAACGTTTCTAGCGAGCGATGGCCCGGTGTATTCGCTTGACGTGCTGGTGCGCATGAATGCGTTTATTCGCGACACCATGACTTACGTGCCGCGCATCAGTGAAGGCGTGCAAAGCCCGTACGAAACGCTGCATTTGCAAAGTGGCACGTGCCGCGATTTCGCCACGTTGATGATCGAAGCGGTGCGCACGTTGGGCTACGCCGCGCGCTTTGTATCCGGCTATCTGTACACGCCCGCGCTCGATAGCGCAGAAGGTGCGCCGGGCGCACATAACGGCGCCGGTGCCACGCACGCGTGGCTGCAGGTGTATTTGCCCGGTGCCGGTTGGCTAACCTTTGATCCGACCAATAATTTGGTGGGCGGCACCGATTTAATTCGCGTCGGCTTTGCGCGACATGCCAACGGTGCATCTCCCATCACCGGCAATTGGCACGGCTTTCCCGGTGATTTTCTGGGTATGGAGGTGGACGTTCAAGTGAGTCGTCGCAGCGAGTAGTTTCTTCTATAGCTTTTCGCTTTAACGCCCGTTTCGCTTGGGCTAGACTGCAATTTAGCCATAACTCGACTATCGAATAAAACGGCGGTTAACCCACGTTAAACGGCGATTTCACCGTAAAGCCAATAGGCAATTATTTAAACACGATGGTCGGTTGACTTCGCAGCTTATGTCCATATACTGTACATGTGCAACCATGAATCGTGAAGGAGTCCTCCATGTCAGCCGTCGCAGAGTTAGCCACCAACGCCACTGCACGCATTGTGGTGCAGGCCACGCCCGCTGAAAAGCGTGCTATTTCAAGTAAAGCCAAAACGCTCGGCATCTCAGCGGGCGAGTTGATGCGGCGCGGGGCGAACGCGTACGCGCCGGAGAGCGCGCAAGACGAGCTGGCCGCATTGGCCGACGCGGCGCGCGACGCCGCTGATCGCTCGTGTGCGGCCATCGACGACTCGCTCGCCTTCATTGCCGCCAGCAACGCACGCATCGCCAAGATGGAGCGCCGCTAGTGGGCTTTACCGAGCGCGCTTGGGGTGCGTTCACGTCGATCATCAAACTAGAAGATAAAGTGACGCGACAAAGCGAGGCTCTGAAAGCGCAGCAAGGCAAGATTGAAAACCTCACCGAGCGAATAATTCGCCTCGAAACTGCACTCGAAATTGGCCTCGCGACGCAGGGCGCGCCGCGGCCCGCGAAGCGATTGACCAGCAAGCCGCCCGCAGGGTGATCGTTAGCTCGTTCGAATCAATCGACGGTCGCCCCTGAAGCGGCCACCACCTTCGCCCATTTCTCCGTTTCAGCCGCGATAGTTTTGCCGAAATCCTCCGGCGTGCCGGGGATCGGCGCGCCACCCAATTGCGCCAAGCGTTCGCGCATTTTTGGATCACTCAGCGCTTTGTTCACGGCGGCGTTCATCTTGTCAATGGCTTCACGCGGCGTGCCTTTGGGCATGCCCACGCCGAACCACGCCGTGGCCTCGTAACCGGGCACCGTGTCGGCCACCGTCGGCAAATCCGGGAACGACGGCTCACGTGCGGCCGAGGTCACCGCCAGCGCGCGAATGCTGCCGCCTTTGATGTGCCCGGCTGATGAGGGCAAGTTGTCAAAAAACACTTGCACCTGGCCGCCGATCAAATCGGTCAACACCGGCCCCGCCCCTTTGTACGGAATGTGCACCATGTTGCAACCGGTCATCGACTTAAACAACTCACCCGACAAATGGGTGGATGTGCCGCTGCTGGAGGACGCCATGTTCACCTTGCTCGGGTTCGCTTTGCAGTACGCGATGAACTCCGCCACCGTCTTCACCGGCAGGCCGTTGGTGACCACCATCACGTTCGGCGTGCGCACAATACCCGCCACCGGCGCGATGTCGCGAATGAAATTAAACGGCAATTTTTTATACAGCGACGCATTGATGCCGTTGGCCGGATTGACCAGCAACATCGTGTAGCCGTCCGCCGGTGCGTTCACCACAAAATCGGTGCCAATATTGTTGCCGCCACCGGCCTTGTTTTCAACGACGACCTGCTGGCCCAGATTTTCCGACAACCACTGCGCAACGATCCGCGCGATCACGTCGGTGGTGCCTGCCGGCGGGTAAGGCACGATCCATTTGATGGTCTTTGTCGGATAGCTCTGCGCCGACGCGACACCCAGAAAACTGCACGCAGCCAGCACAACAACAGCCGCGCGTCTGATGAAAGATTGCATGAAGTGTCCTCCTTGATGCCGATGCCGCCACACCATGCGACGGATCAAACCTTGCGCGGATTATCAGCGCTCAGGCGGCCGAGAGCATGTAGGGATTTCACAAGGCATGCACGTTTGACCATCACACACCAGCGAACATGCGGCATGCGCTGGCTGCTGTGCCGAAGGGAAACAATATCGCGACACACGGCGCACCGTGGCTATGCGTCACCCGCCCGACAGATCAACGCCGCCTGCTTCACCGCTGCGCGGAACAACGCTGCGTCTTGCCGTGCTTGCGCGAGCAGCGAGCCGCCTTCGAGGAGCGCCACCACCACTTGCGCTTTTTCTTTGGCTACGCGGGCGGTCATGCCGTCTTGCATCATGCGCGCTTGCAGTGCATCGAGCATGCGCCCGTAAGCCACGGCCACGGCCTCACCTAAGCGCGGTGACGTTTTGCGCTCGGCGACAAACGCAGAAAAAAGCGCGCAAATTTCAAACTGCGTTTTTTCAGCGACGATCACCAGTTGCTCGCCCACTTGCTGCACCACCGCCTGCGTGCTGCGCGCACGACTTTGCGCGAAAAGCTCCAGCAGTCCGCTGGTGATGCTTTCAATCACATATACGCCGATCTCCTCCTTGCCCGCAGGGAAGTGGTGATACATCGAGCCCTTCGGTGCCTGCGCCAATTCAAGAATGTCGTTGAGCCCGGTGGCGTGATAGCCGCGCTTTCTGAACAGGCGTTGCGCGGCTTGCAGAATGCGGCTTCGGGTGTCGGTGTCGGTGTCGGTGTCGGTGAAAATCGGCTGGGTCATAACGACCAAATGTTAGCAAGCGGAAGCTTAAAGCGTGGCACACTAGACCGACCGGTCTAGCTAGTGCTACACTTTCTCACCATGAACACAAGCAACATTCAACTTCAGGCGACGGACGGCTACACGCTGGCGGCGACTCACTTTGCGGCACCGGGCGAACAGTGGATTGTGATGGCCGGTGCCACCGCAGTGCCGCGCGGTTTTTACCGGCGCTTCGCCGAGTTTGCACAAGCGCGCGGCGTCAATGTAGTCACCACCGACTACCGTGGCATTGGCGACTCAAAACGCGGGTCGCTAAAAGGCTTTGAGATGGAGTACATCGACTGGGCGCGCTACGACCTTGCCGCAGCCGTTGATCACGCAGCACAGCGCGGCAACGTGTGGCTGGTGGGGCACAGCTTAGGCGGCCACATCATTGGCCAATTGCCGCGCCCCAGCGCGCTGCAGGCGGCGTATGTCTGCGGCACCGGAGCCGGCTGGCACGGCTGGATGCCGCGGCCGGAGCGCTACCGAGCGTGGGCGTTGTGGAATTTGATTGGCCCGGTCACCACCCGCGTGTTCGGCTATCACCCGATGAGCAAATTGGGCATGGGTGAAGACTTACCGATGGGCGTTTATCGCGACTGGAAGCGCTGGTGCTCGTATCCGCATTATTTTTTTGATGATCCGACGGCGCGCGCAATTAGCGAGAAATATGCTGACGTGCGAATTCCGCTGGCCGCTGCGGTCGCCACCGATGATCTGTGGGCACCGCCGATTTCGCGCGATGCTTTTTTCAAGGGCTACAGTGGCGCGGCCATTGATCGCATCAACCTGACGCCTGACGAGTTAGGCGTGAAGCAGATCGGGCACATGGGCTATTTTCGTGCGCAGTCCGGTGCCGTATTGTGGCCGCGTATGCTCGATTGGCTCGGCCAGCATGGACTGCGAACCAACGTCGCGGCGTAGGCTAACAACCACCCAAACGCCGCGTCACTTAACACCCAGCGTGCGCTTTAAAAATGCAATCGTCTTCGGCCACGCGTCGGCCTGCGCGGCGGCGTTGCCAGCGGGGGTGCCGCCTGCTTTGCTCGGGCCAGCGTCGTATTGCGTGGTGGGGTTGTAGCCGTTGCCGTTCAAGTAATGCCCGGCGTCAACATAGACCAGCGCGACAGTATCAAGCTTCGCCTCGGCGCGGCGCTCGGCAATGTTTTGCGCCATCATGCCGGACGCCCACACTTGATCCTCATGTCCGCCGACCACCAGCACCGGTGCCTTGATGCGCTCAACGGCGATGCGTGCGGCAGCCGCAGCAGCGGGGTGGGCAGCGCGACCTTTATCTTGCGGTCGGCGAATGCGCACCGCCTCGCCGGTTTGAAAGCCCATAAATTCTTTGCCGAAATCAACATACGGCACAAACGGAAACGGCTTGCCATTGAGCGCGAACGAGGCGCGCTGCCCGCCCTCAACGCCCGGGCCCCAACCCTCCCACACCACGTCCGACGGCACCACCGCCACCACCGAGCTCACCCAAGGCAAATGCAGGGCTGCAAGCAACGCAAACTCAGCCCCTTTGGAGGTGCCGTGCAGCGCGATGCGGGTGGCGTCCACGTCGTCTCGCGTTTGCAGCCACGCGCGCGCTTCGTTCAAACGCTCGACCGGAATGTCGGCGAACGCGGCGGACAGCGTGGGCAGCTCAGCCTTTTGTGACGGCCACTGAGCGGGCGAGTAATACGGCAGCGCAAGCACCGCAAAGCCGCGCGAGGCGAGCGCGCCCGCACCGCGCGTGACGTAGCTGCCACCTTCTGAGCCGCCGAGCAAAATAATCGCGGGCCGCTTGCCGCCACTGGGGAAGGACGCGAATATTGCGCCCGGAAATTTCTCTACTTTTTCAGTTTTGACGGTGGCCAACGCCTCAACAAGAACGACGGTGGTGGTGGCGACTGTTTTGTCGTCGATGGTGGCGGTTAAGCGCACTTCGCGCAGCGCTCGATCCGCTGCCAGCGGGGCCGCTGCGGGCAGCGTTTGCGGCAGCATCGACCAGAACAGGCCGCGACTATCCGCACCTTTGTAAGTGCCCGATTTCGCCGGAGATAGGGCGAGATCCAGCGTGCCATCGGCGGCCACCGTGAAGCTTGCCTCGGCGCGATAGAGCACGCGTTTATCGGCGGCGTCGTCCTGCATCACGCGTTCGGCGGCAAGCTTCACCTCTTTGCTCGGTGGCAGCTCGCGCAGCGTGATTGATATTGCCTCGCCTGCCAACACGGGGTTGGCGGGCGAGACGACAAATTGTTGCGCTGACACGTTGAGCGCGGCGAGTAAAAGCAGTGGAGCGAGGAGGCAACGGTGATGCATGATGTGGCAGCCTAAGGTGAAGATGAGCGTGGTTGAGAACGTGCACGAATTGTACGAACGCGCAGGTGCGTTGCCATCACGCGTGCGACCGGCTGCGCACCGTGCGCCGCGATTGACGTTGACGCTTCGCCAGCGTGGCGTTGCGCGCGTGGCCCACGAGGACGCGACCGCGCGCGCAGATGCGCTACGCTTTGCGCTTGAACCGATCTCGCAGAAATGATTTTTTGATGGCGCACGTCCGCAGTCTCGCCCCTATTGCCGTTGCAATCTTGATGTTGAGCAGCTCAGCCGGCCACGCCGCACCGGTGACGGTGAACGGCGCGACGTTTGACGCCCCAGCCGCATGCACGGTCGCTGAAAGCGCGCTGGTGTGCAAAGAGGGCGAGCAGCAATTAGAGCTTTGGGTGTACCGCAAACCATTGAGCGCGACGGTCGCGCCGACCGATTCGCTGCTGCGCAAAATGGCCGACTTCAATCAGTTGCACGAGACCGCTGTAGCGAGCATCATGAAGAGCACCGGCAATGACAAGGCGACGCCGTTTTCGGCGTACGGGAGCTACGTGGCGGTGGGCTCGGCGATGGCGGGCAAGGGTATCGTGAGCTCGCCCACGGCGCGCTTTGCGTCGGTGTTGCACGGCGACGAAATGTGGCAATTTCTTGAGGTTGTCGCCACGCGCACGCCGGCGGTTGAGGCGCTGAGTGCGGCGTTGCAACGCTCGCTGGTTTTGCCCGCTTTGCCGGAAGTGCCTAAGGCGGAGATAGCGGCAACGCCGCCCCCTGAAACGTTGAAGAAATTTGAAGGCAGTCCGCTGGTGGCCACCTTCAGCGGAAAGCTTTTGTCGCTGCACTATCCGGGCTATCTAAACGCCGTGGTGATTGAAGATACGGCGGATAGTTTGCAGGTAAATTTCAAGCACAAAACCCGCGCCACTGCGGGGCCGAATTTGCTGGTCAGCCTACGCACGCCGCCCGACAAACAAAACGCGGCGAGCATCGTCAAGCGGCGCAAAGATGCGCTAACGGCGACGATGACAGGCAACACGGAATCCATCGAACTCAACAAGTTGGGCGCGCTCAACGGAGCCGGTTTTGCGCTGGTTGGCACGCCGTCCGTCGGCAAAGGATTGGCCGGCGCCGAGTGGCTGGAGACCACCTTCGCGGCAACCGTCGGCGAGCGTGTGCTGGAAGTGCGGCTCACCACCGAGCAGCAATATGCGTCGGACGCCCGCGTGGTCTGGTCGTCGCTGGCCAACACGCTCACGCTGACCAAGTAGCGGGCTTACAGCGGGCCGCGCAACCAGCCGCAGCGACAGCAGCGCGCTTAGGTCGCCTTAGCTTGGCTTTGCGCCTTCGCCGCGGTGGCGGTGCTTGGTCATTTTGGCGGCCCTTAACTGGGCCACCTCTGTCGGCGTGAGCACGGTGGCGAGCTTGGCTTGGGTGGCCTCATGCAGCGCCTTCATCTGCGTGTGTTTGGCATCACGGGCTGCCGGGTCGGTGTTGCCTTTGTTGGCCTGCCAGAGCGCTTTGGCTTGAGCGCGCTGCTCGGTCATGATGGCGCCGACTTGGGCTGCGCGCGCGGCATCAAGATTCAATAATTTGACGATGCGATCACCGGGTTGATGCATGCCGTGCGCCGCGTGCTGCGCCATTGGCGCTTGGGCCAGTGACGCGCCCGCTGCAGCGAGCAGCAGGACGGCGAAGGTGGTCTTGAGCAGTTTCATGGGGTCTCTCTTTCGGTCAATGAGTTTTTTGTCACGGCGCTCGGTGTTGGCGTCATGTGTTCATTTGAACGCGGCAGAGACGAAAATGTGCCCGTTTTTTGGAGTGCGCTTTGTAAGGCTTTGTAACGCGATTTACGAACGCGCTGCAGCGAATTTTTGCAAACAGCTTTTGGCTGATAGCGCCATTTCACTTGGGCTAGGCGCTATTTTTAGCAACTATCGACATTAGCCGTTTTAATCGTCTCGCCCCAACAAAGTGGTCGTTTCACGCAAAAGCTGTTCAACCGATTTTCCGTTCAACCGGGTTTTGTAGCGATGATCGGGCGGACGGCCCGCTTCGCGCACCACCAGTCGCATCGGCCAGTCGCTGTCGAGAATTTCGTAGAGCGCGGTGCCGTCCTTGCTCTGCGTTGGCGTGAACTCAACGTCAAGATTTAGGAGCGCGTATTCAACGTCTTTTCCGCTCTCAGGCGTGAGCTCAATCCTGATGTGGCTGCCCGCATGCGCCCAGCCTTCAGCCACCGCGCCGGTGAGCATAGGGTTGAAGTGCGCCAGCTCGATCATGGCCTCCAGCGCGCCTTCGCGTTGCGCGCGCAGTTGCTGCGCCCACGTGTCGCCGCCGTACAACGCGTGATAGATTTTGATCTCAGTGATGATTTGGTCGTCGGAGGGCAGTGGCGAGCCGTGCGCACCCAAGCCCAATTCAGCCACCGCTTTGCGCCGCGCTAAAGCCCAGTCGGTCAGCTCGGTTTCAACGATGATGCGGGCGGCGACGGCAGCTACGGTTTCGCGGTCGTGGGTCATTTTCATGATGCCGTTCGCCCTGCGCAACGCGAAGGCTTTGACGCAGCCTCAGATTGGTCAAACCCGTCGTTTCGCTCAGGGCGAATGGCGTCGGGTAAGCGGCCAATCGCGCACGCGTCAGAACAATTGCTGGCGAACCTCTTCATCTTGCTTGCTTCGACTGCCTTCGTTGCCGGTCAATGGGTCAACAAAGCGCTTGGGCGGAAACTCGGAATAGAACCAGTCGGACACGGCCTTGGCATCGGTCAAGCCTGCGCCCTCGGAGTCGCCGCCGACCGTTGCGCTCACCACGCCCGGTGGCGGTTTCAGCGGCGTTTCTGGCACGCCTTTGAGCGCCGTTTTCATGTAATTAACCCAGATCGGTAGCGCCACGCCGCCGCCGGTTTCGCGCTCGCCGAGCGACTTGGGCTGGTCGTAGCCGACCCACGCGATGCCGACCAGTGAGGCGTTAAATCCAGCAAACCACGCATCGTGGCTGTCGTTAGTGGTGCCGGTTTTGCCGGACAAATCATTGCGACCCAGCGCCATCGCCTTGGTCGCGGTGCCCGCGCGCACCACGTCGCGCAACAGCGTGGTCATGATGAAAGCGTTTCTCGGGTCGATGGCCTGCTCGGCGTCTTTGCCGGCCACCACCGGCGTTTCTTCGAAAACGGTTTGCCCTTTGTTGTCGACAATTTTTTTGATGAAGTACGGCTTGATGCGAAAGCCACCGTTGGCGAACACGGAGTACGCGCCGGCCATCTGCATCGGGTTGGTTTGCCCAGCGCCCAGCGCGAGCGTCAGGTACGCGGGATGCTGTTTGGGGTCAAAGCCGAATTTGCTGACGTAATCCTGCGCGTAGCCCGGCCCGATCGAGCGCAGGATGCGAATCGACACCATGTTTTTTGACTTCGCCAGCGCGGTGCGCACGCGCATCGGGCCGTCAAATTTGCCATCGTAGTTCTTTGGCTCCCATTCGTCGCCACCGGTTTGTCCGGCCGAGAAAAACAGCGGCGCATCGTTGATGACGGTGGTCGGCGTGATGCCTTTTTCCAGCGCGGCGGAGTAGATAAAGGGCTTGAATGACGACCCCGGTTGGCGGCTCGCTTGCGTAACGTGGTTGTACTGATTTTTCGAGAAATCGAAGCCGCCGACTAGGCTTCGTACCGCGCCATCCTTAGGGTCAATCGCCACCAGCCCGGCTTCAACCTGCGGCATTTGCGCGATGCGAAATACGCCCTTGTCGTCTTGCGTAATGCGCAGCACCGCGCCGCGCCGCAGCCGGTCGCCCGATGCGGCGTTGTCGGCTAGTGCGTTTTTGGCAAAGCGGATCGATTCGCCCTCCAGCGTGAAGGTTTCGCCCTCGCCTCGCGTGATGATCACGCGCTTCGAGTTCGCCTCCAGCACCACAGCGGTCAACAAGTCGTCGCTGTCTGGGTATTGCGCAAACGCGGTGTCGACGGCCTCGGCCAGCGCCTCTTTTGACTCTGCGCTGCCTTTGCCTACGGCGGGCAGCTCCACATAGCCCTCTGGGCCGCGAAACGCCTGCCGCCGGTCATAGTCGAGCACGCCACGGCGCAGCGCCTGATAGGCAGCCTCTTGATCGCGTGACTTAATGGTTGTAATCACAGTCAGACCGCGCGTGTAGGCCGATTCGCCCACCAGATCAAAGGCAAATTGACGCGCCATTTCGTTTAAGTATTCCGAGTGCACGGTCGGCCCGACGCCCTGCCGCAGCGTGGACGGCGCTACCTGCGCGGCTTTGTACTCAGCGTCTTTTAAATAGCCGAGCTCGTGCATGCGGCGCAACACATAAAGCTGCCTGAGCTCGGCACGCTTTGGATTGACAAACGGGTTGAAAGTGGACGGTGCTTTGGGCAAACCGGCGAGCATGGCGGCTTCGGGCACGGTGACCTGATCGAGTGCTTTACCGTAATAAGCGCGGGATGCAGCGGCGAAGCCGAACGCGCGTTGACCTAGAAAAATTTGGTTAATGTAGAGCTCAAGAATTTGATCTTTAGTCAGCTCGTGCTCAATTTTGAAAGTGAGCGCTACCTCATTGGCTTTGCGCAGGTAGCCCGCCATGCCCGCCCGCTCGCGGGTGAGAAAGAAATTGCGCGCCACCTGCATCGTGATGGTGCTGGCCCCGGCGCGCGAGCCGGTCACGGTGTTGGTATAGGCCACACGCAAGGCGGCGAGCCAGTCGACACCTGAGTGGTCATAAAAATTGGAGTCCTCAGCCGCGAGAATGGCCTGTCGCACGTGCAGCGGAACTTCCGCCAGCTTGACCAAGCTGCGCCGCTCTTCGCCAAACTCGGCCAACATCACGCCGTCATCTGAGAGCACCCGCAGCGGCAACTTCGGCTGATAGTCGGTTAACACGTCTAAAGACGGCAAACGAGCGCTGATGAGCGCCCACACCAAGACACCCAGCACGCCGCCGACCAGCATGAGCCCGCCAATAAGGGAGGAGAGATAAACCACCCAACGCTTAAACATCGAAAACCTTCTTCCCCCCGGACTTTAGCTGTGACTGATCACGCAAATGTATTGTCGCTTAGTTGCATATTTGGTGTGAGTCTTATGCCAATGTTGTATTTTTTCGATTATAGGCGGGCGAAATTTGGGCCACCGCTTGCCACGGCGCGAACCTTATGCAACACTCCTTTCCTAACTTAAAGTTTCAGGCGACATAAGTGGCCTAAGCTCTCAATGCAAAAGAATATTTTGGGTCAACTTCGGGGGGTATTTGGGGCAAAAAGCACCCCCCTCATCGGCGTTGATATCAGCAGCACGTCGGTAAAGCTGGTGGAATTGGCCGGCACCCGAGAGCGGCCCGAGCTGAGCCGCTACACCATCGAGCCGCTGCCGCGCGACGCCGTGACGGACGGCAATATCGCCAACATGGAAGCCGTAAGCGCAGCACTTGAGCGCGCACTGCGAAAACTAGGCTCGCGCACCAAATCCGCTGCGGCGGCCCTGCCCACCAGCATGGTCATCACTAAACGGCTAACGCTGCCCGCCACCGAGCGCGAAGAGGACATGGAACTTGCCGTTGAGGGCGAGGCCAACCAGTACATCCCGTTTGCTCTGGACGAGGTCAATCTTGACTATGCGGTGATTGGCAGCGTGGCCAACGACGACACGCAGGTGGAGATCATGATTGCCGCCGCGCGTCGCGAAAAGGTTGAAGACCGCGTTGCGGCATTGGAATCAGCCGGGCTCAAGCCCACCGTGATGGACGTTGAGGCAATGGCTGTGATGGGCGCTTATGAGCTGATGGCCGAAGCGCTGCCAGGCAAGGGCATTGACCAAAATATCGGCGTGCTTGACGTGGGCGCAACGTCAACACGCTTCTACGTATTCAGGAACGATCAGCAAATTTTCATGCGCGAGAGCCCGTTTGGCGGCAATCAGCTCACTCAGGAAATTCAGCGCGCCTACAACATGACCGGTGAAGAAGCGGAAGCGGCCAAACGCTCGGGCAATCTGCCCGCCAACTACGACAACGACGTGTTGCGGCCTTATGTCGACACGCTTGCCATTGAAGCGGCGCGCGCCTTGCAGTTTTTCTTGACTTCCAGCGCGCAGGGCCAGCTTGATTACATGTTGCTCGCCGGTGGTTGCGCCGCATTGCCGGGCCTCACCGACGCGGTATCGCGACGAACCAACGTGGTGGCATCGGTGGCCAATCCGTTTTCAGAAATGGGCCTCAGCCCCGGCGTCAAGTCGCGCCAGCTCGCAGCCGACGCGCCTGCTTTGCTGGTCGCTTGCGGCCTTGCCATGCGGAGATTTGACTGATGATTCGCATCAACCTGCTGCCGCATCGCGAGGCTAAACGCGCCCAACGTAAGCGCGAATTCAACTTTATTTTGGTCGGCGTACTGGTGGCTGCAGCCGCACTCTGGTACGTCGGAAAGCTCTATCTCGACGAGCGTACAGCGACGCAGCAGCGCCGTAACGACTTGCTCGTTTTGGAGAACAAAAAACTCACCGAGCAAATTGATGAAATCAAGAAGCTCAAAGATCAAACCTCAGCCTTACTAGCACGTAAACAAGTGGTGGAGACGCTGCAAGTCAATCGCAGCGCCTCGGTCAAGCTGGTGGATCAACTGGTGCGCCAGCTGCCGGACGGCGTGTATTTGAAATCGGTCAAGCAAACCGGGCAGAAAATTAATCTGGTGGGCCTAGCCCAGTCGAACGCGCGGGTGTCGACCTTGATGCGAAACCTTGAATCGTCGCCGTATCTGCAAAACGCGGAATTGGTGGAGATCAAGGCGGTCACCGACCGGAATCAGCGAGTCAACGAATTTAGCCTGAATATCAGCCTGAAGGGGCTCGATGCAGCGGCTGCGGTGAAGCCCGCGCAATCCGGTGCACCCGCGGTAAAAGCGGACGCCAATGCGCGTGAAAAAGTCATGCAAGCGATCACGAAATAGGGCGGAATGATGACTTTAGACGAAATAAAGCGCCTGAATGCCCGCGATATTGGGATTTGGCCACTACCCGCAAAAATCGGCGCGGTGTTGTTGCTTTTTGTGATTTTGATGGGCCTCGCGGCGTACTTTGGCTGGTCGCCGCAGTATGACGACTTGGAAAGTAAAGAAAAACAGGAGGTGGTGTTGCGTCAGGAATACAGCTCCAAAAAATCGCAAGCCATTAATCTTGATCTCTACATCCAGCAACTCAAAGAAGTCGAGCAGCAGTTCGGCACGCTGCTGCGTCAGTTACCGAGCAAGAGCGAAATGGATGCGTTGCTGTCTGATATCAATCAGGCGGGCTTGGGGCGCGGGCTTCAGTTTGAGTTGTTCAAGCCGAGCAGCGAGCGTTTGCAGGATTTCTATGCTGAGATGCCGGTAGATTTGCGAGTAACAGGCAGCTATCACGATATAGCAGCGTTTACGAGTGATGTGTCGCAGTTGTCACGAATCGTCACACTGAACGACGTCGCCATCACCAACAAAGACCCCAAAGACACGGTGTTGACGATGGAAGCCGTCGCCAAGACATTCCGCTATCTGGACGACGAAGAAGTGTCGAAGCAGCGCAAAGCGAAAGACGCGCTAAAGGCGCCGAAATGATGACGCGGCTTTCACTTTTTGTGGCGGTGTCAGCCACTTCGTTCCTGTTAGTGGGTTGCAGTGGCAGCACCGACGAAGATTTGAAGTCTTGGATGGCCGAGCAGGGCACCGCCTCACGCGGCAAGATCGACCCCATTCCGCCCATTCGGCCTTACGAAGCATTCACCTACAACGCGTTTGACCAAGCAGAGCCGTTCAAGCCGAGAAAGATCGAAACCGGCAAGGGCTCACGCGGGCCAGATATGACACGCCGCAAAGAAGCGCTCGAAACATATCCGTTGGAGACGCTCAAAATGGTCGGCACGCTGCAACGTGGCAGCACCATGCTGGGCCTCGTGCGAGCAAACGACAACAAGGTATTCCAGGTGCGACAGGGTAACTATGTTGGCCAGAATTTTGGTGTGATCACCTCAGTAGTCGAGGGCGAAATCACCATGAAAGAACTATTTCAGGACGGCGCGGGCGATTGGGCCGAACGCCAGAGCAAGATCATGTTGCAGGAGCGGGAGCAAAAGAAATGACACACAAACAACCATTGCGCGCGTTAGGCGACCGGGGCCGAACGTCGCTGGTGACTGCGTTGTTCGCTTCACTGGCCGCCTTGACCTGCGTGTCAATCGCATCGGCTCAAAACGTGATCGAGGACGTGGCGGTCGCTAAAGGCGCGGCAGGACGAACCACTTTGACGTTTTCGTTGAAAGAACCGCTGGCCACCGCGCCATCGGTATTCGCCATCGCGACGCCTCCGCGTTTGGTGCTCGATTTCGCCAACACCACGAGTATTGGCAAAGCAACCAACGATGTAACGGACTCAGTGTTGCGCAGCTACAACGTGGTTCAGGCGCAGGGCCGTACGCGCGTGGTGCTCAACTTAGGCAAGTCGCAAGCTTATGACGTGAAGTCAGATGGCAAGAAACTAGTGGTCGCCTTGTTTGATGCTCCAGGGACTGCGGTCGCTGATTCAGCGCCTGAAGCCGGTCGTTTCTCGGCCACGGTAAAAACGGATGGTGCGACCTATGGTTTGCGCGACGTTGATTTCCGACGCGGCCAAGCAGGTGAGGGGCGGATCATCGTCGACCTGTCAGACGCAAACTCGGGCGTGGATATCAAGGCCCAAGGCAAAGTATTGATAGTTGACTTCTTGCGGACGCAGGTGCCGCGCAATCTTGAAAGGAAGCTCGACGTGTCGGACTTCGGCACGCCCGTGCAGCAGATCGACACCTTCGCGCAAGGTAGCAACACCCGCATGGTGATTGAACCGAAAGGGCTATGGGAACACTCGGCTTATCAGACCGACACGCGACTGATCATCGAGGTCAAACCGATTGTTGAAGACCCCAACAAGCTGACTCAAGGATCACGGCCCGGCTACAAAGGCGAGAAGCTATCGCTCAACTTCCAAGACATTGCCGTGCGCTCCGTGTTGCAGGTTATCGGCGACTTTACGGGTTTGAACATTATTGTTTCCGATACCGTGACTGGCAATGTAACGCTGCGCCTCAAAGACGTTCCTTGGGACCAAGCGCTGGACTTGGTCATGCAGGCGCGGTCACTCGATATGCGCAAAAACGGCAACGTAGTGTGGATTGCACCGAAAGAAGAGTTGGCGCTTAAAGAAAAGCAAGAGTTGGAAGCCAAGGCGCAAGTCGCCGACATAGAGCCGCTGCGTACTGAGATGTTCCAGCTAAATTATCAGAAAGCAGAAGAGCTGCGCAAGATTTTGGTGCCTACCGCTTCGGGAACCGGGGCAAGCGCTACCAGTACTGGCGTACTCTCGAAGCGAGGCAGTGTGAGCGTCGACGCACGTACCAATGTACTAATCGTGCAGGATACGCCCACCAAGCTCGACCAGGTACGCGCGCTGATCAATCGAATCGATATTTCGGTGAAGCAAGTCATGATCGAAGCGCGAGTGGTCATCGCCGATGACAACTTCAGCCGTCAGCTTGGCGCGCGTTTCGGTATTGGCGCTGGCATCAATAGTAATGGTCGCAACATCGGCATCACGGGCACGCCAATTGGCGATCCAAATCAAGCGAACGTGCCAGGTACCGGCATCGTGACCGGGTTCTCGCCATCGAGTTACTACTGGCAGGTTAAACCTGACACCACCACGGGTGGAGTTGTAGGCTCGTACATTAATTCTGTGCCCTACAACGTCAATCTTCCCGTCAGCAATCCGGCGGGAACGCTAGCGATGACTTTTCTGAACTTGGGTAACGGTAACCTTGTTAACTTGGAGCTTTCCGCTGCCGAGGCGGCCAATCGCGGCAAGGTGATCTCGAGCCCACGAGTCGTTACGGCTGACAACACAAAAGCTTCAATCTCACAAGGCCAAGAGTTCAAGTTGCGGGTGTCGGGCGGTGTCGGCGGACAATCGTCCGTAGAGACAATTCGCGCCGTGCTCAGCCTGGACGTGACCCCACAGGTAACGCCGGACGGTCGCGTCGTGCTTGATGTGTACGTCACCAAAGATTCAATCGCGGGCTTCCAGGACGGCAGCCCGATCGTCAACACGCGAAGAGTGTCGACCAAAGTGATTGTTAATAATGGTGACACGGCCGTTCTTGGCGGCATATATGAAGAGACCGTGACCGATTCCACTGATAAGGTGCCTTTGCTGGGTGATGCGCCCATCATAGGTAACCTGTTTAAACGCACCAATCGCGGCACTGTAAAGCAAGAACTTTTGATCTTTCTGACACCGCGTATCCTCTCGGATGCAGCGGGAACAGTCAAGTAGTTGCCGAGCAGTTAGCGCTGGCGGCAACGCCAACGTCTTCCTCAACCATGCGCTAGCCACCACGCGTTAGCGCATGCGTTCTACCGCGCATGGTCATGCACAACCGCAACGTTTTCCTGATTGGTCTCATGGGGTCCGGCAAGACAACCATAGGACAGCTTTTAGCCAAGCGCTTGCAGCTAACATTCATTGATTCGGATCACGAGCTGGAGCAGCGCACTGGCGTGAGCGTAGCCACTATTTTCGAGATTGAAGGCGAGTCCGTTTTTCGCCAGCGCGAGGCGGCGATCATTGATGAACTAAGCAGCCGCCGACCCATTGTGCTTAGCACCGGCGGTGGTGCCGTTCTTGATCCGCAAACACGCTGCGTCTTGCGAGAGCGCGGCATGGTGGTGTACCTTCACTCTACTGCCGAAACGTCATACGAGCGTATTCGCCGCAACAGAGATCGACCGCTGCTGATGGTCACCGATCCGCTCGCACGCCTCAAGCAACTGTATGAGCTCCGGCATCCACTGTATTTGGCAACAGCACATGTGGTGGTCGAGTCATACCGCGATCGCCCCACTGCGGTCATTAACGAGATTGCGAATGCGCTCGCTAGCGGCGATGACGCCGCGTTTCACGCCACCGGACTCGACACTCCCCGCTAGTCACCGCCACGCTCCAGATGCTGTCGGGCTAGCTAGTTTGCGATCAAAATACTAAGTGCTTTTATTTGCAGTTCAATTCGGTACTTGCACGTTCACTCCCTCATTCCGCTATCGCGGGTGCGGGAGGAATGAGGTCTTGAATTGAACGCCGCGTGCTGCTTACAGCCGCAATATTGGCTGCCTGCGACCGTTGGCACCAGCGCCGGACGGCGCTAGACCGGACATCACGACCGATCTTACTTCGTGAAAGACTGCCACCAACGCAGCGGCGGCCTCGCAATGGCTGCCGCCGCCCGACCTATCCTGTACGGATAACCGCTACGTCGCCGCCCCCGGCGCAGCGCAGGTTGCCGTCGACGTGAACAACACGCCCTTGGAATCCACCGCCGTTATCGTCACCACGACACCCACGTTAAGCGTTGGGAAAGTGAAGGTGATGTTCGAAGGTGAAGTCGCAATCGTCGCCGTGGCAGGCGTTACGCCGACTACTGACGCTGAAAGGACGTAAGGCGCTAAACCACCATTAATCGTGTACACAATGCTTCGACTGCTGCACTGAGTAGGCGGCACGGCTGCAATCGCAGCGCGCGTTATTTGCGGCGTGTACAACGCTGGCGTACAAACGAGATCGAAGGTCGTGTATGAGGTCGTTCCGTTGGTACACGTCGCAGGCGTGAATACTGCCCCTGCTGTTACGCAGCCAGTGCGCGTGGGATTTACCGAACCCGGCGTACACGTAGCAGATGTAAACACGGGAACGGCACAACTAGAGACTAACGGCGTAGAGCCATCCGCGCACGAAGCAGGCAACGTAGCCGCAGCCACCGCGGCGCTGCCGCCCAAATTGGCTGCAAAAGAAACGCTGGATGGCGACAACACTGCTGGAGCACGAGCCGTGGTTCCCGCGGTCACCGCGAACTCAACTGTGGTGATTCTGCCGGTCGCATCGGCAATAGTCAGTGGCACTTTGAAGCCGCCGCATCCATCAGCCACCGAGTTAGATGTGAATCTAAAAATGCCACCTTGAGTCGAGACCGTGATGACTTGCCCAATGCTCGTTCCCGAGCTCAGTGTGCCTGCATTCGGCAGGCCATTGGTAATTGTGTACGGCGCGGTGCCGCCATAAATGACGTAATCACCTGCAAACGACACGCATTCTTGGGTGAAGCCACCACCGCCAGCGTAGCTCGGCGGCACCACGCTCAACGTTGCCGCACCGCTGATCGATTGCACAATGGTGAACGCGCTGTCCACGCGATTACCACTCGTCAAATCGGTTACACGAATAAGCGCCGCGCCAGACGGAACGCCTGGATCGGTACGAATCACAACGTCGGCTTTACCGTTTTGGTCGGTGGTCAATGTGTACGTTTTCGCCAGAACGGTTCCAGCTTGATTGATGAGGAAGTTGTAATTTCCCTGCACCACATCGAAGCGAACCTGCCGATTAGGCAACACAGCAGTGTTGGTCGAGCGAACGGTGATTGAGGCTAAGCCGCTTTCACCCGAGCAAATGGCTGCTTTGTCCAAAACGCTAGCTGTTGCACCTGCACACGTTGTGTTGGAGGTCGGGGTGATTGACAACGCGCCTAACAGCGGGGACGTTTTGACCGAAACCGCCACCGTCGTTGACCGCGAAGCCGCATCGCGAATGGTGATGGTCACCGCCATATCAGCGGCAACGTTCGATGCGGTAAGCGTAATCGCTGCACCCGAAACCACTTGCGTGACTGGCAAGACTATGGAGTCTGACGTGAACACCTGAAACGGTCCAACACCGCTATTGATAGTTACGGCTACGGGCGTTCCGGCATAAATATTGAGCGAGCTCGGGCTCACAACCAACGGTGGGAGCACCGGCTGCACAAATGGATCGGTAGCACCACCACCGCCGCACCCGGCGATAAACGCAGTAATCGATAACAAGGCAACTGTCGCCAGCGACTTGATAGACGTTTTTGTTGAAACCACGTTCGGGCCCTTTCTAGGTCAGACATTTACGCGAGCCCGGCAGACAAAACCGGCGCGCAATCAATACGTTATACGCAATTTCTAGATTTAACCGCAAGACAATGGCATAGCGCAAGTGGCATGCTTAGCGCGAGCCACCATACGGGCAGCAAAACAACATTCAGTGCTTTGCAGCAAGTATGAATATTCGCTAAACTATGCTCCCCGCGAATAAAACTATACCGTTTCTGCATCGACATCCCTATTTATGGGTATTGCAAAGCTGGCCAGGAGTGACTTAACTGTGGATATCGAAATGAAAACGCCCTACCGGCCTGCTGCCCAAGGCATGTACGATCCAAAGCATGAGCATGACGCCTGCGGCATGGGATTTGTGGCAAATATCAAAGGTCGGAAAAGCCACGACATCGTCGTTAAAGGCCTCAAGGTACTCGAAAATTTGACTCATCGCGGCGCGGTGGGCGCAGACAAGTTGCAGGGCGATGGCGCGGGCATTTTGATTCAAGTGCCAGACACTTTTTTTCGTCGTGAATGTGGCAAGCTAAAAATAACTTTGCCAGCGGTTGGCCAATACGGCGTAGGTATGGTTTTCTTGCCTCAGGAACCCGCCTCACGCGTGGCGTGTGAGCAGGAAATTGACCGCGCTATCGCCTCCGAAGGTCAAGTGCTGCTCGGCTGGCGCGACGTTCCGGTTGATGATTCGGGTTTCAGTGAAGGCGTGAAGGCAATCGAGCCGATCATTCGCCAAGTGTTCATCGGACGCGGTGCGAAGAATATGGATCAGGACGCGCTGGAGAGGAAGCTCTACATCATCCGCAAGAGCTCCGGCCACGCGATTCAGGCGCTCAAATTGCGTCACGGCAAAGAGTTCTACGTGCCGTCGATGTCGACCCGCACCATCGTTTACAAAGGCATGCTGCTGGCCGACCAGGTGGGCGCGTTCTACCTTGATTTGAAGGACCCGATGCTGGTCACCGCGTTGGCGATGGTGCATCAGCGCTTCTCGACCAACACCTTCCCCACGTGGGATTTGGCGCATCCGTTTCGGATGGTTTGCCACAACGGCGAGATCAATACCCTTCGCGGCAACTGCAACTGGATTCGCGCTCGCGAAGGTGCGATTGCGTCCAGCGTGTTGGGTGACGATTTGCCGAAACTGTGGCCGCTGATTTACGACGGTCAGTCCGATACGGCCTCCTTCGACAACTGCCTAGAACTGCTCACCATGAGCGGTTATTCGCTGGCGCATGCCGCGATGCTAATGATCCCGGAGGCGTGGTCGGGCAACGCGCTGATGGACGAAGATCGTCGCGCGTTTTACGAGTATCACGCTGCCCTGATGGAGCCGTGGGACGGCCCCGCCGCGATGGCGTTCACCGATGGTCGCCAAATCGGCGCAACCCTTGATCGCAATGGCTTGCGGCCAGCGCGTTATGTGGTGACCGATGACGACATGATCGTCATGGCCTCTGAGGTGGGCGTGCTCGACATCCCGGAAGAAAGGATCGTTAAGAAGTGGCGCTTGCAACCGGGCAAGATGTTGCTGCTCGATCTGGAGCAAGGTCGCATTGTTGATGATGAGGAACTCAAGCGTGAGTTAGCCACCGCCAAGCCCTATCGTGACTGGATCGAAACCTCTCGCGTTGCGCTAGAAGATTTGCCTGAGCCCGCGCCAGCGGAAAAGTCTGCCGTGTCTGTGCTTGATCGTCAGCAAGTGTTTGGCTACACGCAGGAAGACGTTAAGGTCATCCTGTCACCGATGGTTGCCAACGGCGAGGAAGCCACCGGCTCCATGGGCAATGATGCCGCGCTGACTGTGCTGTCGAACAAAGCGAAACCGTTCTACAACTACTTCCGGCAACTCTTCGCGCAGGTCACCAATCCGCCGATTGATCCGATCCGTGAAGAGTTGGTGATGTCGCTCGTGACTTTTATCGGCCCACGTCCGAATTTGCTGGGCCACGACACCACCAAGCCGCAATCACGACTGGAAGCGCAGCACCCCATTCTTACCAGCGAAAACATGGAGCGCATTCGGCACATCGAATTGTTTTCGAGTGGCGCGTTCAAGGCGAAAGAGCTGGACATCACTTACCCAGCATTTTGGGGTAAGGAGGGCATTGAAGCGGCCGTCGCTAGCCTGTGCGCAGCGGCCGTGGACAACATCAAACTTGGCCTGAATGTGCTGATTTTGAGCGACCGCAATGTCGCAGAGGATCGCGTGCCCATCCCGGCGCTGCTCGCTACGTCCGCAGTACATCAGCACTTGGTGAAAACGGGTTTACGTACCTCCGCCGGACTCGTGGTTGAAACGGGGTCGGCGCGCGAAGTGCATCACTTCGCGCTGCTCGGCGGCTACGGTGCGGAGGCTATTCACCCTTACCTCGCGCTCGAAACGCTCACGCAAATCTCCGATATCGTTCCGCAAATCTCCAAATACGAAAGCGAAAAACGTTTCGTCAAGGCGATATGTAAGGGACTTAACAAGGTGATGTCGAAGATGGGTATTTCGACCTATCAAAGCTACTGCGGAGCACAGATTTTCGAGTCAGTTGGGCTGAATACGGCGTTCCTCAATCAATACTTCACCGGCACCAGCAGCAGCGTTGAAGGCATCGGCATTTTCGAGGTGGCCGAAGAGCAGATGCGCCTGCATCAGCTTGCGTTTGGTTGCGATCCGGTGCTTGCAGAATTTCTCGACGCGGGCGGTGAATACGCAGTGCGCACGCGCGGCGAAGAGCACATGTGGACACCCGAGGTGATCACCAAATTGCAGCACGCCACACGCGCCAATAACGCGAGCACGTACAAGGAATACGCCGCGCTGATTAACCATCAGACCGGCAAACTCAAAACCCTGCGCGGGCTGTTCGATTTCAAATTTGATCAACGCACGCCGGTGCCAATTGAAGAAGTCGAGCCCGCGAAAGAAATCGTGAAACGTTTCGCAACGGGCGCGATGTCGCTAGGATCAATTTCTACCGAAGCCCATGCAACGCTCGCCATCGCCATGAACCGCATCGGTGGCAAATCAAACACCGGCGAAGGCGGTGAAGACGCCAAGCGCTACATCCCGCTCGCCAAAGGCGAAACGCTGCAATCGCGCCTTGGCGCGCATCGCGTGGGCGACACGGTGAAGGCCATTGAGGGCGATTCACTGCGCTCCAAGATCAAGCAGGTGGCATCGGGACGATTCGGGGTTACGGCTGAGTATTTGGCGAGCGCCGATCAAATTCAGATCAAGATGGCGCAGGGCGCGAAGCCCGGTGAAGGCGGTCAATTGCCTGGTCACAAGGTTAGTGA
Organism: Burkholderiales bacterium; assembly: GCA_043721275.1. Lineage (GTDB taxonomy): Bacteria > Pseudomonadota > Gammaproteobacteria > Burkholderiales > Casimicrobiaceae > Casimicrobium. Next base: position 24,754 of record JAYSRA010000150.1, read on the forward strand.
GTACATCGCGCAACTGCGCTTCTCGGTGCCCGGTGTGGGCTTGATTTCACCGCCTCCGCATCATGATATTTATTCGATTGAAGATCTCGCGCAACTTATTCACGATCTGAAAAACGCGAACCCAAAGGCGAGCATCAGCGTCAAGCTGGTGAGCGAAATCGGCATCGGCACGGTGGCCGCGGGCGTGACCAAATGCAAGGCCGATCACGTGGTCGTGGCTGGGCATGACGGTGGCACCGGCGCATCGCCCATTTCGTCAATCAAGCACTGCGGCACGCCGTGGGAATTGGGCTTGGCCGAGACGCAGCAAACGCTGGTGCTGAACCGTCTGCGCGGTCGCATTCGGGTGCAAGCTGACGGGCAAATGAAGACCGGTCGCGACGTGGTGATTGGCGCGTTGCTAGGCGCTGATGAATTCGGCTTTGCCACTGCGCCGCTGGTGGTCGAGGGCTGCATCATGATGCGCAAATGTCACCTCAACACCTGCCCGGTGGGTGTGGCAACACAAGACGCGGAGCTGCGCAAAAAATTCAACGGTCAGCCTGAGCATGTGGTGAACTATTTCTTCTTCGTTGCCGAAGAAGCGCGCGAACTGATGGCCAAGCTTGGCGTGCGCACGTTTGATGAGCTGATCGGCCACAGCGACTGGCTCGACATGCAGGCGGGCATTGATCACTGGAAGGCAAAGGGCCTCGATTTCTCGAAGGTTTTTTATCTGCCAAAAATGCCCGCTGACGTCGCGCGTTATCACGTTGAAGCGCAAGACCATGGCCTCGAAGGTGCTCTCGATCACGCGATCATCGCAGCGGCAAATCCGGCGTTGGAATCTGGCAAAAAGACCGAAGCCGAATTCACCATCGGCAATCACAATCGCTCGGTTGGCGCGATGTTGTCGCACGCTGTGGTGTCGAAGTATCAGCATGCAGGCTTGCCAGACGACACGTTCCACGCGCGCTTCAAAGGCATCGCTGGGCAGAGCTTCGGTGCGTTCCTCGCGCGCGGCGTGACCTTTGAGATTGAAGGCGCGACCAACGACTACACCGGCAAGGGTTTGTCGGGTGGCCGCATCGTGGTTTATCCCGATGCGAAGTGCCCTGCCAAGGCCGAAGACAACATCGTGGTCGGCAACACCGTACTCTACGGCGCAACTGAGGGCGAAGCCTATTTCCGTGGCGTGGCGGGCGAGCGATTTGCGGTTCGCAATTCGGGCGCAACGGCGGTGGTTGAAGGCACCGGCGACCATGGTTGCGAATACATGACCGGCGGCACGGTCGTTGTGCTGGGTGCCACGGGGCGCAATTTTGCAGCGGGCATGTCGGGCGGTTTGACCTACGTTTACGACCCGCGTGGGCAGTTTGCAAAGCATTGCAATTTGTCGATGGTGAGCTTGGAGCCCGTGGCCTCGGAGCTTGAGCAAACGGGCGTTGAGCAAGAGCTGATTGCACAGGGCAAAGGCCGCAAACGTCATCGTGATCTATCCGACGAAGCGCTCATCAAATCGCTCATCGAAAAGCACTTGCGCTACACCGGCTCAACGGTTGCGTTGGCCATCATGGACGACTGGTCGACGTGTCGCAAACATTTCGTAAAAGTGTTCCCGCATGAGTACAAGCGGGCGCTGGGCGAGATGTATGCGGGCTCGATCAAGGCGAAATCAGCGGCGGTCGATACGGTCGCGAAATAGCGACCCGGCGCTCCGGCGCGGGCCGGAGCTAGTCACGCCTTTACGGCGAAGAATTAACAGCGTTGCAGAGAAAAAAGATCATGGGAAAAATCACCGGATTCATGGAGTTTCAACGCTTGTCGGAGGCCGCCGAGGCTCCGCTTTCGCGGCTTCATCACTATCGCGAATTCGTCATCACGTTGAAAGACGATGAGGCCAAAACGCAGGGCGCGCGCTGCATGGATTGCGGCATTCCGTTTTGCCAAACCGGGTGCCCGGTTAACAACATCATTCCCGACTGGAATGACCTTGTGTATCGCGGCAACTGGAAGCAGGCACTCGACACGCTGCACAGCACCAATAACTTCCCCGAGTTCACCGGTCGCGTGTGCCCCGCGCCGTGCGAGGCGGCGTGCACGTTGAACATCAACAACGATGCGGTCGGCATCAAATCGATTGAACATTTCATCATCGATAAAGGCTGGGAAGAAGGCTGGGTGACGCCGCAAATCGCCGCCGAAAAAACCGGCAAATCGGTTGCTGTGGTGGGCTCCGGTCCCGCAGGCATGGCCGCCGCGCAGCAGCTTGCGCGCGCGGGCCACGCGGTCACCGTGTTCGAAAAATCAGATCGCATTGGTGGCTTGCTGCGCTACGGCATTCCTGATTTCAAAATGGAAAAATCGCATATCGACCGACGCGTGGCACAGATGCAGGCTGAGGGTGTCACGTTCAAACCATCAGTCATGGTGGGCAACGCCAATCTCGTTAATGGCGTTGGCAGCGATGCCACCGAAATTGTTTCGCCCGATGCGCTGCGCAACGAATTTGACGCGGTGGTGTTGTCCGGCGGTGCCGAGCATCCGCGCGATCTGCCGGTGCCGGGCCGCGAGCTCAAAGGGGTCTACTACGCGATGGAATTTTTGCCGTTGCAAAACAAGCGCGTGGCGGGTGACGACGTTGAAGTGATCTCGGCCAAAGGCAAGCACGTGGTGGTGATTGGCGGCGGCGACACCGGCTCTGATTGCGTGGGCACATCGAACCGTCACGGCGCGGCGAGCGTGACGCAGTTCGAGCTGATGCCACAACCGCCCGACACGGAAAACAAGCCGATGGTGTGGCCGAATTGGCCGCTTAAGTTGCGCACGTCTTCGTCGCACGAAGAAGGTGTTGCGCGCGACTGGTCGGTCACCACGCAGTCGTTGGTGGGCCAGGATGGCCGGGTCACGGGCCTCAAGGCCGCGCGGGTTGAATGGAAGGACGGCAAGATGCAGGAGGTGCCGGGCAGCAGCTGGGAAATGAAGGCCGAGCTGGTGCTGCTAGCGATGGGCTTTGTGCATCCTGCAGCGCCGGTGCTGCAGGCGTTTGGCGTCGAACGTGATGGCCGAGGCAACGCCAAGGCGCACACCGACGAAGGCCATGCGCAAGGCGCGGCGGGCGCCTATCAAACCAACGTGCCGAAAGTGTTTGCTGCGGGTGACATGCGTCGCGGGCAATCGCTGGTGGTCTGGGCGATTCGCGAAGGGCGGCAATGCGCGCGGGCCGTGGATGCGTTTTTGATGGGTTCATCGAACTTACCGCGATAAGCCCGTCGGAGCGTTCCGCGGCGATACAACTTTTTCGTCAACGCCTTATTTAACTGGGGCAAGACGGCGTATTGAAACAAAGTCGATATTGGTTCTTTTAGTGGGTTAAGCCCCCGTAAAACGTGGGTTTCATCTAAAAGCTGTATAGCTGTTGACCTGGGTTGAAGCGCTCGCCGTATTAGCATGTCTGCCATGAAAACTCTCTCGTTTCCGATGCGTGCGGCGCAGTTTTGTGCCACCGCACTTGCGCTTTTGGTGGCTGCGCCGAGCGCGGCCACCACGCTTCAAATTCTGTCGGTTAGCGGCAAATCCTCCGCGCAATTTATGATCGACGGCGTGCGCCGCGACGCGCGTTTAGGCATGTTCACCGACGAAGGTTTGTTGCTCGAAAAAGTCAACGATGACACCGTCAGTTTTCACTATAACGGCTTGCCGCAGCGCATGCGTCTGGGTGAAATCACGGTGGTGGATTCGCAAACGCAAGGCTTAGTCAGCCACCAGATCCGCGCCGATCAAAAAAATAAATATTTGACGCCCGCGCTGGTCAACGGCGGTAACTTGAACGCCGAAATTGATCGCAGCGCTGACGTGATCGTGATCCCGGTGGCCGATGCGGATCGATTGAATTTGCAATACAAAGACAAAAAATCGCGCGTGTTTCAAGCACCGAAACAAACCATCGTCGAGACTAAAGACGGCAAAGAAGTCAAAACCGTTATCGAGCCGAAAGATAAAGACGGCAAGCCGCTGACGTACAAAACCTACGCGCTGCAGCTCAATTCAATTCGCATCGGCGCCGTAGATATTTACGGCGTATCGGCCATCGTCAGTGAAAAACCGGGCCTCACCAACACCGTCGTTGGTCGTGATTTTTTAAAGCGTGTTGCGCCGTCCTGGAACAATCGCATCCTTACTTTGGTTCGCCGTTAATGAGCACTCCCATAAACCCGTTTTTCGGGCGAATTGCGTCGTTGCGCGGTGCTCGCAATCCTCCTGTACCAGAGCGTACATTCCGGCTGCTGCGCGCCGCGCGCCTAGCACTTCATCCCGAAAATTCAAATTTCTAGGCGTGCCCAAATGAGTTTTAAGAACGATCTATTTCTGCGCGCGTTTACCGACGAGCGTTTGCCGCGGCCGCCCATTTGGTTGATGCGCCAAGCCGGCCGCTACTTGCCTGAATACCGCGCCACGCGTGGCAAAGCGGGCGGCTTCATGGATTTATGTCGCTCGCCGTCGTTCTGCGCCGAGGTGTTGTTACAGCCGCTGGAACGCTTTGATCTCGACGCCGCGATTTTGTTTTCTGACATTCTCACCGTGCCCGATGCAATGGGTTTGGGCCTGTCGTTCGGGGTTGGCGAAGGCCCGCGTTTTGCGCGCCCGTTGCGCGACGAAGCGGCGGTCAAGGCGCTTGCCGCGCCCGACATGAGCACGTTGCAATATGTGTTCGATGCGGTGGCCGAGTGCAAACGTGCGCTCACCACCAACGGCGTGCAGCGCGTGCCGCTGATTGGTTTTTCTGGCAGCCCGTTCACGCTCGCCTGCTACATGATCGAAGGCGGCGGCTCGACCGATGCCTTCCCGCTCACGCGACGCATGATGTTGCAGCGGCCTGAACTGTTTCAGCATGTGCTCGACACCAACGTCGCCGCGGTGACGGCCTATCTTTCGGGCCAAGTTGAAGCCGGTGCCGACGCGCTGATGTTGTTCGACACGTGGGGCGGCGTGCTCGCACCGCGTTTGTATCGCGAACTCTCGCTCGCGCCCATGCAAAAAATCGTCGCCGCGTTGCAAACAAAATTTCCGCGCATACCGGTCATGATTTTCAGTCGCGGTGCGGCGCACAGCGTGGCTGCAATCGCCGCGTCGGGGGCCGCCGGTTTGGGCGTGGACTGGCAGAGCGATCTGGTCGACGTGCGCGCTGCGGCAGGATTGAGCGTGACGCTGCAAGGCAATTTCGACCCGCTGCTGCTGACCACCGACGAGGCGACCATTCGCCGCGAGCTGGCCAAATCGCTCGCGGGGTTTGATGCGCATCACCGCTACGTGGCGAATTTGGGTCACGGCATTACGCCCGACGCTGACCCCGCGCTCGTTGAGGTCTTAGTGCACACGCTGCGCGCCGCTTAGCACATCTAGGCCGTGCAAAAGGTGGATTATTTGACTTGACAAACGTGTAATCAGCCGCTCCACCGCGCCAGTTATGCACAAAAATGACAAATCTGTAACAGGTAAGTGCGCGCCCCCGCTGAAACCCGCGTAAATTCGCGTAACACATTGATTTAATTGAACACTTTAATGTCGCCACAGAATCGGGCAGGGCTGCGACAACCGCATTCAGGCGGGCGCTGCGGCGCGTGCACGGGCATTAGTTCACATAGTTATCCACAACTGCTGGGGACGGGTTTTTGACCGGCGGTCGTCCTTCGCATACACGCGCAAAAGACGGTGAGCAAGCGCTCACAAGAGTGTCCGTGGAGCTGCCTTTGGCCATTGGCCGATCGCTCGACTACGCGTGGCCGACCGACATGGTCGCGCCGCCTGCGCTGCACGCCGGTGTTGAGGTCAGCGTTGGCACGCGGCCTCATGTGGGCCTCATTACCGCCGTTCATCACGATGAGCCCAGCGCGCCGCAAAAGCTGAAAAACATTCGCCGCGTAATTTGCCCGCCGCTACCCGCAGCGCTGGTCGATCTCGCGCGATTCGTCGCCGACTATTACCAAATGTCATTCGGCATGGCGTGCGGGCTGATCACGCCGATGGATGCGCCGCCGCCGCTCGAACCGATGGCGTGGCAAATTACAGCGCAAGGCCACGACCACGTGCGCCTAATACCTGCTCGCAATCGCGCGCAAAGGGGGCTTGCTGACGCGCTCAAGGATCGGTTGACGCCCACTGCGCGAATAGCACTCAGCGCTGCCCAGCGCCGCTTGTTGAATGAGTGGATCGAGCAAGGCTTTGCCGAGGCGGTGTTTGCCGACGCACTGCAACCGGCGCTGGTGTTGCCTGTTCTGCCCACCTTCACGCCTGCGCAGCAGGAGGCCGCGTTGGCGCTGCGCGCGCATGCGAATAAATTTTCGGTATCGCTATTGCACGGCGTCACCGGCAGCGGCAAAACCGAGGTCTATCTTGATCGCGTCGCCGCCACGTTGAACGCTGGCAAACAAGTGCTGTTGCTGGTGCCAGAAATTAATCTCACCCCGCAATTGATTGATCGCGTGTTGAAAGCCTTGCCCGGCATCACTACTGCTGTGTTGCATTCCAAACTTGCTGCCGGTGAGCGGAATCGCGCGTGGCACAGCGTGCAAACAGGTGCGGCGCGGCTCATCATCGGCACGCGACTCGCCGTGTTTGCGCCTGCGGCCAACGTGGGTCTGATCGTTATCGACGAAGAGCACGACGGCTCATACAAACAAAACGAAACGCCGCGCTATCACGCGCGTGACGTGGCGATTGTGCGTGCCAAACAGGCCAACATTCCGGTGATTCTCGCCAGCGCCACGCCGAGCCTGGAAACGTGGCGCAACGTGCGCCACGCGCGCAGTGAGGTGTATCAACACATCGTGCTTGCCGAGCGCGCCACGGCGGCGGCGGCGTCATCTTTGCGGCTAGTGCCGGGGCGTGGCAAGCGCGTTAAATCGGGACTGTCGGAAACGCTCGCTGACGGCATTGCCGAGCGGTTGAAGCGCGGCGAGCAAAGCCTCGTACTCGTTAACCGTCGTGGTTTCGCGCCCGCCATTTATTGCCCGCATTGCGGCTGGAGCGCGCCTTGCAAACGCTGCGACGCCAAGCTCACGTTGCATCAATCAACGCGATCATTGCGCTGCCATCACTGCGGCTTTCACGCAGCCGTTCCCACCCGCTGTCCTGCATGCGGCCACCCAGAATTAGTCGGCGCAGGCGTCGGCACGCAAAAGTTAGAAGCAGCGTTGATCGAAGCGTTTCCCGAGGCGCGCATCGCCCGCGCCGACACCGATTCGCTCTCCGGCAAACACGCATGGCGCGCGCTGTACGAGCGCATTCTTGCGCGCGAGGTGGACATCGTAGTCGGCACGCAAATGATGGCCAAAGGCCACGACTTTCCGGCGCTCACCTTGGTCGGCGTGGTCGATGCAGACCGTGCGTTGTTCTCCACCGATTTTCGTGCGCAGGAAGATTTGTTTGCGCTACTCACGCAGGTCGCCGGACGCGCTGGCCGTCACGCGCTACCCGGTGAGGTCATGGTGCAAACTGAGTTCCCCAATCACCCCGTTTTTCAAGCGTTGCTCGCCAACGACTACGAAGGCTTTGCCGACCGCACATTAGCCAGCCGAGAAATGTTCGGCTTGCCACCCGCATCACGCATGGCGCTCATTCGCGCGGAGGCAAAAGACCCTCAGGCCGTCGCCGATTTTTTCACGCGAGCGCACGCCGTGTTGCGCGAAGCGCTGAGCACAAACGACGGCGAAGTGTTCGCCCCGCAACCCGCCCCGCTCGCTCGCAAGGCAGACTTCACCCGTTGGACCATGACCGCCATTGCGCCTAAGGTGCGGCCGCTCGCCGAAGCCTTGCTCAAACTCACCGAAGCAATGCAACAGACCCGCCCCAAAGTGCGCTGGGTGGTGGATGTGGATCCATATGATTTTGGGTAGCAATTACCCGAGATTATTCATTGGAGTTTTTCGACGCAGATTTCCGCAGATTTAATGCGGCGATTATTGAGCGAGCGGAAATTTAGATAAATCTGCGGTCATCTGCGTTAAATCTGTGGAAATCTGCGTCAAAAAATGAACAAACTTGACATCAAGGATGGCGCTCCGGCGCACTTGTGCCTAGGGTCTGGCCCACCCGTGCAGTTTCAGGATTATGGTTTGCTCGGCTCAATAACGGAGAGCAACGACCGCCACGCCGCAATCACCTGCGCAGGCGTGATGTCCATCACCTTTGACGCCTCGCCACGATCACTTTCCAACGCAATCACGGCCGAGCCTGTTGAACGCGGTCGCCAGCGGGTGCTGCCCATCGCGCCGAACAGCACCACTAGCGGGCAGTTGAGCGCGGCGGCGGCGTGCGCAGGCCCGGTGTCAATCGAGATCATGCTGTGCGCGCGCTGCATCAGCGGCAGCAATCGGTTGATCGGCAATGCGCCCGCGAGATTGATCACGGCGGGGTTGTTGCATGCTGCGGCGATGTCTTCCAGCGGCGGACGCTCCGCATCTGCGCCACACAGCAGCACGCGCGCATTCGGCATGGCCTGCGTGATGGCGGCAACTAACTGCGCCCAGTTTTCAGGTGCCCAGTATTTGTTGTCGGCTTGCACTGATTTGCCGTGCTTCACGGTGCGTTTGTTGCCCGGCTGCAGCAGCACGAGTGGTGAGGCTGCGATGCCGAGTTCGCGCAACCACGCATCGCAGGCGGTGCGCTCGGCGTCGGTAACAAACAAGCGCGGCGGTGCGGCGGTTTCCAATGCGGCAGGCGCGGACTCAGCAAACGCTTGTGGCGTTTGGCGCGCTACATCATTCCACCAATCCACCCAATGCGCGCCATTGCCCGGCCACGTGTCCCACGCGCGGAGAATATTTTCACGCGGCATTCCGGCGCGCAGCAACAGCGCTAACGCCTGCGGCTCCGGGTCGCACAAATACACCGGCACGTCACGTCGCATTGCCATCCAACGCACCGCACGCCACTGACTCGGGCACAACCAATACGGTGTTTTGCGACTGGTGACGAGCTGAATTTCGCCGACCGCTGGATCTTTGGCGAGTAGCGCGGGCGTCCACGGGCCAGAGCCGAGCACATCGACCTTGGCGCCGTAGCGCACGTGCAACGCATCAATCAACGCGGTCAACATCACCACGTCGCCAAAGGCGGCGAAGCGCACCACGAGTGGCTGCAGTGGCAGCGCGCGAACCGAGCTAACCGGGATCATGGATGGCGAGAAAGGTGATGCAGTGGAAGGTGAACATTCCACAACAGTAGCAGCTTTGTGCGCCGCTTAATGTGGGCGTCGTTAGCGAATCACTGGCCGCCGCCGGTCAAACTCGCGATCCGCATTTTTGTGCTGGGTGGCAGTGAGATCGGAGGCGTGGCTTTTGACAGCGCAACGCTCACTTCGATGGCCAAGCGTTTGGCCGCATCGGTGTCGCCCAGTCGCGCCAACAGTTCGGCGCGTTCGAGCGGCGCGGTGAGCGTGTTGCCGTGTTGCGCGCCCAGCGCTTTTGCGTAAATCGCTTCGTGCTCCAGCAGTTGCCGTTCGGCCTCCTGTCGCCCCAACACGGCTGCATTAACCAACGCGTTCATGCGCAGCCACATCGCGTGGGTTAACGTCGGCATGGTTTTTTCGTGAGCGCTGGCTTTGAGCAAGTGCGCGCGTGCTTCGTCCAGCGTGCCGTCGCGTTGATGCCAGTCAACCCACGTCAGCACGTTGGCGATGCGATCGGCGTGAGTCTCGGGGTGATGATCTTGCAGCGCTTTGGTCGCCGATTCAAGAAACGGTCGCGCCTGTGGCACTTTGCCTTGACGCATCAGGAAGCGGGCGAGATTTTCTTGCGCGCGTGCGAGCACCAGCGGCTGCGCGGTCAGCACTTTTTCGCGAATGCTGAGCGATTCGCGATACATCGCCTCGGCAGCTGCCAGATTGCCCAACGCTTCATGCGCAAAGCCCATGCCGTTCAAGCCAATGGCCACGCGCCGCGAGTTGCGGCCACTTTGCTTTTCGTGGATCGCTACCGATTTTTCCATCAAGGCAATCGCCTCAGCATGGTCGCCTTTGCTCATCAGCACATCAGCCAATTCATGCTGCGCTTCGGCCAGCCGCGCGCTTTCGGGGCCATACATGGCGGCGCGCAGCGCAACGCTCTGGCGCAACAACGGCTCGGCTTCGGCGAAGCGATTTAACTTATTAATGCAGGCAGCAAGCGACTCAAGCGTGTTGAGATATTGCGGATGTTTGCTGCCCACCGCTGCTTCATAAATCGGCAGTGCGCGCTGAAAATACGTCTCCGCTTTGCTGAGTTGCCCAACGCGAACCAGCATCTCGGCGATGTTGCGCAATCGGCTTGCCGCCTCTTCGCTCTCGCCGCGATTCGTGACGGCTAGGGATGCCACCGATTGCAACATCACCTGCTCCGTCTCTTGCCAATTTTTTGAATTGCCGTTGGCGAAAGCAACCAAGCTGCGCGACGCGGCGATGGCATCGTCCAAGGGCGCAAGTTTGGCTTCACGCAGGCTCAACGATTCCTGCGCGTACGCGGCGGCATCACGTTGTTTACCCGCGCTCAGCGCCATGAAACTTAAGCGCCGCAACACGTCGGCTAGCTGCAATGGGCGCGCTGGCGACAGGCCCCGCTCGAGGACTTCGGTCTCGCGATACAGCTCCAGCGCCGAGCGCGTTTGGCCCATCAAATCGTACGACTGCGCAATAGCAAACATCAAGCTCGCGCGCACCGCCGGATGTTGCTTGAGATCAGCTTGAACGCGCTTGCGGCCATCGTCGAGCAACGCCAGCGCGGTGGTGTCGGCCTGACCGGTGCGATCCGGGTTGGCCCCGGCAAACAGCGATTCCATGAACTTGCTGACCGCCGCACTTTGCTCGGCTTCGACGCGCGTTTCACCGGCTGACCTTGCCGCGTCGCGCTGTGCGGAAATCGCCATATTTTTGGCACGCAGCAACAGCATTTCTGCGGCCTGAGTGCGATCACGTTCTGAATTTGCTAGCTGTGCTGACTCTTGCGCGCGGTTGCGGTCGTTCAATGCATCTAGCTCGGCGTTTTGCGCGCGATCACGTTGTCGCACCGCCTCGGTTTGTGCGTGCTGTGCGCTATCGCGCTGTTGCTGCGCGTCGAGCCGAGCCATTTCAGACAAGTCACGCGCGGCGATCAGTTGCGCCGCAAAGCCGATGACGGTGGCCACAAACACGCTTGCCGCGAGCATCTGCGGCCAGCGCCGTGCGACGAATTTTTTCGCACGGTAGGCGGGTGTTGCGGGCATTGCCTTGACCCGTTGTCGATCAAGATGACGCTTGATATCGTCGCCGAAAGCGTCAACGCTGGCGTAGCGATCCGCTGACTGATGAGCGGTGGCTTTGTTGATGATGGCGTCAATTTCGCGGTTCGGCACCGTGATCAGTTCGCGCAACATGACGCCCAGGCTGTACACGTCGGTGGTGGTTGAAACCGCCGCGCCGTTTTGTTGTTCGGGGCTCGCATAACGCGGTGTGAACGCTTTGATCGAACCCGACGGATCGCTCGCGTTGATGAGCCTCGCGATGCCGAAGTCGAGCAGCGCGGGACGTCCTGACGCGTCGATCAGCACGTTCGATGGCTTAAGGTCACAGTGCACCACGAGATGTTGATGGGCAAACGCGACCGGCTCACACACGTGCAAGTACAAGCGCAAAATTTCGGGCGTGGTCAGTTGCTGCGTGCGGCAGTAGTCGTCAATCTGTAAGCCGCAGACGTAGGCCATCACCAGATACGGACGACCGCGTGGTGTTGAGCCGCCGTCAAACAATTTCGCGATGTACGGATGCGCGAGATTGGCGAGAATTTGCCGCTCTTGCGCTAGGTTTTCACGCGCGGTGACGCTCGGAATGCCGTGCAGCACTTTCACTGCCGCCTGCTGCTTGAAATGCCCGTCGACGCGGTCGGCGAGAAACACGCTGCCCATGCCGCCTTCGCCCAAAATCGAATTGAGCGACCATGCGCCGAGCCTGTCGCCCACCGCCATTTCCGAGCGCACGGCACCACCGAGCAGCTCCGACATCGGCCCCGCAATCAAGGTGGCGTGCGAGGTGCGGATATCGCTTGCCGCAGCCAGCGCGAGTACGTCCTTGACCAGCGCTGGGTCTTGGGTGAGCGCGTTCAGGCGCTCGGCGCGGCTCGCACGTGGCAGGTCGCACACCTCCGCGAAGAGCCGCTTGAGCTCGCTGACTGATGCGTTGCAACGCCCGCTCATCACGCCGCCCAGCGCACAAGCACGTTGCGACACGCGCTGCGAGCGGCGATCACAACGCGAAAACAGCACAGCCCGCATGACGCAAACTGTACCCACCCCTCGTATCTATGATCGGATTGATCCGTTCTTTTCATGACCGCAATCTTGTCAGAGCAATCCGAAAAAAGCATCAGATCAAAAGGACTGGTTGGACCGTATGCAGCGCTATTTTTAGTGACAGCTTTCGCACGAAACGACCGTTTTGTTTGGGCTAGTTGGTGATAATGGTAACTCTCGACTTATAGCTAAAACTGCGTTCAGCCCCAATACAACGGCGGTTTCACGCATAAGCTGCTTCTATCTTTGAGCCTGAAAACAACAACGCGCGACGTGCGCCCGCAAACTCAATAAGCGCTGTGACCGATGCTGCGAAAATCGACAGCATGCTTTCTATCGATCCTGATCCTGCCCGTGGCGTGTTGCGTGTGCTGCTGGCCGATGACCACGCCATGGTGCGCGACGGGCTGCGCAGCCTGATCGAAGTCGATTGGCCGACAGCACTATTCACGCTGGCGTTTGATCAGGCCAGCGCGCTGGCCGCTTTGTCACACACGCCGCCGCCCGATCTGGCCGTGATTGATGTGCGCATGCCGGGCATGCGCGGCACCGCGAGCTTTGCTGAATTTCGCCGCTGCAATGCCGACACGCCGATTGTGGTGGTGACCGGCCTTGATGATCCCGGTCTAGCGCCGAGTTTGCTCGCGCAGGGTGCCACCGCCGTGGTGTCAAAAGAGGCTACGGGCGAGGTGCTGCTGGCGGCCCTGCATCGCGCGCTTGGCACGTCCAATGGCGTTGCCGTAACGGCACTACCGGCTTCATCGTCGTCGCCTAAAGTTAATCAAGGTCAGGGCAGTCACGGCCTCACTGATCGTCAGCGCGATATGCTGCGACTGCTGCACGAAGGCCTGCCGAACAAGCTGATCGCGCGCCGACTGGGCATTGCCGAAACCACCGTCAAAGGCCATTTGCATAGTCTGTACGACGCGCTCAGTGTGCGGGGCCGCGCGGAGGCTATCGTGCAGACGCGCGACTGGTTGCTGTGAACGCAGCGGGCAGACCGCCAGCGACGCCGCTGGCCGATCCACGGGTGCGCGCTGAGGTGGTGGCGCTGCTGTATGGCAACGCCGCCGTGGGCGTGATCATGAATCTGCTGTCGGTGCCGATCGTGTGGCTCGCGTATCACGACCTGCTGCCGCCGCTACCGCTGCTGCCGGTGCTTGCGCTGTGGGCGTTGTTGCAGCTGGCGAGTGCGTGCAATCAGCGCGCGTGGAATCAGTTGCCACAAGACCAGCGGCGCGACCAGGCGCTGTCGGCCACCTTTCTGCGCCGCGCAGAGTGGATGGCGTGGGCGCTGAGCGCAGGCATTGCGCTGCTGCTCCTCGTGTTGCATTTCGCGGCCGCACCGGCAACGCCCGCGCTCGCGGCCTCGCTCGGACTGGTGTACGTACTTGGCGCGAGTATTTCTACGCTGATTTATGTGCCGCAGAGCCGGATTTTTTCGGCGGTCGTGCTAGGCAGTCAAGCGGCTTTATTGGCAGCAGGCAACAACCCCGCCGAATGGTTGTTGGCGTTGCTGTTTGTCGGGTTGATCGCGGGCCTGTGGATTTATGGTCGTCATTACAGCGCGCAGTTGCAGCAGGTGATTGTGCTGCGTTTTGAGGTGCAGGATTTGCTTGCTGAGCAAGAGCGATTGCGCAACGCCGCCGAGACGGCCAATCAGGCGAAATCGCGCTTTTTCGCCGCCGCCAGTCACGACGTGCGGCAACCATTGCAGGCGGTGATGTTGACCTTTCACGCGCTGCGCCATGCGCGCACCGATGAGCGGCGCAATCACCTGCTCGATGATGCTGAACGGAACTTAACCGCACTGCGACAACTGTTCGACCAAGTGCTCGATATTTCACGCATCGACGCAGGCGCGGTGCCGATCAAAATGCAGTCGGTATCGCTACAACCGCTGTTCGACAAGTTAGACGCGCGGTTCGGTGCTGAAGCCGCCGCCAAGCAGGTTTGGTTGCGTTTTGCGCCGACCCGCGCGGTGGTGCACAGCGACCCCGACGCGCTGGAGCGCATGCTCGCCAATCTGGTCGGCAACGCGATCAAAAACACCGAGCGCGGTGGCGTGTGGGTGGGCCTGCGCGCCGCGCGAGGACGGATCGAAATTCGTGACAGCGGCGTCGGCATCGACCCCGTCCATCACCAGCGAATCTTCGAGGAGTTCTATCAAGTGGGCAACGCTGGGCGTGATCGTGCAGGCGGCTTGGGCCTGGGTTTGTCGATTGCCCAACGCCTCAGTGAACTGCTGCAACACCCGCTGGGGCTCGCCTCCGCAGTCGGGCACGGCTCCACCTTCTGGATCGAAATCCAGCGTTGCGATGCACCGGCAGATGTAGCCGCGAGCACCGCCACGGCGATGACCGCACCGGCCAGCGAATCATTGTTCGGCTGCTCGATTTACTTGATTGAAAATGATGATCAGGTGGTTCGCGCGCTCAGCGAAATGTTGCTCGACGCGGGCGCTATCGTGCAAAGCTTTATGAGCGCAGAGGCCGCACTGGACGCAGCACGCAGCACAGCGCCGGTTGACGTGGTGATCTCGGACTATCGCCTTGGCGGCGCCATTGACGGCGTCGAAGCGGTGGTGCAGCTCAGGTCTATTTGGCAGCGCGATATTGGCGCGATTGTGTTGACCGGCGACACCGCCATTAAGGATCTAGCGCGCATCGACGCCAAGCTGCACACGTCAGACGCGCCAAGTCGCACCCGCTTGCTACACAAACCGATACCGGCCGCGCAACTGATCGACGCGGTGCGGGCGGTGCAGACCTACGGCACACAACGTTGACCGGAATCAACGCGTTCACGCCGCGTCAGCGCTCATCGTGCGCTCGATCCAAGCGCGCCCGAACTTGAGCTCACGGTCAACTGTGGGCACGGAAATACTCAGGACCTCGGCAATATCCTCACGCGACAATCCGCCGAAATAAGTCAGATGCAGCACCTCGCCCGCGCGAGGGTCAAGCTTTTCGAATGCGACCAACGCTTCGTCTAGCGCGAGCATGGCAAAGGCGCACGAGTGCTCGCCATGTTCCTCCTCAGTGAAGGTGTGATTGGCAGCACCGCCGCCGCGTTTGTCAGAGAGTTTGGCACGGGCGTGATCTATCAGCACGGAGCGCATCGCCAGCGACATGGTGGCCATAAAGTGCGGGCCGTTGCGATAGTCGGGCGGTGTTTGCATCACGCGCAACAGCGCGTCCTGCATCAAGTCGGTCGGCATCATGGTGGCAACGCCTGCGTTGCCACGCAAGCGACCCTTTGCCATGTCGCCAAGCTCGCGCTGCACGGCAACAATCACCTGTCCGAACGCGTCGCGGTCACCGTCGCGCCAGGCATGCAACAGCACCGTTAGATTGGCAAAACGATTAGCACTATTCATAGCGTCTACGGTGTGGATTTGAGTGCATCAACGGTGTTCGCAGCGCCGATTTTGGTGGCGCAGTATAGCGACGCTAGCATCCCGGCGGCACCTGCAAACGCAGCGCTGTTTCGTGTTTCGGCGGGCCTTGCGGGCAGGTCTTGCCGGAAGCGCAACCAACGTCCCACAGCAGGTTGTAACCACTGGTTGGCACGCATCGCTTGGGCGACTCGAACACCAAAAAATGCGACTGTCGACAGTTGCTGCCAGCGGCCGCATCAGCGCGACAATCCGCATTGTCGGTCTTGCTGCGATCTCCTAACCAACGCACCCCCGCAGGCACGTTGATTGAGCGCAGCGCGACCTGCTCAGGGTGCTTGACGATGGTGACAAACTCCACTTCTATTTTGAACTTGCCATCAGCGCCATCATCGCTAACGATCTGTCGCGCAATGGCCGTCTTCACTTCAATGGCATATACCGAGCCGCTGATAAACAGCAGTGCCAGCATCGTCGGGTAAATTATTTTTCTCATCGCACGTTTATCGGTTTAGCAACGACCAATCACTCATCGCGATTATCTTGCCGTCGCTCGCCAAAGCCTGCACCTGCCAGCGCAACGATGAATTGGTCGTTGCTGCATTCAGCGACGCAAGGGCTGAGGCTTTCAATGCGTAGCCTGATTCCGTACCCGGCTTCACCACGACCACGACCGATGCCGCACCGGCACTACCCGACTCAATCACCATGCGATACAGCGCAACGTCCGGCACCGGCTTCCAACTCAGGCTAGTCGCCTTGCCGGCCTGCGTCGTTGCGCCGACAATCTCGATGACTTTCGGTTGCAGCGACTTCCACGCATCGCCCATTGATCGGAAGCGCAACGTGCCGCTATTGAGCCCGGGGCCAGCGTCGGGCAGTTGCCCCATGTTGCTGAATTCGGCGACGCTTGATCCACCTGATAGACGCCCGCGCGCAGCCGCGGCAAGCGCGTCGGGATTGCGCGGCTCGGTTGGCGTGGTGCTGATGCCACGATCACCCACCATGACATACGTCAATGGTTGGATCGGGAACGCTGTTGCGCCGTTAATGGCACCGCTGACGCTGGCGGTGGATGCCTCAATACGCAGCAGGATCAAGTAGTTCCCTTCGCTTGAGCGCGGCAGCAGCGCTGCATCAGGCCCGCGCAAAAAGTAGCGTCCCATTGCCGGCAAAAACACCTGACCGCGCGAAATTTCGCTGTATCGCGTTTGCCGTAACCGGTCAGCGGCTGACAGCGACTGCTCGGGATACAAATCGATCACATCAGGATCCGGTTCACCGGGACGCACCACCTCCCAGCGGTAGTTAAGCGTGCCGGTGCCAGAGTATTGAAACTGCGCGCCGAACGCTGCAAATTCGCTGTCACTGCGATAGCTCTGAAAGCGGCCCGCTGCTGCGGTTACGCCGTAACCCAATCGCGTTTCGCCCAGAATCAACGGGCTATTGGCAGCACCCGCTGACGCCGGTACCGGCTGCGAAAAAATGATCGGCGCGTTCGCGCCCGGCGTTAACGTGTAAGTCGCAGTGGCGGCACCCGGCACCGACGGTGGACGGCGGCGCGCGGTTTCGCCAGCGCCCTGTCCTTGCGTGATGGTGATGCGAATTTTGGCCTCAGCGCAGTTGCTGACGAGGCTCTTCTGGCACAGGCGATAGGTTGCCAGATACACGCCGCTGGATGCGGGTGGAATCGTCAATACGCCGGTTGCGGCCAGCGCCAGCGCAGACAGATCGCCATTGCTCAGCAGCGTCAGAACGACGGCGCTGTCGACAACGGGACGCGTGGCTAAAGTGTCGTTGCTGAGCAGGTTGAAGGTGGAGCCTGGCTGCCCCGATACCACCACGTCATCCACGAGCTTGATGACCAGCGCGGTGATGTTGATGGTCACCACTGCTGAGCCAACCGCACAGGTGGCGGGTGATGCGCGTGCGCACACACGATAGCTCACGGTGTAGGTGCCACCTGCGGTGGCGGCAACCAACAGCTCGCCACTGGCGTTGACGGTAAGGCCGGTCAAGCCACCGTTGCTGATAATGGTGACCACGGCGTTTGCTGCGGTGGCCGGCAAGCCTGCAATCAAATCGTTTGCCAGCACCGAGAGCACGCCGCCAGAATCTGGAATCGATAATCGATCTGCCACCAGCAATATCACCGGCGGCGCGATCGCTATGGTTGCCAACGCGTTGGCGCAGATGGACGCGCTTTGCGCGAGCGCGCAAACTCGGTAGGCCACGCTGTAGGTGCCGGGCGGCGCTGCGGGCACGAGAATCGCGGCCGTCGCATCAACCAACAATCCCGTCAGGCCGCCTGAGTTAGTGATGGCAATGCTCACGTTGCCGCTGGTTGCGGGCGTGCCGTTGTAGGTGTCATTGTCGAGCACGGCAACACGACCGCCGCTACTCGGCAGCGCAACCGTTTCTGGTAGCGCAACGACAACCGGCGGCCCGATGGTGATGCTTGCCGTGCTGCTCGCGCACACCGGTGACGCGCCTAGGCTGCAAATACGATAGGCCAGCGTGTAGGTGCCGGGCGTGTTGTTTGGCGGCACGCGGATCTTTGCCGTGTTGGTAATGGTCAACCCGTTCAGGCGATCCGCATTGGTGATAGTCAGCGTCACGTTTTGTGAAGTTGCCGCGACGCCGGAAACGGAGTCATTTGCCAATACGTCAACGTCTCCGCCAATATTCGGCAACACGACGCTATCAGGAGTCGCCGAAATCGCTGTGGTCAATGTGATGGTTGCGATGGCGGTGGCGCAAACGCTACTGACCGCGATTGAGCAGATGCGGTAGGTCACTTCAAAGCGACCCGCGCTCGCCGCTGGGATAAGCAATGCACCGGCGCTATTTACGCTGAGACCGCTCAGACCACCGTTGGCAACAATGCTGACGTTGACGTTGGCTGCTGTCGCCGCAGCCGCGTCAACGCGGTCATTGTCGAGCACGGGGGCTGCGCCACCGGTCGTCGTTAACTCAAAGCTGTCGGCAACCGCAACCACGTTGGGCAGCATCGTGATGGTCACCGTCGCATCTGCACAGGACGTAGGCGCGGCCACGGCGCACAGCCGATACCGCGCGGCGTATTGCCCAGCAACGAATGCGGGAACGTACATTTGACCGGTCGTTAGGTTAAAGCCGATGCCGGGCAGGCCGCCGTTGCTAATTAGCGTGCGGGTGCTGTTGGCGACGGAAGCAGGGCTGCCACCCACGTTGTCGTTAGCCATTACGGTGATGTTGCCGCCAGAGATAGCGGGTAGCGTCGCGCTGTCGTTGCCCGCGATGATCGCAACCGCCGCTGCGCTAAGCGTGAGGGTGGCCGTAGCTGTTGCGCAGCTCGTTGCAATCACCGTCGAGCAGATGCGGTAGTTCACCACATAACTACCTGCCGTAAATGCAGGCACCGTGAGCGCGCCCGTGGCGGCATTCACGGCCACACCGGTCAGGCCACCGTTGGCAACGATAGTGACCACAACATTGCTGAGGGTGGCCGCGCTGCCATCGACCGTGTCGTTGGCCAACACGATCACGATGCCACCTGAGGTGGATAGTGCAACACTGTCTGGGTTAGCCACGGGCACTGGAGGCGACACTGTGAGGTTAAGCACTGCGTTCGCGCACACAATCGGCGCGGCGGCGTTGCACAACTGGTAATTAATCACGTACGGCCCCGGCGCAACAGGCGGCACCACAATCTGCCCGGCACCGTTGATGGTTAGGCCGGGGACGGCAAGCGGAGCCACCAGCGTGATGTTGGCGTTAGCAGTTGTTGCAACCGTCGAACCGATGCGGTCATTGGCGAGCACGGTCACGTTAGTTGTGGCAGACGATGGAACGGTGGCAGTGTCGGCCTGTGGCAACGATGCGCCGGTCACGTTCAGCGTAGCGACCGCGTTCGCACAGTTGGCGGCACCGCCCGGTGCCGCGTCGCAAATGCGGTAGGTGACGTTGTAGCTGCCGCCATTAGTTGTGGTCGGCACCAACAGTTGCGAACCAACCACCGACAGGCCCGTGATGCCGCCGTTGTTCACGATGCTGAGCACGACGTTGGTGGCAGACGCATTGAGCACTTCAATGAAATCATTGGCGAGCACGTCGGCGCTGTTACCACCAATAACGGTTAGGGTGTCGGGTGCTGCGCTGAGTGTGGGTATCAGTTGCAGGCGACTGACTGTGTACGTTTGCAAACCGAGATTATCAAACCACGAGCGTACGAAATAGACCGTGGCATAGCCGCCTACGCCGTCGTAGAGGCCGATAAATGCGGCGGGTGTCATGGTGAACGTCTCGCTGCCCGCCAACGACCCGCTGAGGTTGACGGTGGCTGCGCCGGGAGCCGTGGTCTGCGTGTTCAAGCAGAACGAATTGGGCGTGAGTGGCGTTGGCCCTGATGGGAATGCGCCGCCCACTTGACTGGCAGCAAATACGTTCGTACACAAAAAAGCTTGCGTCGACTGCTCGGTCAGCGACGCGGGCGCGGGCGAATACGTAAAGCTAATCGAGCCTGAATTGGTAATCGGCGTGAGCGCGGTGCCGGGGTTGACGGTGGCGATCAGCGCATTGGCTTGTGCCGTGATCAACAGTGCGGCTACCGCCAATACCGCATGAAGTGCAGAACGCGCCGTGCGTTGGTAGAAGTATGCAGCGTTCATCAAAACAAACTCACGGTGAAGCCAAGCTGGATCGCCCACACGCGAGGTGTGCTGACGCTGGTTGCGCCGATGCTCCAGTTGTAGTTATCGGAGAGTAGGGTGCGCACGTAGGAGCGCATCGGGAGCGGCTTCGAAAGGCCCGGGAGGGTGAGATCGCGGCGTGACGTCCATTGCAACTGCGCGCGGCGACTGATGCCGTTTTTGCTGTTGATCGAGTCGTAGTCGCGCGAGCGATTGAAGTCGAACGCAAGATCGTTTTTGTCATCAATTTTCCAGCTCGCTTTGCCGGACACTGTTGCCGCGAGTTTCAGCGCCGGGTCATCCAACCGCTCGCCCACGCCGCGGTCGTAACCCGCGCCAAACGACAGCTCGGCCGTTGGGCTGTAGTCAACGTTGAAACTGTGGCGAAGGTTGCTGGTGCTGGTTTTTTCTTCGCCAATTTGCAGGTTTTTTTCGCGCGTTAGCGTGCCCTTCCAGCCGCCAGACACTTTCTCGAATCTCCACGCCAAACCGATTGCGCTGTTGCTGCTCAGCACATGCGGCAGGTCGGATTCAAAGAAGCCTTCGGGAATAAATTTTTTATCGCCAAACCCGTCGTAAACGTTGTGCGAAAAACTGATGCTCGGCACCCACGGTGACGGCTTACTGGGCGTCGCATTTGCGTCTGCCTTTGCGTCGGGCTTTGCGGCGAGATCAGGTTTCAGCTTGAACCACGACGCGTAAGCTGACTGCACCAGCTCGCTCGGCAGATTGAGATTGATTAGATGCGCGTTGATGCGATTTCGAATGTAGGCGCGATCAGCGCCCACGTTGTCAAAGCGCTGAATGCCTTGCAATTGCAACTGCGCGCTGCCCAACGCAAAGCCGATCAATTGCGATGTCGTTTGATAGTTGCTGACGAAATTTGATCCGAGGCTGCGATAAAACGGTGACGAATATTCAAAGCGCGCGGCGGTGGTGATGGCAAGCTTGCTGCCCAAAAAATCGTAATCCTTCAACGCGTCGTAACCGGCCTCGGCGGTGTAGGCCTCGCCGCGTTCTCGCTTAATCCCGCCTTCGGGTTTGGCCGTTTCGTGCGTGCTCTGCGCAACGATCCATTCGGTGCGCAAATCGCCCGCTGCATTGCGCCACAAAAAGCGGCCGCCGATACCGTTACTTTTCTCGTCCGCTGCGCCGACCGTCGCGCCAAAGTTGGGTTTGACGCCATCGAACACTGACACGTCCAGCCGCGTCTGACCGGGATTGGCTTGAACGAAATCGTATCCCGCATTCAACGAGCGTGACTGCGCCCGCTGATTGGAAAGGCCGGTGAAATTGTCGAGCCCTGCAAGCGAGGTGACCGCCTGCGTTGCCCCCGATATTTCGAGGCCAAACGGCAAGCGATGCGCAAACGCCGCGCCGCGATTACTAATATTTGAGAGCAACACTGGATGCGTGGTGACGCTCACCGCGCCCAACTGTACGCGCGTATCGCGCCAGCCGCCGTCGAACAAATAATCCTGCACGTTGATTTTGGCCGAGCGTACGCCGTCGTTGCTGTAGGTGAGCGCCTCGGTGCGCAAGCTGCTGCCTGCGTACTGCAAACGCGCCTTCGCATCCCAGTCAACGCCACTGGTTGCCGCCTCAATGCCACCCTGCGCCGTGAGGTCGTTAAAGCGCGCTCGCGTGCTCGCTCTGCCACCGTTTTGTGTGCGCTCCAATACCTGTGCTTTAACGCCCAAATCGAGCGTCGGCTTAAACTCAAACGCGTAGGCCTCGGCGGGCGCATCTTTGCTTATTACGCGCAGCACGTTCAAATTCAGTGTGCCGAGCGACACTGATTTTCCGTCTGCCGATTCAAGCGCTACATTGATTGTGTATTGCCCCGTTGCCAGCGGAAACAGCGACAAATCTACTTCCACCGCAGTTGCGCTGACGGTCGCTAGATCGGATAAATCGAGCACTTCGCGGCTATGGCTGGCCTGTGTCCGCAGCGTCAGTTTTCCTTCTTCCGCGGTGGGCGCAGTATCGATGGCAATGGAGAATTTGCTGCGACCATCGCTGTCGATAGCGGCGGTTTGCTTAAGGGCAGTCGCGTTGCTCGGGGCCACGCACACGGCAGTGGACAAACTCAATGCGATGGCTTGCACCAGTGCTTTTTTTGCGGTCACGGTAACGATCCTGTTGTGGGTTGCCATGGTTTCGTGCGCTTAGTTGGTTGGCGTTGCTACTGGTGCTGGTACTGGTACTGGCAGAGGCGTGGGGCCGCCGAGCAAGTGCAACTTGAGCGGCAGCATCGGCAGCCGTTTTTGTGTCACCGCGTTGCCCGCCGAGCTCACCGCCTCGATGCGCAGCACAATGCGATAAGCGCCGATCAACTTCAGCGTGTCGGCGGGCAAGTTGGGGCCGCTGATGGTGTGTGTGCCAAGCAGCGCAGGCAGCAGCGTGCTGAATGATTCCAGCAGCTCGAATCGTCTAAGTCGGCCGCGCTCGCTGGCAGACATTTGCGCTTCGGGCAGGATGGAGGTTTCGTCAGGCGTTGCGTCGGCTGGGCTCACCAGCTCCCAGCGGCCGGCAATCGTGCCGCCACCGGCATAGCGAATCACCGCCTTGAACGACGGCAGCGCCTCGTCGGGTTTGACAAATTTGGTGGTGGGCCCTGCTTCAGGAATACCAAAGCTCAGGCGAATGTCGTCGAGCTTGAGTGGGCCGATGCCGGGTGAACCGGGCACGCTGGGCGGCGTGGCGGCGAACGCCGCGCCGCTCAGCGCCACCGCAATAGGCGCGGCCATGCAAAGCCGCCGTCGGTTGCTGCTGGTTTTCGATAGTTGCGCCATGGCCGCTCCGCTGCTTTTTTGTATTCCTACCTACGCAATCGGATTGGCGAGCGGAAACTATCACGCGGATGAAAAAAGTTTTTGTCATACCCTCAACGCGGGCAAAAAAAACGCCGCGCACGTGGCGCGGCGTTTGCGGGTGCTGACCGACTCAGCTGTCGAGCCGGAAGCGACGCGCTAGCTCTTGCAGACTTGCGGTTTGCTGTAGGCCTTGACCACGGCGGCAATTTGTTTACCATCGATCTCGATCGGGTCGAAATCCTGTCCGTTGAGTGCTTTTGTCAGCTCCATGAGCTGCTTGCTGGTGAATCGAACGCCCGCATTGGCGCCCTGCTCTGTCAGCACCTGTTCCAGTGTCAAGCCGCCCAATTCGTATTTGGCCGCTCTCGCTGCTGCCTTGACGCGCTCCACCAAGATCTTGCCAGACTCAATTGAGATAACGACAGGTGTTGCTATTGCGGAGCCGTACACCATGAACACCGATATGATGGGTGACATCACTGAGGCGCTGCAGTCTTTCTGTGACGCAGCACAGCCCACCACGCCACAGCTCACCGGCGTGGCACCTGTGCATTGCTGACCGCATACTGGGCCGACGCCTGCGAAATTCGGTTTGCAGTTGTCGTAGCAGAGCCCCGCGTCAAGTTGCTTGCCGCTGCCGCATGCGTTCGGGATGATGCCGACGCCGCGATTGGTGACAGGCTTGCCGCACATCAGGCCCAGATCAGCGAATTTGTCTGGGCATTTGATTTCATTGGGCGAGCAAATCAGCGCGCCAGTTTTGTGAAAGCCCGCCTTGCAATTCGGATACCAGATCAGCCCGTCGCGAACGCACCCTTCGCTATGCGCTGCGCGGCAGCGCTCTCCGGCCTTGTCGTAGTTGAAGGCAGGGTCGCCGCCTTTCCAGCCGTAACCCACGCCGACGCCATAAGGAGCAGACTGTTTCGGCTTGATGCAGAACGCGACGGTGTCAGTGACCCATCCGGACGGGCATTTCGGCGAACAACCAGTGGCGTTGCCCTCCCAGCCACCTTCACATTTTTTGTAGCACAGCCCTTCATCCATCACGCGATCCCCATCAGCGCACGCCGCAGGCACGGCGCCAACGCCTCGCCCGTACGTTTCACGCAAACAGAAATTTGCGTTGGCCGACGTGGCGGCAAACGCCATCACCACCGCAATGAGGGAGAACAAGCCTCCCCACCACTGCGACATTTTTCTTGATTGATTCATCTCGATACACCTCATAAAAACTGAATTGACAACACGCCCGACTGGGCTCCAAACGCAAACTGAACCTTCGGTTTCGGAGCCGCTGTTGTGCGTCCCCTACCTTGCTAATCGGATTTTTTGAGATGAACTATCAGTGCTGAGGAAACTATTTTTTCGCATATAGCTTTTAGCTGCAATCCATTATTTATGTGGGCTGCGGGCAATAAACGCTATTTATCGATATCGGTACGAATAGACCGGTAGCCCAAGTGAAACGGCGCTTTGGTCATAAAGCTGTCACAACGCATACGCGCAGATTGGTCGAAAAAAAACCGCGCACTCGGCACGGTTTAAAAGCTAACGTTTCGGCCGAAGCAAGCGCTCGTTCAGCTGCGGCAGGTCTCAGCCTTTTTGTAAGACTTGGCGATTGCCTCAAGTTTTTTGGGATCAATCCGGTGCGGATCGAACGCACCGCCGTCAAACAACAGTTTTAATTGCTTGACCTCCTCTTTTGCGAAAGCAACGCCTGCCTTGCCAGCGTTCGCATTAAGCCAGTCCGATGCGTCGATCCCACCGCGCGTACGGTTGGCGTTGGAAAGGGTGCGTTTTATCGCCGCCTCTACGCCAGTACCTGCCGCCGACAGGTCCCTTGCAACCAAACGAACCAAGGCGGCGACCGTTTCCGAGAACAGATATTTGCAGTCTGCGGCATCACCAGCGCAACCGATTGCACCCGCGCAGGCCACCGGCACTGAGCCGGGGCATTGCTGGGAGCACATCGGGCCAACGCCTGCGAAGTTCGGCTTGCAGTTGTCGTAGCACAGGCCTGCGTCAAGCTGCTTGCCGCTGCCGCATGCATTGGGGATGATGCCCACGCCGCGATTGGTGGTGGGTCGCCCGCAGCTGCCGGCCAAGTCGGTAAAGCCTTCCGGGCATTTGACCGGTTCGGGCGCGCAGAGCAGCGCGCCGGTTTTTTTGAATCCCGTTTTGCAGTTCGGATACCAGATCAAACCTTCTTTGCTGCAACCCACGCCGGTGTTGTCCTGATTGCAACGCACGCCCGCTTGATCGTAGTTGCCCACCCGGTCGCCAATCTTCCACGGATAGCCTGCGCCGACGCCGTAAGGTACGGCTGGCGGCTTGATGCACAGCAACGCGCCATCGTCCTTCATGCCCGCAGGGCAATCTTTCACGCACGACGTGCCGCGACCGTCAAACCCTGCGTCACATTTTTTGTAGCACAGCCCTTCATCCACTGCACGATCCGCATCCGCGCATGCCGCAGGCACTTTGCCCACGCCACGACCGTAGTTATCGCGAAGGCAAACGTCTGCGCTGGCCGCAGTTGCCGCCAACGCCGTCACCACTGCCATCAGAGAGAACAAGCCCCCCCAGAACTGCGATGTTTTTGTTGCTTTATTCATCTCGCTACACCCCATGAATTACGAATTAATAAGATGCCCATTCGTTTGGGCGCTAAAAAAGATCAGTGACTCGGTTGCCGGAGCCGCTGTTTCGCAGCCCCCTATCCTGCTAATCGGATTTGTCGGGGCCAAACTATCATGCCGATGAAACTATTTTCGATATCGCTTTATGCAAAAAAGCCCCTTTTTGATTGGGGTTTCATGCGGCTTCAGGCTTCGTAGAGCGGGTGGCCTCTGCCCACCATTCGGCGGCGATGCGCAGTCGGGTGGACTTGGCAACCGTGCGGCGTGCACGGCGCGCCCGTCGCAGATCGTTGCCTGCCCACGACAACTCACTGGAACGACACGCCACAGCGGTTGGGGTTTACATCAACGCGTTTACCTAGTTGCAGAAAAACAATGCCGTCAATACCGAGGCGAAGCGGGCAAACATCGTCGCCCCACCGCATGAAGGCGGCGCTCATATAGTTGAGCAGCGAGAATTCGTAGCTGATAGCCGTGCCTGGTGCGACAGTGACGCTTCGGCACACGTTGGGTATGCCTTTGTAAAGGCCGAGGCAAAACCCGTGCGCGAACAGGACGTCAATGGGCTTGTCGCGATTATTTCGCACAGTAAGCGTTCGCTTTTGCACCGACTCCGACAGCGCCACCGATTCCGGTTTGATCTGACAACCGTCGGTGATCACATGCAAATCCGCGCCCGCGCCGTCCTGTCCAATCGAGGTTTCCTGCGTGGTGCAGCCGCCGCCCACGACACCGACCTTGCGGCCCGATGTGCCGGGCTTGAATTGATATTCAACCGTTTGCCCTGCCTTCACCGGCTGGTGATTGCACACCGCCGTTTGATCGGTGTAAACGCCAGCGCAACCCGCCGCCCGCCAAAACACGTTCGCATCGCGCTCAAGCGTGTTGAGCACGCGCACCGTGCGCGCATTGCCGCCGCTTTGCGCGTTGCGCGCGAAGCCTTCGGCCTCGATGTTCATCACTTGCAACTGCTTGATCGAATCGTCGAGCGCATTGCCGACGGTGGCGGTTTTGCGAAGTCTGTCAGTGGCTTGCAGTAATTTGCCGTGCTTGTTTACGATGTCGGTGAACGCTGCGACCTGGCTCAACACTGGATACTTCTGCGCCACGTCGGGCACCACGGCCTTGAGCGCGTCAAGCTCCCGGCCTTTGCCTTGCAGCGCGATCAACTCGCGGGCAAAGCGCGGGCACTCCGTGGCGTCTTTCGCGACGGCAACAGCGGTGCTTTCGAGTGTCGGATAGTCGGCCGACTTGAGCGACTGAATTTCAGTGGGCAGTGGGTCGCAGCGCTTGGTCAGCTCTGCCATCTGCGGTATGCCGGGGTCAACGAGCTGCGCGCGCAGTGGGGCTGCATAGTCAGCATATCGTTTGGTCGAATCGTTGAGCGATTTCACGGCATCGGACACGCGTTTTGCGCGGCCATTGTCAGATTTCACAGCGGCAAGAATGCGCTCGAGCGTAGGCACGGACGACTGCGGGTTGCCGCGCAACACGTTGACGGCTCCGGTCACATCGGTGCGATCCCGCACCACCTCCTTCCACGCGGCGTACGACGGGAGCGAGACTTCCGCTTGCCCCAATTTTTCGACGATAACCAACTCGCGATCAAGTTGATCGAAGAGCTGTTTACGCGCCGCATCCAGATTTTGTGCGAACGCGGGTGTGATGTTGCTTAAGGCCGTGGCGATGAACGCTGCGCTCAGCGCAATTCGAGAAATGTTTTTCATGTTGGTTCGATGCTTGTCAGCGGATTAAGACTTGATCATGCCGCGCACGGTAACCCGCTCTTCTTGAAACTTTTTAAGCGCCGCATTGCATTCCTCAACCGTCAGTCCGTCTCGCTGCACCGCCTTGAAATTGGCGTCGTTGGACCGATCAATTTCCGCGAATTTTTCGCGCTCGTCTTTGTTCATCTTTGTCTTGTTGGTGGTCACCAACAACTTGATGTCATCGCGCACGCTCGCGATTTGTGACTTGCAGGCGGCTTCTCGGGGATCAGCTTTCGGCGGGGAAGTTGGCGGTGCTATCGTCGGCTTTCCGACGGTCAAAGAAGGGGGTGCAGTGGGTGAATCGGCAGCGACACTGGCGCCTGCGAAGAGTGCGGCGGCAATGCTGGTTGCGAGGATGATGTTTAATTTTTTCACGATGACTCCGGTGTTGAAGGGTTGTGATTGATTGGGATTTATGTGCTGGGTCGAGCTCGGCGCGAACGGATATAAAACGTAGAGCAGTAATCGGGCGAGCTACTTCGTGACCTGCGCCACGGGGGCAACGTTCGCTTTCGCCAGCGCGCGCTCAGCCTTGACCATGGCAGCCAAACTGGCCTCGTCCATTGCGCCCGGCATCATGCGATTTCCGATGACGAACGCGGGCGTGCCTGAGATGGCCAGCGCGTCGGCGAGGGCTTGGTTATCGGCCAGTTGTTTTCTCGTTTCGGTGTCTTTCGCGTCGCGTTGCAAACGCTCTATATCGAGGCCTGCTTTTTCGGCCAACGCGAGCACGGTTTTCTCGTCGAGCGCGTCCGACGCGATCAGTGCGTTATGCATTTCGGCGTACTTGCCTTGGCGCTGCGCGGCGAGCGCCACGCGCGAGGCGAACACCGATTCCGGCCCCAAAATAGGCAGCTCTTTGTAGATCACTTTCACCTGCGCGTCGCCAGCAATCAGCGCGCTCACAGCGGGCGCGACACGCTTGCAATAGCCGCAGCGATAGTCGAAAAATTGCACCACCGCTGCGTCGCCTTTGACGTTACCCAACACCGGTGTGGCGGCATGTTGATACAACGCGGCGTATTGCGTTTTAAGTGCAACTTGCGCTGCACGCTCCTGCGTCTCGGCCTGCCGCACCCGCAGCGCGGCCGAGGCCTGCTCGATGATTTCAGGATTGCTGAGCAAGTATTCGCGCACGATTTGCTCGACAGCTGCACGGTCGGGTTTAGCGGCGGATTCGGGCGTTTGCGCGAACGCAGGAGCCGCTAGGAATAGGGCCATACAGGCAAGGACAGTGCTGCGAAACGGGTGTGCAGACGGGGCGAAATTCGAGGTCATGATGCATGCGCCTTTTCAGATGTGCTGGGGGTAGGACGCGTGTTTTTTACGTCCCTCACCCTGCTAATCGGAATGCTGCGAAGAAACTATCAATCGTTTGCGCAATATTTATTTTTGATTACAGCTTTTGGCTGTATGTGCCATTGCATTGGGGCTGAATGCCCATAAGCGCGTTTATCGACTTAGCAATAAAACCGGCGTTATCCCTTGTTGAGTGGTGCTTTCAGCGAAAAGCCAATCGCCAATCAGTGGCAGACAAGCGCTCGATAGCGTCGCGCGCAGTGGCTGTTTGCGCTGTTGCGACACTTCGATCTGTGCCGAAACATAAGTCCATAGAACTGCCTAGACTGTGGCCACATCATGACGCGTTCATCGCAAAGAAACCATGTCCATCACCTGCTTCATCCGCTATCAGATCGACCCGTTTCAGATAGAAACTTTCCGCATCTACGCCGAAAATTGGGGTCGCATCATTCCCCGTTGCGGCGGCGATTTGATCGGCTATTTTTTGCCTGATGAAGCCACGAACGACATCGCGTGGGGATTGATAACGTTCACCTCACTCGCAGCGTACGAAGCGTATCGCGCGCGGCTCAGGACCGATGAAGAAGGCATGCGCAATTTCGCGGTAGCGCAATCGCAAAAATTCATTGTGCGCGAAGAGCGAACGTTCCTGCGTGGCGTACCGAACACCTTGTCGCAACCTGCGCTCATTGCGTAAATGCGCTCGCCCGAACCTCGTTTCGCACGCATTGCTGCTGTCATCGCTGACTCGTCGCGGGGGCGCATGCTGGCGCTACTACTCGGTGGCGAGGCGCGCTCGGCGGGTGAGCTTGCACGCGCTGTTTCGATCACGCCGCAAACGGCGAGCACGCATCTTGCGCAATTGCTCGATGCCGGTTTGGTGAGTTTGCGCACGCAAGGGCGGCATCGTTATTTCAGGCTGGCGGACGCTGACGTGGCGCACATGCTGGAGGCGTTATCGTTCGTCACCGAGCGTGACGAGGTACGCACACGATGGGATACGCCTGCGTACAAACCGCTGAAATATGCGCGAAGTTGTTACTGCCATTTAGCGGGTGAATTGGGTGTGTTGCAATACGATGCGCTGATCGCGCAGCAGGTGCTGATTGCGGGCGCAGAGAACGGCGAGGGTGCGTTGACGTTGGGTAAAAACGCTGCAAAGTGGTTGCGCGACGCGGGCTTTGGTGATGACGCCATTGCCTCGCTACAACGTGACTCGTTGAAGAAGCGCTTCGCCTATCCGTGCATGGATTGGTCAGAGCGTCGTGAGCATTTGGCCGGGGTGTTGGCGACGAAACTGCTCACGCATTACGGCGCTCGTGGTTGGTTACAGAAAGCCCGAACGCAGCGTGCGCTTGCGCTGACACCAGTCGGTGCAGCGACTATTTCGCAACTCTTTGGTGTGGCGTTGTGACGCGCAGCTCACCTCATGAAAATTTTGCAATGATCTATACCCTTCATTACTCCCCCGGTGCCTGTTCGCTCGCCGTGCATATCGCTCTGGAAGAGGTCGGCGCGCCCTTTGAGCTGACGCTAGCGTCCACGTCAGACGGCACCACTCAATTGCCCGCGCATCTGCGGCTCAATCCAAAAGGACGCGTTCCAGTGTTAGTCACGGGTGACTCCGTACTGACGGAAGCATCCTCCATACTAATTTTTTTGGCTGCCACCTATCCGGCGGCGCAGCTACTGGACGCGTCACCCGACGGGCTCGCTCGTTCAGTGGAATGGTGCAACTGGCTATCAGGATCCGTGCACGCGGTGGCCGTTCGTCAAGTGTGGAGGCCAGCGAGCTTCATTTGATGCAACAGCACACCACGCCATCGCCGACAAAGGTCGCGAACATTTGCGCGCGGCGTTCACGCTGATTGAAGCGCGTATGCAAGATGCCAAGTGGTGTGTTGCCAATCGATACTCAATTGTGGACGCGTATCTGCTCGTCTTCTACCGTTGGGGCAATCGTATGGGCATGAGAATGCGGGAAGACTATCCGACATGGACCAACCATACGCTGCGGCTGCTGCAACGACCCGCAGTCAACCGCGCGTTGGAGCGCGAAGCGATTTCAGTTTGGGCGTAGGTGCGCGGCTTGCCGAGCGTTTTGAGTCGATCAAATCAGTCCCGCCGCCACGTTAATGGTCAGCGCTAAGAGCGTGGTGTTGAAGAAAAACGCGAGCACGCAATGCACGAGCCCAACGCGACGGGTGCGCGTTGACGAAAACGACACGTCGGCGGTCTGGCCTGAGGTGCCGATGATGCAGGCGACGTACAGAAAGTCGAAATAGTCGGGCTCGTCGGTGCCGGGAAACACGAACGCGGGGGATGCCGACGCGCCGCGTGTTACGTGATATTCATGCGCGTAATGCAGCGCGAACATCGTTTGTGTAAACAGCCACGCAGTCAGCACCGTCAAAACGGCCAGCCCGATCTGAGCGGCTTTGACCGCGCCGTGCGTGTCTTCGGCGTAGGCAAGTTGCGCCGCAATGGCGATCAACACAGCGACGGCTGCAACGCTCACTAAAAAAAGAATCGTGTATTTGCCCTCTTCCTGAAGCTTAGCGTGCGAACGAATGGTGTTTGATGTGGCGCGGGACATCAGTGTCAACGTCATCACCAAATACATCATCGCGCCGATGTTCCAGCCGATCAGTCCACGCGTGATGGGATGCTCGACCCAAGCTGACGGCAACGAAAGCCCGACGATCACGCCAACCGCCACTGACGACCAGAGCCTCGGCCGCATGCGCAGGTGACGAATCAGTCGGGGGGGGTGTGCTTTTTTTTCGGCAGCCATCGGGTTCCGAACCGTGCGTAGAAAGCAAAGTTCAGCCCGCATGCTACTGCGTGCCACCGGTCGAATCGGCGCAGGGTGCGCCGGTTACGCCGCTAACATGACGCAACGAATCTGGTCGCGCTCAATCGACTCAAATAACGCCTTGAAATTGCCCTCAACAAAACTCTGCTTGCCTTTGCGCTGAAGGATCTCGAAGAAGATCGGGCCGATCAGGTTTTGCGTGTAGATTTGCAGCAGCAGGCCTGAATCGTCCGGCGCGCCGTCGACTAGAAAATTTGGCGCTTGCAGATGTTCACGTACTCGCGGGGATTGGGAATGCGCGCACGCGTGTGTTTTCAAATGCTTAGTGGGAATGCGCGGTAAGGCCAACAAGGCACCTACGATCAAACGACCTTCGCAAACTCTACATCAGCATCGCTTGACTAATACGAGCGCTAGGAGTCTGCGCGGCAGAAGGTTTACGTATTCGGTGAAGTCGGCGATTTAGCGGATTTTGAGGCGTGAGGTTCGAGAAGGGGCGTGTCAGAGCTG
>JAYSRA010000151.1:0-19481 GCA_043721275.1 Burkholderiales bacterium
TGCCGAGATTGCTCCATGCTGCCGTCGCCTCCAAGCCTCATCCGCTATCCCAGATACGGCTTCCGGAGCCAGCTTGCTAATCAGGAGTCGACTATTAGCTAATATTGATCTTAGCCCTTGTTAAATAGGTGTTTCAGCGAAAAGCTACTGAGAAAAAAGCGCTCAAAAAGCACACGCTACGCTACCGATAAACTCAAGCCCATGAACACGTCAATCAGCACCGAGATTATCGATTTTTTGCGCGAGATCGGCCTCGTCGTGATCGAACGTGCGATCACTTGCGCCACTGTATTGCCCGGCATCAGCATTGATCATGGCGCGATGGTGGTGGATCATGCGGCGTTGTTGTATCCGGGCGACCTGCTGCACGAGGCCGGTCATCTCGCTGTGGTGCCGCCTTATGCGCGCGCTGCGTTTCATGAAAATGTGGGCGACGACGGCGGCATGGAAATGGGTGCTATCGCATGGTCGTACGCCGCAGCGGTGCATCTCGGGGTGCCACTTGATGTGCTGTTTCATGATGACGGCTACCGCGGCGACGCGCGCTGGATGCGCGAACATTTTTCAACGCAGCAAAGCCTCGGCGTGCCGATTCTCACGTGGCGCGGTTTGACCGATGCGGCAAGCTTTCCGGTGATGCGGCGATGGCTGACGGCGTGATCGGTATGCGCGACACCGTGCATGATTTTGAGGCGTTTCGTGACCACGTGTTTGCCGACAAACTGATGCGCGATCAGCTGTTGATGTGCAGCGACCTCGACGAGTTGGTCGCGCTGACGGTGCACCAAGGCGCAGCGCGAGGACACGGATTTTCCGCCACCGACGTGATGGCGCAGGTGCACAGCGCGCGGCGTGATTGGCTTGAGCAATGGATTCCGATGCTGCAGCCCGATGGCGCGCAGCACGCGATGCCTCGGTCGCACAGCGCCGGGCTGAACGATTTTGAGGGCTGGTTGCCGATTCGCCTTTTTATTAGCGACAACACATTGTGCGTGCACTGGTGCTACGCGGGCAAGCGACGCTTTGAACAATCATTTTTCTTCGAGGATGCGCAAGCGCTGCACGAGCGCCCGTTCAACCTTATTTTTCAGCGCCACACGCCCATCGCCGCGTTGGTGACGTGGGCCAGTAGCCCTGAGCGCAGCGCAGGCTTCGCGCCGCTCAAAGCGATTATTGCCAACGTGTCGCGGTGTGGATCCACGCTGATCTGCCAGATGTTGGCAGCGCTGCCATCGCATCAAGTGTTGTCGGAGCCACCGCAGTTGGATACGTTGCTCAATGTGCGTCGGCATTTGCCGGACGTTACCCGCGATCAGCAAATCGATTGGCTACGCGCCATGGTCGTCGCGTTGGGCCATCGCAAAGTTGGTGAAGTGCACACCGTCATGAAGCTCGACGCGTGGCATATCCTAGAAATTGCACTGCTTAAAGACGCGTTTCCTGCGGCGTCGATTATTTTTCTGTTCCGTGACCCGCTTGAAGTCGCGGCCTCGCATCTCAATCAGCCCACCACCTACACCATCCCCGGTGCGGTCAGCCGCATGCCGTGGCTGCCGCCGCCTGATGCGATGATTTGGAGCAGCCGTGAGCGCTACATTGCAGCAGTGCTCGGAAAAATTTACGCGTGTGGTGCCGATGCCTGCGATCGCTTTGACGTGCGTGCAGTCGACTACCGCAGCCTGCCGGACATCGTGTGGGGCGAGCTGGCCGAAATGCTCGGGCTGAACCCAGACGGCAACGTGATTGAGGCGATGAGTCGTCGAGCGGCGTACGATTCAAAAAGCAGCATTCAGCGCTTTGACCGGGCTGCACAGCGCCCGTACAAACCGGACACTAACGACGTCCTTCGAGATGCGATAGGTGAGTTTTGCGCTGAATCGTTTCTAAGGTTGCAGGCGGCGGCGACTCAGTCGCGCCCTTAACCCTCTAACCCAAACGACTGATGCTGGCGCGCGCCACGTTGCCGTTGCACTGCATAAAAAGCGAAACGTTGCCAGCGGTAGTTGAGCGCAGCTCATGAATGCCTTCACTCATCGCTGAACTGGACGTGAAACGCAGCTCCCACTGCATCCAGCGTGCGTCACGAGAGAGCGACTGCGCCTGATCGAGCGTGAGTGTTGCGCCGTTATCGAGCGTGAATTGATGGCCAACAAGCTGCTCCGGCGAGCGCAACAAATTAGCGGGCAGGTCGGCCGCGAAGAGCGGCAGCGAGACTGAAGCCAACGAGCTGGCTACTGCCGAAAAGCGAACAAAGTCACGTCGGTTCATGGTCAGTTTCCCCCGCGCAACTGGGCGCATTTCCGATAATCTATTGTAGGTTTGAGTGCCGAAGAACGGAGCTGAAACCCTGCGCTTTCATCGTTATGCATCTCGCCAAAGCCCTAAAAAAACAACACCATCTTCCGACCGTCTCTATTTGCAATGAATCGACATGCGGAGGCAACAATAAACCGACGCGATGGGTTGCTTTCCACAGGTGACCGTATCAGAATACTACCCGGTGTAGCGGTATTATTTTTAGATGCACAAAACCGTTTGATCCAATTGTTGGTTATCGAGGAGCTCTGTCGTGAGTGATAGTTTTATTGGGCAAATCATGCTCACTGGCTTTAATTTTGCGCCGAGGAATTGGGCGCAGTGCAATGGTCAATTGCTGCCGATCAATCAAAATCAGGCATTGTTTTCGTTGCTGGGCACTCAATACGGCGGCAACGGCACTACGACTTTCGCGCTACCCGACATGCGTAGCCGCACCCCCGTGAGCTTTGGTAACACCACTGTTATCGGGCAGTCAGCGGGCGTTGAATCAGTGACGCTATTAAGCACACAATTGCCCGCCCACACTCACGTGGTCAACGGCTCAACCGCGGCAGGCGACAGTCGCAATCCTTCGGGTCGGGTATACGGCCAGACCAATGCAGGCGCGATGCACGCTGTCGCGACGCCGAACGTCACTCTTGCGCCGCAAAGCGTTGCGATCGCAGGCGGCAATCAGCCGCACTCTAACTTGCAGCCCTACACAACGGTTAATTTCTGTATTGCGTTGAGCGGCATTTTCCCGTCGCGGAACTAGCGCCCGTCATTGATTTTTGAGTTAAGGAGTTCCGAACTATGAGTGTTCCATTCATCGGCGAAATTAGGATGTTCGGGTTTACTTTCGCGCCAGTGGGATGGCAGGCGTGCAATGGTGCACTGCTGGCGATTAGCCAAAATGACGCACTGTTTGCGCTGCTCGGCACTACCTACGGTGGTGACGGTCAGGTTACCTTCGGCGTGCCCGATTTGCGTGGTCGCATTCCGATACATCAGGGACAAGGCCCGGGCCTAAGTAATTATGTAATAGGGCAGGTAGCGGGAACAGAGACCGTTACGCTGACCACGCAGCAGATGCCTTCGCATACCCATGTGCTCGGCGCATCCACTGCTGCGGCAACTACGGTCGCACCGAACAATACGGTCGTGCCGGGAGCCATCAGCGGTGACACCATGTACGCCGCCGACTTGAGCGGCGCCACCGCCGTGGCGATGTCCGCGCAATCGACCACCACCGCGGGAGGCGCGCAGCCGCACGACAACACGATGCCAACACTTGTCGCGAGCTGGTGTATCGCATCCGAAGGTATTTTTCCGTCGCCGAATTAGGCGAACATGGCGACGCGTGATTCGCTCGCAGCCGCGCTTTTTGTATTTTTGGAGTTCCATCATGTCTGAGCCCTTCATCGGTCAAATTTCCCAGTTCGGATTCAACTTCAACCCGCGAGGCTGGGCATTTTGCCAAGGGCAGCTCATACCCATCGCCCAGAATACTGCGCTGTTTTCGTTGCTCGGCACTAGCTATGGCGGAAACGGCACGACGAACTTCGCGTTACCCAATTTTCAAAGTCGCGCCGCCGCTGGACCGGGTTCAGGGCTGGGACTGTCCAATCGCGTGATTGGGGAAACATTTGGGTCAAGCACGGTGACCCTCGTTAGCGAGCAAATCCCTGCGCATACCCACGCGTTAACCGCGTATTCGCAAAGCGACCCAACGAAACGAACCAATGTGCCCGCTAACGGTGTAGCGCTGTCGTCGCTGTCGATTTCGACGACCAAAGCGTTTGTCACAGCAGCACCCAATACGACGTTTGCCCCGACCATGCTCAGCGCTTCACAAGGGGGCCAACCCCACACCAATGAGCAGCCCTATCTTGCTGTGAATTTCTGTATCGCATTGCAAGGCATATTTCCCGCTCGCAACTAAAACACATTGCGCTTTGATTGCTTCGCAGCGATGTGTTTAGTCGCTGAGCGACGCAGTTCGCATTAAGACGTTGCGTCATGGATGCACTCTGCTTCCCGGTGCGTGCCACGCCTCATTCACTGTTGCGAAGCACGCGCCATGACATCTGCGGCATTCGCCTCCGCCACGCTGTTGACAGCGACTTAGGCTGGATGCGTGCTTTGTACGCCGAGACGCGCGAGGCTGAATTGCGCGCCATTCCGTGGCCAGTGGATGCAATGCGCGTGTTTCTTGATGATCAGTTTTCGCTGCAACATCGGCATTTTGCTGCTCAGTTTGCTGCGTCGGATTTTTGCGTGGTTGAGCGTGACAATCAACCGATCGGTCGCTATTACGTTTCGCGCGACGATCCGATGTGCATTGTGGACGTGTGCTTAGTCGCGCGCGCGCGCGGTGCGGGCATCGGAACTGCGCTGATTGCTGAGACGCTGGATCACGCGCAACGAATCAATCGCTTTGTCGTGCTGCATGTGTTACGTGACAATGTGCGTGCAGCAAAACTGTATCGCCAACTCGGCTTTGCCGTGACCGCCGACACAGGCGCGCATTTGGAAATGCGCTGGTCGCCATCAGCGCTTAGTTAAAAATCGCTTGGTACAGAAAGCCCTCTTGCTCTCGCGCGATGGGCACCAAAAAAATGGCGAAATCGCCCATGCTGCTATGGTGCATGCTGTAGGTTTGTTGCGGAAAAAGTAGCGCGGCCCCGTTTCTGAAAAGCAGCGAAAACGGCGCGCGCATCGCCTCATGTTTCGAGGGTGGCAAGGGCCGAGCCTCCACCAAAACGAATTCAACATTTCCGTCGTTAATGGCGGCGGTAAAGGTGGTGTTTAAGCACGCTGCGAAGTCTTCAAGTGTCAGTAGTTTCATGGCGTGCTTCTGGCATTTCCGATGCCGTTGATCTTTTCAGTTCTACGATGACCCGAGCACGGCAAAATACGCGCTGCTCGGGGTGGCCAAATTTTTTGTCGGCAGCGGCTTACCTACGTTCGTCCCGCCGAGCAAAGCACACCGCGCTCAGCACCACCACGTGAGCGGCGCAGCGCGCCGCCCGCCGTGCCGAGCATTGCAAGCAGCAACAGTAGCAGCGTGGTGTTCGACATTGCGGGCACCGGAAGCGCGGGGGCCACGGGCGGCACACCGGGACCACCCTGATCCACGATTCGGCCATTGGCCACAAGATCATCGTCGCCCAAGCCGCCGTCGGTGATTGCGAACGTCACGCTGTTGGCACCTAGAGTTACGGGCAGCACGTACCAGTGCGGTACGCCATCAGTAGGCGTCGGTCCGTACTTCCAGTACTGTGTGGTGGGCGCGATGCTGCCGGGGTAAGTGATGGTCATCGTGATCGTCGCGCCAGGCGTGCAGCCGCCGGTGGTGAAGTCGAACAAACCGAACGGGAAAGTCACGCCCTCGGGCGCGGTACCCGTTGGCGGGCTTGCGGCGTTTCCGGTCAACGGTATGAACTGGCTGGTTGAGTATGAACAACCGGCACCACCGCCAGTGAAGCTCGCCGTGATGTTGCCGCCGCCCGTGGGCGAAGGCCCGGTGTACGAGTTGACCAAAGGTGTGACCGGCACGCTCGCTGACGCCGCGCCCGAGCCCAGCGCATTGGTTGCCACCACCGAGCAGTTGTAGGTCGTACCGTTGGTAAGGCCTGTCACTGTGATTGGCGAGGCAGTACCGGTGCCGGTAAAGCCGCCCGCGTTACAGGTCACCGTGTAGCCTGTGATGGGGCTGCCGCCAGCGGAGGCCGGTGCGGTAAAGGCCACGCTCGCCTGACCGTTGCCCGGCGTAGCCGAGCCAATGGTGGGCGCATCTGGGACGGTCACTGGCGTTACTGCAACAGGCGCCGAGGCGAGACCACTGCCCGCTGCATTAGTCGCCACGACGGAGCAGTTGTAAGTTGTCCCATTGGTAAGCCCCGTCACCGTGATTGGTGAGGCAGCACCGGTGCCGGTGAAGCCACCCGCGTTACAGGTCGCCGTGTAGCCGGTGATTGGGCTACCGCCAGTCGAGGCCGGTGCGGTGAAGGCGATACTTGCTTGCGCGTTACCCGGCGTCGCAGCGCCGATGGTGGGTGTTCCAGGAACAGCAACAGGAGTCACGTCGACGGTTGCCGATGCAGCACTGTTACCGACAACGTTGGTTGCCACTACCGAGCAGTTGTAAGTTGTGCCGTTAGCGAGTCCGGTTACAACGAGTGGGGAGGCCGCGCCGGTTGCACTGAAACCGCCGACATTACAGGTGACGGTGTAGCCGGTGATCGCGCTGCCGCCTGTGGCGGCTGGGGCGGTAAAGGCCACGCTCGCCTGACCGTTGCCTGGCGTAGCCGCACCGATGGTCGGCACACCTGGTACGGTGGCAGGAGTCACCGCAACGCTGGCCGAGGCCGCACTGTTGCCAACCGCATTTGTGGCGACCACGGAGCAGTTGTAAGTTGTCCCATTGGTAAGCCCCGTCACCGTGATGGGCGAGGCAGCACCGGTTCCGGTAAAGCCGCCCGCGTTGCAAGTCACGGTGTAGCCCGTGATTGGGCTGCCACCGGTCAAGGCTGGGGCGGTGAAGGCAATAGTTGCTTGCGCGTTACCGGGAGTCGCAGCTCCGATGGTCGGTGCTCCGGAAACGGCAACGGGGGTCACGGCGACGGTTGCCGATGCAACACCGTTGCCAACGGCGTTGGTAGCTAGTACCGAGCAGTTGTAAGTCGTGCCGTTCGTGAGGCCCGCTACCGTGATTGGCGTGGCAGCACCGGTTCCGGTAAAGCCCCCCGCGTTACACGTCACGGTGTAACCGGAAATCGCGCTACCGCCATTTAAGCCGGGTGCCGAGAAGGCAATGCTTGCTTGCGCATTGCCCGGCGTAGCCGCACCGATGGTGGGCGCGCCCGGTACGGTGGCAGGAGTCACCGCAACGCTGGCCGAGGCCGCACTGCTGCCAACCGCATTTGTGGCGACCACGGAGCAGTTGTAGGTCGTGCCGTTGGAAAGACCGGTCACCGTGATGGGCGAAGCAGCCCCGGTTCCGGTAAAGCCCCCAGCGCTACAGGTCACCATGTAGCCGGTGATTGGGCTACCGCCAGTCAAGCCCGGTGCAGTGAAGGCAATGCTTGCTTGCGCGTTACCGGGCGTCGCAACACCGATGGTTGGTGCGCCCGGTACGGTGGCAGGAGTCACTGCGACAGCGGCGGAGGCAGGGCTGTTACCCACTGCATTGGTCGCCACCACGGAGCAGTTGTAAGTCGTGCCGTTCGTGAGGCCCGCTACCGTGATTGGCGAGGCAGCACCGGTTCCGGTAAAGCCACCCGCGTTGCAGGTGACGGTGTAACCGGAAATCGCGCTACCACCATTAGATCCGGGTGCTGTGAATGCAATGCTTGCTTGCGCGTTACCCGGCGCGGCAGCGCCGATGGTGGGTGCGCCCGGTACGGTGGCAGGAGTCACTGCGACAGCGGCGGAGGCAGGGCTGTTACCCACTGCATTGGTCGCCACCACGGAGCAGTTGTAGGTCGTGCCGTTCGTGAGGCCCGCTACCGTGATTGGCGAGGCTGCACCGGTTCCGGTAAAGCCACCCGCGTTGCAGGTGACGGTGTAGCCGGTGATCGCGCTACCACCACTAGACACCGGTGCGGTGAACGCCACGCTCGCCTGACCGTTGCCCGGCGTGGCAGCGCCGATGGTCGGTGCGCCCGGCACAGTAGCGGGGGTCACTGCAACCGCCGCTGACGTGGGCCCGGTGCCAGCCGCGTTGGTAGCCGTGACAGCGCAGCCGTAAGTCGTGCCGTTTATCAGTCCGGTAACTGTAATCGGTGATGCGCCCGCCGATCCCGTTACACCGCCAGGCGAGCAAGTCACTGTGTAGCTTGTGATTGCGCTGCCGCCATTTGATGTCGGGGCGGTGAAAGCAATACCGGCTTGGGCGTTGCCCGCAGTAGCCGCGCCAATCGTGGGCGCACCCGGTATTGTTCTTGGAGTGACGAAAAGCAAAGCGGATGCGGGGCTGTTGCCCACGGCGTTGGTGGCAACCACTGAGCAGTTATAAGTTGTGCCGTTGGTCAAACCGGTTACGGCGATGGGCGAGGCCGGTCCAGTTGCGGTGAAGCCACCTGCGTGACAGGTTACGGTGTAACCCGTAATCGCACTGCCGCCATTTGAGCTGGGTGCCGTGAAGGCAATGCTCGCTTGCGCGTTTCCGGGCGTGGCGGCTACGATGGTCGGTGCACCCGGTGCGCCAACGGGTGTCACTGCTACCGATGCCGACGCTGCGCTGTTGCCAACTGCGTTCGCCGCAACAACAGAGCAGCTGTAAGTGGTGCCGTTAGTTAGCCCCGTCACCGTGAGCGGCGACCCTGCACCGGTTCCAAGAATCCCTCCGGCATTGCACGTGACGGTATAGCCGGTGATCGCGCTGCCGCCATTTGAGGCTGGTGCGGTGAATGCGATGCTCGCCTGACCATTGCCCGGCGTGGCAGCCCCAATGGTTGGTGCTCCGGGGACAGTTGCGGTAGAAACAGTCAGCGTGAAATTCTCAAGCTCAAAATAGCTGCCGGGGCCGGTGCTGGCGTCCGTCACACGTACCGTGACGGGGAAGCTCGACGGGGCCGCCGCGGTGGTTCCGCTAAATACTCCAGCGGCGGAAATGCTGATGCCAACCGGGAAAGCGCCCGTTTCAAGCAAATAGCTGTACGGCGTCACGCCGCCGGATGCGGTGAGCGCCTGGGAGAAAGCCACATTCTGCACGGCAGTTGCCGCTACCGGCGAGATGGACAGAGTCGGGTTTTGTACCGTGCCGGTGTAGCCCTTAATAACAAAGGCATTGACCGAATCCTGCGAGCGCACGCTGAAGGAATAATTGCCGCGCTGAGTGGGCGTGCCTGAGAGCAACCCTGCCGAGCTGAGCGTGACACCCAATGGCAGCGCGCCAGTGCTCAACGTGTAGGTATAGGGCGCGGTGCCGCCCGTGGAGCTTAAGCTTTGCGAAAACGGGCTACCTGCTTTCAGCGTTGGAAGCGCTATCGGGGACACCACGATTGAGGAGGCGGGCGCGGTGATGGTCACATTGAAGGTGAGCAGTGCGCCGTCTTCATCTTCAAGTTTGAATGTGTCCGTCGTGGTTGCGCTACCGTTATGAACGTAGGTGACGAACTGATTTCCCGGGCCCGTTTGCGAGCCTAACGTGGCAGTGCCGTTGGCGGGCAGGTTAGGGAGGAACGGCCCGCCCATGCCGAGATTGAGCAGCCCATCGCACGCAATCAGGTCAATCGAGTTTACTGAACCGCCATTGGCTACGGTCAAAGTTTGCGTCGGACAGTAAGTCGAAACTTGTGCCATCGCCGCAGGCAACCAGAACAGCGTTGCCGTGAACACGATCAAACTAAACAGAAAACGACTAATGATGTTTTTCACGACGCACCCCCTTATTTGCACATGTCTCGCAGAATTATCCTATGTTGCCTGCGTGCTGGGCTAAATTTTTTTTGCCGACAAACAGAATGCTTAAGGATTGTGGTTTGCAAACGACGGGCGAATACATTTCCATTGAACTTTTCCGTCGGCGGGTACTGCTGCGACTACGCGACGCTGATGATGCCCGCCACCGAGAGCACCGCCAACACCGCCAGCACCGCCTTGCGAAAGCCCGCTTCGCTGACGTGCTTGAAGCCGTGCGAGCCCACCGCAATGCCCGCCAGCAGCGGCACGGCCAGCCACGCTGCGCGCGTGAAGGTGTCGCGGGTGACCACGCCGTGCCATACGCCCCATGAGAGCGAGTACAAAGCGCTGCCGAAAAAGAGCACGATCAACGTGGCACGCAAGTTTTTTGCCGGTAGAGCAACGGCAAACAACATGACCGACGCCACCATGCCGCCAAGTGACGTGGCACCTGCAAAAAATCCGGCGACCAGACCGGTGCCAAAACGCAGTGGCAAACCGTCGGGCAATTTGGGCCGCGCGTTGAGCAGCAAACACACACTCGCGATGAACAAAATCACGCAGCCGCCCACGCGTAGCGTCTGCGCGGGCAAGTAGGCAAGCGCTGCCACGCCCGCCGGAATCGACAGCGCGTAGGCCGCAGCCATTGGCGTTAACCACTTCCAGTTCACCTCTTTCCACACGCTCGGAATCAAAGCAATGCTCGCGATCACCTCCATCGTTTGCGCGGTGGGAATGATGAGCTTCGGCGAGATCACGAGGGCTGCGCTGGCAACCAGCACGGCCGACAAACCAAAGCCAGAAAAACCGCGCACGAGGCCTGCAACAAAGGCGCAGACGGCGAGGATGGCGAAGTGTTCGGGCGGAGCGGGGAAACTCATGTTGAAACGTTACCTGAATACGGGATCGGGCCGCAGCGAAGTCGGTCGTGCAAAGCCGCTGGTAGGTATCGCAATTTAATACCCCACGAATCGCAGTGAGCGACGATTCACGCACCCCTCGCGTTGCTGCGTGAGCTGTGAAATAGTTCACTCCGTCGCCGCTACTCAACACAAAAAAATCATGCAAATCACTATTCAACGAGACACCCGCGCCTGGACATTGCAGGTCTGGCTGTCGTTCGCCATCGCGATCTTTCTCTGCGCCACGGGCTTGGCCTACTTGCCGGGCCAAGACATTGACCGCGCGTTCATGATCATGGGCTATTTGTTCTGTTTATCGGCTACCTTCGTGCTGTCGAAATTCGTGCGCGACAATGCAACAGAGAAGGCCGACACACCGATGTGGCGTTGGGTCGTGTATGGTGCCTTCGTGCTCGCGATGGCACTCACCGCCTGGGGCCTGTGGCGCATGAATATCAACGACACCTACAAAGCATTTTTGCTCGTAAGCTGGCTCTATCTCACCACTTCAACCTTCACGCTAGCTAAGACACTGCGCGACAGCCACGACGCGGATCGCTCCGAAGCGCATCGCTAATACCTCTCCACGTCTCTCTCTCTCCCTCAATAAGGAACACCCATGAAAAGCATCTCCACCAAGTTCACCGCTATCGTCGTTGCAGTCACGCTGGCGACCAGCGCAAATTTCGCCACCGCCCAAAACCG
Source organism: Burkholderiales bacterium (assembly GCA_043721275.1). Taxonomy (GTDB): domain Bacteria; phylum Pseudomonadota; class Gammaproteobacteria; order Burkholderiales; family Casimicrobiaceae; genus Casimicrobium. The sequence continues at coordinate 11,313 of JAYSRA010000151.1, forward strand.
ACGCGGCGATGCTGCATCGGAAGTCAGCGCGCTTTCAGCGCTGCCCATCGCGTCGGTCGTCATCGTTGGCGGGGCAGCCAGTGCCGCTGTTGTCGCGCTGCCGGTGGCACTGTCGGTCAGCGGCGCGGTGCTCGTGGTGAAGTCAGTGGAACTGAGCGCACGCGGCGCGTTGTGCGTGCTTGAGCGTGCCTCCGACGGCGTGCAGGTGAGCGTTGAGATCGCCGCGCGCGGCGTTGAACGCACATCAATGGTGGTGGGCAAAACCGTTCAGGTCACAGTGATTGGCGCAGGCGCGGTGCTCTCGATTGCGGGCGAGGCGATTGCCTTCGTGCCCAACGAAATTGGCCGCGCACTGTTGCACAACGAACGCGTCACCCAATAAACATCAGCGAGAATTTTTATGAAAAAGCAAACCCGTTGGCTCGCGCTTATCGGTGCCGCATTAGTGCTTAGCCTGCCCGCGCACGCGGGTCGATCTTGCGAAACTAGACCGCCCGAAGGCAGCCGCATCGAGAAGGGCTTGACGCTCGCTGAGAGAACGCTTGCCGCGCTTAACGCTAGCGGCGCAAAGGTTGTGATGCTCGCGCGCGCGGGCCAAGACTTGAGTAAATATGGACTGCGCTATTCGCACCTCGGCTGGGCGTACAAATCAGCGAACGGACAATGGCTTGTTGTGCACAAACTCAATTCATGTGGCAGCGCGGATGCATCGATTTATCGGCAAGGGCTCGGTGAATTCTTCCTTGATGATCCCTATCGTTTCGAAACCGCGTGGGTGGTGCCAACAGCAGAAATGCAGGGTAAATTGTTGGCGTTGCTAGAAGACAGTACCCGCATGACCGCTATGCACAGCAAGCCTTACAGCGTGGTGAGCTACGCGTGGGCGACCAAATATCAGCAGTCAAATCAGTGGGCGCTGGAAACATTGGCTGTGGCAATGGACGGCAACATTCGCACCCGTGAGCAAGCGCAGGCATGGCTCAAATACAAAAACTATCAGCCGAGCGTGCTGAAAATTTCTGCGCTGACGCGACTCGGCGGACGCATGACCGCAGCGAATATTGCCTTTGACGATCACCCGAACGAAAAGCGCTTTTCCGATCAGATCGAAACCATCACCGTGGACTCGATGTTTAACTGGATGGTCGCGGCGAATTTGGGGACTGCACCAATAATTTTGCGCTTGTAGGGGCGACACGCACAACGCTCGCGTGCGACAGCGATAGACTTGGCGCACACAACAATTGCTACTGCAAAGGCCCCCAATGAAAATGTTGAAAAAAATTCTCTTCGCGGTGGCGATAGCAAGCGTCGCCGTGGCCGCGTCCGCAGCGGACAAGGTGGTGTATCACGTTGATCAAGCCGCCACACAAGGCATCAAGGGTTTGCGCAATATTCGCAACCACCTCGACACTGCGCCTGACACCAAGATCGTCGTTGTGACCCACGCCGAAGGTGTGGACATGTTGATGGAGGGCGCGAAAGACGAGAAGAGTAAAACCGAATACGCACCGCTCGTTTCGGCGCTGAAAGCGCGTGGCGTGCGCTTTGAAATTTGCGAAATTACGCTTAAGAATCGCAGCCTGAAAAAAGAGCAATTTATTCAAGAAGCGGACTTCACGCCGTCCGGGGTGGTGCGCATCGCGCAGCTGCAAAGCCGCGAGCAGTTTGCTTATATCAAGCCGTAATGAAGTTGGAATTTCGTCGGTACCGTCTTGTCCCCGCTCCCCTCGCGCGGGTGCCCACTGGCCCCAGTGAGTGCCGTGGTTAGGGTGAGGGGGCTCGTGTAACGCGCATGCATACGTTGCAACCGCCCACTCCACCCCTCATGCCAACCTTCTCCCGCAAGGGGAGGAGGGACCAAACCAAAGCAGCGAGTAACGCCTAGTGCAAGGCCTACACCTCACCGCAGACCTTTACGACTGCACGTGCCTGGCATCCCTCCTGCGCGACAGCGCGGCGCTGAGCGATGCCTGCGTCACGTTCGCAACCAACGCGGGCTTGACCGTGGTTGGCGAACACTTTCACACGTTTGCTGACGCCGGTGGCGTTACCGGCTTAGTGTTGCTCGCTGAATCGCACGTGGCCATTCACACCTGGCCTGAGTTGAACGCGGTAACGCTTGATGTCTACGTCTGCAATTTTCGTGATGACAACAGCGGCAAAGCGCAGGCGTTGACCGATGCGTTGGTGACGCTGTTCGCGCCGAAAAATATCCATCGCAACTCGTTGCTGCGCGGTTCGCCCGCGACTCGGCCCGATCCGTTGACGCTGGAATGGCTAACGCCAGAAATCGCCCACGGCTTCACCATCCGTCGCCCCTCCGTGATCACACCAAGCGCCATTCAGCGCATTGAATGGCACGACACTCAGGCGATGGGGCGCATGCTCTCGCTGGACGGTGCCTTCATGTTGTCCGAGCGCGATGAATTTATTTATCACGAGTGCATGGTGCATGTGCCCACACTTGCGCACAGTGACCCGAAACGCGCACTGGTGATGGGCGGTGGCGATGGCTGTGTTGCGCGTGAATTGCTGAAGCACAGGAGCATCCAGCAGATCGTCGTAGCGGAGCTGGATCCGCAGATGGTGGCGAGTTGCCGTGAGCAGTTGCCAGACGTTAACGCGCGATCATTTGATGACCCGCGAGTGCGTGTTGAAATCGGCGATGCGCTCGCCTTTCTGCAAAATTCGACGGCGCTTTTCGACATCATTGTCATGGATCTGACGGATCCCGATGACGCCGATTCTGCTTTGCTCTATTCAACAGACGCCTATGCGCTGATTCGGGATCGACTCTCACCTGATGGTGTGTTGAGCCTGCACATTGGCAGCGCGTTTTTTCACCCAGAGCGCTTCTCGTCGACGTTGCGCGATTTGCGCACCGTGTTCACGGAAGTGCATGCCTTCAAGGCATTCATGCCGACGTACGGCGCGGAGTGGGGCATGGCATGTGCGTCGATGCGCAGCAATCCGTGCTCGCTCAGTGACGCAGAAATTGCGCAGCGACTGGCACAGCGCGGCATCAATGATTTGTGTTTTTACACACCGCGTGTGCATGCCAGTTTGTTCGCGTGGCCGGGGTATGCCGAGAAGCTGGGAGCCTGACGTTTCGGTTCTTGTGGGAGCGGCCTTGGCCGCGATCATCGCTGCGAAGTCGGAGTCATTTCGCGGCCAAGGCCGCTCCTACAAGACGCATCGCTCCTTCGTTTCAAGGCGCAACCACTAACCCGCAAGTCCCCGCCAAATGCCCACGAATCGCCACCCACGTTGTTCGTGTGGCACACGGTGATAACGCACCGGCAATCACCGCGTCCCCGCTAAACCCTAACAACGAGCGCAACAGCAGCAACCCATCCGTTACCGCGTCCACGCTTGAATCGCCGTCGATGTCCATGCGCTGCGCGACTAGGTGATCGGCGATTAACGTTGGGTCGGTTCGTCCGGGTGACGCGCCCGTCGCGCCGCGTGTCGCAGCCGTGCCAGTCATGCCCAGCATCCAGCGCAGCGCGAGTACGCCGTCGGTCATTGCCGATAGGTTGTTGTTGGCATCGGCGTCCACCACACAGGTCGCAGGTTGGCGTCCGATGATGGTCGGATTCGCTAGGTTTGCGGTCACCGTTGACATCGTCAGCGCAGGTGAAAAAATCGTGTTGGCCAGACGCGGATACAAGCGTCCCGAGAAACCGAACGGCACCGAGCAACTGTAATTGCCGCTCGCGTCAGTCGCGCTGCACGCCACGCCCGCACCGCCGCAAAAGCTCACGCCCGCGAGCGCGCCGCTCGGGCCGTTGATCGCGCCCGACACCATCAATGGGCCGACACTGGCCTGCCCTGAATTGGCGCTCACGATTAGCGACGCCGTTTCCACCGCCTCGTAATCACTGCCGCGAATCACATCGAGCTCACGCAACACGTCGTTGTTCCAACGCTCGTCGGGCGCGCCGGAGATGTACCAATTGCTGCCGTTGTCAGCGAGGATCATGCCGTATTTTTTAAGAGCGCGAATGATGGTCAGCGAGTGCGCTGAAAACGGGGGTATTTTCACTTCTGGGTAATCCGCGCGCAAACGAAAGCGCGTGCCCATCGGCGGATATTGCGTGCCGCTTAACGCAGAGGCTTTGTGTCGCGCGGGCCACACGAATGTGTTGCGCGTTTGCACCGCCGTGAAGCGCACCGCATGCGTGATTTCGCCCGAATTCACTTCGTCATAGCGTAGCAATCCTGGCAAGATCGGCAGGCCCGCAGCATCCGCCGATGTCCACGTTGCGGGCCGCAGCGCATGCGAATTCAGATCAAACACGGCACCCGCATAACCCACCCAAACGTTCGCTGGATTTTGAAATGCGTTGCCGGTTTCGTAGAGCGTGCAGGAGCCGCGATCAAGCACGATCACATGGCGATCACCATCAGGAAACGCCGCTCCGCCTTCAATCGGCGCGTCTGGTGGAATGGGGTACGGCCCCGGATCGCTCTCATCGGCGACCTCAAATGTGATCGGCACTTTTGGCTGCGTGCCGGGTACGGTAACAAACGGAATGCCAATCGGGCGACCGAGATAAAGCCCGGAGCCGAAGTCCATGTGCGTGGGCTTGGTCGCACCGATGGTGTTTACAAACGCCGCAGAATTCGCGTGCAGTGGAAGCGTGTTGACGGGCACATTCCAGATGTTGTTTGCCGGAAAAATTGGGCAGCCGTCAATGACTGGCGCGGCCGCCCCCGCGCCGGACAGCGCCGCTAGCGCGTGCGCAGTCAGCAGCCATACAAGTCGACGGCGCAAGAAGTAAACAAGCGAAAACTCCATGCCGACAGCATAGCCGCAAGCGTGCGAGCGACGTTATCGGCCCAGTGCAAGCAAACGCGCCGCCGCCGATTCCGCTAAAAACTTAGATTCGCGCAACGAGGACACAACACATGATCAAGTTCTATTACCACCCTTCGCCCAACCCACTCAAAGTTGCGCTCTACCTCGAAGAAACCGGCACGCTGTACGAAGTCGTCACCGTCGACACGCGCAAGGGCGAGCAGCACGCGCCTGCGTTCAAAGCGATCAACCCGAACGCAAAAACGCCCGCGATGCAGGACGGCGAAATCAACGTGTTCGACAGCAACGCGATGCTGCTCTATCTCGGTGAAAAGACCGGCCAATTCCTGCCGGCCAACACACCCGCTGCGCGCGCCCAGATGTACTCGTGGCTGATGTTCGTGGCCACCGGCATCGGCCCGTACAGCGGCCAAGCGGTGCACTTCAAACACTTCGCGCCGGAGCCGAAAGAGTACGCCGTCAACCGCTACGACTTTGAGGCGTGGCGTCACTGGAACATCATCAACCACCATCTGGCGACGAACAAATACATGGTCGGCGACACCTACACGCTGGTCGACATGGCCGTCTGGGGCTGGGCACGCGCCGTGCCGTTCATTCTCGGCCCGGACGCATGGGAAAAGCTGCCGCACGTAAAACGCCTGCTCGACGAAATCAACGCCCGCCCCGCAGCGCAGCGCGCCGAAGCGCTGAAAGCGAAGTACACGTTCAAGACAGAAATGGACGACGACGCGAAGAAAAATATGTTCCCGCAGAATGCGCGGTTGACGGCATAACGTTCAGCGTACGGAGCAACGCGAGTTCGGACTCCCTCTTCCGCAAGCGGGAGAGGGTTGGGGTGAGGGTAACGGCGTAAGGTATTGGCTTAAACGTAAGGAAAATTAATGATCAAAGCAGTCGTCTTCGACGCCTATGGCACCCTGTTCGATGTGTACTCGATCAGCGCCCTCGCCGAACGCTTGTACCCCACGCACGGTGCTGCCATCTCGGCCCTCTGGCGCGACAAACAAATCGAATACACGCGGCTCATCAGCCTGTCCGATCCGGCAGGTGTTGGTGGCAGCCGCTACTACCAATCGTTCTGGGACATCACCCGCCTGTCGCTGCGCTACACGCTGTCGCGCCTCAAGCTCGAAGCCACGCCAGCGAACGAAGAGGCGCTGATGCAGCAGTACGCGCATCTATCGCCGTTCCCGGAAAACCTCGGCGTCCTGCAAGCGCTCAGAGCGATGGCAATACCCACGGCGATTCTCTCCAACGGCAGCCGCGAAATGCTCGATTCAGTGGTGGCGAGCGCTGGAATGAAAGACCTGCTCAATCACGTTATTTCGGTCGACGAAGTAAAGCAATTCAAAACCAGCCCAGCGAGCTACGCGCTCGTCAACAAATACTTCCCCGTCCCAACAAACGAAATCCTGTTCGTCTCCAGTAACGCATGGGACGCATTAGGCGCAACGTGGTTTGGCTTCGCAACACTTTGGGTGAATCGACAGGGAGCGCCGCGGGAGACGATTGGACCACCGCCCACCCACATTGGGGCGAACTTGATGCACGTACTGGACGCCCTTAAACCAAGCGCTTGATCGAGGGTCGGCTCAAACTGATTTGAGTGTTTATGTGCGAGTTCAATCGCGCCAGCATTGTGCTTTCGTGGTCAATGTTCGAATGTCCGGCGTCAGCGCCATCCCTCGCATAGGCGCGCTCGACATGCTGGTGCGCGAGGGCGTTTACCAACCCATCATCATGCCCACCGGCCACGGCACGGTCGATATGTGCCGCCGCGCCTTCAAATCCGGTGCTGCAGAAATCCTCGAAAAACCGGTCGACGACGAAGCGCTGTAAGAGGCCATGTAAAACGCCGTGCGCCAACACGTGCGCTCCCGCGAACGCAACAACACTGACCGCGAATCCCGCGACCGCTACGCCCTGCTATCAGAACGAGAACGCGAAGTGCTCGGCCTGATCGTTGCGGGCCTGACCAACAAAGAAATAGGCCGCGCCCTCACGCTGTCACCGCGCACCGTCGAGACGCATCGCGCGAATTTGTTTGCGAAGCTAGAAGTGGAATCGCTAGCGGTGTTGATTCGACGGTTTGCGGTGTTGGTGGAGGGTGGCTAAATGCATGCAATACAACGGTGGCGCTACATGTTTCCTCATTCCTGCCGTTGCGCAAGCCAATACTTCGTGCTGTGCACGGACAAAATTCTCCGCGTAATAGTTCTTCGCAATCTAACGAAATTTCTCGTCTATGATCCACTGGTCGGTTCGCGCGTGGAATAAGCGTTGCCGAAACGAGATTGGCACGAGTCAACTGAATACGTTAGAGGAATTTCTACTGTGAAAATTGAGTCTATTCGTCTGAAGAACTACAAGGTCTTTCGTGACGTTCATCTTACCGATATCCCTTCGTTCCTTGTGGTGGTCGGCGCGAATGGATCAGGCAAATCCACGTTGTTTGATGTGTTCGGTTTTTTGCATGACTGTCTAAAAGGAAACGTTCGCCAGGCGTTAGATAGTCGAGGGCGCTTTCGCGAGGTTTTGAGTCGCGATGCTGTCGACGATACGATCTTGATTGAAATTCAATACCGAATGCTCATTACCGGCGTTGAGCGGCTCGTCACGTATTCGTTGGAAATCGGTGAACGTGCTGGCGCGCCGTTCATTCAACGAGAGATTCTTCGTTACAAGCGAGGACGTTATGGCAGTCCATTCAGATTTCTGGACTTCGCAAACGGCGAGGGATTTGCGATCACTAATGAGGAGGATTTCAGCAAGTCGGATGAGCAGCTTGACCGCGAGTTGCAAAAAGTGGCACCGGAAACGCTGGCTATTAAGGGGCTAGGGCAGTTCGAGCGATTCAAAGCCGCGAACGCTTTTCGTCAACTAATCGAGTCATGGCACGTATCCGATTTCCATATCAACTCCGCCCGTGGACGCAAGGAGGCCGGGGGCGAATCCGAGCATCTATCGGAAACAGGCGAGAACTTACCGCTGGTCGCGCGCTACCTTTTTGAGCAGCATAAGGAAGCTTTCCAAAACATTCTCGACACCATGGCTCGCCGAGTGCCGGGAATCGCATCAGTGACGCCGGAACTAATGCCTGATGGTTACTTAACTCTTCGCTTCAAGGACGGTTCATTCAAAACTCCCTTTCTTGACCGTTATGTGTCCGACGGCACAATCAAAATGTTCGCCTACTTAGTGCTGCTTCACGATCCTAAGCCCCATCCCTTGCTTTGTGTGGAAGAGAGAAGTGGCTCAGTTAGTTAAGACAACAAACCCCGAGATTAAGAGAAACGTGGGCGGATTGATTGGGGATGTAGAGTTATCCACGGGGGCACGCA
>JAYSRA010000152.1:0-19413 GCA_043721275.1 Burkholderiales bacterium
TCAACATAAAAAACTCCAGTTCGCGAGCGCTCTTGACGCCTCGCCTTATGCCCTGAAGTTTCGCTTAAACCGCTGTCTGAATTTGCTGAACCACTTCTGAGAGCCTTATAGGTACTTGCCGATCGCATTAAAACGTTAGGTTTGTTGAGTGCTTGCGTGCTTAATTAATCATCACCAACAAGTGAGAAAAAAACAATGGGAACAGTAAGTAACTGGTCCTGGATTATCTTTATTTTGTACTTTCTCCTACTAATAATTCCTACTTGGAAAATCTTGACGAGGATAGGATTTTCCGGCCTATGGAGTATTTTGGCTGTCGTCCCCATTGCGAACGTTTTATTGCTCTGGGTATGCGCTTTTGCAAGTTGGCCTGCGCTTAAAAAAGCTAGCGTTACTGACGAACCGAAAAGATCGAGAAAATCGTGACTTTCATGCAATTTGTCAGTTGCGGCAACGCCGTGTCGCACGCATATCGCTCGCAATCGTGTGATCTGCGGACGACACTACGCATAACTAACAAATGCGCCTTATTACTAACTTGAGAAGGTGATGCGAGCTTCTGCAGTCCTCCAATCCGAAGCCGCCGAATGCGGTCTTGCCTGCCTCGCGATGTTGTCGAGCGCTAACGGCCTGCGCATTGATCTCGCTGAGCTTCGTCAACGTTTCTCCATTTCGCTCAAAGGCGCTGACCTCGGGCAGCTAATGCGCCACGCGCAAGCGCTTGGCTTTGCTTGCCGACCACTGCGGCTTGAGCTTGATGAGATGAGCCAGCTGCAGTTGCCCTGCATGCTGCATTGGAATTTGAATCACTTTGTTGTGCTGAGCAAGGTAGGCCGAGGCAAGCTGACGATTCTTGACCCAACCGTAGGCGAGCGGGTGATGACGATGGCCGAGGCGAGCGACCATTTCACCGGCGTAGCGCTGGAGCTGACGCCGACATCCGCGTTTCAGCCGGCTGATTTGCGACGCAAGGTGCGGTTATGTGATTTAGTCGGCAAAATTTTTGGCCTGAAGCGCGCGATCATCAACATCGTGATGCTGGCCGTGGGGTTAGAGGCGATTGCTATTGTGTCGCCACTGGTGACGCAGTGGGTGGTGGATGGGGCGCTGGTAACGGGGGATCGTGATTTGCTGTTCTTGACAGTGCTGGGCGGTGGCGCGCTGATGTTGATGCAGTTTTTACTGTCCATGGCGCGGGGCTGGATTAGCTTGCGCATGAATCAGCAGCTGTCGGTGCAGTTTACGGCGAACCTTTTCAGCCATTTGCTCAAGCTGCCCGTGGCGTTTTTTGAGAAACGCCATGTGGGAGACATTACCTCGCGGTTTAGCTCGTTAAACGCGATTCGCGGCGTGATGACTGAGGGCGCGGTGAGCGCGGCGCTGGACGGGGTGATGGCGATCATTACGCTGGCGATGATGATGCTCTACAGCGTGAAGCTGGGTATTGTGGTGCTGGTGGCGCTAGGGCTTTATGCAGTGATCCGTTGGGCGAGTTTTGCGGCGTTTCGTGCGGCTAATAAAGAGCGGATTGTGTTGTCGGCCAAGGAAAATAGTTACTTTCTTGAAACCATTCGCGCAGTGCAGCCGCTGAAGCTTTTCAATCGCACGCCAGAACGGTTAGCACGGTGGCAAAACCTGATGGTGGATGTGCAAAACCGTGACCTGACCACGCAGAAGATGGATTTGTGGTTTGGTAGCGCGAACACGTTGATTTTTGGTGTGGAGGGCATGCTGATTTTGTATCTAGGCGGCACGGCGGTGCTAGCGCAGCAAATGACGCTGGGCATGCTGCTGGCGTTCATGGCGTACAAGGGGCAGTTTGCGGGCCGGGCAACTGCGCTCATCAACCTGATGATGCAAATTAAGATGCTGGGGCTGCATGCGGAGCGGTTGGCGGATATTGCACTGGAGCCGCCCGAAGCAGACAGCGCGTTAGAAACAGACATGAGCCGCATCGTGCCGCGCATTGAGGTGAGGAACGTGAGCTTTAGATACGCCGACGGTGAACCTTGGGTGCTGCGCGATTGCACGCTGACGATTGAGCCGGGCGAGCATGTGGCGATTTGCGGGCCAAGTGGCTGCGGCAAAAGCACGCTGCTGAAATTGGTGCTCGGTTTGTTGACGCCAAACGAGGGCGACATTCGCATTGGTGGCATTCCGTTGAAACAATTGGGGCCAACGCAGTATCGCTCCATGATGGCCGCCGTGATGCAGAACGACGCACTGATGGCGGGATCACTCGCAGAAAACATTGGCTGTTTTGACCCAACGCTGAATCACGAGCGAGTTGAGCAATCAGCACGGCTTGCGCAGGTACATGAAGAAATCGCTGCGATGCCGATGGGTTACCAAACGCTGGTGGGAGATATGGGCAGCACGCTATCGGGCGGGCAGCGGCAACGGGTGTTGCTGGCGCGGGCGCTGTATGCACAGCCAAAAATTTTGGCGCTGGATGAGGCGACGAGCAGCCTCGACGGCGAGAACGAACGCAAGGTGAATGCGGCGGTGAAGGTGCTGCCGCTGACCCGCATCACGATTGCGCATCGTCAGGAGACGATCAATGCAGCAGAGCGGGTGATCGTGTTGACGGGAGGCAGTGTGGTGCGGGATTTGAACGAGGTACGTGTGGCGTAGGCACCGCGGGTCGTTGCTGGACTTTGCTAGTGGCTGGTGACTGCGCCTCGCTTGGACGTCGAATGCGGTCGTTCCCGGCGACGTCGGAACCGCAGCTGTGCGGCTTAGTTTGGTTCGCTGCATACGAGGTTATTTGCGGGCCTCTGGATCCCCGCCTTTGGCGAGGATGACGGCGAGAAGGTAGAGCCGCGGCTTACGCGGTGCGCCTCGCGTCTTCGCCTGCCGCTCAGCGCCTTACTCGCAGCTAATTTTTTTGACGATGATGCCCGGCGAATAGGTTAGTGCGCACGCGCGAACGCCAGCGGGCAGCGGCTTCACGACCGTGATGGCAGTGCCGTTGTACGAACAGGCGAGCCAAATTGGGTTTTTCGGTTTCACGAACTTCCATGTGGCGATGCGATCTTTTCCAGTGGCGCGCCGATCAGTGTCGGGCACCAAGCTCACTTGCTCAACCGGGTCGCCGTCAAATACCGTGACGCCACCCAAATAGCGAATCGGGTTAGCGGTTCTCGCAGCCCATCCAGCGGGTGGCTCATTGGCGATCTTTTCTTCAACCTGAATTTGCGGTGGGCAAAAAATTTCTGCCGCAAACGAAATCGGAGTGGTGGCTAACAACAGCAAAACACCCGTCGCGCGGAGCGATTGCAACCCACGCGGCGCTACCACTCGATCACCGAAAACGCTTTGCCGTCGTTGCTCAATCCAGGTTTGCTGGGCGCCCATCGGATCGTTCTCGGACGCACGTCGCCTTGCGCTTTCCATTGATCGAGCACTTGGATGCCGGTTGCATCTTGACCTAGATAAATCGCCGCGTGCTTGCCGGTACTGCCTACTTGCGGATATTTGCCGTTCACAAACGTCGCTATTGCGGTGCCAGAGGCTACCGGGTCTGCTTGCCCTGCACCGAGTTTCACAACTTTTATGCCTTCACTCCAGCCGGCAGTTGCTGGCGCGTACAGTGTTTGCTTAATAAATTCCACGCATTCTGCGTTGCCTTTTGAGTTTACAAAGGACTTCGATTTGTAGGACGACGGCGAGGCAAGTACGTGTGGCAAGTTAAATCCCGTTCAACTTTATGGTCAAGTAAAAAGCATACCTGCAAACCGCGGTGGACGCGAGATTAAAGCGCCACCCGCTTGCCCGCCATAGCCACCGTCGAGTCACGGTGCGCGATGAGTAGCGTGGTGATGCCGAGGTTTTTGACTACTTGATTGACGGCTTGTTCGCGTTCGGTATCGAGCGCACTGGTGGCTTCATCCAGCAGCAAGAACTTTGGCTTTCGGTATAACGCCCGAGCGAGCAACAGCCGCTGGCGCTGCCCGCCTGAGAGGGCGCTACCGGTGTTGCCGACCAGCGTTTCCGCAGCCATCGGCATGCGACTCACCTCTTCCCACAGCGCTGCCCCCTTCAAAGATTCGGCAACGCGTTCTGCATCGACCTCGGTATCGAACAGGCTCACGTTGTCGCTGATCGATCCGGCAAACACGTAGTCGTCTTGCATCACCGCTGAGAGCTGCGCACGAAGGCTGGTGGGGTCAATGTCCGCAATATCCAATCCGTCGATCAGCACGCGACCTTCGGTCGCTGGCAGCAGCCCCACAACGACCTTGGCCAGCGTGGTCTTTCCCGCGCCGGAACGGCCTGTTAGCGCCACGCTGTCGCCTGGATCGACGGTGAAGGTCACGTTGCGAAAAATAAACGGGTCATGCGGGCCGTAGCGAAAGCCTAGGTTTTCTATCACCCACGTGGCTTTGAACAGATCGGGGGCCGGTGCCTGGCCGCGCGTTTCGCTAGAAGCAAGGGCCACGTCGGCAACCCGCTCGGCGTGCAGATCAAGCAATTTGAATTCGGTGAACTTGTCGATCAAGTTTGACAAACGCATCACGAAAACCAGTTTGTAGGCAAAAAACGCGAGCAGCATGCCGACGCTGAAACCGCCGGAAATTACCTCGCGCGCGCCTAGCCACACGATCAAAACGTTCTCCAGCCCGAACAGCGCAAAGCTCGCCGTTTTGTAGGTGAGCGTAAGCGACTGTGCACGAATGCTGGCGTTTACCGTATCAACCACCGCGTTTTGCCAGCGCGACAGGCGATCAGCCTCGCCCATGTGCAGCTTGATCGCCTGAATGCCGCGCAGGCTCTCTATAAAGTGCGTTTGCTGTTGCGCTGCGAAGATGAGTTGCTCGTTCACCGCTTCGCGCATCGGACGGAATAGCGCCCAACGCAGCAGCGCATAAATCACCGCCACGGCCAGCACCACCAACGTGAGTTGGACGCTGTAGATCGCCATGACGACGAACATGCTGATCGCGAGCACACCGTCAATCAGCACTTCAAGCGAGCTGCCAGTGAGCGTGCGCTGAATCGCATCCATCGAGGCGAAGCGCGACAGCAAATCACCGACGTGGCGCTTCTCGAAAAACGCGAGCGGCAGGCGCAGCAGGTGTGAGAAAAGTTGCGTTAAAACTTGTAGCGATAACGTGCTGGTTAAGTGCAACAACAGCCAGCCACGCAGCGCGCTGATGGCGGTTTGAATGAGCACCAGCAAGCCAAAGCCCAGCGCCAGCACCGTCATCAAATCACGGTCAGCGGAGACAATGACTTCATCCACCGTAAGCTGCACGAGCCACGGCATCGCGAGCGCAAACACCTCGAAAGCGAGTGCCAGCGCAATGAGTCGAAATAGCGCACCACGAAATCCACGCGCATGGCCCACGATAGACCAGATCGAAAAGCGCTCAACGCTGCGCCGTTTTTTAAAGCTCGGCGTTGGTGTGAGTTCAAGCACGATGCCGGTGAAGTGCTTTGAGAATTCAGCAAGCGGCAAGGTGCGCACGCCGCGCGCCGGGTCGTGCAGCGTGACTGAGTTTTTGCTGACCGCCGTGATGACGACAAAGTGATTGAAATCGAAGTGCGCCACAGCAGGCAGACGCACTTGCGCCAGCGCGGGCATCTCCACGCGCAGCGGACGCGCAGCGAGATTCATGCTGTCGGCAATGTCGATCAGGCTTTTGAGCGTGGAGCCTTTGAGCGACACCGAATGATCGCGGCGCATGGTTTGCAGGTCAGTCTCAATGCCATGATGCCCGGCGATCATGGTGAGACAGGCAAGCCCGCATTCAGCTGCCTCCGTCTGCATAATCAACGGGACGCGGCGGTGGAAGAAGTTCAGAGCTTCGCTCACAATCGCCCCCGCAACCGCAGCACCGGCTCAATCACCCATCGATATAGGGGCCGTTCATCCAGCGCAATATCAGCCTGCGCAGACAAGCCACTCTTCAATGAATACGTTTGACCATACGCAACCACCTCGGGCGTCGCCAACTTCGCGCGAACACGAAACGACGGCTCTTTGACGAAGGCCGGAAGCCCCGCATCACCCGGCGCAATTACGCTGCGGCCCACGTCAGTAACGGTCGCCGTCACATGGCCAAATCGCTCCATCGGAAACGCATCAATCGCTAAGCGCACTACCTGCCCTTCACGCAAAAAACCGGCCGATCGCGTCGGCACGTAAATGTCCGCCATGAGCACGCGCGGGCCGGTTTGCACCTGCAGCAACGGCGCACCGATGATCACTGATTGCCCTGATAAAGCGATCACGCGTTCAACCGTGCCATCGTTGGCAGCGGTGACCTCGTACGCGCGGCGCGCGAGGCTTTCGCGAGAGGACTGCACGAACGTGGCCTCGTCCCGTGACAACGTCGCGAGCTTGCCTTCGAGCGTGGCGCGCAGCGTGGGCAGCTCGGTGCGGGCGATGGCAAGGTCGCGATCAATACCCACGCGCGTGCGTTTGAGCGATTCGAGTTTCACCGCCTGTTCGGCGAGATCGTCTTGCTTTTGTTGCACTTGAAGTTCGGGCGCAAACTTGTCGCGGGCGAGTTGACGAAAGCGCTCTACCTGCAATTTGAGTTGCGTCACGCGATCATTTTGCGCGCTGATTTCACGATCCAATTGCGCCGCTTCAGCTTCGTACGCTTTGATGCGCGCCGCGAGCTGAATTTGCTGCGCATTGAGCAACGCTTGTGCTTGTTTGCGCTCGCCCGTCACTGCCGCACGGCGCGCATCGGCGTCGCGTGCGCCCGCAGCAAACACGGCCTCGCCGCCGGCAGTGCGTTCAGTCGAAATGGTGGCCAGTCGTTGCCCCGCCTTCACCACGTCGCCCGCTTTCACGTCGACGCTGACCAGCATGCCCGCCTCGGTAGCAGCGACCAGCACCGGGTCATTGGCGTACGCGAGCACAGCGGATGCACGGGCTTTGCGCGTGTACTGTGCGGTGCCTAGAAAAGCAACAAAGCCCACCGCGAGTAGCACGCCGACCACGGCAAACCAGCGCGCAGCGCGCGGCGTGGAAACGACCAATTCGCCCCATGCGCGCTCGCGCCGATGCGCAATCGCTTCTTTGCGATACAGGCTCCCTGGCACGCGCGGCGCATCCTCAGCGCGCCGCTCGGAGACGCGACGTTCTTCGCTATCCGGCACTACATCACCGCGCCGATATACCAAGGCACAAATTCGTCAGCGCCGTAACCCCAGCGCTCGCTCTTGCTGGCTTGGCCCGATGCGGTAGCGAGGATCATGTCAAAAATTTCGCGGCCCTTGTCGGCAATCGTCACGCCACTGTCAACGATGTCGCCGCAGTTGATGTCGATGTCTTCCCCTTGCCGTGCCCACAGCGCGTTGTTGGTTGAAAATTTGAGTGACGGCGACGGCTTGCAGCCGTACGCCGAGCCGCGGCCGGTGGTGAAGCAAATCAGGTTTGCGCCGCCTGCGACTTGCCCGGTCGCGCTCACCGGATCGTAGCCCGGTGTGTCCATGTACACGAAGCCGTGTTTATCCACCGCCTGCGCGTATTCGTACACATCAATCAGCGGCGTGGTGCCGCCTTTGGCCACGGCACCGAGGGATTTTTCAAGGATGGTGGTGAGCCCGCCCGCCTTGTTGCCGGGGCTCGGATTGTTGTTCATTTCGCCTTTGAGACGGGCGGTGTAGTCCTCCCACCACTTGATGCGGTCGACCAGTTTTTCGCCAACTTCGCGCGTGACGGCGCGGCGCGTGAGCAGATGTTCTGCACCGTAAATTTCGGGCGTTTCAGAGAGGATCGCCGTGCCGCCATGCGCCACCAATAAATCAACCGCAGCGCCGAGTGCCGGGTTCGCGCTGATACCGCTGTAGCCGTCGCTGCCGCCGCATTGCAGGCCGATGGTGATGTGCAATGCGGGCACTGATTCACGCGTGGCTTTGTTTGCATCATCAAGCATCGACTTGACCAGAGCGATGCCCTTCGCAACGGCCTTACCGGTGCCGCCCACGTCCTGCATATTGAAGCTGTGCAGCGCGGGGCCGTCGTCCAAACCCTCCGCCGCTTTGAACGAGCTGATTTGATTGGCCTCGCAGCCCAATCCAATCACCAGCACCGAATGAAAATTCGCGTGCCGCGCATAGCCGGCGAGCGTTCGGCGCAACAGCGTCATGCCCTCGCCGTGCACGTCCATGCCGCAGCCGACCGAGTGCGTGATGGCGACTACGCCATCAACGTTCGGATAGTCTTTCATTGCATCGCCGCGAAAGTGATCGGCAATCAGTTTGCACACGGTGGCCGAGCAATTCACGGTGGACAACAACCCGATGTAATTGCGTGTGGCAACGCGTCCGTCAGCACGCTTGATGCCCATGAACGTGGCTTGCGGAAATGCGGGCACGACGGGCTGCACGTCAACGCCAAACGCGTAATCACGCGCAAATGTTTCACCCATTGCGAGGTTGTTCACATGTACATGTTCGCCCGCGGCGATGGCGCGGCTGGCAAAGCCGATGATCTGGTTATAGCGCCGCACCGGCGCGCCGTGCGCGATAGCTTTAGTGGCGACTTTATGTCCGGGTGGCACCATGCCTTTCACCGTCACGCCTTCGCCTTGCAGTTGCGTGCCGCCGATCAATTGCGCGCGCGCAATCACCACGTCATCGTTCGGGTGCAAGCGGATCGTGAGTTGCGCGGAGGCCAGCATGGTGACGGCTTTGAAACAAGTGCGACTCCTAATGCTACGTCGTTCTTATAATGCGTTGCGCCTCACGAACCATTTAGCGATTTAGAGGTGGCCAAGAAAAGGAAGGGGACAGCACATGACCGATCGTCTTAAAGGAAAAGTAGTGTTGGTGACCGCAGCCGGTCAGGGCATCGGACGCGCAGCAGCGCTCGCGATGGCGGCCGAGGGCGCAACCGTCTATGCCACCGACATAAACACCAAACAGCTCGAATCGTTAAACGCCCATGCGGGCATTGCGGCGATGAAATTAGACGTGTTGAACGATGTTGAAATCGTTAAAACGGTTGCGTCCTTGCCCGCCATTGATGTGCTGTTTAACTGCGCGGGATTTGTGCATCAAGGCACCATTCTTGAGACCAGCGACGACGATTGGAATTTTTCGTTCACGCTCAACGTGCGCTCGCAGTTCAAGATGATTCAAGCCGTTCTACCCGGCATGATTGCCAACGGCGGAGGATCGATCATCAACATGGCAAGCGTCTGTTCGAGCGTGAAAGGTTTGCCCAACCGCTTTGTGTACGGCGCGACCAAAGCAGCCGTGATCGGCATGACCAAAAGTGTCGCTGCCGACTACGTGAAGGGCGGCATTCGCTGCAACGCTGTGTGCCCCGGCACGGTGGATACGCCGTCGCTACTTGACCGAATGACGGCCACCGGCGATGTGGAAGCCGCGCGCAAAATGTTCATCGCGCGACAGCCGATGGGACGCTTGGCCAAAGCCGAGGAGATCGCACCGCTGATCGTGTTTCTCGCCTCTGACGAATCAGCGTTTGCCACCGGCAATGCGTACATGATTGATGGCGGGATCACTATTTAGCAAGCCCTTCTCCGTTCGGCCTAAGCCCGTCGAAGGCCATCCGCGAGTGCCTCAACGGGCACTTCGACCAGCTCAGTGCGAACGGCATAAAGCAATCCAACTCATTCATTTTCAAAGGTGGAAACATGAAACTCATCCGCTACGGCAAACCGGGCAAAGAACAGCCAGGGCTCATTGATGCTGACGGAAAAATCCGCTCGCTCGCTGACGTGATCATCGACTGGAATGGGGATACGCTGCATCCCAAAATGCTGGCAAAAATTGCCAAAATAAAAACGGCCACGCTGCCGCTGGTGAAAGCAAATACGCGTCTCGGCTCACCAGTTGCGCGTCCGCAAAAATTCATTGCGATTGGTTTGAATTTTTCCGATCATGCGGCTGAGACGGGCAACCCGATTCCTAAAGAGCCGGTGGTGTTCAACAAATGGACGAGCTGCATCGTCGGCCCGAACGACGACGTGATGCTGCCAAAAAATTCGGTGAAATCGGATTGGGAAGTGGAGCTCGGTGTGGTCGTCGGCACGCAAGCGCGCAGCGTCAGTAAAAAGGCGGCACTCGATTACGTCGCGGGCTACTGCCTAATCAACGACGTGTCCGAGCGCGAGTTTCAAATGGAGCGCGGCCAAACGTGGGACAAGGGCAAAGGCTTTGACACCTTCGGCCCGATTGGCCCGTGGCTGGTGACGGCTGACGAGGTGGGCAACGCGGGCAAGCTCGGCATGTGGTTGGATGTGAACGGTGTGCGCCAGCAAACCGGCAGCACCAAGACCATGATTTTTGATGTGGCGACCATCGTTGCCTACTGCTCGACACTGATGACCTTGGAGCCAGGCGACATCATCACCACCGGCACGCCACCGGGCGTCGGGCTCGGCAAAAAACCGAATCCGGTGTTTCTCAAGGCGGGCGACGTGATGACGCTGGGCATTGAGAAGCTCGGCGAGCAATCGCAAAAAGTGGTGAAGTTCAGCACGCCGAAATAAGAAAATCAGCGGCTCAGCTTTTAGCTGAATCGCTGATTTCACTTGGGCTCACCCGCCAAAAGCGTTAATATCGAGTTCTAGCGATTTACGGTATCTAGCCCTATTTAAACGGGGCTTTCGCATAAAAGCTGTATCGCCCACCCGCTCGCATCCAAGCTACGCTGCGCGCAACAAAATCAGCGTTGCCAACCCAAGAAAAATAAAGAAGCCGCCGGTGTCGGTCACCGCCGTGAGCAGCACGCTCGCGCCAGCTGCGGGGTCTTGGCCGCGTCGATAGCGCCACATCGGAATCATCACGCCCATCAACGCGGCAAGCACTAGATTCAACGTCATCGCCAGCGTCAACACCAAGCCGAGCGCCAGATTTTTTTCCATCAAGCCGATGACGAGCCCGATCACGCCGCCGAAAATCAGGCCGTTGATCAACGCCACGCTGATCTCTTTTTTCACCAGCCGACGGAAATGTTCGGTGCCCACCTGACCCAGCGCAATCGCGCGCGCGATCATCGTTAACGTTTGATTGCCCGAGTTGCCACCGATGCCTGCGACGATGGTTTGCAGCACCGCGAGCACCGCCAATTTTTCAATCGAGCCCTGAAATAAATCGGTGGCGCGCGAGGCGACAAACGCCGTGATGAGATTCAAGCCCAACCACTGCCAACGATTTTTTACGCTCTTCCACACGCTGGCAAAAATGTCCTCTTCGTCGCGCAAACCGGCCTGTTGGCGCAAATCTTCTTCAGCACTTTCGCGCACAAAATCGAGCACCTCGGCCACCGTCACGCGACCAATCAGCTCGCCCTTCGCGTCAACCACCGGTGCTGACACGAGATCGTAGCGCTCGAACGCAGCGGCCGCAGAATCGGCATGATCCAGTGGCTCAAAACGAATCTTCGGCTCAACCATCAGCGCCGACACCAACGTGGCTTCATCCGACACCAGAATGCGGTTGGTCGGCAACACGCCGATCAGTTTGTCGTCACGATCCACCACAAAAACCTGATCGGTATTGGCCGGCAATTCGTCAAATCTTCGCAGGTAGCGCATCACCACTTCTAGCGTCACATCGGCGCGCACCTCGATCATTTCAAAGTCCATCAGCGCGCCGACCATGTTCTCCTCATACGACATTGCTTGGCGCAATTGCTCGCGCTCTTCGGGGTCGAGCGTGCGCTTAACCGCCTCCACCACATCAGACGGCAAATCAGGCGCGAGCTCAGCAAGATCATCGGTGTCGAGTTGCGAGGCCGCCGCCAACAACTCCGGCGCATCCATGCTCGCGATGAGGCTTTCGCGCACCGCGTCGGACGTCTCAACTAGAATATCGCCGTCGCGATCAGCCTTAACCAAGTCCCAGACGAAGATGCGCTCATCGAGCGGCAGGGCTTCGAGAATGTGCGCCACGTCGGCCGGATGCAGGCCGTCAAGCTGCGCACGCAGCCGCGCGAGCACGCCCAGCACCACGGGGCTCGACGACGGGTTATCAAGCGTGTCAGCCAGGCTTTCAGCGAAGCCGTACAGTAACCGGTACTGCCGTACCAGCGAAATTACGTCACTGAGCGCAATGCTTAACGCATCGTCCACGCTCGCGGAGAGCGACTCTTTTTCGAGGGCTTCGGGCATGACGGTGAGGGTCTAATGTCCAACGAAAAATTGGGCGGTTTCGGAACCTGAATTCTAATGGGGCAGGGCAGCGACATCGCCGCGCGGCCGAAAACTTCGCACCGTGGAAAACGGATGCGCGTGCGTCGCCGGTTGCTGAGTACATCAAGCGGGTAAAAAAATAGCGGTTTCTGCCATGATATTCACTGCCGTGATGGAGCAAATCCTAGCGAGGAGCAGCGCTGCACGCACCGCGCGCAGCGTTGATTGCGTTTTCGTACGGCGTTTTTGACGGCAGCACCAGCATCGCTTCGGGGGAGCCCTCGTTCATCACTTTTTCCCACAGATTCGTGTCCGCCACCGTCTCGGTAAAGCGGGCACAACGTGCCGCCAGTTTCGTTCGCAGCTGGCCCTCATTGTTGATGCGAAGCGCTGCTGTGTATTGCATTTGCAACCGCACGGCATTGAGATTGGCGCGCGCCGTGGCGTCGGTCTCTTGCGTCGTCATTGCAACCAGTTCGCGCTCGCTTTCCGACAGCACGCTTAACGCGCGATCATAGTCGCGCTGCTTCATTAGTTTGTCGGCCACCCACTGCCGCACGATGGCGACATCGTTCGCATAACGCTGATTTTTTGGGTCGGCGCGAGACAGTGCGAGCGCTGTGGCAATCGAGTTTTCCTGCGCCACCAGCACGTCGTCGAGTGACAGCTCATTGGCGCGAAAACGGGCTTCGACGAACTGAAGATTAACCAGCATTTTCATGCGCGCAAACTGCGGCGTGCCAGGGTCAGTCGTAACGCTAAGCTCAGTCAGGCGCAGCGCCTCAGCAAATGCCTCTTTGGCTTGCCTCAGCGCATCATTTTGCAGATAGACGACACCGGCTTGGTTGTGCATCGCCGCGCCCACACGCCACAGCAATTTGTCGGCAGGATGAGCGCGCTGCAATGCGCTTAGGTGGTCGAGTGACGCTTTGAGCTCAGGTGCTGCGTCGTTCAGAACACCGCGCGAAATACGCTGCGACGCCATTGAAAACCGACCGCGGATCACATTGAGTTGGTCGGTGACCGTGGCGCCGGGCTGCTGCGCCAGCGTCTCGCTCAGTTGCAGCGCTCGCGCGCTCTCCGTCAAGCCGTCTTCCATGCGACCGTTGTTCACCAAAAGCTCGGAGAGCTTTCCATGATTGACGATCAACAGCCGCTGCATCGCAACGCGTTCGCTATTGTCCCTCGCGTGGTTGAGCTGGGCCACGGCTTGTTCGCGCAGCGCAATCGCTTTGCGGAAACTTACTTCTGCGCCTTTCGCATCGCCTAAATTTGCGCTGCGCCACGCGCCCTGCACGTCACCCAATTTATCGTAGCCGCTGGCAATCTCGGCGATCAAACCCGGGGCATCACTCGCGTCGCGCGCGAGCCTGTCCAGATAGGCAACCGAGTTCTTCACCAGCATTTCACGCACCGGTGTGGCGCCCGGCAAATTTTTCACTGCATCATGCACTTCAAACAAATACGAATTGGCGAGTTTTCGTACGTCTGCAAATAATGCTTCAGAGCGCGCCTGCGCTTCGCGAGCAATTTTCGCCTGATACGTCGTTGCAGCAATGCCACCGATTAACCCGGCGCAGCCCAGCGCGACAAAGCTTGCCGACCAGAGATTGCGCGATAAAAACTTTTGGCTACGATAGCCCCACGTGTCGGCGCGCGCGCGCACCGGAAGATCGTCGAGATGAAGACGGACGTCATCAGCGAGTTGCTCGGCCGACGCATATCGGCGCGTGGCATCTTTGCGTAACGCCATCAGAACTATGTTGTCCAAATCACCTCGGAGCTCACGCCGCAACCGTTTTGTGTCGAGCGCGCGAATCACTTTCTGCGCGTCAACTGAGCGCTCGGTAGGCCGCAACGATTCCGGGCGCGTGACGATGGTGCTGGGTCGCTCAGGGTCGGTATCAACAATTTCTTTGGCCAATTCAAGCGGGTGCGTAGTGTCGTTTTTGTACGGACTTTTTCCGGTGAGCAGGCGATACAAAAGCACGCCCAATGCATACACGTCGCTTGCCGTGGTGATCGGCTCGCCTTTAATTTGCTCGGGGCTTGCGTAGGCCGGCGTCATCGCGTTGGCGAGCGTGGGGTTTGCGATTGACTGGCCGCTGGCATCGACAAGCGCCGGATCAAGCAGCTTGGCAATGCCGAAATCAAGCAGCTTCACTTGGCCGTTGGCATCGACCAAAATGTTGCTTGGCTTTAAATCGCGATGCACCACCAAGCGCTGATGCGCGAAATGTACCGCCGAGCACACATCGCGAAAAAGTTTCAGCCGTGCGCTGACGGGCAACGCGTGGGCGTCGCAGTAATCGTTGATCGGCACGCCGTTAACGTACTCCATCACCAAATACGGCGTGCCATCGTCGCTGCGACCACCGTCGATCAGGTGCGCGATGTTCGGGTGTTCGAGGTTAGCTAATATCTGCCGCTCCGCTCGAAAACGCTGGGCAACAATATCGTTGGCAACATCCGAGCGAATCAGTTTGATGGCGACCAGTTTCTGATATTCGTCATCGTCGCGCACCGCTTTGAACACGTTACCCATGCCGCCACGCGCGATCTCTTCGGTGATGCGATAAGCGCCCAAGCGGCGGTTGATCCAACGACGATTGTCGCCGAGCGCGGCGTCGATACGCTCGGCCATAGCCTCAGCGAGCGGGCCCAGCGTGAGCACGTCAACGGCGACCGGCAGCGCCAAAAATTCCACGCCGTCGGCGGCACTGTGCAGCCACTGCGAGACCTCATTAAACAGCAGCGTGTCGTCGCCGCATTGCGCCTGCGCGTACGCGAGCTGCTCGGGTTCAGGCAGGTTCAGCGCATCGTTCACGATGTCGGTGATGCGCTGCCAACGCGCTTCGTTCATTGCGGATTGCATGGTGTATGAGCGAGATGGGGGGCGAATCGGCTCATGACGGCCGGCTCAACTATCGGCGAGTTTCGCTGCATCCAGCTCACGCTTTAGAAACAGCCGCGCCATAGTCCAATCGCGTTTCACGGTCGCCAGTGAAATGCTGACAACGTCGGCAACGTCCTCCAGCGCAAGGCCGCCGAAAAAGCGTAAATCGACCACCTGCGCTTGGCGCGGCGAAAGCTCGCGAAGTTTGCCAAGCGCGTCTTCCAGCGCGATGAAATCAATTTCGACCTGCTGCGTAGCGCTGGTGTGATCAGCGTCTTGATAGAGGTGCTGCGCACACTGCTCGTGGTAGTTGATTGCCGTTTGGTCGAGACTGGTAATGCTGCTGTCGCCGCCGCGCTTCATCGCCAGCTTCGCGCGCGCGTGGTCCACCAGCACGTTGCGCATGACCTGGGATGCGAGCCTGAAAAAGTGTGCGCGGTCGTTCCACGACGCAGCCCCTCCACCTGAAAGTCGCAAAAAAGCTTCGTTGACTAACGCCGTGCTTTGCAGCGTGTGATCGGCTCGCTCGCCACGAAATTGGCGATGCGCGACGCGCCGCAACTCGTCATAAATCAACGGCATCAAACGGGCCGCGGCGGATGCTTCACCCGCCGAGAAGCGCGCGAAAAGCGCCGTCATTTCCGGCTCGTCAGTGGCACTGATCGTTTGTGACTTGACGCCGACTGTTGCGTGGTTCATGCGCGACCCTTGAATGGACACCTTTAAAGACGAATACACAACCGATGTTGGGACAAGTTTATGCCCAGAACGCTGCACGGTACACCGTCGGGCCCAGTCAATGAGCTGTTTTTCAGGCCACTGCGCTGTTGTTGATGCAAGTCTTCAATGCAAACGTGCCCGCAGCACCACGGAGCTACATCACCGCTTCAGGAGTTATCACTATGCGTCACCAGACCACTTCGCGCTGCAACGCCACCGCTCTCCGACACGTCGTCTTGGCCTTGGCCTTCGCCACAGCGGCACTCTGCGCCGCCGCGCAAGCGGTGACAGTGATTGAGTATTACAACAAACCGCTGGATGCGTATTTCATAACGGGCCGCGCCGACGAGCAGAGCACGCTCGA
This sequence comes from Burkholderiales bacterium, assembly GCA_043721275.1. Classification (GTDB taxonomy): domain Bacteria; phylum Pseudomonadota; class Gammaproteobacteria; order Burkholderiales; family Casimicrobiaceae; genus Casimicrobium. The sequence goes on from JAYSRA010000152.1 coordinate 16,106, forward strand.
TGCGGTCGCTGATTTCCAGCGCACCGGCATGACCTTTCAGGCGACCGACGCCGCAGCAGCACCGGCCACGCTGACCAAGATTTGCCGCTTTTACGTGAACGTGGCGAGCCCGTTGGTGAACTCGCATTTTTATGGGCGACAGGGCGTGGACTGTGAAGCCATTCTCGCGACCAATCCCGCCGGATTTAGTTACGAAGGCTACGACTTTGCGCTGCAAACGCCGACCGCCGCTGCATGCCCCGTCGGCACGACGACGGTATTTCGGAGCTTTCGCGCGCTGGCTGCTGGCAAAACGTCTAATCACCGCTACACCGTGAGTGCGGCGACCTACGCCAGCGCCGCCGCAGCGAGCTATGTGGGCGAAGGTGCGGCGTTTTGCGCCACGGCGGTCACCGACGCCGCAACTACGGGTGGGCCGTCGGCAACGGCTATAGGCACTGCCACAGGCGGCGCGGTGAGCGCGAGCATCGGCGCGGCAGGCGGCAGTTTGAGCTCGGGCGACGGCAAACTGGTGCTCACCGTGCCCGCCGGTGCGCTGGCGGCGAACACGACCATTGGCATTCAACCGATTACCAATTTCGCGCACGGACAAGTCGGCAGCGCATACCGGCTCACGCCCGATGGCCAGACATTTGCGCAACCGGTGACACTCACGTTTGCGTATGCCTATGACGAGCTGATCGGCGCGAGCGCGGACGTGCTCGGTGTCGCGTTTCAAACCACAACCGGTTTTTGGCAGTGGGCTGGGGTGCCAACGGTCAACGCTGCTGCCAAAACCGTAAGTGTGAAGAGCACGCATTTCTCCGATTGGTCGCGGGTCAAGGGTATCCAGATGCGACCGCCTAGCAAAGCGGTGCGCGTAAAAGGATCGGTGCGCTTGCTGGTCACCAGCTGCTATCCGGTGTCCGTCACCGACGCCAGCGGCGACGAACTCGCTTATCTCGGCTACAAGTGCGATGGCGACAACGAGGTTACGGTCTTGAACCCGATCAGCGATTGGTCAGTCAACGGCGTGCTCGGCGGCAACAGCGCGACTGGATCGGTGACGGGCAGTGGCGATTCCGGAACCTTTGTGGCACCCGGCACCAAACCCAGTCCCAACGTGGTCACGGTGAGCGCGCGGGTGAGAAAATCCCCGCTCGGTGAGAAGGTGCTGGTGACCTCCAGCATAACCATTACCGAGGACTCGTGGAGCGGCACAACCAAGTCAATCTCCCCCGCTCAAAACGTCGAAGCCGATGTGACTTGGTCGCTAGATAGCACGGTGAACAACGTAGCGACCTATCTTCCGTCGGGCAATGTGTCGGTCGTGTTGGCGGGCGCGCTCGGCGAGGTCTGTTCGGTGGCACCACGGGTGTTCAACATCAGCCCAACGGATGGCGTATTGACCATTGATTACAACGCGACCCCGCCGACCTACTGGGCGGGCGGCGCGGTGGGATGGCCTGGCACGTTGACCTGCCAAGTTCCCGGAGGGCCATCGGCCTCGAATCCGGCCCCGATCACCGGTTTCTACCTCGGCGGGCGGGGTGGCCCCACCGGCACGGCAGCTGCAGGCTCGCTGAGCAATAACGGCACCACGATTGAGGGCACTGACACCGTAAGCGGTGAAGCGGTTTTTAACTGGAAATTCACGCGGAATTAGCGCTTCAACATCGGTCACAATAATCAGTGCTGATCGGCCTGCACGGTTTCAATTTTTTGAAGAGGCACGGTATGTATTACGCAATGAAATTCGCGCTGCAACCCATTGCCACGCTTCGCAAAATATTCTGTGGCGCTTCGCTAGCGCTGACCACGATACTGCTGTCAGCGTGCGGCGGCGGCAGCGATGCACCACTCTTGCCACCACCACCCGTCGCTACAGTTTGGCACGCACCGCAAATCGCGCCGCTGTCGGGCACCGTGCTGTTGGTGCAATCTGACGGCGCAGACGGCGTGTTCGTGGTCGGTGCGACCAACAACGATGGCCTCGTCGTGCAGCGTTTCAGCGCGGGTGCAGGTTGGTTCGGGCAAACAGTTGAATTGCGCGGACTCAAAAACTTGCAGGCGGTGGCGCTTGATGACGGCGTGGCGTTGTTTGGTCGCGACGCTACCGCTTGGTATCGACGCGACTACACGGCAACCGGATTGAAACCACTACAAACACTGTTCGCGCTGGACTTTCGTGATGCCGCGCGAACGGATGCCATCGCAGAGGTGTTCAGCCGCACCCACGACGGGGCGATTCTCGCCACCGCGTTCATGCGAAGCACAGACGCGCCGCCGCGCGCCCGCATCCAGACGCGCGAGTACCGCGCCGGCGCATGGTCGGCGATGCGCGTGTCGCCGGTGTTGCTGCCCGACGGATCGGAGCTGCTTGCCGCGTTCAGCAGCGTTGACGTGGTGCGCTCAAAGTCGGGCGACGTGGCACGGGTGCGCTATCAGTTTTTGTATGACTACACGTATGTTGCCTACCGGGCTGCGACTGAGGCGACGTTTGTGGCGGTCACGCCTGCGCTTTGCGTGAATGCTCGCTGCACTAATAATTTCGGATCGCACGCTGTGCCGGCATTAGAGCTAGACGGTTCAGCGACGGTCGTGGCCTCGCGTTCGTCCACAGAGCCGGATCAGTGGCTGGCCATTCGTGGCAACGTGCCTACGGCGTTGTGGCCCGCAGGCGTTGCCACCAAGCTCGCCACGGCCTCACCGCTCGCCCGTTTGCTGCGCGCTGACGGCGTGCCTATCTGGTTGACCGACAGCACCGGGGCGCTTGCGCTTTGGGAGGCGGCAGGACTATTGGATTGGACAGCGGAGGCCGCCGGGTCGCGGCCATGCGTGGCCGCCGTCAACTGCGTCGCCATCAGCTCGCCAGACACGGATCACGTGGCCATCATTCAGCCGCAAAGCGCAGTCGTCGCAAGGCTGTACCTGACCGATCGCAGCACCGGGCGGTGGGTGCAAACCGCGACCGTTGATGCCTCGGCTTTGCAGTCCGGCGAACTGGTTCGGGCGAAGCTGCACGTCGCTCGCTTTTATGCAAAGGGCGACACGCAGATGGTGGTCGGGTTCGCTTATGTTGAAGCGAGCGCTACGAGCCCGAGCCTCACGCAGCCGTTTGCCTTCGCCAAGCGGTGAGTCGAAAAAAATGGCTGCAATTGGAATCCATTTTTCCGTTCAGTTTTTTGCTACATCCTTTATTTTACCAAGGCTACATTCGGATAAATGATAAAGTCGATACCTGATTAGCAAGCTGGCTCAGGAAGTATTGACGGTAGTGCTGTATTTGCGTACAGTTACGCATTTGAACGATTGGAGCACCGTCATGC
>JAYSRA010000153.1:0-19239 GCA_043721275.1 Burkholderiales bacterium
GCGCTGTTCTGCGTGGTGAACGGGGTGTCGTTAACAGTCGATGTTGCAGGCAGTGCCGTTGAGCCGCGCAGCCATGAGTAGGTGAAGGGCGTCGTGCCGATGCTGCAACTGACGCTCAATGAAACTTGCTGGCCGGTGGTGGCGCTAGCGGTGGGTTCGACGATCTGGCAACCCGACGGGGCGGTGACGCTGCTGCTGCCTCCACGGGTCAGCACCACCTTGTCGATAAACGCGGTGGTGTCGGTCGTTGTGGTACCAGCGAACATGATGGTGTGGTTGCCCGCTGCGGTGATGGAGAACGACACCGCGTCATTGGCGAAGCTGGTGCCTGGCGAAAATGTTTTGAGGAGCGAGCCGTCGAGCGACACTTGTACCGTCTGCTGACCGTTGGAATTAGGCGTGGTGCGGTTGGCCGCTTGATAGCTCAAGGTGTACGCACCCACCGGTAGATAGGCGGTGTAGCTGGCGCTGCCGGTCGCTTGCAGGAGCGCGGTCTGAGCGCCGTCATGCAGAAACGGCCCCGACTGGGAGAACGCACTGCCGTCGGTTTGAATGCCACCGTCGGCTGTAAACACCCAACCGCGACCGACTGTGGTCGCGTCGGCCCCTTTTTTGAAGTAACCGAACGGCGGTGTTCCGATGCCACTGGTGGGGGCGTCGCCGAGATAGCTCAGTTCAAAGCTACCGTTAGTAATGAAAGCGTTGTTGACGGGCACCACGATACTCGGAGTGCTGGTCGTGTATCCGATGCCGCTTACGGTGACAGCGTAGGTGTAGGTGTACGTGGCGTCGGTGAATGGGTTGGCGCTTATGTGTGCGTCGTTTAGTGTCTGCGCGCAAGTGCTGCCGCAGCTTTGCGTGGCGAACGCGTTGCCTCCGTCAACCGACCAGCTTTGAACGCTAAGTCTAGAGGCTGAAACGGGGTAACCTCCGGCAGAACAGGTTGGCGATAGTGTGAAAGTGTCGTTTGCCGAGTAGGAAGATTTTGCGGGATTGGCGGTCAGGGAGCATTGCAACGTTTGCACGGCAGGCTTGGCTGCCGCTTGCACTGATGCGCTTGCGGGCGAGTAATTTGGCGCTTTGCTGGCGCTGGTGCCGTAGGTAAGCAAGCTGGTCGAGGACGGTGTGATTGAACACGCGGCTGAGCTGGTGGTCCCACAAATTGCTGCTGAGCCGGTCCAGGTATACGTAGCGCCGATCACTACGGTGCCGTTCGAGGTGCAGTTTGCGATGAGCGACGCGACTGTGCCCACCACAAGCGACGAAGGCGAGAACGCGAGGTTGCATGACATCGGCAACAGGGCTGTTGGGGTCACTGTCACGCTTGAGGTAGCGGTGACATGATCGGTCTTGGTGGCGGTTGCATTAAACGTTACTGCGGTCGCGACGGCCGGGGTCGTGCACGACGCGGTTCCGTCACTGAGCGTCGTGTTAGGCGCGCATCCGGTATTGGCGCTCCATGCAACGCTCGCTCCAGAGACGGCGACCGCATTAGACATGCAAGTGGCCGTCAGCGCTGCCGGCCTGTTGAAAAATGGCGGGTTAACCGCGAGCGCGCAAGTTAGCGCCTTATTCCCCACCGTGACGACTGCGCCTGCTGCTGCATTGCTAGAAATGCTGCCGTTCATAGCGATCACGTTATAGGTGTATGTGCCTGCGGGTGAAGGTGCAATCGTTGCGAACGTTACCGCCCCTAGGGGGCTCGCGTCGCTGATATAGGTCAAGGGGTTCGCCAAGTCCGTTCGATAGAGCACAAATTTACGCGCTAAGTTCCCCGTGATTGAACAGTTTGCGCTGAGCGTGATTGACTCGCCAATGACCGCTGTCGACACTGATGCGGTGAGTGGTGCGCATTTAGGCTTAAGCGCGGCGATGATGGCGGGCAGGATGTTGTAGTCATCGTCATCATTCGCAACAACAGCAGCCTTTTGTGAATCTTTGGAAACTCCGTCGGCACGCGTAGCCCGCTGTGGCGGCAAATACGGCAGCGGCAGCACGTCGGCTCGATCTGCAATCGGCAGCACATGCGGCAACCGCTGGTTGCTATTGCGAATCGCTTCGCCGATGCTTTGGGCATAGCCAGTTAGCGGCTGCAGCGCGGTAAGAACAGCAAGGCATGCAGACGCAATGCGTTTCCCTAAGGTGTTGTGCCCCAGCATATTTTCGTACCCCAGCAACGTAAGTTATGGTTATTTCGTCATCCGCTATTCGATAAACACTGTCGACTGGGAAATCGTGTGTGTACCCATGCTTGTGCTCGCTGCTCTGCCCGCGGATTTACTTGCTTTTGATCAATGAAAACAACACCAACAACTTATAGCAGGTGGAGGTTCTCGACTATGCAGGTCTGGCCGGGGGTCGTTGCGGTGGCATAAACACTTACTTTGGAGCCCGTCGTTTTTTGCGCGAGCACGGCTTGAAACATGGAGCGCACACTGGCTTTACGGGATGAATCGTCGGCCGTGCCTTTCGGGAACAGAATGCCTCCCTGCCACAGCAACCAAGTACCCGGAGGGCAGTTAGCGGCCGTCGCATCGATCTGGAAAAAGAATAACTCGGGAACGTACGAGGCCTCTATCAGAACAACGTTTGCCTGCGGAACTGGAACAACGTACGCGCTGACCGTAGACGTGCCCAGCGGAGCAAGCGCCCCCACAATTACCGCGATACTTGCTTGCGTAAATTTCGCGGCATTAGTTAGCCGCAGCGCTTTGAGCAATGTCATCATCAGTCCCCTCTTCAAAATTAGATTGCACGAACATTAATTCAGTGTGTTTCGATTCATAGCAGTGGATGTTTGCCGAGTCAATGCCGTTGTCATGAGCTATTTGCGATCGCGGCAATGCGTTTTAAATTTCTATCCAACGCGCGAGGTGGCCTAACGTGTTTGGAAATGCAGCCGCTCGAAAATGGTGCGCGCTCTTGGCAACGAAGTGGCCAACGCCTTTCCGTGATTCGACATGTGCTGCACGCTGCCGGTGCTAATTTCAAGATCAACAACGACATCGCAAGTTTTTTTGCATTCGTTGCAATTTGCCATTGGCAGCGCAAGTCAGGGTAATGGGCTGGCGCAAATCCCGCCGCTGGCTCAACGTTAACGCGCGTGCGTTGATCCCAACATTTCTGATCAGCCCCAATTGCGTATCAACTAATGCTCATACCCAGCAGGTACATTCACAAACTATGACGTGCGCGCACGTTTGGCGCAAGAAGCATTGTTGCTCAGGGAGGTCAAATGAGCACTCTCTATGATTCGGTAGTCTTTGTGGTTGGCTTATATTGAGAAGGCATTTACACGGTTGCTTCACGCTAGTTCCGCCCGCATCGCAGAAATAGCCGCCGCATAATCCGTCGCGCCATAAATCGCACTACCGGCCACGAACGTATCCGCACCCGCCGCAGCGACTTTCGCGATGTTGTCGGCCTTGATGCCGCCGTCGACTTCGAGCATGACGTCGCGGCCTGACGCTTCAATTCGCCGCCGCACTTCGGTGATTTTTGGCAGTACGGCGTCGATAAATTTTTGTCCGCCGAAGCCCGGATTCACGCTCATGATGAGCACTAAATCAAGCTTGTCTAGCGTGTAGTCGAGGTAGCTCAAAGGCGTTGCCGGGTTGAACACGAGGCCGGGTTTGCAGCCGCATTCGCGAATCAGCGCGATGGTGCGATCCACGTGTTCGCTCGCTTCGGGATGAAAGCTGATGATGTTGGCACCTGCCTTGGCGAATTCGGGGATGATGGCGTCCACCGGTTTCACCATCAGGTGCACGTCGATGGGCGTTGCGCCCACATGCGGCTTGATCGCGGCGCACACCATCGGGCCGATGGTGAGATTGGGTACGTAGTGATTGTCCATCACGTCAAAATGAATCAAGTCCGCGCCCGCTGCAATCACTGCGCGCACCTCGTCGCCTAGGCGCGCGAAATCGGCCGAAAGAATGGATGGGGCAATTTGGTAGGGGCGGGAGTTGCTGGAGTTGCGAGACAATGGAACCTCAGTCTAAGTCAGTCAAATTAACGCGACGAATGCGCAGCGTTCCGCAAAAAAACCATGAGCCGTTACAGCGTCACAATCGATCCGACCCCATTTTACTTGGCCGATCAAAGCGATCCGGCGCATGATGTGTATACCTTCGCGTATCACATCAGCATTAAAAACGTGGGCGAAGTGCCGGTGCAATTGCTGTCGCGGCATTGGATCATCACCGATGGTCACGGCAAAGTGCAGGAGGTGCGCGGCGCAGGCGTGATCGGTGAGCAACCCGAGATCAAGCCGGGTGAAAGTTTTGAATACACCAGCGGCTCACAGTTCAAAACGGCGGTCGGCACGATGCACGGCAGCTATCAATTTGTGGCCGACGATGGCGTGAAATTCGAAGCACCGATTCCTAAATTTACGCTGGCAGCAAAGCGCGTGCTGCACTAAATTTTTGATTTGGCCTCTGCCTCTTTGCGCAATTTTTCGTCGGCTTCGCGGAGTTTGCGATCACGCTCACCGGTGCCCTTCACGACCCACCAAATGAGCCCAGCGAACAGGCTGCCGGCCACGCCAGCTTCCACCAAAAATATCCAGAATCCGCTCTCGATCATGTGCTCTGCCTTGTGTGAGTTTCTGCACTGATTTTAATGATCGCGGTGCTATCGCGGCTCGCGCCGCTCCTACAATCGGAAGATGAATAAGCAACGCTTCCCCCGATTTCTCGACGTGATGGATGCGCTGGTCACGCGCACCTCAGACGAGCCCACGCTGCTTGACGAAGCTGAGGCCGCGCTCACGTCACTGATCGCGCACGACGATTGGTTGCCTCCGCAATTCGCGCTGCATGTCGCCGAGCGCTACCAAAGTTACGCGCTCTACATCGACCCGCTGGCACGCTACAGTGTCATCAGTTTTGTGTGGGCAGCGGGGCAGGGCACGGCGATTCACAATCACACGGTGTGGGGTTTAGTGGGTGTGTTGCGCGGCGCAGAACGCTGCGAAGAATTTCCAGCGCCGAGTGCAGCCGCCATGACCTGCACGCATGTGCATGAGCTCGCGCGAGGCGAGGTGGATCGCGTGTCGCCCGCCATCGGCGACTGGCACAAAGTGAGCAACGCGGTTGCAGATCAAGCGACCGTCAGCATCCACGTTTACGGCGCAGACATCGGGCGCGTGCATCGCCAATTTTGGGACGCCACCACGCAATAATTAAAGCCGATGATCTCCGGCTATTCGAATGACACTCCGTGGATCACCGCGCGATGAGCAACGTTCTTGAAGTCACGCGTAACGGCACCCATACGGCGGTCACACTCAATCGGCCCGACAAAGCCAATGCGCTCTCCGCATCGCTGGTGGCCGCATTGCAAGACGCCATCGACACCGCGAAAAACGACGGCACCGGCACCTTCACCGTTCAAGGCAACGGACGTAATTTTTGCGCAGGATTTGACTTGTCCTCGCTAGAAACCGAGAGCGACGAAACGTTGATTCCGCGACTGCTGGATCTCGAACGCATGCTGCAATCGATTTACTACGCACCGTTCGCCACCATTGCCTTGATCCACGGCAGCGCATTCGGCGCAGGCTTCGATCTCGCCACCGCCTGCGACTATCGTCTCGCCACGCCTGAGGCACGCTTTCGCATGCCGGGCTGGCGCATGGGCTTGGCGCTCGGCACGCGGCGTACCGCGCAACGCGTCGGCGCTGAACGCGCCTTCGCGTTCCTGCGCGACGCACTCACCATCAATGCCGAGGCAGCGCTGCAACAACAATTCATCACCGAACTCGCTGACCTCGTCACCTGGCCACGCCGGGTAGAAGAAATCGCAGCGGTCAACGCCAAGCTCCCAGCGAAAGCCTACGCGCGACTCAAGCGCCTGCTGCAAACCGATACTGCCGAGGCCGATATGCGCGATTTACACGCGTCTCTAATCTCGACGCCGCTAAAAGCCCGCATGCAGAAATACGTTGCGTCACGCGAATAGCTTTGGGCTGGAAGCCCCACTGAACATGGGCACAGGCGGATAAATCACAAAAACTCGACTTCAGTCTACAAAAGCAAAACGCCCTCAATCAGCGGGCGTTTCAGGGCAAGAAATCTTAAAGCTGTTAGCTCAATGCGCCGGCGTTGCCATGTATTCGTCGTAGCGATCCGCCACTACGAATTCGATCAGCCCCTTCACCGAGTCTGAGCAGCCCTTAAAAACCAGGCGCTTCAAAATGTCCGGCCCATGCTGGAGCAGCATCACACCGACCAATTCATCCGCGAACCCCTGACTGATCGTGACGCCGTCAAAACTCACTTCAACTTCGGTCGATTCGGCAAGCCGTTCTTCTAGTTGAAATCGCAGACCGCGCGCATGGGCGCGCGTGCCCAGAAATGGCAAGTGCGGGTATATGGCAGCCGCAGATACTTGTGATCGAGCAATCGCTACTGCACTGCTGCGGCCAGCTCGCGTAGCGTGTTCAGGCATAGTGGTGAAGCCAACCCGAACTTTGCAATTGGTGCCACGCCGCACGGATGTGCGCAGGTTGCATCAGTTTCTGCTTGCGCTCGCTCCACGCGTGCACTTTCGCAACTGCGTCGTCCGCGTTCGTTACATCTGCTTCTTGAGTAGCGACCCAGTGAACGGTTGCGAGCAACTCCATGCCGTAGGGTGATTGATATCCCTCGATCAATTCCGCAACTCGATCAACGCGCTGCTGCAGCGATTCATTGCCTTGCTCGGCAATAAACGCCTCCGCCTGCACCAACGCGTCAGGCATTGGTTCAATGCTGGATTCAACATTACCGTCGCCCACACCACGAACGTAGTGGCCCTCCATGCTGTTCAGCGCATGGCGCAATTGATCTGAATAAGGCCCATAGGTAAATTTCGTAAATCGAAGCCCCAAATCTTCTCCCGCTTGCTGCAAAAAATAAGCGAGCTTTTGCACTTCGATTTTCGACAGCCCATAGTCCAACTGCTTGTACGTGTCCAAAACTTTCAAAATCGCCGCACGACCCGGCGTCATCTTCGGACGAACCGTTCTTACTTCCATCTCCAGCGCAGACGGCGCAGCACCCGGTTCAAACAGACGCGCTTCAAGATTCGGAATCGCGGCCAGCGCTTGCTCAATCAGCGGACGCACGTCCGCCCAGTCGAGGCCGCCGTTGCCGCAACCCAGCGGCGGTACCGCGATTGACCGAATATTCAAACGTTTAATCTGCGCGACCAAATCGACCAAGCCTGAACGAATGAACTCAATGCGCGAATTCCCACGCCAATGGTCTTTGGTCGGGAAATTAATCACGTAATGCGGGCGCGCCACTGCGCCGTTGTCATGCACAAACATGTGCCCGATACGCACTTCACGCGCCTTGCAGGCAGCCTGATACGAATTGAAGTTATCCGGGAATTTGTGTTTGAACTGCAGGGCAATACCCTTGCCCATGACGCCCACACAATTCACCGTGTTGACGATAGCGTCAACATCGTCTTGCCGCAGCAAGTCTCCGTGGGTCATCTGAATTGTCATGGTATTCGCTCCCTAAAAATACCAAGCAGGCATAACGTCAACACGCAATTGTCCTCCAAAACGGGCGATTTTGGCGGAAACCACTGCCTCCTTGGCTGCGCTGTTGACGCCAATGCGAGTGAAGGCGGTCAGCGGCACAGACAGATGCGCCAGAAACTCCGCCTGCCTGCGCTCTTTTCGATTGGCATACCGAGGGTTGTCGTGTTTGTCTTGCCAATATTGGCAGAAACCATCCATCTGTGGAATTTCCGTCAACAGATCCCACGCAATCGCAGTGTCCAAGTGCGCAACGTCGTTAAACGGTTGGCTGTAATCAAGCGTTGCATTTCGGTCATAAAAAACGAATAGCGAATTCAAACTGGTGACGCGCTCGACTGTGGTTTCAAGATGCACAATATCGTCTTGTCGCCAATTGCAACCCTGAACGCGACCACCGTTGACGGCCATCAGCATCGGGGATCGTGGAGCGAAATAAAACGGCACGTAATCGTGAATGGTTCCGCCCGGCGCAATCGGCACTGCCTTCATCGCTCGCTTGCCCTGCGCGCCCTGATACGCAATGTTTTGGTAGACCAACCCCTGACGCGCGACCTCAGTTTTGGACAGCAGGCATCCTGCCTGCAGAATAGCGTCGAGATTGGCAATGGCTGTGATGTGAAACAGCCGAGTCGGAATCGGGCGGATCATGAATCGGAGAATACCTGAGCCAACAGCGCGTTGAACGTGGCTTCGGCTTGGGTGGTGGCGGTGGCTTGTTGGGTTTGGATGGACTCCATTGCTGCGACGTGAGCGACGAAGGTGCGTTGCTTGTCCAAGGGCGGCAATACGACTGGAAACGCGCTCAATTGTGTTTTGTTGATTGACGCAATGCCAGTTGTTTTCTTGGCTATCCGCAGGAAATGGTCTTTTCCATACGCGCTCCCGACTAGCGCGCGCAAGTATTCGGGTAGCACCTGTGCGCGATCACTGCGCACTTTGAAAATGTGATTTTGATGCACGCAGAGATCAACCTCGCCAGCCCACAACGCAGCGCGTCCGAGTTTGTCCGGGTCTCCGCCCTCGGTCATCAGCAGATCGCCGATTTCAAGTTTCAAGCGCTCAACTTCCGTGCGTTTGATTTGAATAGTCTTTATTTCAGTGAGATCGAGATGGCCATCCTTGACGTTGGCTACGCGCATGTAGGGCAGTTCGATGGCTTGATCCGGCGGCAGTCGTCGACCTTTCGTCGCGCCAGAAATCACTTTCGACACCTCATCGAGTCGTCGCACCGGCCAGCTCTTGTGGTTCGTGGCGGGATCGCCGAATAGGTCTGTGAACAGTGCGGGGATGAGTTCTGCGGCTTTCTTTTGCGCTTCGCGGCGCAGGCGCACGATGGATTCGGCGCGGGAAAGGATGTCGACGATTCGGCGTTGTTCGGGCAGGGGTGGAACTCGGATGTTCCAATCTTCGACCTCTGACTTGCGAATTGACGGCGGATTCGAGTCGGAGGCGAAATCGCTTAGATTTTTTGCAAGAAATAGGAAATAGAGAAAGTCTGCTTCAAGCAAATTACTGTTTGGGACGGCAGCCATCACGTTGTTATCGACGCACGATGGCCGTGTCAACTGGCGTTTTTTGTTAGTGCCAATCGCCGCTCCAATCTTGGGGAATATCAATGACCCGGCAGGAAATGCTTTGGCCCTCAGTTTGCCGCGAACCTCGGCGGACACGCTATGGTTCCAGCGCAGGATTTCACGCTCGTTGCCCGAAAGATTCATGTCGCTGACTTTGAGAAACGGAAACTCTTGCCCCTGAGTTCCCTGATACGGTATCGGGAAACCCGCGCCAGAATCTATCGTTGCAACATCAGCGAGCCGCCACTCTTTCACTCAACCTGCTCCGCCAACGCCACCCGCAACGCCTCGACCTCCGCCACGATTTCCGTTTCCAGCGCTGCAAGTTCGTCGAGCAGTTCGCGTGGATTGCGGTGCATGACTTGTGAGGCGTTCATCGGTCGATAGCGGCCTGCGCTTAGATTGAACTCGTTGGCGCGCAGGGTGGTGGCGCTGGCGAACCACCAGTTGTTTGTCCATGGGGTTTTGGTGGGTGTTGCAGTGGGTTTTGCCTGCGTAGCCGCCCCCTCACCCCCACCCTCTCCCGCGAGGGGAGAGGGGGCCGAACCGTCGGTCGTCGTTGCGCTCCATGATTCCCATTCCGCGAGCTTTGCTTCGCGGGTGCGATAGGTTTCCACGCAGCCGGGCAGGTCGTCGGCGTCTATGGCTTGATCGTGGTTGGCGTCCAGTTTGTAGCCGTCGTGGTCGATGTGCAGGAAGAGTACGTTTTCGGTCTGCCCGCCTTTTCTGAAAATCAGAACACTGGTTTTAACGCCGCTGTACGGTTGAAACACGCCGCCGGGTAAGGACAGCACGGCCTCGACGCGGTTGTTTTCGATCAACTGGCGGCGCAGCTCTTTGTGCGCGCCCGTGGAGCCGAACAGCACGCCTTCTGGCACCACCACACCGCAGCGGCCATTGGCTTTGAGGCTATCCATCATGTATTTGATGAACAGCAATTCGGTCGCCGTACTGGTGCCGATTTTTACGTCATCGACGATGCGATCCTTGTCCACGCGACCGCTGAACGGTGGATTCGCCAGCACCACGTTGTAGCCGCCCTCGGGCAAGCCCAATGCGGCTTTGCGCTCGGCGTCCAGCGTGGTGGTGAGTACATTCCTCAGCAGAATCAGCACGTTCGGCAAGCCGCGCAGCGTGAGGTTCATGGTGGCCAGACGAACCATCTTCGGGTCTACATCGTTGCCGTAAAAAGTGTGGTTTTGCAGCGTTGAAACCTGCTTGCTGGACAGCCGCTCGCCATAGCCACGTCGTTGCGTTTTGCCGTCGATCTCTACGGTTTGCACTTGGTCAGAATTGTTCAGGCGAATATGGTTGTATGCCGCCACCAAAAAGCCCGCTGTGCCTGCGGCGGGGTCATAAATCGTTTCGCCAATTTGCGGGTTGATGATGTCAACAATCGCGCGAATCACATGGCGCGGCGTGCGGAACTGGCCCAGCTCACCGGCCTGCTTGATTTGTCGCAACACGTGTTCAAACAGGTCGCCCTTGGTGTCGGCATCCGAGCGATCCAGATGCAGGCCGTCCACCAGCGTGACCACCTGCGTGAGCACGGTCGGCTCGTCGATGGTGAGCCGCGCACCGGTCATGAAATTGGTCGCGCTGGCCTCGCCGATTTCGGCGAAAAACGCGAACACTTCGTCGCGCAGAAAGCGCACCAGACTTTCTCCACTCAAACCCTTGGCCCACAAAGACCAGCGAAACTGCTCACGCGGGATTTGCATTTGCCCCGGTTCGCGTGCGTTGAGCGGGTTCCTGAGCAACCAGTCGCCAGCGAACATGGAAACGTACTTGAGCTTGGTCACCTTGGCGCGCAGCACGTTTTCGCTGTCGATGCCTTCGACCAGATAGAAGAAAAACAGGAACGACAGTTGCTCCGCATTGGCCACCGGGTCGGGGTAGCCACCGCCGAAAAGGTAGTTGCGAATGGCGTCGATGTCTTGCCGCATTTGCGCGGTTAAAGGCATGTGAGGTTCCTGACTTTTAGTGTTGTGACGCTGGAGGCGGCGGAGGCGCGGCGCTGGCGCGCGATGATTTTTCGTCGGCGACGCCTGGGTCACTAAATAGCGCGCCGTTAATATCAGCAAGTAGCTGCTCCAGCGCGTCCTCGCCAGCGAATACGCGTTGCGCTTCCGGCGCGCCGCCCATCAAACTGAACGGGGCAAATGCGAAGTGCGCCGATGAAAACTCAACCTGTGAATCTGCGTTGGCACGCAACTGGCTGCCGACCTTACGCAGCCATTGTTCCTGCTCGGGCGTGAGCTGCGTTTGTGCGAGCAGCCACGCCTCAAACTTTGCGCCGATGGCAGCGGCTTTTTCAACGGATGCCTGCGGGAAGACAAGATTGCCGTCGTCATCGGTGGTGATCCATTCGCGCGTGGTGGGGTCGATGTGATCGTTGATGTCGAGTGAGAGCAGACGGCGGGGCTGCCCCAGCGCAGACTTGGGTTGGCGGGCGATGATGACGCCGCCTTCCGCGACGGCGTCATCATCGCCGTGATAGTCGCAAACTCCGACAAAATCGAACATCGTGAAGGTCGGCTTGCCACGAGACTTGCGAGTGCCGCGCCCACGCATTTGTTGATACAGGATGGTCGAGCGGGTGAAGCGTGCGAACACGAGATTGACGACCTCTGGGCAATCAAAACCAGTGTCGAGCATGTTCACCGAGACCAGAATTTGCGGAAAGGTTTCACGCTTGAAGCGCTTGATTTTGGCGGCCGCATCGACAGTGTCGTCCGCGCCCATACCGGAAACCACGAAGTCGGCATAGCGAACCTCAGGCGAAGTTTTTAGATGGGTAAACTCGGCGTCGAACATTTGCGCCAAAGTCTCGGCGTGTCGTTTGTTGACGGCAAATACGATGGTTTTGCCGATCAGTGGTTTGCGCAATTGGCGCTTGTGATCGACGAAACCGTTGTCCAGAACACTGCGAAATTCACGCACGATAGCGCGGTTGCGCTCGGGGATGGTGAAGCGACGCTCCAGCGCGGATGGGTCGACAAATATTGAATTGGAGTCAGCAAACAGTTGATCGAATAGCGCGAACGATTCAGCGTCAAGCGCTGACCAGTCGAGCTCATTGCGCTTGACTTCAAAGCCACCTTCAGCGGCGGTCTTGACCGTTTGCGCCTTGTAGATTTGGTACGGCACGAGATAACCCTCGTTGATCGCCGTGCGTAGTTTGTAGGTAAATGTGGGCTGCTCGACCTCAAAGAAACGCAGCGTGTCGCGTACGAATGCTTTGTCCTCGCCATCAGCCGTTTCGTCGATTTCACCAGCGACGCAGGGGGTGGCGGTGAGGCCAAGCTGAATGCCGTCAAAGTGCTTGAGCACGCCGCTCCACTTGCCGTAAATCGAGCGATGACATTCGTCGCTGATGACCAGATCGAAATAACCCGCGCTGTAGTCGCCGTAAATATTGACCATGCTTTGCAGCGTGGTGATGGTGATGCGTTTTTCGTCCTGAAAGCGGCGCCCTGTGCGTAACACGTACGCTGGATAGTCAGGCAGCGCTTCGGCGAACGCATCTTCCGTTTGTTTGGCGAGCGTGATGCGGTCAACCAGGAACAGCACGCGCGTCACCGCGTTGGCCTCAAACAAGCGCTTGATGAACGCGGCGGCGGTGCGGGTTTTTCCGGTGCCCGTGGCCATCTCCACCAGCATTTTGCGGCGACCTTGCACAAGCTCGCGACTCAGCGCTTCGATGCAGGCGATCTGGTAGTCACGACCAGCGATCTTCTCGTCGATTTTCGTACTGAGCAGGTCGCGCCGAACACTGCGCGTGGCGGCGCGACGCTCAAGGTCGTCTTGCTTGAAAAAGGTTTTTACGGGCCTTGGAAACGCCTCGGTCTGCCATTCCCAGAACAGAATTTGTTTGCCGTTGGAGAGAAACACGTAGGGCACGCCAAGCTGCTTTGCGTAATCAGCGGCTTGCTTCGTCGCCTCGATGGGTTCGATGGAAAAGCGCTTTGCCTCGACTACCGCAAGCGAGCGCCCATGCCGATCACATAGCACGTAGTCAGCCTTGGTTCTATCGGGCAGCACGTACTCGTAGCGAACGTGATTGGTGTTTTCAATCTCCCAGCCTTGGGCACGCAGCAACGCGTCAATCCGCACGCGCGAGAAGGCTTCGTTGTGTGCTGAGTGGGACAAAAAACTCAGACGGGCGGAGAAACTGACATGAGACTATTTTGCCGTGGTTTGGTGCGTTGCAGGAAGAGCTTGAAATACACTGAATTGTTGATGTAACTTTTGGCTGAACGCCCCATTTAATGTGGGCGCAGACCGCAAAATCGCCAAAACCCGACTTCAGACCATAAAAACAAAAACGCCCGCAATCAGCGGGCGTTTCAGGGCAGAAAAGCAAAAAGCTATTGCTTCTTTTGGAAGTCGTCGTGGCAAGCTTTGCAGGTGCCGCCTACTACGCCAAATTGCTTTTTGAAGCCTGCTTCGTCACCGGCTGCGGCCATTGACGCGAGCTTTTCTGTTTCTACGCCGAGTTTGGTGGCGATCTCTTTGAACTTGGCGTTGTCGCTCCACACGGTTGGCAGCGCGCGGGTGTTGCCGATGCTCTCGGTGCCCGCCGGGAAGCTGTCAAACGGCAGCTTGGCCATGGTCGCAACCAGTGCTGACGCCTTGCTAACCTCGTCTTTGTTGAACGGCTTTTCGCCTTTGGCAACACCCGCCATCGGGCCAAAATACCAGCCCATCAACGCAAACGCAGACTGACGATGCTTGACGTACTGCTCGGGTTTGGGTTGCGCCATAGCGGCGGCAGCAATGGCAAACGCGCCGGCGGCGAGGATCATTTTGGTGAGATTTTTCATATGCACTCCTGAGAAAAAATAAGACGACTAACGACAAAAAACGACTTTAAGACGCGGGCGATGCCGACCATTACGGCTTGAATAACGTAGCCCAATTCACGGCGATGACGACTGCGGCGATGGCCACGGAAAGCACCACAAAACCCATCGGAAGTGAGGCTTTGCGCGCGGCGAGCGCTTGGTTGGCCAAATGCGGCGGCAACTCTTTCTTGCCGCTGAACATGGCGCGCAGCAAATTCTCTTTCTTGACCAGCAGGTGGAATAACACTGCGGCGATGTGTACGCCCACGAGCACCAGCAAAATGTTGCCGATGGTGCGGTGACGGCCCATCAGCGTGATGGACGTTGCGTCGCTCACGTAGCGCGCGAGCGGGCCCGTGGTGGCGATCTCATCGTTGCTGAACAGGCCCAACACGGCTTGCGTGGCGAGCAACAACAGCATCAAAATAATCATCCAGCCGCCGACCGGGTTGTGGCCGATCACCACTTCATGCGACGCGCCGAGCAGGCCTTTAGCAAATTTCACGGCGCGAACCGGGCTGGTCAAAAACGATACGTAGCGCGCATATTCGCCGCCCACAAATCCCCACATCAGGCGAAACGTCACCAACGCCAAAATCGCGTAGCCACTCTTCATGTGCCAGTCGATCCATTCGCCGCCGACCTTGCCGGACGCCACCGAAATCGTAAACAGCAGCACCAGCGACCAGTGAAACACGCGCACGAAGCCGTCCCAAACGGGCGCTGAGATGAGATTGGTCGCAGGCTTGGTCATCAGGCTAGTTCCTTCTCAAACGCCAAGCGAAGCGTGGTGAGCCCTGCGCGCAGGCCATTGAGTTCACGTTCTGACAATCGACCAAACGCGCGTTGCAAGTGCTTCAAATGCGCGGGGAACACCTCAGCGAACATCACGTTGCCCTTGCGTGTGAGCGCGATGTGTGTGCGCCGCGCGTCACTCGCGTCAGCGCGGCGCGTGATCAGCGCGCGCGCCTCCATGCGGTCGAGCACGCCGGTCAACGTGCCCTTGGTGATCAGCGTGCGCTCGCCCAGTTCTTTGCAGGTCATGCCGTCGGTGTTGCCAAGCGTGGCAATCACGTCGAACTGCGATTCAGTCAAGCCCATTGACTTCACGTGCGCGCCAGAAAATCGCTCGAACGCCTGCGTGCAACGGATCAACTGATGCAGCGTGGGCAGGTACGCGGGCGGCGTGGCGTGAGAATTCATTGGTTCGTATTAGAACAATTATTGGGCAGCGCCGCAACCGTGCGCGGATCTGGTCATTTGTGCTGGCGATGGCGCAGTTGCCTCGCCGTTAGCGTCTACTGAAATGTGCTTCACCGATAATTTCTGCTATGCCCCGAATTTCTCTGATCCGAACTGGCCCGACTTGTCTCATGCGTCTTGCAACACGCGGCCTCGTCGCTTCGCTCTTCAACGCCACCGTCTTAACGTCGACGTCCGCGTTGGCCGCGCTGCCCGAACCGATTGCTGACGCCATGCGCAACGTCGGCGTGCCGGTGGGTGCGGTCAGCATGTATGTGCGCGAAGTAGGCAAGCAGAACGCGCTGATAGATCATCGCGCGAGCACGGCGATGAGCCCGGCCTCCACCATGAAGATTGTCACCACGCTGGTGGGCCTCGATGTGCTCAAGCCAAGCTACACGTGGAAGACTACGTTTAGCACCAATGCGCGTGTCGACGACGGCGTGCTTAACGGCCCGCTTTTTATCAAAGGCAGTGGTGACCCGAAGTTTGTCACCGAGCATTTGCAGGCGGCAGTGAACGCATTGCGCGCGCGCGGCATTCGTCACATCAACGGCAACGTGCTGCGCGATCGGTCGCGCTTTGCTGAGGCCACGCATGACGCCTCACTATTCGATGGGCAGCCGTATCGCGCCTACAACGTCGGGCCGGATGCGCTGCTGTTTAACTTCAAATCGGTGGGCCTCAAATTTGTGCCGCAACCGGACAACACGGTCGCCGTGAGCACCGAGGGCCCGCGACCGGATGGCCTCAATATCACCAGTCGCCTGCGCGTCACGGGCACGGTGGGTGGCGGATGTGGAGATTGGCGTGCGCTGGTCACACCGTCGTTCGCGAGCAACGGCCACTTTGCCAGCGCAAGCTTCACAGGCACTTATCCGCGCGATTGTGGCGAGCAGAGTTGGTATGTGAGTTTGTTCGACGAAGGCGGATTGTTGGCGGGCACCTTTGCACGCTTGTGGCGCGACGCGGGCGGCACGTGGACGGGCGCCATGAAAGACGGCGTGACGCCCAAAAACGCGCGCGTGCTGCACGTCCACACGTCCGCGCCGCTCGCCTCAATGGTCACCGACATCAATAAATTTAGTAACAACGTGATGGCGCGACAACTGCTGCTTACGCTCGACGCCGAGCTCAGCAAACGCCCCGGTCAAGCCAAGCGCGGCGCGCGCAGCATTCGCGACTGGGCCAAAGCGCGGGGTTTTGATTTGCCGGATTTGGTGATTGAGAACGGCTCCGGTTTGTCGCGCATCGAGCGCATATCGCCGCAAAGTATGGGCAAGATTCTTGAGTACGGATTGACCGCGCCGTTCGCCAGCGATTTCGTGTCGTCGCTGCCGCTCGCGGCCACCGACGGCACGTTGAGCCGACGATTTGTTAATCAACTCGCTGAGGGCTCGGCGTACTTAAAAACAGGCACGTTAACGGGTGTGAAAGCGCTGGCGGGCTACTTGCTATTGCCGGGTGATCGCAAAATGATTTTCGTTGCCATGATTAACCACGGCAACGCCGAGCCAGGGCAAAAAGCGCTGGATGCAGCGGTTGACTGGGTATATGCCTCGGAGGCTGCGCACTTGAAATCGATTTCAAAGTAGCCGCGCGTGAGCGAATGCGTGCATTCGCCCACACAGGCGCCGGTTAAACCGCACGCTTCTCAGTTAAACGCAGCCAGCCTTTGATGATGCGATAAGCGCACCATACCCAAACGATAGTCAGGGGAATCCAAGCGATAACAATGCCGATGCCGAGCGTAATGAGCGTGAACAAAAAGAAGAATATCCAAGCCAGTGTGGCCCACAATACCGACCACCAAAAGGTGCTGATCAACCAGTCGAAATGCGCGCGCAAATAGCTGCCTGGTGCGTCGTCACGTTTGATATAGGCCACCACTAAACCGGCGACCGCGATTAAACCTGCGCTCAAAAGCCCTAGTGCAAAAAGCGCATAGGTGATGTGGGTGATCTGAATGGCGCTCTCTGGCGGCGCAGACTGATCGGGTGTTTGGGTGATGGTGACGTCCGACATGTGTGATTTCTCCCGGTGACGATATGAGTGAACGGTGGCTGCACGCGGTGTTGTGCGGCCTCAGATACCCGCAATATCGCTATGATTCTCGGCAATTGCAAGTACTGTGACGGCGCGATGCGTATCAATCGCGGGCAGGCACGACAAAACGCGTGCAACGCGGACGAATTGAAGGTAGTTATGACGTATCAAGATGAACAAGACGCAAACCGCTTTGTGGTGCTCGAAGGCTCTCCGCTGGGCACACCGATGGCGAAGTCGTTTTCAACCGAGGCCGACGCCGAGACCTTTGTGGTGACGCGCATTCGGGCGACCGTGTCGGCTGATTTGAAAGCTAGATTCGAGAAGGCGATCGCCGATCAAGTGGTCAGCGAAGACGCCGTCAAAGCGGTGTCTTCAGTGCTTGCCGGTAAGCTCGCTTTTGCGCGTGCGCTGGCCAAAGCGTATGCGCCAAAAATTGTCATCACGGCGCGTCGCTACGATGAAGAGGATGATGCGCGGCGCTGAGCAACGCGTCCGCTGCGGTGCAGCGCGTTGGCTAAACGTTGTGCAGGTGTTTGCGTTGAGCGCAACGCTCGCCGCGTGCGCCAGTTTTGATCCGCACAACATCATCAGCCGCCATGTGCCGAGCAGTGCTGCTACGTCCGGTGCGCCCACTACGCCCGCGGTGCGTCAAGCGGCCATTGATTCGGTGTGGCACACCATCAACGAGCGCTATTACCGCGCTGACCTAAACGGTGTTGACTGGCCTGCTGCGCGCAGCAAATGGCAACCGCAAGCGCTTAACGCGGCAACCGATGACGCGTTCTGGGAACGGCTCGACCAGATGGCGGGCGAGCTCGCAGATTCACACACGCGCGTCGAGTCGCCCACGCTCGCTGCGCGACGTAAACAGCAGCAGTCGTTCTCGCTCGGACTCAATCTGCGCAACATCGACGACAAGTTGACGGTGCTCTCGGTGAACCCCGAAGCAGACGCGTTTTGGGCGGGCGTCCGTGCGGGCATGCAGGTGACGCGCATTGCTGATCGTGACGCGCAAACGCAGTGGCGCGACTGGTCGCTGAGCGCACGCAAAACGTCGTCCCCACAAGCCGCATTACGCGCGCCGTTGCGTAAGTTGAGCGAGGCCGCCGCGTTGAACGCTAGCGCCGGTTTGACGATGGAATTTGAGCGCGCTGACGGCACCCGTTTCGCAGCAACGCTTAAACCGCGAACGCTGTCCACACGCCCGCTAGTGACGCATCGCGTGTTGCCCTCGGGCCTTGGCTACGTGCGGCTCACCGCGTTTCAGGAATCGTTGCACGGCGCGCTGTTGCAGGCCATCATTTCACTTAAAGACACGCCCGCGATGATCCTCGATTTGCGCGGCAACGGCGGCGGATCAGCCGCGATGGCGGCGTCCCTGATTGGCAGTTTTTTCAAATTAAAAACGCTGATCGGACGCACCGAAACGCGCACCGGCCAACCGGTCACCATCGCCTTCGGCGCAATCAAACTCATCACGCTAGAGCGCCACGCGCCGGGCCGCGATGATGCCTACGCAGGGAAGGTCGCGATCCTCATCGACACGGACAGCGCCAGCGCATCAGAAGCCACTGCGGGCGGCCTGCAAAGTACCGGTCGCGCCGTCGTGGTGGGTGAAACATCCTGCGGTTGTTTGTTGGCTTATCTGGGCTACGCCACGCTCCCCGGCGGCGGTGAATTGGCGTACAGCGAGGTCGGCTTCACCACCGTCAAAGGTGAGCGCATCGAAGGCCGCGGCGTGATCCCGGACTTGGCCGTTGCACGCACCACGGACGACATCCGCTCCAACCGAGATCGAGCCCTCGAAATCGCGCAATCAGCGTTGCTGAAATAGCCAACAGCTTTTGGCTGGAAGCGCCGTTATGTTTGGGCTAAACGCGGTAAAGTGAATTTATCGACTCCTGATTAGCAAGCTGGCTCCGGAAGCCGTATCTGGGATAGCGGATGAGGCTTGGAGGCGACGGCAGCATGGAGCAATCTCGGCAGC
>JAYSRA010000154.1:0-19058 GCA_043721275.1 Burkholderiales bacterium
CATGGATTTGAGTTTAGATGCAATGCTTCGTAATTAGCAACCCGTATGTCGCGCGGATTACTCAGTTTGTTCCGAGCCTCACGGCGCGCGGCTGTCCGCATGCGTAGCGTCGCTCAAACGCCGCTGGCACTGCGCGCAGCTATGCGTTGAGGGCGATGGCTGCCGCCACCCAATAAAACAGCAGCAACACCCCGCAGATGGCTGAGACAATCTGCGCGCCCACGGCGATAACAGCAGCCAGCCGCCACGGCCACGACGTGCGTGCCAGCCGCGACGAGACGTGGCGTGTGCCCGGTTGCCGTGCGTCGGTTGCCAGCGCCGTGGAAAGTGCGGAAGATGAGGAAGGTTTGACCACGATGATCTCCATGCGCTTAAGTGCGCATGGGAGAGACGTGGTGCGCTGCAAAATTCGGACATCGCGTGTCGTGCCAGTGTGGCGTAAAGCCGCTCACGTTGTCCTGTACGGCGTTGATTTAGCGCATCAGCTTTATTGCCGAAAGCCCATTACACGGGGGACAGCAGCGATTTTATCGGTATATCGATAATTTGATAATTAGCCGTTCTGCCCAAGTGAAATGGACGTTTCAGCCAAAAGTTGTTACGCTATTTCGTCGATCCACGCCTGCTGAATTGCTTCTAAAATCCGCTCACCGCAGCGCTCGGGCACGTCATCAAACTCGGGCAGCGCTTGCACCATCGCCATCAGTGCAGTGAAGCGCACTTGCGTTGGATCAAGCTCGGGATTTGCGTCGGCAAGTTGGATCGCAATCTCTAGCGTGTCAGTCCATTTAAGCGTAGTCATCAGTGATTTTCCCGCGCATGGTTGATGGTGTATTTCGGGATCTCCACGGTCAAATCCGCTTCCCCAATTTTGACTTGGCACGACAAGCGCGACACGCCGGTCAAGCCCCACGCGCGGTCTAGCAAATCTTCTTCGTCTTCACTCATTTCACCGGTAGTGTTGAAGCCGTCGCGGATGATGACGTGGCAGGTGGTGCACGCGAGCGACTGATCACAGGCATGCTCGATGCCAATGTTCGCTTCAAGCATCGCGGTGCATAACGTGACACCGGGGGTTGGCGAAAACGTGAGCCCGTTCGGGCAAAGTTCAGAGTTAGGAAGAATCTTAATAACTGCCATGCGAACTACACAATCTTTTCAATATTTTTGCCGGTTAACGCCTCGCGCACCGCGCGATCCATGCGTCTGCCAGCGAACTCGGTGCTGGCGATATTAAGCGCCTCAGCAGCACGCACAATCGCGCGATGATCGGTGGCCAGCGCGAGCTGTTTCAGGTAAGCCACTTGCGAGGTGAGCGCGGCATGTTCGGTGTCCGACAGCAGCGCACGGTCAACGCTCAGCGCCTTGGTGAGCGCGTCAACTAGCGCTTGCGCATCCACGCGCGCCTCGGCCAACGCGCGCGCCTGCATGTCCGTATTCGCGGTGGCAAACGCACTTTGCAGCATCGTCGCAATTTCGCCGTCGGCCAAGCCGTAGCTCGGCTTCACCGTGACCTCGGCGCGAACATGGGTGCTGGCCTCTTCGGCACTCACGGCAAGCAATCCATCCGCATCCACCTGAAACGTGACGCGAATTCGCGCCGCGCCCGCGACCATCGGCGGTATGCCGCGCAGCTCGAATCGTGCGAGCGATCGGCAGTCGGAAACCAGCTCGCGCTCGCCTTGCACCACATGCAGCGCCATCGCGGTTTGGCCGTCTTTAAACGTGGTGAACTCCTGTGCCTTCGCAACCGGAATCGTTGAGTTGCGCGGGATTATTTTTTCGACGAGACCACCCATCGTCTCGATGCCGAGCGACAGCGGAATCACGTCAAGCAACAAATGTTCATCGCCCGCTTTGGCGTTGCCCGCGAGCTGATCGGCCTGAATCGCCGCGCCAAGCGCAACCACTTCGTCCGGGTTCATGGTGACCAGTGGCGGCTTGCCGAAAAGTGCTGCGAGCGCTGCGCGAACCTGCGGCATGCGCGTCGCACCGCCGACCAAAACCACGCCGTCAATGTCGGTCGCTTTGAGTTTCGCGTCGCGCAAGGTGCGTTTCACGGCACTCATGGTGCGATCAATCAGCGGCTGCGTGAGCTCAATAAATTTGTCGCGCGTGACCTCAGCCGCGCTGCCAAAACCGCAGCCCCAATCGACCTTAACCTCAGCGGTTTCAGCATCGGTCAAAGCCTCTTTCGCGACGCGAGAAGCCGCGTTCAAATTGGCTTGTCCGGCAGGCGACAACGCGCGAGTTAAGGCCCAAGTATCAAACGCATATTTCGCCAGCGCCGCATCAAAATCGTCACCCCCGAGATGCGTGTCCCCGGCAGTCGCGAGCACTTCAAACACGCCGCGCGTGAGGCGCAGAATCGACACATCAAAGGTGCCGCCACCGAGGTCGTAAATGAGATAGGTGCCTTCGGTTTTTTGCTCCAAGCCGTAGGCAACGGCCGCTGCGGTGGGCTCATTGAGCAAGCGCAACACGTTCAGGCCCGCGAGCTTTGCAGCGTCTTTGGTGGCTTGACGTTGCGCATCATCAAAATACGCCGGCACGGTAATCACCGCGCCGTACAGCGGCCCGCCAAGGCTTTGCTCGGCTCGCTCTTTAAGTGTTCGAAGAATGTCTGCTGACACTTCCATCGGCGACATCGCGCCGTGGCGCGTGTTGATTTTGAGTGTCCCTTTGCCGTCACCCGACGGCGTGGTGAAGCTGTAGCGCGCGCTCGATTCGTCACGCAAATCAACCACGCTGCGGCCCATGAACCGCTTGACCGAGGTGATGGTGTTGAGCGCGTCTTCGCCGCGATGGGCGATAGCAGCTGCGCCAACCGTCACCACGCCCGCTTCGCCGTAGTGAACAGCCGACGGCAGCATGGTCGCGCCCGCTTCATCAGGCAAGCATTCGGGCACCGAGTTGCGAATGCTCGCCACCAGCGAGTTGGTGGTGCCCAAGTCAATGCCCACCGCAAGCCTTCGCGTGTGCGGCTCTGGGCTCTCGTTGGGCTCGGAAATTTGTAGAAAGGCCATGTTGTTAGTGTTCCAAATCAGCGAGCGCCGAATCAACCTCTTCGCTCAACTTTTGCATGAAGCGCATTTTGCGAGCGAGCGTGGTGGCAACCGCAAAATGTTGGCCGCGGTAGGCTGCATCAAACGTGTCACCGAGCGAAGATAGCGTCCCCTCAAGCTCACCCGACATCTCGTCCAGCCGATCATCGTCTTCCTTTAAGCGCGCATCTGCCAGCGCTTCACGCCAATCGATTTGCTGCATCAAGAAGTCCGCAGGCATCTTCGTGTTTTTCTCATCGAGGCCGTCGATGTCGACCAATGCGAGCAGATGCATCGCGCGGCGCACCGGATCTTTCAGCGTGGTGTAGGCCTCGTTAACGTCCACTGTGCGCGACATAGCCACGCGCTTTTCTGCATCGGTTGCGTTAACAAATTTGTCGGGGTGCACGGCGGTTTGCAGGTCGCGGTAGCGGGCGGAGAGCACGGGCGCATCTAGCGCAAACGTTGCTGGTAGATCGAAGGTGGTGAAGTGATTCATGCGGTTTTGTAGGGTGGGCAGCCTCTGCCCACCGCAGGGTGGCGTAGCGAAGTAGATTGTTTTGCCTACGTTTGGTGGGCACGGCGAATTTGCCAAATGCGCCCACCCTACACAATCAAGTCACACTAAACCGTAAAACTCTCACCACATCCGCAACGCGCCTTCTCGTGCGGGTTGTTGAACTTGAAGCCTTCGTTCAAGCCTTCGCGCTGAAAGTCGAGCTCGGTGCCGTCGAGCACGGCGTGGCTTTTTGGGTCGATCAACACTTTGGTGCCGTAGCTTTCAAACACCATGTCTTCGGCTTGTGATTCGTCGGCGTATTCGAGTTTGTAGGCGAGGCCCGAGCAGCCCGTGGTCTTCACGCCCAAACGAATGCCAATGCCTTTGCCGCGTTTGGCAATGTATTTTTCGATGTGATTGGCGGCGGCTTGGGTGAGGGTGACTGGCATTTTTTACTCCGTAGGGTGGGCAACTTGTTGCCCACCAACACTTTTCGATACTTCGGTAAACGCGTGGGCAACAAGTTGCCCACCCTACATCGCTACGCAGCTACTTTTTCAGCGACGACGTGCTTCGCTTTGTAATCGAGCACCGCCGCCTTGATCGCGTCTTCAGCCAATATTGAGCAATGAATTTTCACTGGCGGCAGCGCGAGCTCTTCGGCGATTTGCGTGTTCTTCAGGTTCATCGCTTCATCGAGCGTTTTGCCCTTGACCCATTCGGTGACCAGCGATGATGACGCAATCGCGGAGCCGCAGCCATAGGTCTTGAACTTCGCATCTTCGATGATGCCGTTCGCGCCGACTTTGATCTGCAACTTCATCACGTCGCCGCAGGCGGGCGCACCCACCATGCCAGTGCCGATATCCGCTTCGTCTTTGCCAAACGCGCCAACGTTGCGGGGGTTTTCGTAGTGGTCTACCACTTTTTCGCTGTATGCCATTTTGTTACCTCTTACTTGACTACGTATGGCGTGAGCACGGAGTGCCCACCCTTCTAAATTTCCGAGAGAACCACGATCACGGGATGCAATGCAAGGCGCTTGTCGCCGACGCGTATGCATCTACGCGAGGTGGCAAGCAACGCCGCAGTGCGCCCGCGAAACACGTAAATTCGGTGGTTCTCAGTGTGCAGCCCATTGGACTTGGGATATATCGATGCCATCCAAATGCATATCCCACAATGGGCTCATCGCGCGCAGCTTTTCTACCGTGCGTTTCATCGTGGCAATGGTGCTGTCAACATCTTGCTCGGTGGTGAAACGCCCGACCGTCATGCGGATCGAGCTGTGTGCCAGCTCATCGCTGCGACCTAATGCGCGCAACACGTAACTCGGTTCCAACGACGCGCTAGTACACGCCGAGCCCGACGAAACCGCTACTTCTTTCACGCCCATGATCAGACTTTCGCCTTCGACGTAGTTGAAGCTGATGTTCAGGTTATGCGGCACACGTTGCTCCATGTCGCCGTTGATAAAAACCTCAGGAATGTCTTTCAAGCCGTTGTACAAACGATCTCGCAGCATGCGAATGCGCTCGTTTTCCGTGGCCATTTCGACCTTGGCGAGACGAAACGCTTCGCCCATGCCAACGATTTGATGCGTCGCCAACGTGCCCGAACGAAAGCCGCGCTCATGACCGCCGCCGTGAATTTGCGCCTCTAAACGAATGCGCGGTTTCTTGCGCACGAACAGCGCGCCCATGCCTTTTGGGCCATAGGTTTTATGCGCCGAAAAGCTCATCAGATCGACCTTCAAATCGGCCAGATCGACGATGACTTTGCCCGTTGCCTGCGCTGCATCAACGTGCAGGATGATGCCTTTGGCGCGCGTAATTTCACCGATCTCTTTGATCGGTTGAATCACGCCAATTTCGTTGTTCACCATCATGATCGAAACCAGAATCGTGTCTGGGCGCAACGCGGCCTTGAACACGTTCATGTCAATCAAGCCGTTTTCCATCACGTCCATATACGTGACCTCAAAGCCATGCCGCTCAAGCTCGCGTATGGTGTCGAGCGTGGCCTTGTGCTCGGTCTTCACGGTGATAAGGTGCTTGCCTTTTTCTTTGTAGAACATCGCCGCGCCCTTGACAGCGAGGTTGATCGACTCGGTCGCACCACTCGTCCACACGATCTCTTTAGCGTCGCAATTAACGAGATCGGCGACCTGCTCGCGCGCCTCTTCCACCGCGGCCTCGGACTCCCAACCGTACGCATGCGAACGCGACGCCGGGTTGCCGAAATGCTCGGTGAGAAACGGGATCATTTTGGCGGCCACACGCGGATCAACCGGTGTGGTGGAGCTGTAATCCATGTAGATTGGGAGACTCATTTACTGCTGCGCTCTTTGGAAAAACTAATCAAAAACTTATTGGCTAAATCAGGCGGCGACGGGGAACGGTAACGCCGGTTTGCGGTGATCTTTCACCACGTGAATGGACGGCGAGCGACGCGCTTTTGCGTCCTCCACCAATGACTGCAAACTCACGCCTTGAAGGTAGGTAAAGATATGTGCGTTAAGGCTCGCCCACAAGTGGTGGGTGAGGCAAATGCTGTCGTCACGACAATTTTTCTCACCTGCGCAACTGGTGGCATCAATCGGCTCATCAACCGCCAAAATAATGTCCGACACGCTGATGGTGCCCGCTGCTTTCGCCAAGTTGTAGCCGCCGCCCGGGCCGCGCACACTGTCGACCAAACCATGACGGCGCAGCTTGCCGAAGAGCTGCTCCAAGTAGGAGAGCGAAATTTTTTGTCGCGCCGAAATCTCGGCCAACGTGACGGGCTCGCCGTGGTTAAACAGCGCCACGTCAATCATGGCGGTGACGGCAAAACGACCTTTTGTGGTGAGTTTCATGACGGGTTGTGCACTCGCTTTTTCGACCAACAGGACTTAAACGCATCCAAAATCGCCCGATAATTGGGGGTAAGCTGGCGCGGTTGAGTTACAAGAATAATAGTATTCCCGACAAATTTAGTCAAGCTAATACCTGATTAGTTCCGTCGGAAATGGCAGGCGGATGGTGACGCATACAGCTTTGCACGTAAATCCCGAACGTGCCGGGGCTAAAGCGCTTTTTAGCCTATTGTCGACTAATGCATAAAAGAGCGTTTAGCCCAAGATAACCGGTCGTTTCAAAGGAAAGCTGATGGTCGCGTCACACCAGCGGCAGCAGCAATCGTTCACGCAAGCGTTGCATCGCGGGCGCGGAGACTTGCCCGACCAGCGCATACGCCCACGCGCCGGTTTGCCATGCCAACACCTGTTGTTGATCGAGCACGGTAGCGCGGTTTGCTTGTGCCGTGGTGGGCGTTAAGCAGAGCGATATCGGCGGGCCGGTTTGCGGCAGGTACACCAGCTGAATCACCAGCTTGCCGTCAAATTGCAACTGCTGCGCGCGCATAAAACGCAGGCCTTCGGACTTCAAATCTGGAATCTGCAAACTGATGTTGTGCTGCGTCAACAGCCGCGCTTTGAGCGCGGTCACTTGCGTTTACGCCTCGCCACCGTCGAGCACAGTTTCGCGGGCATACATCGCGTGATAGTTACTCGCGGCAACGATCCACGGCTCAACGTCGCCACCACCTGATTTGCCCACGCCGGTGGCGCTCCAGCGTCCGAGCGCCAAGCCCAACAGCAACGTCAAAAGTGCGAAGCCCACCATCAACCATTTACGCTGATTTCCCGATGCAAGTTGCGCCAGTTCAGACGTGCGGCCTTGGCTCACCAACGCCGCGCCGTGGCTGGCCACGGCAACCGCCGACAGCGCCTCAATGCGCTCGCGCAGCGCGTCAGGCAGCGCTGGAACAACGCGTCTTATTCAGGACATTTTGCAATGAAAAAATGGGTGCCCTCTTAAGCGTAATCGTCATCGCAATGGTCACCGTGCCCGCTTTCGCAAACTCAGCTTTGGCTGAAAAAAACGGCTGCATGGCGTGCCATCAGCTCGACAAAAAATTGGTCGGCCCCGGCTTTGCCGAGGTCGCGGCAAAGTACGCTGGCCAGCAGGACGCTGAAGCAAAACTCATTGTCAGCATCAAGGCGGGCGGCGCAGGAAAATGGGGCCCTATCCCGAAGCCTGCGAGCAGCAACGTGAGCGACGTCGACACAAAACGCTGGCGGCGTGGGTGTTAAGCGCCGGCAAATAGAAACCGCCAAAAACACACCTACGGTGGGTGCGTGGTGGTGATGCTAATGCTTGATGCGCAGTCGCGGCCACCGCCAAGACGGCACCTGTTTACTCCGGCTTGATACCCGCAGTCTTGACGACGACCGCCCAGCGCTTCACCTCGGAATCGACAAAGGCTGCGAACTGCGCCGGGCTCATGGGACGGGGCTGCACTGCCAGATCACGCATTCGATCTTGCATGCTTTGATGGCTAATGGCGGCATTAATTTCGACACGAAGTTTTTCAATGATTGCGGGTGGAGTGGCTTTGGGAACCACCACGCCCCACCATTGTTCGAGCACGAAATCTTTCACGCCCGCTTCGGCAAATGTCGGGCTGTCTTTCAGTGACTCTAAGCGCTGCTCGGCGGCCACAGCCATCGCATTAACTTTGCCGGTTTTCATTGGGCCGAATCCGCTGGCGAGTGTGGCGAAATGCGCCTGCACGTGGCCGCCCGCGACATCGAGCAATGCGGAGCCCGAGCCCTTGTAGCCCGCCAGATTGAATTTAACGCCTGCTTTTTGCTGCAACAGCTCCGCCACAACGTGACTGCTGGTGCCATTGCCGCTGTGGGCAATGGAGATTTGACCCGGTGCCGCTTTGGCAGCGGCAATCAGTTCAGCCACATTTTTGGCGGGCAATTGGGAGCTGCTAAACAAGATCATGGGCGAGGTGCCAATCATTGCCACTGGTTGCAAATCTTTCTGCAAATCGTACGGTAATTTGGCCACCACGGATGGTGCCAACGCGTGCGGCAATTCAATGATGCCGAGCGTGTAGCCGTCCGGCGCGGCCTTGGCCATTTCGCTGGTGCCGATGGCTGCTGCAGCACCGGGGCGATTTTCAACAATCACCGATTGCCCAAGTGTCTGCGACACGCGTTGCGCCAGCGTTCGCGCGAGCGCATCAGTGCTGCCGCCAGTGGCCCACGGCACAATAATTTTCAGTGGTTTGTCAGGAAAATCGGCGAACGCTGATGCTGCTAGCAGTGCGGACGTTAGTCCGATGATCGCGGCGCGCGACGCACCTGTGACACGCGAAGATAAATTCATAGGTACTTCTTTAGTTGAACTTGAGTCGGTGTGTAAAAAAAAGTGGAGGGTGCAAACGTGACGGTCAAGTTATCAACGCATCGCGGCTTCCGTGCGCAGTGGCGATGATGATCGATGCGCCCGACGCCTTGTTGGCCGCGGTTTGAGCGTACGCAACGTAGGCGGCGGCAGCGCAAAGCTCAAAGCTCAGGCCCGCCGCGGCCAACTCGTCTCTAGCGACTAACGCGGCGGCGTCGGGCACTACTACGACGCGCCCGTTTGAGCGGCCAATGGCCTCTAGCGCCTGCAAGGTGGTCGTGCTGCCAGCGGTCGATAACTGACGCGTGGTGCCGTCAAACTGCACTCGATAATCAGCGCCAGCTAGCACCTGCGTGAGCCGCGCAAACGGCTCAACGGCAACCAGCTTTGGCAACGCCTTGATGAGGCGCTGATCAAGCATTTGCTTGAAACCCAAATACAAACCCCACAGCAAATCACCGCGCGCTACTGGCACGAATACTTCGTGAATTTTGGTGCCCTTCATATCGCGAAGTAGTTCCAGCGCGATGGGTTTGTAGCCCTCGATGGCCACTGCGGGCGAGCCCACGGCGGGCAAAGCGTAATTGGTGAGCGCGTAAAACGATGGATCAACGCAGCGATCAGCCACATACTGCCAACGTGCAAGGCCCGACGCGCACTCGGTCACTTTTGCACCGTGACGCGCAATGAGCACACGATACAGCGGGCTGCACGCAGGGGTCACGGCGATTTCGCAGGCCAAGCCCGCTGCGGCGGAAAACGCAGCGATGGCAACACCCGCATTGCCGCTCGACGCCGCGATGACCGTGCTTTTGCCCTGCGCGCGGGCGTGAGCTACGCCCACCGCAGCCATGCGATCCTTGTGCGAGCCGGTAGGGTTGGCGCATTCCATTTTGAACATCGCAGCGTGGCCGTTGCGCTGCATCGATGTTTGCCGCGGCGATGAAGGCAGCGGCACTAAGGGCGTGTTGCCTTGACCAAGGTAGGGCAGGTCGCTGTACGGCATCGGCATCGACTGCTCAAATGAGGTCGCGCCGCCGCTGGCATATAGGCAAACTAAATTCGCCGCATGGCCTTCGTGAGCGCACTGTGGACAGCCATCGGAGAAGTCCAACAACTCGCTTTGAAAATTACATCGGATACAGCCAAGCCCAATCAGTTTCGGATTGCGTCGGGCGTTCGCGAGCGGCGCGGAGTGGCGGGCGTCGGCGATCACAGTCGAATCGGTCTCGGGAAAATAATCATGATGCAAAAAAACGGAATAAGCACACCACAATTTTGCCGATTACATGGGCGAGCGCTCGCTTGACTTCTACTCAGTTGATAAGCAAAACTTATTACTTTGAAAAACTTGCGTCAATCAACCCAACTCAATGGCCTGCTGAAGCGCAGCAAGGTCGGCCTCCAGCTGTGAGCGCATAGCGGAGATGAGCTGCCGCGCAGCCGATGTTAGTGGCTTCCCCAGCGGTATCACCAACACGGAGGTGAAGTCAGTGGCACGCTCTAGCGGACGCACCACCAGCTCCGCGCCCATGTAGTCAAGGGCGGTCAGCGGGTTGACTACACCGACGCCCAGGCCCACCCGCGCCAGTGCGCACACGCTGGCCGCGTAAGGCGTCTCGATAGCTACACACATCCGCTCGCCTTCTTGCTCGAAAAGCAGTGCTAATCGTTTGCGCGCGGCGTCCTCCGGATTGAGCGCAATGAGCGGATGTTTCGCGAGCAGTTTTGGCGGTATCGATGCCCGCTTGGCAAGCGCGTGATGACGCGGCAACACCACAACAGCGGGCATGGTGGCGAAGACGGAGTGTTCCACCCCCAGCGGAGGGAGCTCGTCAGCCATCAACCCGAAGTCGACCTCAGCAGATCTGACGCGCTGTAGAACATCTTTTGAACTGCATACCTGCAACGAGATGCGCGGCAGTTTTCGTTCTGCTTGGCTGCGCGCGAACCTTGCTAACGCGCGTGGCATAAAACCCAATCCGAGTGCGGGGTAGACGGCGATCGATAGCGTGTCGATGCCGCCATCGCGCAACGAGCGAATGCGATGCTCAATCGCGTCCAGGCCGACAAATGCACGGTCAACCTCGGCGAGCAAAGCATGCGCCTCGGCCGTCGGTAATAGGCGCGAACGCAAGCGAACGAATAGCGTGAATCCGGCATGCGCTTCCAGCTGCTTGATAGACTGGCTAACGGCGGGCTGTGAGATCGAGAGCGTCAATGCTGCCTTCGCGGTTGATCCCGCGCGCATCACCGTTCTGAAAATTTCTAACTGACGCGTAAGCATGGCCGGGCGGTGTTAATCTTCAACGCATTTCTGCGCGCTGATTTACGGGGTGAAGTACGCGGCGCGGGGCGCGCAGCCATCGCAATGTACGCTCTTGTAAACGCGCATTGCGAGCAGCTCGTAACGCGGTCACTGGCCAAATATCACTTGCAAAAACGACGCGTCACCAGTTTATAGTGCCGTCAAAATCACTCACACGCGCGCGTCAACAGCTCAGCGCTGCTATCGCACTTTGTCCTGCTTTTTTCGGCTATGAGAGTGCATCAGCTTTCTGCTGAAACCGCCATAAATGTTGAGTTACCGACAGCTATTAGCGTAAGTCGACTTTTTACGATTCATGTGATCGCTGCCATTGCGAACGCCGTCATCACACAAAGTTGATGCAAAAATCTCGTCAATTTGCGACGGTCGCAGGCAGCGTGGAAACGCCCTGCTCGCGCGCTGCTGCGTCTTGTGTCGCCATCGCACGAATGAATCCGTCGCGCCTTTTCAACCGTTGCCAGTACTGCGCAATTGCAGGCGTGAAGCGCGCATGCAGGCCAAGTAACTCGGCCAACAGCAGCGGATAGCCGACCGCCACATCCGACGCCGTGAAGCGCCTCGCGCAGAGGAATTCACGCGCCGCCAGATGCGGCTCCAGCGTGCGCAAACGCGACAGAAACCACTTGCTGTAATCGTCCGCCACCTGCGGCTGCAGTCGCTCGGCGGGCTCCAAGCGCGAGTAGCGCAACACCAGCGTTTGCGGAAACGTAAGCGTCGTGTCGCTCATGTGCAAATAGTTCAGGTAGTCGCCAAAATCGGGCTCATCCGCCGCGACGTTCAGCGCGCCAGGCGAGTGTCGCAACGCCAAATATTCGCAAATCGCCGCAGACTCTGTCATGCGCGTTGCACCATCAATAAACAGCGGCACCGTACCGCGCGGATTGATCTCAAGAAACGCCTTGTCATTCGCACGCGGCGGGAACGCCAGCATGCGCAGCTCGTAAGGCAGGCGCAGTTCTTCGAGCATCCACAAGACGCGGAAAGAACGGGCGCTGATGCAGTGGTAAAGGGTGGGCATGCGGTATTGGATCACGTGGGGCAGTTTACGTGGGAGTGGAAAAGCAACATGCTTGTCGTTGATGACCGCTGAGGGTGCGCATGTTACGGGCATCACAATGCGCACATCGTTGTGTTCGATGACGTCTGCGTTGTCGAAGGTGGTACGCGCTGTGGCGCACACCCTACAAAACGCGTGACGCACAACAAATCAATAACAAAAAAAGCCCGCCGAAGCGGGCTTTTTAACGCCGTAAAAAGCGCTACGCGAACGACGCCATCAGCGGCAATTTACGCACTCGCTTGCCGGTCAACGCAGCCACGGCATTGGCAATTGCTGGCATCACCAGTGGCACGCCGACTTCGCCTAGGCCACCGGGTGAAACGGTGCTTGGTACGAAGGTGATGTCAATCGCCGGTACCTCGCTCATGCGCAACATGGAGTAGTTGTGGAAGTTGGTTTGCTCCACGCGGCCTTCTTTGATCGTGATGGAGTTTTTCATGCCGCTGGAGAAGCCGAGCAAAATGCCGGACTCAATCTGCGCATGCGCTTGATCGGGATGCACGGCCACGCCGCAATCAACCACGGCGGTTATCTTGTGCACCACCGGGCCGTTTTTGCCCATCGATACCTCGGCGACCAGCGCTGCATGCGTGCCGTAGCACTCCATTTGCGCCACGCCGAGCGCGCGACCTGCCGGTGCTTTGCCCCAGCCTGCTTTGTCTGCGACCATTTTCAGCACGTTTTGCGAGCGCGCATCGCCCTTAAGCATCTCCATGCGCATCGCCACTGGATCCTGCTTATTCGCCAGAGCAATTTCGTCCATAAAGCTTTCAACGGCAAACGCATTCATCGCGTTAGACACGCTTCGCCAGTAGCCCACGCGAATACCGGTGTCGTGAATGACATTCTCGATCTGCACGTTCGGAATCTTGTAGGTCAAGTTCTCCGAGCCTTCGGCCATGAACGGATCCTTACCGTTCTGCACGACGGGTGGAAACGCACGCGCGGTGACCGAGGGTGAGGTCATCTTGCTATGGAACGTGGTGACGTTGCCCTTTTCGTCGAGGCCCGCAGCCATTTGATGCAACGACAGCGGACGATAGAAGTCATGCGTCATGTCGTCCTCACGGCTCCACAACAACTTGACCGGTTTACCGACCGCTTTAGCGATTTGCGCGGCTTGAATCTGAAAATCTAATTCAAGCTTGCGACCATATCCGCCGCCCAAGAACGTGGTGTGAATAAACACCTTTTCCGGTGGCATGCCGACCGCTGCCGCGACGCCATACTGCGCGCCCTGCTGAAACTGGATGGGGCCGGTAATGTGGCATTCGCCGTTGCTGATTTCGGCGGTGCAGTTCACCGGCTCAAGGGTTGCGTGCGCGAGGAAGGGCAGCTCGTATTCGGCCTCAACTTTGCTCGCAGCTTTGGCCATATCGGCAATGCCGGTGCCGTCTTTGCGCATCACGGCACCGGGGTTAACCGATGCGGTGCGCAATTGCGCCTCGATTTCCTGATTGTCGAGTGCTGCGTTGGGGCCGTTGTCCCATTCGATCTCTAGCGCGTCACGACCCTTTTTCGCGGTGTAGAAATCCTTGGCGAGCACGGCGATGCCGTCAGTGATTTGCACCACGCTCACCACGCCGCTAACCGCTTTGGCTTTGGCATCGTTGAACTTGATCACTTTGCCGCCCATCACTGGAGCCTGCGCGAGCGAGGCCACCAGCATGCCGGGTTTCTTGACGTCAATGCCGTATTGCGCCTTACCGTAAACCTTCGCCGGTGTGTCCAAACGCGGCTTGTTTTTGCCGATGATGGTCCAGTCTTTTGGGTCTTTCAACGCGACTTTTTCAGGGGCCTTCATGGTGGAGGCTTTGGCCACCAGCGCGCCGTAGGCGAGCTTCTTGCCGCTCTTGTGCATCACCATGCTGTTGGCAGCCGTGCATTCACCCGCAGGCACTTTCCACGTGTCCGCCGCAGCATCCACCAGCACCATGCGAGCCGACGCGCCCGCTTCGCGCAGCTTGGTCCACGCGTCGCGCACGGAGGTTGAGCCGCCGGTAATTTGTCCGCCCAACATCGCGTTGATGTAGACCGGCGCGGACGGTGCCATCTCGATTTTGACCGCCGACAACGGTACGCCTAATTCTTCAGCCACCAACATCGGCATGGACGTGTATACGCCTTGGCCCATTTCGGAGCGATGGCAAATTAACGTCACCGCACCCTTTGAATCAACCTTGACCCACGCGTTGCTGAGCGCTGCGCCCGCAGTGGCGGCTTCAGTTTTGGCGCCCGCTTGCGGCAGTTGAAAGCCTATGACCAAAGCGCCGGAGAGCGCGCCGGTCGATTTGATAAAGCCGCGACGCGAGGACGATGCGAGCTTGTCTTGCAATGAATGCTTTTTCATGATCTCGCCCCCCTTATGCTTTAGCGCCAGCGACGGTGTTACCAGCGCGGACAATGGCTTTTTGAATGCGGTGATAGGTGCCGCAGCGGCACACATTACCGTCCATGGCTGCGATGATTTCCGTCTCGGACGGCTTGGCATTTTTGGTGATGAGTGCTGCGGCGCTCATCATCTGCCCGGTCTGGCAGTAGCCGCACTGCGGCACTTCTTCGGCAATCCACGCGTCTTGCAACGCCTTGCCAACCTTGACGGGCAAGCCTTCAATGGTGGTAATTTTTTTACCGACGGCGGCCGCGACAGGTGTTGAACACGAGCGTATCGGCGCGCCGTCCAGATGCACGGTGCACGCTCCACACAGCGCCATGCCGCAGCCAAATTTTGGACTCGTGACATCAAGGTGGTCACGCAGCACCCACAGGATCGGGGTATCGGGATCGCCGTCAAAATTTGCGGGTTTCCCATTGACATTTAATTTCAAAATCGCACTCCTCCAAAATTACTAAACGCCGATTCTTATCGACTCCCCTGCCCCTTGCGGTGGCACGGCGAGCATAGGACAAAGCGCGTGCAAACGGAAGGGGTTTGAACGCTTATTCAATGGTGTTTTTTGCAACGCGCGGCATCGACTTTTGTGACGTGAGCGTTAACTTTAGCGTTGTGTTGCGTCGCAACAACGTCGGCTGCTTTGTGGGAGCGGTGTCACCGCGGCTGTTCAGACGCGACGCGTCAGTCGCGGTGACACCGCTCCCACAAAAAATCACAGCGTGAACGTGAAGCCTTCAATCAACGCACCGGGCGTGCGCGAGCCGCCGAGTGAGCGCTGAAAATACGTGTCCACCGCCGGGTCAACCTCAGTGTGCGAAGTCAGAGCTAAAAGCTTGTTTCCCAGCACGCCGTACAGACTTTCGTCCCAGCGCAAATCTTTAATCGGCCCTTTAATCACCCCGTCCTCCACCCAGAAGCACGCGTAGCGCGTCATGCCCGTCACGCGAGCCGACACCGGATCGCTCCAGTTGAGGTAGTGCAGATTGGACAAATACAGTCCGGTGCCGAGCGCGGCGAGTACGTCTTTTTCATCAAGCGTTCCAGCGCTCACATCCATCGCACGCGGGCTCTCCTCTGCGCAGGCACCGTTGGCGGCCAAGTCGTATTCTTTGGCGGTGCGTGAGTTCACCAACAGGTTTTTGAGCACCCCACCGCCGATGAGCGGAACGCGCGTTTCTGACACCTCGCCTAGGCTGTTGAAGCGCGGTGTCAAGCCCATCGAAAAATTCTCTTCAACGTTCAACAAGGGCGACAACGTAGCCTCGTGCTCGGCGAGTTTTTTGAACGGGCTGCGGCCCTGCTTCCAAGCCGACGCGGAGAGCGCGTTCCAGTTGAGCATGCCGAGCAAATCGGAGAACGCACGGGGCGCGAGATAAGTGCGATACGAACCGGGTTTTACGTCCTGCTGCGGCTTGTCGAGTAACGCGAGCATTGCTTTGGTGTGGCCGAGATTTGCGGCCCACTCGGTGCCATTCCACGTTGACCCCGCATAGCTTCCTTTGGCCGCTTTCGGGCCGTTGTA
Organism: Burkholderiales bacterium; assembly: GCA_043721275.1. Lineage (GTDB taxonomy): Bacteria > Pseudomonadota > Gammaproteobacteria > Burkholderiales > Casimicrobiaceae > Casimicrobium. The sequence goes on from JAYSRA010000154.1 coordinate 16,090, forward strand.
AATCGAGTAATCGAGGAAGAATGTTTCAGTTGCAAACCAGTGACTCTGGCCCTTCGAATTTCGGTTGCCGCGAATACTGACACCGCCCGCGTAAAAGCCCGCCATGTCGCACCCTTGAGCGGGTGCCACGACGGCGGACACGACCGCTTCAGGCGCGAGCAACGCACCCGTGAACGCTTCGCTGCTGCTGCCATTGTTTTCTATCGGCACCTGATTCGGATCGACAGGCAAGCTCAGCACCTCGTCGCGACAGCTCGCAAGCAGGCTCGTCATCGCTGCCAGATCGGCACCCAGATCGCACGACAAGGTGCGCGATTTTTCAACAGTGCGGCCCGTGCTTTGCAAGCGCAACGACACATTGATCTGTTCAACGTCGGTGTTTTGCCGAACACGATTATTGTTAAACCGCACGAACAGCGTTTCTTCTGCGGTGATGTTGATCGTCAGCTCTTCGCCTGCTGTGATTCCGCTGAAAACGTGCGTCGCCACGGCATCGAAATGCTCGCGCACGCGAGCCGCGAATGTGCCCGTGCTCATGCTTGGCCCCCGAACACTTCAACATCGCGGAACAGGCACGGCGGTGAGGCATGCCCGACGCGAATCACTTGGCTCGGCTCACCCTTGCCGCAGAAGGCGGTGCCGAACGTTACATCGGTGTGGCCGACGCCCGCGAGGCGGCTCCAAAAATCGACCGTTACGCCGCGATAATTTGGGTTCCGCACGACACGCCCGAGCGCGCCGTGCTCAATCATCTGCGCATACTCGCAACCGAACTGAAATTTGTTGCGGTAATCGTCAATCGACCATGAGCGGTTGGTGTGCATCACCACGCCGTGTTCGACCTCGCCGATCAACTCCTCGATTGAGGACGTGCCCGGCTCCAGATTGATGTTGCCCATGCGGTCAATCGGCGCGCGATTCCATGACGATGAGCGAAAATTCGCCACACCCGGCAAACCTGAACGCGTTTGCGATTCAAGCGCACCCAAGCCGCGTTGCAGCACGCCATTTTCGATCAGCATTTGTTTGCTCGCGCGGTTGCCGCCGTCGTCAAAATCGTAGCTCGCCATTTCGTTGGCGCGGGTCGGATCAAACGACACGTTCATCAACTTTGAGCCATATTTCAAGTGCCCGAAATCCTCCTTTTTGACAAAGCTCCAGCCCGCGTAATTTCGCTCGTCACCAAGGATGCGATCAAGCTCTAGCGGGTGGCCAATCGACTCGTGAATTTGCAACATCATCTGATCGGGCATCAACACTAAATCCATGCGCCCGGACGGACAGTTCTCGGCTGCCAACAAAGCCAGCGCCTCGCGCGCGACGCGCTCGCCCTGCTCGGCAAACGTGGCGCTGTTGAACGATTCGCCACCGAATTGCCCCGTCCGCCACCAGCTTCGCGTTTGCGATTCGAGCCCTTCAGCAGCGGTCGCTGAAAGCGTGATGTCGACCAGATCAAAACTTTGCCGCGTCTCCGATCCGTTCGACGAAAAAAAGTTGATTTGCGTCTGCACGATCATCGCGCTGGCGCTGCGGTTGACGAGCTTGTCCGACAGGTTCATCGACATCGACGCGGCCAGCAAACAATCGGTGATTTCGGTCACGCTGGTTGCGTCGAGATTACGTAGACGCGCGCTGGTGTAGCTGCCGTTGGCCTGCGGTCGTTGTGTGGCGGAGAACGCGTGCACTTTGTGTGCGCTTGTGGCGCGCGTGGTGGCAACGGCGCGGTCAAATGCGCGCTGCAAACCGGCAACGCTTAAGTCCGCTGTGGCCGCATAGCCAAAGTGCCCATCAACGAGCACCTCGCACATCGCGCCTTCTTCAAGCGAGCTTTCGTTGCGATCAGGTTTATCGTTGCGCACGCAGCGCTGGGTGGTGGTTTCAGACGAAAAGCGAAGGCCCGCCCATGCAGCTGATTTCAGCGCATGTTGCAGGGCGAGTTGATGGGGAATGGCGGTGTTGGACATGACGTTGTTTGCGATGCGGAGGCGTGTATTTAAGCATGGGCAACACAACTACTGTAGGAGCGGCGCAAGCCGCGAATTCACGGCGTGCCGCCCTCGCGGCTTGCGCCGCTCCTGCAGAAACGAGTAGGGCGGAACGCTTGCGGTTCCGCCGAATGGGGCGCCGAGACGACGCTGGGGGCTGAAATGTCTGCGGCGCCGCTACGAGGCGGAACCGCGAGCGTTCCGCCCTACAGGCACCACTTGTAGAGCGCGGCGACGACGATCACGGCACCGACCACCCACACCCAGACCGGGATCGCTGGTTTTGCAGCCACGGCTACGACGTTCTGCGGCGCTACAGCCGTGTCGGCAACGACGAGCGGCTCCGCCACCAACGCGTCAAACTTCGAGAAAAAATCGTCGGCAATTTTGCGCGCCGCCGCGTCCACCAATCGTGATCCGACTTGTGCGAGTTTGCCGCCGATCATCGCGTTGGCGGTGTAGTCCAAGCGCGTGGTGCTGGGCGTTTCAGCGGTGAGCGACACGCCCGCCGTGCCGTTGGCGAAACCGGCGGGCCCACCCTGACCTTCAAATTTGAGCGTGTAGCTGTTCGGCGGCTGCACGTTTTCGAGCTGCAATTTGCCCTTGAATTTGGCGCTGACCGGGCCGACCTTCACGCTCATCGCGGCCACAAACGTGTCCGGAGCGGTGGCCTCCAAACTGTCGCAGCCGATGATGCAAAGTTTCAACATGGCCGGGTCATTCAACGCCGCCCATACTTTGGCCTGCGGGGCGTTGATGATGCGGCTGTCTTTCATGTCCATCGCGGTGTCTCCGTTACTCGAAAATGAGTGAATTGTAAGTATCAGCTTTTGGCTAGAAGCGCCATTTATTTGGGGCTGACGCAAATAAATGCTTAAAGTCGACTCCTGATTAGCAAGCTGGCTCCGGAAGCCGTATCTGGGACAGCGGATGAGGCTTGGAGGCGACGGCAGCATGGAGCAATCTCGGCAGCATCGCCCTCAA
>JAYSRA010000155.1:0-19030 GCA_043721275.1 Burkholderiales bacterium
GCTCTGCCGCGACCCAAAGCGGCGACCGCAACCTTGGGTCGCGGCAGAGCCGCTCCTACATTTTCGGCGGCAAAATCACCTTCAATGGATGCTGCACCACGTAGCGCAACACATTGCGCCGCAAGCGTCGGCGCATGCCGGTGCGCAGGCCCTGCGAGCGCAACGCCATTGAAAACGCCAGCGCAAAACTCACGGCCAGATTGAGCACGCCCATCGACGCGATGCCACCGACCGCCCACCACAGCGCGGGCGTTTTCAACGTCTCCAGCCCGAGCACACCGATGGCGGCTGCGACCGATCCGGTGCTCAACGTCACGTGGCGCACATCGAGCGGAATGCCAACAAACGCCATCAATGTGGGCACCATGCCGAGCATCAGGCCGAGCGACACGTTGGCCACCACACCGGCCACGTGATGCCGCGCAAAATCGGCAATGCGCTGCGCACGCCCCTCGCCAAACACCCACTTCAAGCGCCGCTGATAGGCCAGTGCGTCATGCAGGCGATGCAGCGCAAACCAGTTGTCGGCCCATCCCGCAGTCAAGCTCGACAGCCACAGCAACACGCCGGTGAACGCGGCATAAATTGGCGTGGGCCCGAGTAGAGAAAATCCGTCAATCGTGGCCTGCGCTTTTTCTGCGCTGATCAGGTTGTGGTCGAAGAAATGGGTCGCAGCCATTTGCGTAACCAACGCCACCGGAAACACCAGCGCCAGATTGCCGGTGATGGCGGCGACTTGTGAGCGAATCAGCGCCGCCGTTTCTTCAACAAAAGCCAGGCGGCCTTCCTTGGTGCCAACGTCGCCCAACTTCTGCGCGAGCGCGGGTGCGGTCATCGCGGGCTGCTTGGTGGCCAGCGTGAAGTGCGCAAAGTGAATGGTTAAAAAACTGGCGATGTAATCGAATGAATACAGCACGCCTTCGACAAACTTATTTAGTTGCAATGAGGTGATGAAAAACTTCAAATACACCGTGAAGGCGGTCACCACGCCGCCGCCTGCGGCCATGCGCAACATGCCGAAATAATCTTTGCGGGTGCGCGCGATGTAGTGCTCACCGGTCTCGGCACTTCGCTCAACCACTTTGCGACCGAGCAGTGAATAAGTCTCTGCCAACAGGCCACCGATACTGCTGCGGTTTAGGTTCGCCTCGATCAATTGCGAGGTCAGCGCGGAATAATTAGTGAGCTGCGTGCGGTCTGCCCACACCGCGAGCAATTGGTCGACGCGATCAATGCGCAGTCGCGTGCGCTCCACCTGAAACACCACGTCAACCGACACGCCGAAGCGCTCCAGATGTTCGTACACGCTGTCGATCGCAACCCGCGCGTCGGCCAACGCTGCGCGCAGGCTGTTGAGCAGTTGTGGCCGCGCATCACTGTCGCTCGCGCTCAACATCAAATCGTGCGCCAACTTCGACAGCTGCATCAACACGCGCGCGCTTTCATGCGGGTTGTCCAGGCGCTGCCGAATCGGTGCCTCAAGCGCGGTGGCGGCGATTTGATGACAGAGCAACACGATGCTGTCGTCAAGCGCTGCGGCCAGCTCCGGCATCGCAGAGTCAGCCGCGCTGGCCCCAACGCTGATGTGTTGCACCAAGCGCGAAAGCAGCGGCGCATCGAGTGCGGCAACCCACGCCGCATCGCGCTCCGAAATGAACAACAGCGCGAACACCACCGACAACTCCGCCTGATTGGGCGCGACCGGCAACGCGCGCACGTGCACGCGCGAAACGAGCTCGCCAAACAAGCCGGGGCGAGCGGCCATGCCCGTGTCTGCAAACAGCGAACGCGCATCGTTTTCTTTGAGAATGCTGCGCACCGTTGCGCCAAAACGCTCGGCCTGCGCGGCATTACGATCCAGCACTTGCAACAAAAAACGCAACCGCGTGTGCTCGGAAAATGTCACCGCTGGATCGGCAACTGTGACCGTGCCCGGCGTGGCGCGACGCAACCAGTAGCCCAGCTCCATCAGCCACTCGTTTCGGGTGCCGAGCGGGGCACAAGGATTGGCCTGCGCGAGAAGCGTTTCAAGCTGGTGGCTGGCGTCGCGTGCGGCGCGCCAACGGCTGAAGAAATTGAGTGCCATAGATACTGCGTACGGTACACCGCCAATGCTTCATGCGTTGTAGGACGGCGACGAAGTTCACGCATCACGCGTGACCGCAAAACAAAAAAATTACGATACAGCTTTGAGCTGTGCGCCCTAATTAACAAGGGCTAAACGCGATTTATGGTTAAAGTCGACAAGTTCGTTTTATTAAGCTTAGCCCCAATGTAGCGGAGGTTTCACGCAAAAGTTACTTGATTAAGTTGCGCCAACCTTTCACCTCCAAATGCGCCGATATCCCACGTTGCGCGGTTTGCATTTGGCAAAATTTTTCATGAAAGCGCACGTGGCATTGATGCTGCAGCCCGACAGCACACTGCCTATGCCGATTGCCGGAGAACTTGCTTGAGGTTTGGCGTTCGCATAGTCGCTGGGCTGATCAAACACATTGACATTAATGAGCTTGGGGTTCGCGTACACGCTGTGCGCATCAGACCCGCTCGCCGCGCGCCAGTCGGCAAAGTTAAAGCGCGTTAGCGAGTTGAAGCCCGCCTCAAACGGCGTTGCCGTACCGGCGCTGTAATACACGTTGTAGTCGAGCGTAACTCCCGAACGTGACGCATCGCGGTGCACCAGCGGGTCGCCCGTGAAGCCGTACACAATGTTGTTGACGATCATGGTGTTGACATTGCGTGTGCCGTTGTCTGCCAACCTGATGCCAAACACGCTAGTTCCCGCATTGGTGTAGGGCGTTCTATCAACCGCCATGATGAACACATTGTTTGCGATGAGCGTATTTTTGATGCCATGATTGAGAGTGGTTGGCGTACCTTCGGCGTAATCAAAGATCGCGATTGGGCAGCCTGCCACAATGTTGTTGTAGACCGAGGTGTTGTAGAGATTGGCGTAGCCGGTGGTGGGCTCACCCGAGTTGTATTCGTCGGCCAGCATCATGCACACGCTGTATAGGTGTAGTGGTTCTTTGCGTAATAAAAAACGTGTGTTTGCGCGCCTTCATTATTCGGCACGATCACGTCTGCAAGCTTGGACGCATTGGTGCTGAGATCGGAAGTAATCGTCGTGCCGCTAAATTCCCGCGTGCCGCTGCCGCTCGCAATGGCGGCCGACGACGACACCTGTTTCAGCGGCACTTCATTGACCACCACTGCAACCGGCGTGAACGCAATAGTGGCCGTTGATACCGTGTCTGTACTCGCACCTAAGGTTCAGACGACTTTCGCCGATCCGTCGACGATTACTTCGCCATCGCCGTATGAGCCGTAGGTGATCGGCGTCCCGGCCACACCAGAGGCGGAATTGAGGAGATTAATGCCCTCGCGACGTAATAAGTTTTGCCGGTGGTTGACGGTGGCACCGCCGGTATCGCGCTCGTCCAAACCGGCCACGGCATTCCTGACGTTGTTGCGCATCTGGCCGCGAAGTACGCTTGCATTGCGGGCGCATCTCGTGTGCCCGACTTGACATTGGTAAGCAGTGCCGTAGGGTTCGTCACGCCACGCGCCAAGCGAGACCATAACAGCGCATCGTTGGTTGCGTCGATCTCACCATCGCCATTCAGGTCGAGCGCGAGCCCTGGCGACGCGGTGAGCGCTAGCAATTTCGCGGTAACGTTTTGCTGCGTAACACCGCCATTACTTGGCAACAAACCCGCGATCAGCGCTTCGCCACGAAATCCTGAAAGATAGCGCGCTGTGAGTAGAGCATCAACAGCCGCGTCACAACCGGCACTGCCGTTAACGTCAAAATCCGGCGCGGGGGCCTGTGCGTGCACCACGACGCCCGCCGACATGAGCGCAGCAAGAAGCACAAGTTTCATCGCACGCTTACGCAATGTGCGAAACCCGCAACTGCGAATTAGCACAGGCTATGTCGTCATCGAAGTCCCCATCAGCGTTGCCAAAAAAAGGCTGGATTGTAGGCTCGCCAACCGCTGGAAAATGACATGAGCGATTGGGCTTCGGGCCTGAATTTGCCTCAGCGCAATGGGTGGGGAAACCTCAGCACTGACCGTTGATTCACAGGCGGCGATAACACATTAGCTTTTGCCCATTTTGGCTCATATCAAACTACGCCACGGGTGCTGTCATCCGAATCAAATAATCAAACGCGCTGAGCGCCGCCTTCGATCCTTCGCCGGCCGCGATTACGATTTGTTTGAACGGCGTGGTCGTAGCGTCGCCCGCAGCGAACACGCCGGGCACGTTGGTGCGGCCATGCGAATCGACCATTATTTCGCCGTGTTTCGACAGCTCGACGGTGCCCTTTAACCAATCCGTATTGGGCAACAAACCAATCTGCACAAACACGCCCTCCAGCGGCAGCGTATGTGCAGCCTCCGTCGCTCGATCCTTATAGATCAAGCCCTGCACTTTGCTACCGTCGCCGATCACCTCAGTCGTCTGCGCGTTGGTAATGACGGTCACATTCGGCAAGCTGTTGAGCTTGCGCTGCAACACCGCGTCAGCACGTAATTCGGTCGCGAATTCCAGCAACGTCACATGCGACACCAGCCCCGCCAAATCAATCGCCGCTTCAACGCCTGAGTTGCCGCCGCCGATCACGGCGACGCGTTTGCCTTTGAAGAGCGGTCCGTCGCAATGCGGGCAATACGTCACACCCTTGTTGCGATACTCGGTCTCGCCCGGCACATTCATGTTGCGCCACCGCGCGCCGGTGGCCAGAATCACCGTGCGTGATTTGAGCGTTGCGCCGCTCTTCAGTTTCACTTCGATCAGGTCGTCAACGGACGCGAGCGACTCGGCGCGTTGCAGGTTCATCAAGTCAACTTCGTACGCTTTGACGTGCTGCTCTAACGCGGTCGCGAAATGTGGGCCGTCGGTGGCTTTGATCGAGATGTAATTCTCGATGCCCATCGTGTCGAGCACCTGACCGCCGAATCGCTCAGCCGCGATGCCGGTCACAATGCCCTTCCTCGCTGCGTACACGGCTGCGGCCGCGCCGGCTGGGCCTCCGCCGACGATCAGCACATCAAACGTGCCCTTAGCATCAAGCTTTGCCGCGTCGCGGGCGACGGCACCCGTGTCAATTTTCGCGAGAATTTCTGGCAGCTCCATGCGACCTTGCGCAAACGGTTTTCCGTTCAAAAAAATGCTCGGCACCGCCAACACCTGCCGTTCGGCAACTTCATCCTGAAACAGGCTGCCGTCAATGGCTGTGTGCCGAATTTTTGGATTCAATATCGCCATCAAATTCAGCGCCTGCACCACGTCAGGACAGTTTTGACAAGAGAGCGAAAAATACGTCTCAAAGTGATATTCCGCGTCAAGACTTTTCACCTGCTCAATTACATCCGCTGCAGCCTTCGACGGATGCCCGCCAACCTGCAACAGCGCCAACACGAGTGAGGTAAATTCATGGCCTAGCGGAATGCCCGCAAAGCGCACGCCGATGTCGGTGCCGATGCGGTTGATGCGAAACGATGGTTTGCGCTCGTCGTCACCACGTCGCTCGATCAAGGTGATGCGCGGAGACAGGCTCGCGATTTCTTGCAGCAACGCAAGCATCTCCACCGACGCTGCGCGATCATCAAGCGACGCGACAAGCTCAATCGGTAGCACGACCTTTTCGAGATACGTCGCTAATTGGGTTTTGAGGTTTGCATCCAGCATGACAATTCACATTCATAAAACGGGTGGCAACTACGAGCCGTTGGGCGTGTGCTCCACATATAAAACTTAAGAAATTATTCGTCACCCCGGCGCAGGCCGGGGCCCACGCCCAGTGCAAGCTCGGAACTTGAGAGAGGGCGTGGATACCGGCCTTCGCCGGTATGGCTGAAAGACTAAATCTTGCCCACAAGATCCAGCGACGGCGTCAACGTGCTTGCGCCCTCAGTCCATTTCGCGGGACACACCTCACCGGGATGCGCCGCCACGTATTGCGCGGCCTTCACTTTGCGCAACAAATCAGCCGCGTCGCGACCAATGCCGTCATCATGAATTTCACACAGCTTGATCTTGCCTTCAGGGTTGATGACAAAGGTGCCGCGCATTGCCATGCCGTCCTCTTCAATCATCACATCGAAGTTGCGGGTGATGGCACCGGTGCGGTCGCCGATCAACGGGTAGGTCACTTTTTTGATGGCGTCAGACGTATCGTGCCACGCTTTGTGCGCAAAATGGCTGTCGGTTGAAATGCCGTAAACATCAACGCCCAGCTTCTGAAACGCGGCGTAATGATCGGCCATATCTTCAAGCTCGGTGGGGCAAACGAAGGTGAAGTCGGCGGGGTAGAACATCATGATCGCCCACTTTCCTTTGAGCGTAGCGTCGGAGACTTCGATGAATTTTCCGTTTTGATAAGCGTTGGCTTTAAACGGTTTGACGGAGGAGTTAATTAATGACATTTTTTAGTTTTCCTAATTTTTGCGACGGGCTTAATAGCTAAAGTACTAAGCGACAATCGAAATGTTAGGTTGCCTTTATCATTTGCAAGGCGAGTTAAACTGATGTTATTGAGTGGTTTTTCCGGTTATGGAATTTGACCGGTGCCGCCCGTTTTGCGTCTCTGCGTCGGTGAGGCGGCGGAAACGGCAAGCGCCCGAAAGAGGAAAACGGGATTGTAAAAGATAACAGCTTTTGGCGGAAAAGCCCATCCGCATTGGGGTTAAGCGTAATTCACTGCAAAAGTTGACTTTGCCTAAATTGTCGACCTAGCCCTAGTTAAAACGAGCTCGCAGCGAAAAGCTATTGCGTCTTTTTCAGCGCGTGCGTGACTCGCGCCATGAATAGCGCGTCCACGTAGCCGCCTTCACGAAACGAATAGTCGCGCAGCCGTCCTTCATGCTGAAAACCCAGCGACTCGTACAGCTTCACAGCGCGGGCATTGTCGGCGTGAACGGTCAATTCGACGCGTGCGTAGTTCGCCCAGTTGTCCGCGAAATCAAGGCAGGCGTTCATCAATGCACGGCCCACGCCGCGCCCCTGATACGCCTCGGCAATCGAAATGCCAAGGCTACACACGTGCTTCTGACGCGGGTTGTCGTTAATCGGATGCAAGCCCGCATTGCCCACCACGCGGCCATTGACGAGCGCCGCGAAGGCCACTTGCCGGGTGCCCACGTTGCCCGCCAAACGGGAGCGCCACACGGCAGCCGAGGTGTAGGGATGCTGCAAGGTGCCGTTCGATGCGCTGCGATCCGCGAACACTTTTGCGAACGCTTCCGCGTCGTCTTCGGTCGCGGGACGAATGGTAATTTTCAGCACAGCCGACGTGCGCGGGCGTTTGCGTACGGCGAGCGCAGGTGAGGCCGGTGCGGGCATCATAAGGGCGTTGATGCGCGACATCACGGCGCTGTCAACGTAGCGCGCCGCGTGCAGCATCTCTTTACGCTTCACGCCTTCTGCGGCAAATCCGAGAGAAGCAAAAAAGCCCTGCAGTGCCACGCTGTGCGCGTCCACGGCGACCTCAATGCGACGGATTTGCAGCCATTGATCGCAGGCGTTGATAGCCGCGTTGACCAGCGCGCGCCCAATGCCTTTGCGCTGACAATCAGGACGCACCGCGAGCATGTCAATGGTCGCGCAGTGTTTGCGCCGAATGTAGCTTGCGTAGCCGCGCACCAGTAGCAACCCCGTGACGTTGTCGTCATCAACGGCAAGCAGCGGCAGGCACGACGCGTCCGCATACTCTGCCAATCGTTTGTCCCAAAACGATACGCTGGTGAACGGTGCGAGCGTTGTCGCCTTCAGCATCAAAGCATCGCCGAACAACGCCGCGAGGGCCGCCGCATCATGCAGCTCGGCGCGGCGAATCACCGGCTGAATCAGCGCGCTTGGGGTCATTTTTTCTTGGACGCAGCCTTGGCTTTTGGATCTTTAGGGGCCTTGGGCTCACGCGGCGGAAACTCAAAACCGACTTTGACTTCATCCTTCTTGCGCTCCACCACGAGATACGCTTGAAACGGACGCTTCGTCTTAGTCGAGATGAATTTAGTGAGCAAATCGGTCTTGCCGTCGGTCAGCAATTTCACCATTTGTTCGCGCTCAATCGGCTGCTGCAAAATCACGCGACCAGAGCGGAAGTCACACTTGCGTGGCTTCTCTTTTTTAGCAGCGATTTCGCAGATGTAGGCGGTGGGCAACTCGTACACATTGTTGCTGCATTTCGGACATTTTCCGACCGCCTCCATCAAACTGAAATCGACCGGATCGCCGCCTTCACCGACCGCGCCTTCGTTTTCGTCCCAATAAAACTCAATCTCTAACGCGTCGTTCATGCGCAGATTGGCGTCAAACGTGCGGCCCAATTTCGAGCGAAAACCTTGCAAGTTTTCGACCTTCTTGTTGCTGATGAGCGTCTCGGCTTCTTCAACCGACAACTGCCGACTCGCCAGAATTTTCCAGAATCCAAAATCGCATTTCGTGCACGCGAATTTCTTGTAGTTCTCCTTCATTTCGCTTCCGCATTTCGGGCACGGCGTTGCGAGATCAGCGAAGTCGCCGGGCACCGTGTCGCTCTCAAAACCCTTGGCGCGCGTCACGATATTTTTTGCCATCGCGGCGATGTCGGCCATGAAACTCTCGCGCGTGACCTCGCCTTTTTCCATGCGCGAGAGTTGCGTTTCCCAGTTCGCGGTCAGCTCCGGCTGCGTCAGCTCCGGCACGTCAAGGCCGTTGAGCAGCGTAATCAGCGAGAAGGCTTGCGGCGTCGGTTTCAAGGCCTTTTCTTCGCGGATCAAATACTTTTGCATTATCAGGCCCTCGATGATCGAGGCGCGTGTGGCGGGCGTTCCCAAGCCCTTCTCGCGCATGGCCGCGCGCAACTCTTCGTCTTCAATAGCTTTGCCCGCGCCTTCCATCGCTGAGAGCAATGTGGCCTCAGAGTAGCGGGCCGGAGGCTTGGTTTGCAGCTCTTTTGCGACAACTTCAGAGGCGAGCGGATTTTCACCCGCAGCGACGATGGTCAGGTTGCCCGTCTCTTCGGTGTCGGCCTCTTTGCCATACACCGCAAGCCAGCCTGCGTTAACCAGCACTTTGCCTTCGGACTTGAACGCTTCGTTTTCAACGCGCGTGATGCGTGTGGTTTGCTGAAATTCTGCGGACGGAAAAAACACCGATAGAAAGCGCTTCACCACCATGTCGTAGAGCTTTTCTTCCAGCTCGTTCAACGCGCCAGCAATGCCCACCGCGCGCGGCAATTGCAACGTGGGAATGATCGCGAAGTGATCGGAAATTTTTGAGTTATCGAACACCCGCTTGTTGTTCGGACGAATGTATTTCTTGGTGCGAATTTCGCGAGCGAACGTGCCGTAACGGTTGGTAGCTTCAAGCACCTGCAACGTCTCACCCACGGTCTCAACATAGTCCTCAGGCAGCGCGCGAGCGTCGGTTCGTGGATACGTGAGCACCTTATGCTTTTCGTAAAGCGACTGCGCCAAAGACAGTGTCGTGCGCGCTGAAAAACCAAAGCGCGAGTTGGCCTCGCGCTGCAAACTGGTCAGGTCATACAGCAGCGGCGGAGCCTGCGTGGTTGGCTTGCTTTCTTCTTCAACGATGCCGTGCTTGCCTTGGCATTTCGCGGCGATGGCTTTGGCGCGTGCTTCGGCTTCTGGCTTGGTCGCGTTCGCCAAATCAAACATGCGCTCGGCACGGGCGTGCTCGTCATCACCCTTCTTGAATTTCTCGTCGAACCAGCGACCCGCGTACTGCCCCGCTTTCGCATCGAATGTGGCATGAATTTCAAAGTAAGTCCGAGCGACAAATTTACGAATGCGTTCTTCGCGCTCCACCATCAGCGCCAGCGTCGGCGTTTGCACGCGGCCCACGGTCGTAAGATGAAAGCCGCCGCTCTTCGAATTGAACGCGGTCATCGCGCGGGTGCCGTTGATACCGACCAACCAGTCCGCCTCAGAGCGTGACCGCGCTGCGTCCGCCAGCGGCAGCATGCTGGCATCACTTTTGAGCTTGCCGAATCCGTCACGAATCGCAGTTGGTGTCATCGATTGCAACCACAGTCGCTTGATCGGCTGTTTCGCTTTAGCGTGCTCAGCGATTAAGCGGAAGATCAACTCACCTTCCCGCCCGGCGTCGCAGGCGTTGATGATGTTGGTCACATCTTTGCGTTTGATGAGCTTAGTGAGTAGGCGCAAGCGGTCCGCAGTTTTCTCAATGGGTTTCAAGCCGAAGTGCGACGGAATCACCGGCAGCTTGGCAAATGTCCACTTGCCGCGCTTAACCTCTTCTTCTTCCGGTTCGCCTAATTCCACGAGATGACCGACCGCCGAACTGATCACATATTGATCGTTCTCGAAGTGGTCGCCATCCTTCTTGATGTTGCCTAGCGCCTTCGCGATATCGTTCGCGACAGACGGTTTTTCAGCGATGATGAGTGTCTTTGACATTTTTTAGTGTAACCAGAAATTATTTTCGGCTCGTTGACAACGGCAAATCGCGCCGCAGCATTAACGCCTTACGGCAGCGAAATGAGCCGCGCATCGGCCACTGATTTCACCCATTCTGGTTCGATGTTTTCGCTTGCCGCAAGGCTCAGCAATCGGGCAAACTCTGGGCGGCAGGCCCAGAAGCTGCCCTTGATGTCGATGCGCGCTGCGACCGCGAGGCCGCGACGCAGCGCCACCAGTGCCGCTTCACGCTCATTGCAACTGATATGCCGAGTCGCTTCGATCAACGCGATGTCCACCACCCAAGCATCGGGCCGCCGGGTGCGCATTTCAAACACGTTGAGGGCGGCCTCAAACTCACCGACTTGCAACAACAGTTGCGCCTGAAGTGACGGCGTCGCCAGCGACATCACACCGTGTTCATCAATCTCGGCAAACAATCGACATGCGGCGTCCAGCTCGTGTTGCGCGGCCACCACGTCTCGTCGCAATGCGTGTAACCAGCTTTGCTCGTAATGAACATTCGCTCGCATCATCAGGTGTCCGTCGGGGATGCCCGCTGCTTCAAGCGCCAGCGCGCGCTCTGCATCGGCAAGCTCGCCACGCATTAAGTGACAGAGCGTGACGGTAATGCTCGCCTCGCGTTCGGGACAGTTAACGCCCGCGAGTTTTGCCTCCGCCACCGCCTCGTTACTGTGCAGCAGCGCGCCCGAATAATCGCCGCGACGGTAGTGATAGTAGAAGCCGCGCCGTGACGATACGCGCGCACGGCCCACCGATCCCAAGCCCGGTTGTTGATACAACAGGTCAATCTGGGCAATGAGATCGCGCGCAACGTGCCACTGCCGTTGCCCACTGAAATATTCCAACGCATAACCCAGCGCATTGCCGCGCACCATCGCGGACACGCTGGCATCTTCGTTGACCCAGGCCGCAATATGTTCTGCAACCTGTTTCGCCGTCGACAACGCCTCACCAAAAAGATCGGCCGCCAAAATTCCCGCCGCAATTTCGAGGCGGCATGAAACCGGGAGCGTTATCAGCCGCGCAAACGCGACGTCACGCAACACATCAAGCCATTTGCGTGCTTCGCGCGAGGGCCGCCAGTCGCTGTAGAGCGCATCAATCACCGAGGCCGCTATTCGCGCCAACGCCACGTCGTCGCCGCGCCGCCGCGCCGCGCCGTCTGCGCTGCGAACAGAGCGCGCCAGCGTGTCGCGCTCAAAACAGGCATCGGCGTAAACGCGCAGCACCCAGTATGCGACGGGTGGCTCGTCACTACTTTTCATCCACGCGTCCAGTGCGCTCTCAACTTCGGCTGCGTTACCCGTTTGCCATGCGGCGAGCACGGCGGTGTGTGCTGAATATTCAGTCATAGCGCAACCCCATCGCCACCAACAACGCTTGATGATCTAGGGGCTTGTGAACGACGGAAAAGCCGCTCTGCCGCAGCGTGCGTAAACGGTCTGGTGAGGTGTCGCCAGTGATGATGATGACGGGAACGTCTCCGCCCGTCGCGTCACGCAAGCGGCGCGCCGCATCAATGCCGCTAAATCCATCCAGCAGTCGGTAGTCAACAACAATCGCCGCGATGTCGGCGCGTTCTTGCTGGGCCATCGGAAGCAGTGCGTGCAGCGTCGCCTCAACGGTTGGCTTGAAGCCCATCGATTCAAACAACGTGCGCATCGAATCGCGAATCAAGGCATCATCATCGAGCACCAAAACGCGTCGCCGCGCGCTCTCCAAGGCGCGCGTCGGTTCACGGACTGTGCCTTGCGGCTGCACTGCGGGTCCGAGCAAACGCAAACTGAAGCAGGTGCCGCGTCCCAGCTCTGAACGCACATTTATTTCGCCGCCCAACAGTTGCACAGCGCGCGCCACAATGGCGAGTCCGAGCCCCATGCCACCCTGACCGCCGTCACCGCGCCGAACCTGATAGAACTCATCAAAAATCAGCGGCAAATTTGCCGGCGCGATGCCGGCGCCCTGATCCCAGACTTGAAGCAGCGTGTGATCGGCACGCGGACGTACCGACACCAGAATGTTGCCGCTTCGCGAAAAACGAATCGCGTTGCTCACCAAGTTGTCGAGGATACGACGCACCAGCGTGGGATCAGTAACAATCGCAATATCCGGCGTTCGCCCACGCAGCTTCAACGCACGCTCTGACGCGCTTGATCCGAGAACCGTCAGGAGCTCATTGAGCAGTGGCCGCATCGCAACGGCTTGCAACTCGGGCGTCACCACGCCCGCATCAAACCGAGAAATATCCAACACCGCATTAAGCAACGCATCCAGCGAGCGCGACGCGGCCTGCATGCCGTCGACCGCGGGCAACAGTGCGCCTTGAACCTCCGTCGGTTGTTGTCGCAAACCATGCCGCAGCGCCGCGGTATAAAGCGACAACGCGTGCGCGGGTTGCCGCAAATCATGGCTTGCCGCAGCGAGAAAACGGCTCTTGGCGCTGTTGGCGGACTCGGCCTCGCGGGTGCGCAGCGCGAGTGCCTCGGTGGCACGCGCCACATCGTTGCGCAACCCCACTCGCGCCGCTTGCAGGGCTTGGGTCATCCGGTTGAAATTCACGGCCAGTGCACGCAACTCGCCGCGTCCGGATTCGGACAACACGACAGAAAAATCGTCCTTGGCAACGCTTGATAGCGCGTTTGACAACGTCGCAAGCGGTCGCGCAACAGAGTTGATCGCCAATCGCACCAACAGCAGCGACAGCAGTGTCGCTAACAGCAATATGCCGCCGCCTGCCCACCACAACCGGGCGATGCTGCGCTGCGCCTCAGCCCTCGAAACAGCCAGCGCTACCCAGCCCACGCGCTGCTCGCCAGCGGCCGAGGACGCCGCAGGGGGCGCGCCCGCAGGCGACGAGAACAGCACGACCGGATGCACCACCGTGATCAAGTTGGCTTCGCGCTCCACCTGCACGCTCATGGGCCGGGCCTCCAGCATGCGCTGTGCAGCCGCGCCAATGTTGCCGCGATTGTCGACCGTGACGCCGCCCCGATCCACCAACGACAGGCCCACCGTGTCGCCGCTGCGCTCGATAAAGTCGGCGACCGTCTGTGCGCTGCTGCGTGAACCGGTGGCCAATGGCAGCTCGGCGAGCATGGCAATTTGCCGCGCCAGCGAGATGCTGCGCTCGACCAGATTGCGCTCGATGTCCTGCGCGTGGCGCGTGAGCAGTAGCGTGCCTACGCCGAGCACGGCCAGTAGCAGCGGTGCTAGTGCGGCGAGCAGAATACGGTTGCGGATGCTGCTGGCGATCATCGGTGGTGCGCGCGAAATCGTGCGCTGCTGGCAACAAGGCGCGCCCCGTTGGGGGAACGGAGTGGCACAATCTCGCCGCACGTCACCGCGCGGCCAAGGCAGACGCGTGGTTCGCTTTGAAAATGCAGCAGTCCGAATGGAGTTCCCATGGCGATCAATACTAACAACACCAGCGCAGACGATGCACCGACAACGGTGGTCATCGTCGAGGATCATTCGCTGATTCGCGACGGGCTGCGCATGCTGCTGGCGCTTGAGCGAAAGTTTCAATTGGTCGGAGAAGCGGGTACGGTGGCCGACGCGAAGACCGTGATCGCGGCGAAGCTTCCGACCATTGCCATCATCGACGTAGGGCTGCCGGATGGTGACGGCATTGATTTGGCGGCGGCGTTGCTCAAAGCACATCCGCTGTTGCGTGTGTTGATGCTGACTGGAGATTTGAGCAGCGACACCGTCGCGCGCGCCTTGGCGATGGGCGCGCATGGCTACGTTCATAAGCAACACAACGCTGATGAATTGTTCGCCGCGCTCGGCGCGCTGCGCGAGGGCGGGCGCTATGTCAGTCCGTCGGTCGCAGCTTCGTACGTGCCCGCGCCGAGCGCGACTCGCACCGCCTCACCGCTGGCAAAACTCACCGAGCGTGAACGCGAAATTGTTGGCATGCTGTGCGAGGGTGACTCCAGCAAACACGTGGCGCGGAAGCTTGATTTGAGTGTGGCCACGGTGCGCAAACATCGCGAAAACATCATGGGCAAACTCGATGTGCATAACGTGGCGGAGTTGATTGCGCTGGCTTTGAGGGCGCGGTAGCAGTCGCGCGAACGGCCTTGTAGCGAGTGCCTCGATGGCATCGTAGCGACGAGGACTCGCTCATCTCATCGAGTTGTCATCCTAAGCGTAAGCGAAGGATCGGTTTGCATGCTCACTGATCCTTCGCTTGTGCTCAGGATGACAGTAATGCACGTTTGGTCGCAATTCGCACCCTTCATTTCGCACGTGCGCCGCGCGTCTGGGCCGACAGCACTCCTACGTCAAACCTGAACCCCGCATACGGCAGATGCCGTATGGCGCGAGAGCTTTGCGCTGCGTAACGTTTGGACATCGGCAAATCATCTGCCGATACCGTCCAATTCACCGCGAGCGCCTCATGAAATTTCTGCCCATCACTGCCGTATTGCTGTTCGCTGCGGGTGTCAGTTTGGGTTTTGCCATGCAGGCGATGGCGGCAGCGAGTGACGGCGTACGCTGCCCGAACGGCTTTGCAGCAGAGTTCGACGCCACGCAAAAAGTCATGCGCTGCGAGCGCAGCACGGTGCTGCATCGGCCCACCGTGTGCGACCCGGCAAACCCGGCGCACATCGTCTATCGCGTCAGCAAAGGTCGCGACTACTGCGCCGCCGCAACCGACGCTGTGTTACCGGTCACCGCCATCCCTGAAAACGATTCGCGGCGGCGCGCTGTGGTGTGCAGCGCGGAGGCCAGCGACGGACTGCGCTGGCAGATCGAGGTCGACGCCATGGGCGAGCGAGATCGCTGTCGCGCCACGCGCTCCGAATGGATTTACCCCAGTCAGCAATAGCCTGCCCAACCACCTGTGAGGACGCCCATGAACCCCGTTCACGCTCGTCAGAAGCGTTTTCAACCCGTGCTCAGGCCGTTGCTGGTGGCCGTGCTTCTGGGCTCGTCGCCAGTGGCAGGTGCGCAGTCGTCTGTGCCCGCTGATCTCACGGTCGCCAAGCCCGCCTTCGCAGGCCTTAGTCTCAAGCGCAATCACGTTCTCGAGGTGCGCCTTTCGCGAGCACCAACGCCTGCGGAAGGGCAGATCGCCATTTGCATCGGCCCGCTTGATTTGTCGAAGCAAACGAAAGCGATTGACGCGACGAACTTTCGCGCCGAGCTCAACGGAGCCGAGTTGCCGGTGGGTCAGCACGAGGTCATTGTGCATCTGATTCGCGGTGACGAATGGCTGGACATTGCGAAGTTTGCGGTGACGGTTGAAGCGGGCATTGAACCCGCATCCAAGGGTATCGAATCGCGCTTCACTGTCGGTGCCAAAGGGCAGATTCACGAACGTGTTTCTGGCACCAGCAAGCCGGGCGCGCGTCCGAAGTTTCAGGATATGACGGCGACCGGTGGGCTGACCTGGGAAGGCAAGCCGCTGGGCTGGGACGTGAAGTCCGGCGCGAACTTTACGGGTGTGAGTCACCGCACCGAAGCACCACGCTTCGGTATTGATGGCATCGAAACGCAGAAGCTGGATTTGAACGACTACAAAGCCGAATTCACACGCGGTGATGCCAAGTTTGCGCTCGGTCATTTGAGCTACGGCAATCATCCGTTGCTGCTCAACAATCGCGACAGTCGCGGTGTGTCACTGGGCTACGCGATCACGCCGTGGCTAGACGTTTCAGCCTCCGCGATTCGCGCTACCAGTATCGTGGGTTTCGACGATTTTTTCGGTCTCGCCACGATCAGTCATCGCATTTATGCGGGCACCGTCGGTGTCGAACTGATTCCCGATAAGAAGGGGTTGCTGCGTACCGAGCTGCTGTTCATGGATGCGCGCGCCCTGCCACAAAGCAACGTCAATCAAGGGCAAATTCCCGATGCGGAGGAAAGTCGTGGTTTGGGCTTTCGCGTGGTCAGCACTGACCCGGATGGTCGCTGGAAGATGGATGCATTGTGGGCGCGTTCGCGCTATGTGAATCCGGTGAGTCCAGAGCTGGCGCAGGGCAGCACTTTAGTGGCTGTAAAGCCGGAAACACGCGATGCCTATCAGGCGGAAGCCTCCTATCTGCTGGTGAAAGATGCGAAATGGTTGGGTGACAAATACCCGATCAATCTGCGTGGCGTTGCGCATTACGAATACGCAGAACCGCTGTTCAAAAGTCTCGGCGCGAGCTTTTTGTCAGACCAGCAGTTGATGCGCTACAGCGGTGAATTGCGTGTTGGAGAGATCGCACTGACGCTGGCGGGTAGCGCCAAAAACGACAACGTGACGACGATCCCCAAGATTTTGAAAACGGGCACATACGAGAAATCGGCCCTGCTCTCGGTGCCGCTGCCGGGCTTGTTTGGAACACCTGAGAAACCGGCCAATTATTTGCCACAAATGCAACTCGAATCGCGTCAGGTCCGGCAGTACACGCTGCGCATTCCCGATGGCACGAATGCGCGATCTTCGTTCTGGCCGGATCAGATGAATACGACGCACAAGGCGGCGTTGAACTGGAATTACGAGCCGTATACGGTGAGCTACAACTTTGAGATGGGTGACCAAGACAATCGCCAGCCGGAGCGCGAGCACGCTGATTTTTTGATCCACACGCATGGTCTGACCATCGCGTGGAAAGTCAACGACAAACTCAATCTGAATTTTGGCTATAACCGCAGCCGCAATTTCAGCTACGAAAAATCGCAGGCCACGTACAACAACGGCGGCACGGTCGGCATCGATTGGCAGATGTCGGAACTGTGGTCGATCAAGGCGGATTACGCGAAGAGCCTCGCGTTCGATTCGCTGAACCAGCAGTACAGCAACACGCTGACCACTGCGCTGCAAGTGGCGCGCAAATTCACGCTGGAACAGTTTGGCAAAAAGCTACCGGGGCAGGTGTTCGTCCGCGTAGCTTTTGCTAACAACCGCGCGCTCGATACGGTCGTCGCGCAAGTGCTGTCAGGCAAACAAGTCCTCGTGCAAACGGGGCTCTCGATTAATTTTTAGCTCCCGTGGAGATCATCATGTTTTCGCTTTTTTCACCACGCCGCGTGGCTTTTGTAGGAGCGGCGCTGCCGCGACCCAACGATTCCGGGCGCTACGCAGGTCGCGGCAAAGCCGCTCCTACAGTTTGTGGCCTCCTCGTTGCGCTTATTGCCTCATGCAGCCTCGCCATCAACGCCGTCAATCCCACCGGGGTCAACGTGCGCAGCAACGCGCCGAACACGGTGTTCATCACGTTTCAGGGTTTGGAGCCGAACGAACGGGCGGTGGAGGCACTGTGGTGCGGCACCGTGCAGCCGGGCGTGGGCGCGGGTTCGGTGACGACCAGCGACCCGTGCGTGCCGAACACGTTGTTTGGCCGCTTGCCGCTCAACTTTGATCGCTCGCGGCCCACTCAAGGCGTGGGGCAAAGAAACTTCAGCGACATCATGGTGATTCCGGCGTCTGTGGTGCGTCGCGCCGTGCAGGAAGGTATTGACGGCAAGAACAGCGACTTCTTTTACGTGCGCCGTTTCACTGGCGGCAGCGGTGGCGACAAGTGGGCCGTGGTGACCTGTCGCCTTGGCGCCGGTGGCGCGCGGTCGCCGTTGTCGCTGATTGATGTGAAGGTTAATTTTTCGGGGCAGGCTGATACGACGCAACTCTTCGTCCTCCGGAGTGGTGAACGTCTGCCCCGCTTTTCGGCCGAGATTCAGTACAACGGCTCGGGTCAATTGAAAGGCCGCTGGGAGCTGGTGCGCCCCGGCGACAGTGACCCGGAAGTCAACGATTTGCTGACCGAAGCCACGTTGCCGCTGGAGCTGCGCGGCACGCAAAAACGCTACACCACCGTCGCGCGCTTCTCGCAGTTTTTGATGCCGAACAGCATCGTGCGTCTCGACGGCCCTGATCCGGCGCTACTCGAAACCCGCGTCGAAGGGCCGTATCAGGTGCTGCTGCGCATAGAGGCCACGGACGACAAAGAAGCGAACTCGGAGATAGGCAACGGTCAACTAGTGAAGACCGGCGGCGTGGCGGGCTTTCCCATGCCCACGCTGCGCTACTTTGTGGGTGATGCGGTCGCCGCCAATGCGCTGAACACCGCAAAAACTTCGATTGAAGCAAGACCGTTGGGCCTGATGTTGCCGTTGTCGGACGCAACGGTTGATGCATCCCGCGCCGTTGTGTTCGAGTGGATTGAGGAGCCCGGCGCAACCCGCTACCGCATCGACGTAGAAAGCGCGGGCCAAACCATCATCACCAGCACCACCGTGGAGACGCGCTATTCGCCGCCACCGCCGTGGATCG
Source organism: Burkholderiales bacterium (assembly GCA_043721275.1). GTDB lineage: Bacteria > Pseudomonadota > Gammaproteobacteria > Burkholderiales > Casimicrobiaceae > Casimicrobium. The sequence continues at coordinate 18,718 of JAYSRA010000155.1, forward strand.
CCGGCCGGGTGCAGGGCGTTGCCCAATGGCGCGTTGAAGCGCTGGATCGCGACGGCCGCGTGATAGCACTTAGCGACACCCGTCAGTTCAGCAAAAAGCACTGAAGCGCCTTGCACACCACACAATCGTAACGCGCTTCGACAGCGTAAATTTAGCATCAGCTTTATCGTGAAAGCCCTATTTAACGCGGGCTTAGAACTAATAATGGCCTAAAGTCGACTCCTGATTAGCAAGCTGGCTCAGGAAGTATTGACGGTAGTGCTGTATTTGCGTACAGTTACGCATTTGAACGATTGGAGCACCGTCATGCCCA
>JAYSRA010000156.1:0-55325 GCA_043721275.1 Burkholderiales bacterium
AGCGCGGCAGCGAGGGCTTTTTTACGGTCATCCATGGGGAGTTCTTTACTCATAGTCAATTACCCTTTGATTTTAGGTTTCGCCACCGACGCATTCCAAAAATGAGCGACCTTCTTTGGAATGGTGCCTACGTCAGCAGCGAGAAAGTGTGTCCGGCAAAACGAAAACTAGGGACTCAGTGAATTAATCTACTTGCGTTTATCAACAGCACTGGATAAACTTCACTGTATGGATACGCACTGTATAACGTAACAGTGGTCGTGTCAAGTGATCTCACATTTATTTATTTGGAGCTTTCATGCGCCCATTGACCGCCCGCCAGGCTGAAATTCTTGCCCTGATTCAGGACTTTATGGAGCGCTCGGGTTTTCCGCCCACCCGCGCTGAAATCGCCGCCCAGCTTGGCTTTCGCTCGGCCAACGCGGCCGAAGAACACTTGCGCGCGCTTGAGCGTAAGGGTATTTTGGACATATTGCCGGGTGCCTCGCGTGGCATTCAGTTGAAGCAGTCCGGCTTGCCCGGTTTGCCGCTGATAGGGCGCGTTGCGGCGGGCTCGCCGATCCTCGCTGAGGAAAATATTAAGTCGCGACACAAGGTGGATCCCACGCTTTTTTCGCCAAAAGCGGATTATTTGCTCAAGGTCAAGGGTGACTCGATGATCAATATCGGCATCATGGACGGCGATTTGCTGGCGGTTCACAAGACGACCGAGGCGCGGTCGGGGCAGGTCGTCGTGGCGCGGATTGACAACGAGGTAACGGTTAAGCGGCTTAAGCGCAAAGGCAACGCGATTGAGCTGCTGCCAGAGAACGATGCGCTGTCGCCGATTCTGGTCGATCCGGCGGTGAACGATTTTGCGATTGAAGGCTTGGCGGTGGGCGTGATTCGCTCTAGCGGCATTCATTAAACGGCGCTAGGCGATAAGCCGTTGTAGGAGCGGCGCTGCCCGATGCCCAACAATGGCGCAGTCGCGGCAGCGCCGCTGCCACATTTTTACAAGACAGCTTTTGACTGAAATCGCCATTGGACTTGGGCTAGGGGCTAAATACGGATTAAGTCAACAAATTGACTTTTACCCTTCTAGCCTCAGTGAAATAAGGCTTTCAGCGTAAAGCTGATGCCCGTCCAACTACCCGTGAATTCGAATTTTCGGCTGGTAGGCGGTCTCCATGCGCAGCAACACATCGTAGTAAGCGCGCACCGCTTCCACATAGTCGACGGGCATGTTGCACCGGCACGGGCCTTGTTTGAACTGGGCTGCGACTTCGGGCTTGGCGAGCAATGGCAAATGACGACGCACGTCGGGCCACATGTCCGGGTTTTTCTTGGCGCGTTGGGTCAATATGCGGGCGTTTTCAACGTGACCGAGACCAATGTTGTACGCGGCTAATGCGAGCCACGTTTTGTCCGGCTCCTGAATGCGCGCCGCCAAACCGTCGCGCTTCAGCTCCGACAAATAGCGCGCGCCGCCGAGGATCGATGAGCGCGGATCGAGGCGGTCCACGTTGTAGCGCTTTGCCGTGTCCTCGGTGAATTGCATGATGCCGCGCACCCCCGTTTCAGACGTCGCATCATCGGTCCAGTGCGACTCTTGGTACGACAGCGCCGCGAGCAATCGCCACTCAATGCCGTACGTTTCTTGCGCCTGCTGAAACCATGCACGGTAGCGCGGCAGCACGGTGTTGATACGATCGGTGAACACATTGATATCCATCGGCCTGACCTTCATCGGAAAGCCAAAATAACGATCCAGCACGCGCACGATTTGCCCGTCGCGGGTAATGCGCGTCAAGAACGCGTTGGCCTCGTCGCGCAACTGGGCGCCACCGTACGAAAACAGCCACACGCGAGGCAGCGCGGGCTGCACCACGAATGCCCGCTGCGCGTCGTAATGAAAATGGCGGCTCGCGTTATAGGTGTCTTCTTCGACAATCGCGTAGTCCACATCCTCGTCACCGACGGCTGCAATCAGCGATTCGTCATCGAGCTTCACGTCCTCAATAAAGGTGATCGCTGCATTGCGCCGCTTGAGCTCGGCCATGCGCGGATGGGTGAAAATCCGCGAGCTCACCACCACCCGTTTTGGCAGTAGTTCCGCCAGCGATTTCGGCGTAAATTTTTGCGGCGAATTGAGCAACACCCAGCCACTTTCGTGATAGCGCGCTTTGGTCGGCAACTCGGTCGCACTTAGCGCGTCAGCCGTCACGCCCATCGCCACCACGTCCACCTCGTCGCGCAACAAAGCAAGCCTCGCTACGTCCGGCGTGGTGAATGTTTTGAGTTGCAACGTGAGCTGCTGCGTTTTGGCAAACGCGCTCACCAAATCGTATTCCAAGCCCGCCGATTCGCCGTTCGGGTCGGTATAAAAAATCGTCGGATGCACCATCACGGCCACACGCAGTGGCGGCTTGCCGATCAACGTTTCAACCGGTGCCACCTGCGGCGCGTTGACGCGCGTCTCCATCCACGTCGCAAATTTGAGCGGCAGCACCAAAGCGGCCGTGGCGAGAAGCACGGCGAGGATCACGCGGAAGATCAAAATACAGGGCGCAGAGCCCGCACTTTCAGGCAAGTTGGGCCAATGAGTATACGGGCCGACTATAATTGCAAGTGGTGGGTCGCCCCGCATGTCTAACTTGTGAATCTGGTCAGGTCCGGAAGGAAGCAGCCACAGCGGGCCAAGCAGTGCCGGGGGAACGGCTCACCACTTTTGCGCCTATACGGCGCGATTGCTTCGTTGCGTTTTGCTTGCCGTGCTGTTCGCACTGTCTGCGCGAAACGCGCCTTGCACTCATCGCCGTCTAGACGCAAAAGTCGGCGTTCCTCGCCCGCTGTGTCTTCGCTTCGCTCGACCAGCCGTTATCTCCCGCCGCCTACAATTGACCCAGTTCCTCACCGGCTCAATTCGTGTCCGCTTCTCTCGCTCTTGCCCGCAAATACCGCCCGCGTAACTTCTCCGAACTGATGGGGCAGGAGCATGTGGTGCGCGCGTTGACACACGCGCTGACCACCGGGCGGCTGCATCAGGCGTACCTGCTCACTGGCACCCGCGGCGTCGGCAAAACGACCATCGCGCGCATTCTCGCGAAAACTCTGAATTGTGAAACGGGCGTTACCGCGACACCGTGCGGCGTCTGCCAGACCTGCCTTGACATCGACGCCGGTCGTTTCCCCGATCTTCTCGAACTCGATGCCGCGTCAAACACCGGCGTGGACAACATGCGGGAGATCATCGACAACGCGCGCTACGCCCCGACCGCTGGACGCTACAAGGTGTATCTCATCGACGAAGTACACATGCTGTCGAAGAGCGCATTCAATTCGATGTTGAAGACGCTGGAAGAGCCGCCAGAGCACGTGAAATTCGTGCTCGCCACCACCGATCCGCAAAAAATTCCGGTGACTGTGTTGTCGCGCTGTTTGCAATTTGCGTTGAAGCAGTTCCCGCCGGAGCGCGTGGCTGAGCAACTGCACAAAGTGCTCACCGCCGAAAACGTGCCGTTTGATGCGCCCGCGCTGCGCCTGATTGGCGAGGCGGCGCAGGGCTCGATGCGCGACGCGCTGTCGATCACCGATCAGGCGATTGCCTTCGGTCACGGCAAAGTCGAAGAGCAACAGGTTCGCCAGATGCTCGGCAACGTGGATCGCGATTTTGTGTGGCGCGTGTTGGATGCGGTCGTCGCTCGTGATGCGGCGGCGTTGGCCTCGGAGGTTGAGCGCTGCTTTGAGCAGGCGCTGGCTGCGGATGATGCGCTGGCACAACTCGCCCGCGCACTGCATCGCATTGCGCTGGCGCAACCGGTGCCCGAGAGCGTGGACGCGGCTGATCCTGACTATGCGCACATCACGCGCTTGGCTGCTGCAATGACGGCAGAAGAAGCGCAGCTTTATTACCAAATCGCGCTGCATGGGCGAGACGATTTGCGCCTTGCTCCGGATGAGCAAACGGCGTTGATGATGACGTTTTTGCGCTTGCTGGCGTTCGCGCCGGAGAGTGGCCAAGAGCCGGTGCGGGAACGGGCGCCTTTGCGTGCGCCGCAGGCGTCCCCTCTCCCCTTGCGGCCTTCGTTGGAAAAGGCGGAGGGTGAGGGGGCGGGCGCGACTCCGAAATCCACAGTGCGCGCAGAGCCACCAAACCCCTCACCCCAACCCTCTCCCGCAAGGGGAGAGGGGGCAGAACCGTCGGCTCCTCAAGCAACCGCGCTCAAAAAGGCGTCAAGCGCAGCGGACGATCAGCCCACCACCCGCGACTTCGACGGCGACTGGCACAGCCTGGTGCAAATCCTCCCGCTCGCCGCCGTAGCCCGCGAACTCGCGCGTCACAGCTCGCTCATCAGCTGGGACAAAAACTTGATCAAGCTCGCGCTGCCGCAAGACAAACGGCCGCTCGCCACGCAAAAAGAACGCCTCGCTAACACGCTGTCTGAATACTTCGGTCGCGCGCTGAAACTCGAGATCGAGCTCACCGATAACGCGGGTGAATCGGTAGCCGTGCGCGACAAGCAGGTCAAGGACGAAAAGCAGACCGCTGCCGAGATCGCCTTCATGGCCGACCCTGCCGTGCAAGTCCTCTTGACGGAAGGTCAGGGGCGAGTCCGCGCAGGTAGCATTCAAGCCAATGATTAAGCAACTTTTGGAGACAGCATCATGATGGGCAAAGGCGGAATGGCGGGCCTCATGCAGCAGGCGCAGCGCATGCAGGAAAACCTGAAAAAAGCGCAGGACGAAATCGCCGCGATGGAGGTTGAGGGCCAAGCCGGTGCCGGCATGGTGAAGATCACTGTCACCGGTAAACACGATTGCAAACGGGTGCAAATCGACGCTGCCGTGATGGACGACAAGGACATGTTGGAGGACCTCATCACCGCCGCGATCAACGACGCGACGCGGAAACTCGCCGCGCAATCTGAGTCAAAAATGGGCGCACTCGGTGCAGGCATGAACCTGCCGCCAGGCATGAAATTGCCGTTTTAGCAATCCTTGAAATCGCATCAGCTTTTGGTTGAAACGCTTATTTCATTTGGGCTTAGTGCGGTGAATGGCAATAAGTCGACTTGTTGCATTTATCGCTGCTTAGCCCTAGTTAAAATGGGCGTTCAGCGTAAAGCTGTCTCCAAAAAATCGAGCCGAATCAGCCTTCCACACGGCCGTCATCCTCGCGTCAGCGGGGATCCAGAATCGTGCGGTTCCGGGCCGAACGTTCAAGCCACTCCAGCGCGGTACGCCACCTTCCTGGATTCCCGCTTCGCGAGAATGACGGCGTGGAGCGGAATGATGCCCAAGAGTGGGCGACGGTCGCGCGCAATTGAGGCCGCTGCATGAGCACCCCACTCGCCTTCAAAGCCCTCACCGACGCGCTCAAAGCGCTGCCCGGCATCGGCCCGCGCGCGGCGCAGCGTATTGCATTTGACCTCGTGCAGCACAAGCGCGAAGCCGCCACCGATCTCGCCCGTGCCATCGAATCCGCGCTCGAAAAATTGCGTTCCTGCGAGCGCTGCAACACTTTGTCGGAGACGCCGATCTGCTCGCTGTGTTCGAGCAAACGGCGCGACCCGGCGCTGCTCTGCGTGGTCGAAACGCCCGCCGATCAAATCACGCTGGAGCAGTCCGGCGCGTTCAGCGGCCTCTACTTCGTGCTCATGGGCCGCATCTCGCCGCTCGACGGCGTCGGCCCCGCGCAGATTCATCTGGAGCGCCTCGTCAACCGCGCCACCGACGGCACGGTCAAGGAAGTGATCCTCGCCACCAACTTTACCAACGAGGGCGAGGTCACCGCGCACGTCATCACCGAGCTGCTGGAGCCGCAGGGCGTCAAGGTGTCTCGCCTCGCACGCGGCATTCCGATTGGCAGCGAGCTGGAATATGTGGATGCGGCGACCGTGGCGCAGGCGGTGCGGGAGCGGCGGTGAGCTACCTCTGGCTCTTTCTCGCACTGAACGTCGCGTGGTTCTTGATTCAAATTCCGTCGCTGTTTGAGGCTCGTCTTCGGACAATCCGGGACGGTACTGGTTCTCACCGCGTTTCGCTTGCTCCAATCATTCCCATTTTCCCCTCTGTATTTACGTTGGTCGCGTTTGCGTTTGATTTTTTCTGGCCTGATCGAGGAACATTTGCTGTTCTCTCGATCCACGCAGCATTTCTGCTCGCGGCATTCATAGGTACGGTCATACTTTGGGTACGAATACGCCACGTTGAGAAATCCAAAGCCACACCGTAGCCTCGATGCAGCGCAGCGGAATCGAGGGTTCGTGACGCAACGATTCCGCGATTCCACTTCGTTTCATCGCGGCTACGGGCTGCACCATTTCCGTTCGGGCTGAGCTGGTCGAAGCCTTGGTTCCATAGCGCCGACCCTTCGACGGGCTCAGGGTGAACGGTTACCTGAAATCGAAGTCGTCTCGCAAAGCCGCGTGATCACGGCTTATTCGCAAACGCCCAATCACTAATCGCCACAAACTCCACCGTCGTCAAATCTTCTGCGCGGGCTTTGGGGTCGACGCCTATTGCTGACCAGCCGTCCGGCGTGACCCAGGCGGACAGGCTGTTCCTCGGTGGCGTAGGGTGCGCATCAAAATGCGCACCTCGTGGCCAACGCGCCCGTTGCTTTTTTGCCGACACGGTGCGCGCTCTGGCGCACACCCTACGGCTTCTACGGCGCTCAGAACCTTGGCCTCACTTACACACAATACTCTTGATTGCAGGCTCGGGATGCGCTCTGTTTTCTGCGCCATAAGTCACGATGCAACTTTTAAGCTCGGCCGGTATTTTTTTTGATGCCACAACGCGCGTATCGGTGTAGGCGCATTCGAGCCAATAACCATCTGCCGCTACGCCTTCAAAGCCGTAGATCGACTTGTTGCCAGTTTTCGATGACTGAATTCGCGGCCTTAGCTGAGCCAGGTCTTTCGGTGGTCCGTCAGAAAACCCGGCGGCTCGCAGCAGGTGCTTCTGATTCGGCACGGACTCCGATACGCCCCAGCCGTCGATGGCCGCGCCCGACTGCTGGGTGGTGATCGATTCAGGGCAGCTGAGCGAGGTGATTGCAGCCGGTACGTTTGAAGCAAAAACAAGCGTGGCCAGGATTGCCAAGCCAGCGCGCAATAAATTATTCGATGACATACATCGCGTCTCCGTTGTTGCTTGGGTCGAGATAGGCTGTACCGCTTTTGCCCTTAAATTTCATGCGGCGCTTGCTTATGGTGGGCTTTGCGGCGTCCCCCGCCCATTGATCCATAACCCATATGCCAACTGAATCTTGACTGACGTACAGCGCCGCATGATTGCCGTGCGATTTATTGGGATATTTGCCATCGACAAACGTGGCTAGGGCGGTGCCTTTCGCGAGCGCCGTACTCCCTTTGGCTTGAACGCCTTGCGTTCACGAACTGGTTAGGGGCGCGTTGGCATATACCTGCACAATAGCTACGCATTGTTTGCTGCCAACCAAGGGTTTGCCATCTAAGTCGTCTACTTTGGCATATACGTATGACATGTCTGCTGACTCCGTCGTTAGGGAGTTGCGATTATGCCAAACGCATGAATAGAGTGGGTTTCAAGTATTTAATTGGGCATTCAAATCTTATTCGCAAACGCCCAATCGCTAATCGCCACAAACTCCGCCGTCGTCAAATCTTCTGCGCGGGCTTTGGGGTCTACGCCTATTGCTGACCAGCCGTCTGGCGTGACCCAGGCGGACAGGCTGTTCCTCAGCATCTTGCGGCGTTTCGCGAAGGCGTGGGTGACCATTAACGCGAACGCTTTTTCGTCCTTCGGTTTGAGTCGCTTTTCAGCGAGCGGCGTGAGGCGCACGATGGATGAATCGACCGCTGGCACCGGCTTGAACGCGGTCGGCGGCACGTCGAAACACTTCTCGATTTTGAAGCGATATTGCAGCATCACCGACAGCCGCCCGCGCGCTCCATCGCCCGCGCCCGCCACCATCCGATCCACGACCTCTTTTTGCAGCATGAAGGTCATGTCCGAGATGCGATCCTCGTACTCGCACAGGCGAAACAGGATCGGCGTGGAGATGTTGTAGGGCAGGTTGCCGACCACGCGCAACGGCGCAGGCAAGGTGGCGAAATCAAACTCCATCGCGTCGGCCTGATGCACACGCAACTTGCCCGCATCAAACTCATGCACCAGCCGCGCAACCAGATCGCGATCAATTTCGATGGCGTCGATGCCGCCCGCGCCAATCGCGTTGACAAGTTTTCGCGTCAGCGCCGCCTGCCCGGGGCCAATCTCAACAAGATGCTGATGCGGCTGCGGATCAATCGATTCGACGATGCGATTGATGATCGATTGATCGACGAGAAAGTTTTGACCGAAGCGTTTTCGGGCGCGGTGCGCTTTTGGGTGTGCCGCGAATTCAGACATTCATTGCATCCAGTTCATTCAGCAATCTTGGTAGTGCGTCGGTCATGCCGCGATAGGCGATGATGGCAGGAGTCATGGTACGCAATGATGCGGCGAGTTCGGCGGCACGGGAAGTTTGGCCATCAGACCCTTCGCTGCGCTCAGGGCGAACGGAAAGCACGTCAACCAACGGGCTCATCATCAAACGAATGAAGAACACTGCGCGCTGCAAACGCGGCAGCGGCCACGTCGTTTGTCGCTCAATGCGGAAGAAGAGGCGCGGCAACAGTGGCGATGGATCAGCCAGCGCCTCGCTCCACCACGCCTGATTTTTATCGGGGTGTTGATCGAGACTCGCCGCCGGAACGATGAGCCATACGTAGCGCAGCATCGGTTGCTTCGTGAACGCCATCGTCATGATGTTTGGCCCTGCGGCTTGCAGCATTTGGTTGTCGGCAACGGGCGCATGAATGGCTGCGAAATCGAGGCCGAGTTTTTCGCGCGGATCCCAGCGCGAGGGGAAGCAGACCGAGAGGTATTCGGTGCGCAGGGCGTCTTGGTCTTGCTTCAGGATTACGAAGTCTTCTTGGATGGATAACGCAACGTTCTGTCCCCTCTCCCCTTGCGAGAGAGGGTTAGGGAGAGGGGCGGGGTGGCTTGCGGAGCCATGTTGGATTGTTCCAGCCATCGCCCCCTCACCCCAACCCTCTCCCACGAGGGGAGAGGGGGCAACGCCGCCGATGGCGGCAATCGCGGCTAGCACGGCGTCGTTTGCTGTCCCCACCATCGCACGCGCCCGATGAGCCGCAATTACCCGTTCTCGCACCCGCCGATACACATCGGCCAATTCATCGCGCAACAGCAAAGCTGGCACCACCAGATCAAGTTTTTCCAAGTTCGGGCGCATGCGAAACGGCGTGCTGACGGGCCACGGCATCTGCTCGGCGGGTGTCAACCAATCAGCGTTCAAGCCACCGACCACGCGGTCAAATATTCTTGCCAGTGGGGTGCGTTGGTGGCGGCTAATTTGCTGCGCAGCAGAGCGAGTTCGGCGTCGTATTCAGTGCGATTTAAGTCGCCGCGCATTGCCATGAAGCGCAGAAACAGCAGGTACGTATTGGCCACATCGGTCTCGCAATACGCGCGAATTTCCGCGAGTTCACCGCGCTGAAACGCAGGCCACACTTGACCGCCGTCCATACCGAGTTTGCCGGGGAAGCCGCAGAGCTTGGCCATGGTGTCGAGCGGCGCGTTGGCGCGCGCCTGATACATCGCCATGAAGTCCATCAAATCGAGGTGGCGTTCCTTGTAACGATTGAGATAATGATCGAAACTGAACGCGCGATCGTTCGCTCCGGTTTCCAAAAAGCGCGATGCCGTAACGCCGGTGATGAGGCCGCGCTGCAACAGCACTGGCAAGTCAAAACCGCCACCGTTCCAGCTTACCAAGTGCGGTGTTTTGCGCTCGATGAGCTCGAAAAATTTCTGGATGATTGTGGACTCGTCGTCATCGATTTCGCCTAACGTCCAGATCGCGAGCTTGTCCGCGCCTTCGCGAAACGCGCACGAGATCGCGCAGACGCGTTGCAAATGATGCGGCAAAAATTCGGTGCCGTTTTTGATGCGCTGTTGGGCAAACGCCCACAGCGCAACTTCATCATCGGTGAGCGATGCAGGCAGATCGTGCAGGCGGCGAATGCCTGGCACGTCGGGGATGGATTCGATGTCGAAAACTAGGGTGGGTAACATCTTCATATTGTAGGAGCGGCTCTGCCGCGACCGGTGGTTCAAGTAGCCACGGTCGCGGCAGAGCCGCTCCTACATTGGTACTCGATAACGTATCGGCCCGCGAATCGAAACGCTTGGCGTGCATGCCTCGCCGCCCTGCGTGATCGCTAGTTGTCCCGTTGTTGCCAACGCCAATCCCACCGCGCGAACTTCGCTCATGTGCGGTCGCCAATCGTCGGGCCACAATGCTCGCGCTACTTCCGATGGACAGATCGTTCGATCAGGCGCGCGCGCGGCGCATTGACGCAAAATTTCGTTGGTAATGTCCGCGTCATCGATCACGGTCTACCCTTGAAAGACACCCGTCGACAAATACCTGTCGCCCCGATCACACACGATGAACACGAAGGTGGCGTTCTCCACGCCCTTTGCCAGCCGCAACGTGATCGCCAGCGCGCCCGCTGCGCTGATGCCGCAGAAGATGCCCTCTTGCACCGCCATCACGCGCGCCATGGCCTCGGCGTCGGCCTGCGAAATCTCTTCAACGCGATCAACGCGGGCTTTTTTAAAGATCGCTGGCCGATACGCTTCAGGCCATTTGCGGATGCCTGCAATGCTTGATCCGTCAGTGGGTTGCGCGCCCACGATCACGATGTTTTCGTTTTGTTCTTTGAGGTAATTCGAGACGCCGGTGATGGTGCCGGTGGTGCCCATCGCGCTCACGAAATGGGTCACGCGGCCACCGGTCTGCCGCCAGATTTCCGGCCCCGTGCCGGTGTAATGCGCGAGCGGATTGTCGGGGTTGGCGAACTGGTCGAGCACTCGGCCGCGGCCTTGCTGCTCAAGCTCAACGGCTAAGTCGCGAGCGCCTTCGATGCCTTTTTCTTTCGACACCAAAATCAGCTCCGCGCCGTAGGCTTTCATCGACTGGCGGCGCTCTACTGATTGGTTTTCAGGCATCACCAGCAGCATCTTGTAGCCGCGCATCGCCGCGACCATGGCCAGCGCAATGCCGGTGTTGCCGGACGTGGCCTCAATCAGCGTATCGCCCGGTTTGATGGTGCCGCGTTTTTCGGCCTCAACAATCATCGAATGCGCAGGGCGATCTTTCACGCTGCCCGCCGGATTGTTGCCTTCCAGCTTGCCGAGAATGACGGTGCTGGCCGGGACACCGTGCAGCGCGGGTAGGCGTTGCAGGCGAACGAGCGGGGTGTTGCCGATAGTTGCGTCGAGGGTGGGGTACATGTAGGTGCTGAGCATTGAGTGGCGCGTTAGCCCGTTCACCCTGAGCCCGTCGAAGGGCAATCCCAAGGCATGGTGCGCTTCGACGGGCTCAGCGCGAACGGAATTCGCAGAAGGCAGCGCTTGCCGCGATTATCACGCAGTAAAGAAAAACCCCGCCGGAGCGGGGTTTTTGCAGGACAGCGACGAGCCGTTATGGCTTCTTCGGGGTGTCGTCTTTTTTGGCTTCTGCTTTTGGTGCGTCAGCTTTCGGTGCGTCTTTTTTCGCGGGTGCTTCTTTAGCTTTTGCAGCGTCTTTTTTCGCTTTGGCGTCGGCTTCTTTTTTGGCTTTAGCGTCATCAGCTTTTGCTTTTTTGTCAGCGTCTTTTTTCGCTTTAGCGTCGGCCTTGGCTTTTTTGGCTTCTTCTTTTTTCGCTTTGTCGGCAGCCGCTTTTTCGTCTTTGGTCATGGGCTTGTCGGCAGCTTTAGGCGCATCCTTGGCAGCGGCAGCGGCGGCAGGTGCGGCAGCTTTCGGCGCGTCTTTAGCAGCGGCGGGCGCAGCCGTTGCAGCAGCGGCGGCAGGCGAAGCTGCTTTGCCCGCTTCAGCTTTTGGCTCTTCTTTTTTGCCGGTTGCTACGGTTGGCGCAGCAGTTTTGCCTGCGTCAGCCTTGGGCGCGTCTTTTTTCGCTTCGTTTTTCCAGTCGATTTTGGTTGGGCCGGACGTCGAAACTTTGTCCTTCATGTCCATGAAGTTTTTGTCGCCCACGCCTTCAACTTTTTTCAGGTCTTCGCCTGTTTTGAAGGGGCCGTTTTTGGTGCGGTAATCGATGATGGCTTGAGCGCGAGCCGGGCCCACTTCAGGCAGCGCTTCGAGCTCTGCTTTGGTGGCGGTGTTGATGTTGACGGCAGCGAAGGCCGAGCCGGTCAGCAGGAATGCTGCGAGCAGAGCGTAGATTTTGTTCATGTAGATAAAGTCCTCGTGTGGTGAAAACCGGTTGTGCCGGGGTGACGATTTTGTTGAGCTGGATTTGCCTGTGCAGCAAAACACCGCCAGTCACAGTGCGCTGCTTAAACGCTGGCATTGTACCGAGGGTTGACAAGTGCCCGTTGGCCTAGGGCGGCTGCTCTACACGGGTAGGGCTTGTCGATGCACGCGCGGCGCTATGGCGGCTAGGAGCTCATAGCCGATGGTGCCTGCGGCATTGGCGACCTCGTCGACCGGCAATTGCGCGCCCCATAATTCAACCGCGCTGCCGACCCGCGCAAGCGGAATGTCGGTGACGTCCACCGTGATTTTGTCCATCGAAACGCGTCCCACCAGCCGTGTTCGTACGCCGTCGACGATGATCGGTGTGCCAGTGGCAGCACCGCGCGGATAGCCGTCCGCGTAGCCGCAGGCGATGACGGCGATGCGTTCGGTTGTGCTCGCGGTGTAGGTCGCGCCGTAGCCCACAGTTTCACCTGCGGCCAACGTTTGCACCCCGATCACCTGGGTGGTCAAGCTCATCGCGGGCTTGAGCTTGAGCGAGGCGGCGCTGCGCGTGGCGTGCGCAAACGGCGTTGCGCCGTACAACATGATGCCGGGGCGCGCGCTATCGTTGTTGCTGCCGGTTGCTGCGCCGCCGATGCGATCAAAGTCAAAGCATGCAGCTGAGTTGGCCAGTGATCGTGCATACGGCAAGCCGTGCGTGGCTTCATTGAATAAGCGCAATTGATCTAGGTGGCCATCTGCTTCGTCGGCCCGTGCGAAGTGCGTCATCAAGGTGATCTCGCCGACGCCGACGTTCAACGCCAACCGTGCCACCAGATCTCGCGCCCGGTCGATGCGAAAGCCGAGCCGATTCATGCCGGTGTTGAACTTGAGATAGATGTCCAATTTGCGCGACAGCGGCGTTGCTTCAAATTCGCTTAATTGTTCGTCCGAATGAATTACACAGGTCAAGCGATGTTCGGCAGCGACCCGCCAGTCGAGGTAAGCGTAGCAGCCTTCGAGCAGCAAAATCGGTTTTTTCCAGCCCAGTTCGCGCAGCGCAATCGCCTGCTCAATTTCTATCAAAGCCAAGCCGTCAGCCGCGGCAAATGCTGCTGCCGCCGCTTTGATTCCGTGACCGTACGCATCAGCCTTAACCACCGCCCAAATGCGCGCGCCGTGAGTCAATTGGCCGACTAGCGCGAGGTTGTGCGCGAGCGCTTGGCTATCGATGGTGGCAACAATGGGACGGGGCATGGCTCAGTGCGACATCAAACAACGGTGAAGGCTATGCTACTCTTCACGCACAAAAAAACGAGGAGATCAGAGGCGCATGCAGCGAGGGTTCTATACGATTATGGCGGCGCAGTTTTTCAGCTCGCTTGCTGATAACGCGCTGTTTGTGGCGGCCTACCAGTTGCTTCGTTATGACGGCGCGCCGGCTTGGCAGGGCGCAGCGCTGGTTCCGCTGTTCGCATTTTTTTATGTCGTTTTGGCACCGTTCGTAGGCGCGTTTGCAGATCGTTTCCCGAAGGGGCGCGTGATGTTTATGTCCAACTCGATCAAGGTGATCGGCTGCCTGTTGCTATTGTTTGGCACCCATCCCTTGCTCGCGTATTCGGTGGTGGGGCTCGGCGCTGCGGCGTACTCGCCCGCCAAGTACGGCATCTTGACCGAGCTGTTGCCGCCTTCGCAATTGGTTAAAGCCAACGGCTGGATTGAAGGCTTAACCATTCTCTCGATCATTTTGGGCAACGTGCTGGGCGGCTTGCTGGTCGGGCCGAAGGTCGGCGACTGGCTGCTTGATCTTGACTTCCCGATTTTTGAGTTCGACATTGCCACCGCGCCCGAAGCGGCCATCGCCTGCATGATCGCGGTGTACGTTATCGCGGCGGCGTTCAACCTGCGCATTCCGCACACCGGCGTGGCAATGCAACCGATCCCCACGCCCACGCATTTGCTGCCGGAATTCTGGAATTGCAATGTGCGGTTGTGGAAAGACAAGCTGGGCCAGATTTCGTTGGCCACCACCACGCTTTTTTGGGGCGCGGCGGGCAACCTTAAAGTCATCGTTATCGCCTGGGCGGCAGCGGCGATGTCGTACACGGTGACTGAGGCGACCACGTTGGTCGGCGTGGTAGGCATCGGCACGGCAGCAGGCGCGGTGTATGCGTCCATGCGCTGCTCGCTAGATCGGGCGACCAACGTCATTCCGTTGGGCATTGGAATGGGCCTGGCGGTTGCGGCCATGATCTTCATCACGCACCTGTGGGTTGCCGTGCCGTTTTTAATTTTGCTAGGCGCAATCGGCGGCTATCTCGTGGTGCCGATGAATGCGCTGCTGCAACATCGCGGCCACATGTTGATGGGCGCGGGCCGCTCGATTGCTGTGCAAAACTTTAACGAGCAGGCCGCGATTTTGGCGCTGGGTGGCTTCTACACGTTGATGATTAGCCTTGAACTGTCGGTGAACGTGACCGTGGCGATTTTTGGCCTGCTGGTGGCGGGTTTCATGTTCGTGATCGGTCGCTGGCACAAAGCCAATCTCGTCAATCATCCGGCTGAATTGGCGCGGCTGCTGGCGATTGCCAAGAGCGACAAACATTAGCGACGGCGCGCAGGAGCGGCCTACGTTGCGATGACAGCGTTGCGGTTAAAGCGCATTTTCGCGCTCAAGCGTCTTCCCAGCGCGTGTTTTTACCCTACAACTTTACGCTGAAACGTCCACATTCCTTGGGCTGAAGCGCATTTTTGGCGGTTATCGACTTATACAGAATATCCGCACCAGCCCCAATAGAATGGCGCTTTCAGAAAAAAGCCAATAGCGCTACCAAAGCCACGCGGCCCCACGAACACCGCTTGAATCGCCGTGCAGATTTCTTGCGATTTTCGTTTCTACGAATTCACTAAACACGTATTTCGGCAGTAGTTTGGGCACGTTGTCGTAGAGCCGCGCAATGTTTGACACGCCGCCGCCAAGCACGATCACGTCGGGGTCGATCACGTTGATGATGGTGGCCAGCGCCCGCGCCAAACGGTCTTCTACGCGTTGCAGGTAAGCCTCGGCAATGCTGTCACCCGCTGCTGCACGATTCACGATTTCGATTGCGGGCGTGCCACCGGCTGCGAAGTGCGCGGCGATTCCCGGCCCGGATAACCACGTTTCAATGCAGCCATGTTTGCCGCAGTAGCAACGCGTGCCCGGCAGCTCGTCAGCCAGCGGCCACGGCAGCGGGTTGTGCCCCCATTCGCCGGCAATGGCATGCAAGCCGTTGACGATTTTTCCGTTGATCACCATGCCGCCGCCGACGCCGGTGCCGAGGATCACGCCAAACACGTTGGCCGCGCCTTTGCCCGCGCCGTCCACCGCTTCCGACAGCGCGAAGCAATTGGCGTCGTTGGCCAGGCGCACCTCGCGTTTAAGCCGCACTTGCAGCGCCTCTTTCACCGGCTGTCCGTTGAGCATCACGGTGTTTGAACCGCGTAGCAAGCCGGTTTTTGGCGACAGCGAACCGGGCGTGCCAAGGCCAACGCGTGCCGTCACACGCAACTCCGCTTCGCACCGGCTGACCAGCGCTGCAATCGCGTCGTAAATGTCGTCAGCGGACGTCTTTGGCGTGGCCACCCGTTCACGCCACGCCACCGTGCCGTCTGCTGCAAGCGCGACTGCCTCAATCTTCGTGCCACCGAGATCAACGCCGATGCGAATCGCGGCGTTTGCCGCGCGTGAAGTGTCAGAAATATTTGCAGTCATTGCGTAGAGTTACCGCCACGGGGGGCGCAGATAAATGAAAGAAATCAGGGCTCGGTGCCACTCACTTGCGCGACCGAATTTGCGTGGCAGCGCGGGTTGTAACGACGGGCTTGCTCTTGGGCGTTTTGGGTGCCTTGGGCAGCTTGACCAGCGTGCTCGATTCGCGAATCACCAACTCGGTTTTAAGCGTGACGGCGGTGGCCGACTGCCCGGCTTTCGCCGCGAGCACGGCGTCCACCAGCGCTACGCTCGCCTCGGCCATTGGCTGGCGAATGCTGCTGAGCGTTGGGTGCACGTGGCTTGCCAGCGCCAGGTCGTCGTAGCCCACCACCGCTACGTCTTTCGGCACCCGCAACCCGTGGGCGGTGAGCAGCGCGATGGCGGTCACGGCGATCAGGTCCGACGTGGCAAACAGCGCATCAAAATCGGTGGTGTGCGCGATCAAATCGGACAGTGCGCGCCGTGCCGCCACCGCTTCAAACGGAACGGCGGCGGTGAGCCCCGGCGTCACCAATTCACCCGCTGCGATCAGCGCGTCGCGGTAGCCCTCGAAGCGCAGCGCGACCTCGGGCAAACGCGTGTCGCCCAGAAACATGATTTTGCGACGACCGATTGAGAGCAAATGCTCGGTCGCTAGCCGCCCGCCCAGACGGTTGTCGCTGCCCACGGTGAAGTAGGTCGACCCCGGTAGCTTCGCGCCCCACACGGCGATCGGCGCGCCCTGTCTTGCGAGAGAGGCCAGCGAATAGTGATGCAGCCATTGCCCGATCACGATCACGCCCAGCGCGCGGCCCGAGGTGATGATGTTTTCGATGTCATCCATCTTCTCTTCATCAATACGCGTGAGCAGCATGTCGTAGCCGCGCATGGTGAGTGCGTCGGCAAGCGCGCCGAGCAAAGCGAGAAAAAACGGGTCTGACACCGGTTGCTGATCATTGCTTGATTTGGGCAACACCACGGCCACCGTCTGGCTGTGCCCAAGTCGCAAGTTTTGCGCACCGACGTTGACGCTGTAGCGCATGGTGCGCGCCAGCTCGCTGATGCGCACGCGAGTCTCGTCGTTGACCAGCGTGCTGCCCGCTAACGCGCGTGAAACGGTTGAGACCGATACGCCCGCAATTCGCGCGAGGTCGATCATCTGAGTGCGGGTGGCGACAGGCTTTGCCATCAATGTTGATCTGGGTGGGTAGGAATGCCGTTCGGGCTGAGCTCGTCGAAGCCGCTTCGCGTGCCACGAGGCTTCGACTAGCTCAGCCCGAACGGTATTTGAACCAAAATCGCTTGGGCGAACGGCACTGGATGGTTCGTGCCGCAGCAAGCAAGTATCGCACCAAAACGACGCAACCCGCACTCTAAATTTGTACTGTCGTACGTTTGCAACAGTCACATTGCATCTGCACGCCCATTACGGTGCAATTTCCACCGTTTCTCATAGCTAAAAATACTGCGATCACTCGCCGTTTGTAGTTTTTTGCAAACGTTTGCAAAGAAAAAGATTCTCGATAAACTGCGCAACAGGAGGACAACCAACCTGTACCCGAGCAATGATCGGGTGAGGCGTGTTTCACACATCCTCATGTTTAGACACGTTTGGTTCAGGCAAAAGGAGGCCACCATGATCAACACATTCCCCAAGAAAGTGCTTACGCTCGCTGTCACGAGCGCGCTTTCCACAATTTCCATGCATGCGTTTGCGCAGAACGCGCCGGACGACAAAAAGGTGCTCGACCTTGAGCGCGTCGTGATCACGGCGACGGCCACGCAGGGCTCAAAAATGAAGCAGAGCCTTTCTGTTTCAACGCTTGACGAAGACCAGATTCGCGCCACTCAGGCCACCAGCGCAGCCGAACTATTACGCTCTATTCCGGGCGTTCGTTCCGAGTCGTCAGGCGGTGAGGGCAACGCCAACATCACCGTGCGCGGTGTGCCGATTTCCGCGGGCGGCGCGCGCTATACGCAGATTCAGGAAAACGGTTTGCCCGTGATGCTGTTTGGTGACGTTGCGTTTTCGACCTCGGACATGTTTGTTCGCGTCGACAATAGCCTTGATCAGTTGCAAGTCGTGCGCGGTGGTTCGGCCTCCACGCTCGCCACCAACTCACCCGGCGGCGTGATCAACTTCATCACCAAAACCGGCATCGATCAGGGCGGCAGCGTCGGCATCTCTGCTGGCTTGGACTTCCGTCAACAGCGCCTTGATTTTGACTACGGCTCTGGGCTGTCGAAAGACGGTACGTCATGGCATGTAGGCGGCTTCTATCGCATCGGTGAGGGCGCGCGCCCCTCTGGCGTGCAACAGGAAAATGGCGGCCAGGTTCAAGCGAGTTTTTCCAAAAATTTCGGCAGCGGCTCGTTCCGTATTTATGGCAAAGTGCTTGACGACAGAACGCCCACCTACTTGCCAGCGGCCGTGCGCGTTGTCGGTGGCAACATCGTTCAAATTCCCGACGTTGATCCACGCACCTATACGCCGTACGGCAATAACTGGCCCGCTGATTCGGTGCTGAACAAGGACAACACGCGCGGCAACACCAACATCAACGACGGCTTGACGGTGCGCAACTCAGCCGTTGGCGGCGAGTTGAACCTTGATCTCGGCAACGGCTTCAAGCTTGACAACAAGGCACGGGTTTCAGCGATCAGCGGGCGCTTCACCGGCGTGTTTCCGTATGACAGTTTGACGCAGGGGACCTACACCATCGCCTCGGGCCCGAACAAGGGTCAGTCATGGACCGGCCTTTCAACTAAGGTGACGATTTTCAATACCGCCATCGACGACATGGGCAGCATCACCAATGATTTAAAGCTCACCAAGAGCATCAATCTGGGCGGCAATGATCGCGTTGATCTCACCGGCGGTTTGTTCTACAACCAGCAGCAGGTTGCGCTGACGTGGAACTTCAATCAGTATCGCACGCAAGTAGTTAACAAAAATCCCGCGTTGCTCAGCAATGCGGCTACGCCGAACGGGATTGTGTCCATAGGCGGCGGTGACTTCGGCTTTTGCTGCGAGCGCGCCATCGACGTGCAGTACACCACTGTGTCTCCATACGCGGCGATTGCTTACGAGGCTGGCCCGATCAACGTTGACGCCAGCGTGCGCATGGATCGGCAAAATGCTGACGGCAACATCAATCTGGCCAGCAATCGAGGAACGGCGTATCTGGCCAACACCGTGCGTCGCGTTGATTACACCAAGAATCACACCTCGTTCTCGTTCGGCGGCAACTTCCGCGCGAGCCGCGATATGGCGTTCTTCGCGCGCTACAGCGACGGCGTTTCGTTCAATGCGGATCGCATTTACGGTGGCTATGATGCCAACTTGACAGGCGGCGGCATTCCGCTCAATTCGGTCAAGCAGGCCGAAGGCGGCGTGAAAATTCGCTCAGGCAACATGAGCGTGTTCGCCACGTTGTTTAACGCGCGCACCACGGAGTCCAACTACGAAGCCACCACCCAAAAGAGCACGCTCAACAGCTATCGCACCAACGGTGTGGAAGTTGAAGGCGCAGCACTCATGGGCGACTTCCGATTAGCCGGTGGCCTCACCGTGACCGACGCCAAAATTACCGCATCGAACGATGCTTCAACCGTTGGCAAGACACCTCGCCGTCAGGCCAAGCTGGTGTACCAATTGACACCGAGCTACACCGTTGGCCCGGTGAGTATGGGCGTCGCGCTGATCGGCACCGGTAACTCTTTTGGTGACGATGGCAACACCATCACCATGAAGGGCTACACCGTGGTCAACGCGTTTGTGAATTATCAGGCGATGAAAAATCTGACCATCGGTCTCGGTGTGAATAACCTCGCCAACACCATCGGCTACACCGAGATTGAAGGTGACGGCCATGCAGCACGTTCGATCAACGGGCGTACTGTGAAGGCGTCGTTGCGCTACACGTTCTAGATCCAAGCAGAAGAACCCAATAAGCCCGCAAGGCCCCACCCCGAGCCGAGCGGGCAATAAGATACTAGGATGACACTTGTCTCTCCGACAATTGGGCGCGCAACCGCGAGGTTGAGTGCCCTTTTCTATTGTGCGAGGATGATTTGTAGGGAAACGAGGATTTGATCGACTGGTCATCCCCGTATCGGAGTACGGGGCAGGCTCTGAGTGCAGCGAAGGATCAGTTCGTCTGCGCAGAGGGTTGTACGTTATCGACAACATTCCACGCCGCGTGATCCTTCGCTGCACTCAGGATGACAGCAGTCTGCGTTTGCCTAGCTGTGCGCAATCGTGTGTTTACGCGCGCTGAAATCCACCGTCAACGCAGCGAAGTCCGCGCCTTGAGTCCAAGCAAGCTCAAGCACTGAACCTTTACTCGTATGCGTGAACGATCCGGCGAACGCCGGATGCGAATTGCGAAAGCGGATCAACTCAATGAGTGATTGCACTACGGGTTTTTGCAGCGCCACTTTGAGCTCAGCTTCACTGTAGCGGTGCCGATTGATGTCGCGGCCCACGCCGGTCTGTGCGAGCAGCTTCATGTCGTTTTCACCTGCGAGCAAACCGACGTAGTAAACCTGCGGAATACCAGGCAGAAAAAATTGCACCGCGCGGGCGATGAGATAAGCGTTGTCGTCGCGGCCAAGCGCGTCGTAGAAGGTGCAATTCACCTGATACAGATCAAGGTTCGAGGCCGCAGCGCCAGTGGCCTCACGGCTCTGTCCGCCGCTGTTGCGATGAATGGTTTCTATCACCTGATCAAGCTCGGCGGGCGGCACCAGGCCGGAACGATCTTCGCGATCTGACGCATCGGCGCCAATGTCGATAATGCCAATGCCGTCGTGCGTATCGAGCACCGTGACGGCGTTGCTTGGGCGAATAGCAATCCAGTGCGACAACGCGTCTGGCGTGCCATTGAACAGCGCATGCAACACGAGCGGCGGCAACGCAAAGTCGTATACCCAATCCACGCGCTTGGCGATCTCAATCTGCTTTTGAAAGTATGAATGAACTTCAACCAACACCTCGAGCCCTCGGGCGCGTGCACGGCTGGCAAATTCGTCAATAAACGCAAACGTTTCTGGCATCATGAACGAATCGCGTCCGGCCCGCTTGATCGCGTAACCCACCGCATCCATTCGAATCATGGTAACGCCCGCTTTGGACAGCGTGTCGAGAATGCTGTCGAGATAGCGCGTGCCGGACGCGCTCTCGACGTCGATATCGATTTGTTTAGCGGTGAACGTCGTCCACAAAATTTTCTTCTCGCCATTGGCGAGTGTTGCGTAGGTCAGCGGCAAACCGGGACGCGGGCGATACACGGCGAGTAGCGCGTCTTCAGTCGCGCCGTCCGGGAAAACGGTCGATAACGTGAGGAATAAATCGCTGAATTCGGACGCATCGCCGCGCTGACTCCAATCAATGTATTGCGGCGAATCAGACGACATGTGATTAACGATCACGTCAGCCATCACAGGCTGCGTGGCGCAAAGTTTTGCGACGTCTGTCCATGCACCGATCCTTGCGTCAACCTGAGTGTGATCAATCGGATCAAACCCGGCGTCCACGCCGTCAATCGGATGAAAAAAGGGCAGCAGATGCACGCCGCCGAATACGCCTCCGAGTGGCCCGTTAAGCAAGGCGTGCAACGCATCGAGGTCGCCGCCACCAAGGCGGTCAACGTAGGTAATTAGCTGGACTTTATTGTGCATGGTGAGCGTGTGGCGTCGCAGCGTTTACCGCTACCGGTCTGAGTTTTATAGTCACTACCCGCGCTGAAATTGTGCCCAGTGCGGCATATTGGTGATACATTTTCCTCAATGTTTGCAAACGTTTGCATAAAAAGCAAATGTTTGCGAAATTTAGTTAAAAAAGGGGAGGCACCTTCATGACCAAGCAATCGAACTCGGCCACGCGACCGCGCATGAGTTTCTGGCAAATCATCAACATGAACGTGGGGTTCTTCGGCATCCAGTTCAGTTTTGGTTTGCAGCAAAGCAACATGAGCCCGATCTACAACTACTTGGGTGCCGATGAGGCGAGCCTGCCGCTGTTGTGGCTGGCAGGTCCAATGACCGGCCTGTTGGTGCAGCCCATCATCGGCGCGCTGTCGGATCGCACTACGTCAAAACTCGGTCGTCGCACGCCGTACTTTTTGATCGGCGCAATTCTGTGCAGCCTCGCGTTGCTCGTCATGCCGCACAGCTCCACGCTGTGGTTCGCGGCGAGCATGCTGTGGATTTTGGACGCCGCCAACAACGTGACGATGGAGCCATATCGCGCCTTCGTCAGCGACAAACTTGACGAGGCGCAGCATGCGCAGGGTTTCCTCACACAAAGCGCGTTTACGGGTCTCGCACAAACGCTCGCCTACCTTTCGCCGTCGCTGCTGGTCTGGTTCGGCATGAACAAAGACGCGGTCGGCGGCAACAACATTCCGCAAATCGTCTACACCGCGTTTGTCATCGGCGCTGTGATTTCTTTCACGTCAATACTGTGGTCGGTTTACACCACGCGTGAAGCGCCGCTGACGCCTGCGCAACACGCCGAGTTGTCGGCAAAACCGTTCGGCTTGATGCCTGCGTTACGTGAAGTGTGGGACGCCGCCAAGACCATGCCCGATACCATGAAGCAGTTGGCGGTGGTGTATTTGTTTCAGTGGTACGCGCTGTTTTGCTACTGGCAATACATCACGTTGGCGGTGTCTTCCGCGTTGTTCGGCACGACTGACGCAACGTCTACCGCGTTTCGCGATGCCGGTTTGATCACCGGGCAAATCGGTGCGTTCTATAACTTTATTGCCTGCGTCGCCGCGTTCGCGATGGTGCCGCTGGTACGAAAATTCGGCTCGAAGGCGTTGCACGCGGTGTGTCTGACGCTCGCAGGCATAGGCATGATCGCAATTCCTGAGATTCGCGATAAGGCGTGGTTGTTTCTGCCTATGATTGGCGTGGGCATGGCGTGGGGCAGCATCATGGGCAATCCGTACGTGATGCTTGCGGGCAGCATTCCACCGGAGCGCACGGGGGTCTACATGGGCATCTTTAATATGTTCATCGTGATCCCGATGATGATCCAGATTTTCACGCTGCCGCTGTATTACAAAACGCTACTCGGCGGCAATCCGCAAAACGCGATTCGTCTCGGCGGCGCACTGATGATTTGCGCCGCGATTGCCACGCTGTGGGTAAAAACGCGGCGCAAGTAGCGCGGTGGTTGAGCAAAAAAAAGGAGGCCGAAGCCTCCTTTTTTTACGCGGTGTTTCCGAAGCTGATTACGGGCACGCTGCCGAATTTGCAAGCGTTGCGGGGCGCAGCGCTTTCACCGTGTTGCTCTCATCCGGGCCGAGCGTGTTTTTGGTGAAGGTGCAGCCGTACGCAGGTGCTGCCACCACGGCTGCGGTCACCACGTCGTCACCCGCCGGTTTGACGCCGGTGCTTTCCCACTTGATCATGGCGTCGAACGCGTCGGCTTGCTCGGCCACCGTGAAATCGCAGTGGCTGACGCCGCGAATGGCGCGCTGTACTAGCCACGCGCTGTTGCCCTTGGCGGCGACGCGCTTTTGATAGGTTTGCTCCATGCTGAACGGCACGAACAAATCGCCTAGCGTGTGGATGGTGACCACCGGAATCTTGAATTCACCATTGACCTTCGGGATCCAGCGCAAGCCGTCCGTGCGCAGACGATTGGCGTCGGCCACTGCGGTCAATTTCAGCGCCGACGCATTCAACGCGGCGCTGCCCGCCACATCGCCGTCAATGACGTACGTGTAGGCATTGGTGTCGAGCACGTTTTTGGTGAGGATGCCTGTGACCGTGCCGTCCGAGCCAAAAGTGCCGTACGCCGACGGAAAACTGCCACCGAAGGCAATGCCCAAATTGAACATCGGGCGCGGCCCGCCGGTAATGTTTTGCACGACCGACAAATACTGCTGGCCTTTGGCCGTGGGCACCGACGGGAAGGTGGTGAACAGGGTGCTGGTGACCAGCGTGCTGATCTCAGACCACTTGTTGCTCGGATAGCTCGGCACCCCGGCCAGCGCTTGCGCCGTGACCTGCATCGCGGCGAACTGATTGAACAGTTCGGTGTCGCCCACCACGCCGCACATCGGCACGGCACCCGCGTACTTCACTTTGTTAACAGCCGTGGCAGCGGCCTCGTCTTCAATGGCCGCAGCGGTGATGTGGCCACCCATCGAGTGGCCGGTAATGTAGATTTTGCTCGGCGCAACCAGCGTGCGTGTGTTTTTGGCGGCGATGGCCACGAACTGGTTGGCCAGCGCATTGGTGTCTTCCACCCCGGCGCGCACGTCGTAATAATTTTTGGCGTAACTCGACGCTGCCCACGCGTATCCGTTTTGCACCAAGTAGCGGCGAATCGACGGCGGCCCGACGCCCAAGGTCGCGCCGGTGCCCGCGTAGCCATGTGCGTACATCACGAGCTTGCCGTTCCAGTTGGCGGGCACCTCAACAAGATAGGCGGCACCGTTCAACACGCCTGCCCAGCGGCTGGTGGTGCTCATCACCACGGTGTCGGTAACGGCCGCAGCCATCGCGTCAAACGTGGTGGCTGTGGGCGCAGCGGGCGTGAACACACGCGTGTCGTGGGGGCGCGCCTCCTCGGCAACGGCGGTGGGCGGTGGCGGGTTAGCGACCGTGTCATCCGAGCCACCACAGGCGCTCAAAAGCGCGGTGATTGAACAGGCGAGGACGGTGAGGCGCAGCGTCGAGTGAGGGTGCATGTACGTGTCTCCGAGCGGTAGTAGACGTGGGGCGCGTTTTGGTGCGCGATGAGGTTGCGCGCTGTAACAACCGCGCGCTGAAATCAGTCTAATGCCCCTGCTCGGGGCGTGACGATTGGTGTAAACCCTTGTCGGTGACCCGTTTTCGTCACGCGCGTCATCGAATACGATTCGGTAACGTGCTCACAGCAAGGCAAAAATATCAACAGCTTTTCGGTGTAATCCATATTTTACGTGGGCTGCAACGCGTTTTAAGCAATAATCAACTTAAGCATTAATTCGACGTTAGCCCTACGTAGGACGGGCGTTGAGCTAAAAGTTGTTTAGCCAACCACCAACGCGCCGGTAGGCAATGGACACACCGCACCCGTGCCCGCCAACCCGCAATAGCCGCCTGGATTTTTCTCCAGATACTGCTGGTGATATTCCTCGGCGTAGAAAAATTCTGGCGTCGGCTCATTCGCTTTGCCGCCGAGAATTTCGGTGGTGATCGCGCCCAATCCGCGTGCCGTCAATGCCGCCTGAAACTGCACCTTCGACAACTCAACGGCCGCGCGCTGCTGCGGCGTATAGCAATAAATCGCGGAACGATACTGGCTGCCGGTGTCGTTGCCTTGACGATTGCCTTGGGTCGGATCGTGCGCTTCCCAAAATACCTTCAACAGTTGTTCGTAGCTCACTTTGGCCGGATCAAAGACCACGAGCACCATTTCGGTGTGCCCCGTAAGACCTGTGCAGGTCTCGTTGTAGGTCGGGTTCGGCGTGTAGCCGCCCGCATAGCCCACAGCGGTGGAATACACGCCCGCCTGTTGCCAAAACTCGCGCTCCGCACCCCAGAAGCAGCCCATCGCAAATTGCGCGAGCTGCATGCCCTCGGGGAAGGGTGCCACGATGTCGTTGCCGTTGGCGAAATGCAAGCGCTGCACCACCATCGCCTGCGTGCGACCGGGCAGCGCGTCGCTGCGGCTCACCATTGAGCTTGATTTTCCGAATATTCCCATCACTTTGCTCCACAACATTTGCTTCAAGTCCCAAGTCTGAGGGCAAAGCGCGAGCTTACAATCCCCATTAGAAAACTCTCACAAAAAATACGCGTAATAACGCGTGATTCGAGGAAAAAAGAACATGGACAAACGCGCAGCCACGATTGCTGGCCTGCTGGCCGCGATGATTAGCTTGGGGCTGGGCATGGCGGTGCTGCAATACCTGCATGAGAACGCCATCGGGCTGCCTCGATTGCTGGCCACCATCGTGCTCGGTCGCGGCGCGCTAGATGCGGACGTGACGCCCGTGGCCACAGCCGTAGCCGTTGGCATCGCCGTGCATTTGGCGTTGGGTCTCGTGTTTGCGTTTGTAATTTCGTTTACTTTGCATCGCTGGGGCTTCTGGGTTGGGCTGATCGGTGGCGGGTTGTTCGGCCTCGCGCTGTACGCAATCAACACCTACACGATGAGCCGATTCTTCCCCGATTTTTATTTTTATCGAAGCTGGTTTATGGTCGGTTTGCATGTGGTCTTCGGTGCACTGTGCGGCGGCATCTATGAAGCCATTGAGCGCGACCGCAGCGCCGGTCGTTCCATTTATCGCAACTAAGGAGCGCCCCGATGAATAAGGCACAACTCGTCATCGCACTGCTGGTGGCTGCGTTTTCACTGTTCTCGTACTTCGGCTCATCGTCGGTTAATCCGATCACCGGCGAGACCCAACGCGTCGCCGGCATGACGCCGAAAGACGAAGTCGCCATGGGCCTGCAATCGGCACCACAAATGGCGCAGCAGATGGGCGGCCTGTCCCAGGATGCGCGCGCGCGCGCGCTGGTGTCGCAGGTAGGCGCCAAAGTCGTGGCGCAATCGGTGGCCGCGAAATCCGGGTATCCGTTCAAATTCCACACGCTTGCCGACCCGCGAACGGTGAACGCGTTTGCGTTGCCCGGCGGACAGATTTTCATCACCATGGCGCTACTGTCGCGGCTTGAAACTGAAGCCCAACTCGCGGGTGTTCTGGGGCATGAAGTGGGCCACGTGCTCGCGCGGCACAGCGCTGAACACATCGCCAAAGAACAACTAACGCAGGGTCTGACCGGCGCGTTTGCCATGGGCGCAGGCTCAATGGACGCAGCACAAATCGGCCGCGTGGTGGGCCAAATGGCGATGATGAAGTACGGTCGCGATGACGAGCTCGAGTCCGACGCGCTAGGCCTGCGTTTAATGGCCGAGGCCGGCTACGATCCGCGCGCGCTGATCAAGGTCATGCAAATTCTTGAGCGCGCCAGCGGCGGCTCCCGACAGCCTGAGTTTGCAAGCTCACATCCGTCGCCTGCTAATCGTGTGCAGAAGATCAATGAGGTCATTGCGCGAGCCTTTCCGAACGGCGTTCCGACGGGGCTCACGCCGTAGCAAAGTCCGTTTGATGTATTTTTTGCGAGACTTTCCGCTCGCATCGTTCAACACGTTTGGTGTGGCCGCCACGGCGCGACAGTTCGCCGTGGTGTCGAGCGAGCAAACGCTCATGCAGTGGTGCGCCGAGCACGGCAAAACCACGCCGCCGTTCTTGATCGGCGGCGGCAGCAACCTGCTGCTCACCCACGACATTGAAGCCCCTGTGCTGCAACTTGCGCTGCGCGGCACGCGCGTTGTGTTCGACGACGGCAACACCGTATTGGTTGAAGCGATGGCTGGAGAACCGTGGCATCCGTTTGTGTTGTGGACGCTACAACGCGGCCTGTGCGGCCTCGAAAATCTGTCGCTGATTCCCGGATTCGTGGGTGCCGCGCCGGTGCAAAACATCGGCGCATACGGCGTAGAAATAGCCGAGACGATTGATAGCGTAATGGCGATTGACACGCAAACCGGTGAGCCGCGAGCGTTCAGCAATTCGGAGTGCGCATTTGGCTATCGCGACAGCGTGTTCAAACACGGTGGAGATGTGTCACGTGACCATTACGCCATCACGCGTGTGCGCTTTCGCTTATCCAGAAAATTTTCGCCGCGCGTGGATTACGGCGAGCTGAAAACGGAGTTGCAGCGGGCGGAAATCGCAGTGCCTGCAGCCAATGACGTCGCCCGCGCCGTAGTGGCAATTCGCTCCCGCAAACTACCCGATCCCGCCGTCATCGGCAACGCCGGAAGCTTCTTTAAAAACCCGGTCGTTGCAGCAGACGTTGCCGCGTCGCTTAAAGCACGCTTCGCGGATATGCCGCAATATCCTGCATCTGATGGAAACGTAAAAATCGCGGCAGGCTGGCTAATCGAGCAAGCCGGTTGGAAAGGTCGCCGCATCGGCGCGGCGGGCATTCACAGCCAACACGCGCTGGTGCTCGTCAATCACGGTGGCGCGACAGGCGCTGAACTATGGGCGCTTGCCGAGGCCGTGCAAACCGACGTGCACGAAAAATTCGGCATCACGCTAGAGCCTGAACCACGTATCGTTTAGCGGTCGACGCTACCAAATCTCCAGCGCGGCCAACTGCGCGGAAGCTTGCGCTGCCCAGCCGCGATTAGCCATCGGGCTTGCAGGGCTCGGATGCAGCACCGTGCCGATGTTTAGCGTTGGGTTTGCTGGGCCTAAAGCGGCCTTTGCCTGCGTTTCAGCGAACTTGCCAATGCCGACGATCCAATCAGGTTGCAGCGCGTCTACGCAGGCTCGTAGGTGCGCATCACACGCGGCGTAAAGTGGTGCTGATTCTTTTTTTCTGAGCTTGTCTGGCGTGACATTTCTCGCTTTGTCGAAGAATGCAAGCGGGCAATAGTTCAGCACGAAATGCGAAGCGAAAAAATCTTCCGCGTTCGGAAATCGTGCCGAGAAAAGTGCCCACAATCGCTGCCCCGAAATCTCCGATCGAGCGCAGGCAAAACCTTCAACCGGGCGTGATGGGTTCGGTAATTTCGGTTGCGCGACCGGCGCATCAATCTTCATCCAGTCACGCACCGCATTGACCTCACCAAACGGCACACCGACCTGCACCATGCCGAACGGGCCAGGATTCATGCCGAGGAACACGACGCGTTTTTTACCGTTGCCGAATTTGCGCAGGTACTGTTCGTGCGGCGCCCATGCGTAACCGAGCGGGTTTAACGTGTGCGTGACGGGGGCCGAAAATTGCAGCGAATCGACGGCGTCGCAGAGCGCGCGCGCAGCAACGACCAGTGCGTTACCGCTCACTTCTCACTTGTCACGGCGCTGGCCACAACACCATCTGCGTGCAGCGAAACAGCGCAATCGTTTTTGCCGTTTCGCGATGCTTCACAACGGCGTCCCACACTTGCGTGGTGCGGCCCAAATGCACAGGGCGCGCTTCAACGTAAATGGTGCCGTCTAGCGCGGTGCCGAGAAAATTACTTTTAAGCTCGATGGTGGTGAAGCCTTTCGCGCCCTCGGGCAAGTGCGAAATGCAGCCGTAGCCGCACATCGTGTCGGCAAGACCGACCACGCTAGCCGCATGCAAGTAGCCATTCGGCGCGAGTAGTTCCTCGCGCACCTTGAGCTCTGCGACGAGCAAGCCTTCGGCCACTGAAACCAGCTCAACGCCGAGCAACCCCGGCAGCTTGCCGATGCCGCGATTTTTCATCGAATCAGCCGTGTAGCCCGCGCGCAATGCCATGTCAGTCGACGCCTAGCGGAAGGTATAGCCAATGGCAAACTGCGCTGCCGCTCCACCGAGCAGGATGGCCTCGATGCTCACGTTGCCATAACGCACGCCCAGCGCGGGAATGATTGCGGGCGCAATTTCCGCGCGGTTAAACGGAATTTTGTCGCGATATTTGCCGCGATACCCGTGCAGCAAACCAGCGGTTACTTTTGCATAGACATTCGGATGCAAGTCCCACTTTTGCCCCCAATAAATGTATTGCGAAAATTGGCCAAACGAGTTGTCGAACAGCGCTAAACCGAACAACGTTTGATCCGCACCCCACACACGATCATAGTTCGAGCGAATCTCCGCGTTCACCATGTTCGTCCACTTTGCGTGGTCGGGGCTGGGGTGAAAGTGAAGGGTTTTTGGCGCGTATTGAAGAAAAATCTCATCGCCATCGCGCAGCCATGTGTTAGCGGTGCGACCGTCGGTTACCGCGTCGGCCAAAGTCGGCGAAATTTGCGCGAAGGTTGTGGTCGCGCACAAAGCTAGGGCAGCAGCGGTGAAGTGTTTACGCAGCGTCATCAATAGGGACCTTTCGGCTCGGGAGTTGTTTCAGGGTCGGCGGCATCGCGAATCTCTTGGGCTTTCTGCATCGCCTTGTCGACATCAGCTTTGACCTTGTCAATGGTTTTTTCTTTGGTCGGCAACGGCGTGGGCGGCGGGTTCGCGGGCTGGCAGGCCGTGAGCACCAGAGCGCAAGCCGCTAAAAACGCCAAGCGCACCATCAATCGCGAAAATTATTGAACTGCAACGGCAGATCGGTGATGTCTTTTTTGATCAGCGCCATCGCCGCTTGCAAGTTATCTTTTTTGTCGCCGGTGACGCGCACCGCTGTGCCTTGAATCGAGCCGCTCACTTTGAGCTTGCTGTCTTTCAACAGCTTCACTACTTTCTTGGCAATCTCGGATTCGAGCCCGTCTTTTAAAGTGTCGACGCGCTTCATCTTGTCGCCACCGATTTTCTCCGGCTTGCCTTTTTCAATCGAGCGTGAATCAACGCTGCGTTTGGCGAACTTGTTGAGCAGCACTTCGTCAACCTGCGCGATCTTAAAATCGTCATCGGCGAACACGGTCATCGTCTTGTCTTTTTCGTTCAGCTCAACGCGTGAATCGGATCCTTTGAAATCGAAGCGATTGGTAATTTCTTTGTTAGCTTGATCGAGCGCATTTTTGATCTCAACCCAGCTGAGTTCGGAAACGGTGTCAAACGATGGCATGCTTGGCTCGCAGGGTTGCGGTGGAACGGAAGCCGCAAGTGTACGGGGTTAACGCCTTCGCCGTTAAGTCATGCGCTCCGTTCATCGGAAACAATGCGCCCATCGGCCAGCGTGATGCGCCGGTCGCAAGTGGCAGCCAACCTCGGGTCGTGCGTCACGATCAAAAATGAGGTGCCAAAATCGCGATTAAAGGTGCGCAGCATCACAAAAATGTCGTCGGCGGTTTTGGTGTCGAGATTGCCGGTCGGCTCGTCGGCCAGCACCAACGCGGGCTTGACCGCGAGCGCGCGGGCGATGGCCACGCGCTGCTGCATGCCGCCTGAAAGCTCGGATGGTTTCTTCGACTCCGCACCTTTGAGCCCGACCGACGCGAGCAAGTTAAGCGCGTCAGTGCGCACTGCATCAGTCATTTTTTCGCCGTTAATCATGCGCGGCATCAACACGTTTTCAAGCGCTGAAAACGCGGGCAGCAAGTGATGAAACTGAAATACAAAACCGAGCGTTTCGGCGCGCAGTCGCGTGAGCGCGTTGTCATCGCTGTAGCTCACCGCGCGTCCGGCAATTTCAACGCTGCCGGCCGTGGGCGCTTCTAGCAGTCCGATGATGTTGAGGAGCGTACTTTTCCCCGAACCCGACGGCCCGATCAGGGCGGTGAATTCGCCGGAGGCGAGCGTTAAATCAATGCCGTGCAGAATTTCTGCTTCGACCGGCTTGCCGATGTTGTACGACTTGCGTATCGCCGACAACTTGAGCACCGCGCCGCTCATGCGCGCATCGCCAGCGCGGGATCGAGCGCTGCGGCGCGGCGTGCGGGCGCAATCGCCGCGAGCGTGCCGCAGAGCGTGGCCACCACGCAAGAAATCAGCAGTAACTGCGCGGTTAATTCAATCGGAAACAGTGCGTTACCGTCGCCACCGCGCACGAAGGTGGTGAACATAAACACCAGCGCCGCCGCGAGCGCCGCGCCCAATGCCGAGCCCACCAAGCCGACCAGCGCGCCCTGAAATAAAAACACCCGCGTCATCTGCCCGCGCGACGCGCCCATCGCGCGCAAAATGCCAATCTCCCGCGTTTTCTGCACAACAGCGACCACCAGTACGCTGGCGATACCGAGCATCACCACAATCGACACGAACACACGAATGATCGCGGTAGATGCGGACTGTGCGTTGAGCGCGCTGAGCAGCTGGCTGTTGGTGGTCATCCAGCTTTCCACCAGCAGCGGCGTGACGCTCGCCATGCGCAAAGTGACGGCATCGGCAGCGAAAACATCCTGCACGCGCAGGTCAATCGAGGTGACGCCGCCGGGCAATCCAAACAGCGATTGCGCAGTGCGCAGCGGCAGATAAACAGCGCGACGATTTAACTCGCGATTGCCGAGATCAAGCGTGCCAGAAATTCGGTATTGATCGCCATCGTTGGCCGCAGTTCCGGTTGACAGCGTGATGCGATCGCCGATGCTGGCACCTAGATCGCGCGCCAGTTCGGTGCCGACTAAGACGTCGCCCGGCTCCAACCGCAATGCGCCCGCCGCGAGCTTGTCGCGAAGATCCACGATGCGGTCATAGCGCGACAAATCAATGCCGGACACCGCCACCGAATTGCGACCTTCGCCGCGAATGGCAATTGCCGCACCCGACACCATCGGCGACACCGCCACCACACCGGGCACGATTTCATACGCGGCGACCACCTGTTGCCAGTTGTCAATTGAGCGCACTTTGCGCGGCGCGGTTTGCACCAACGCCACACCCGTTTCACCGGCATTGATTTGCGCGCGCGCCACCGGTTCGATGGGTTTGGCCACGATGTGCGCCTGCGCGCCGAGCGTGCGGCGAATGGTGTTTGATTGCAGCCCCACCACCAGTGCGGAAATGAAAATCACCACCGCCACACCAACCATCACGCCGCCGACGATTAACGCCGATTGGGTGCGCCCTTCGCGCAAAAAACGCAGCGCAATTTGCAACTCAAAGCGCATCGCGGGCTACTGCCCCGGCATCGGCATATCGACGCCCTTGGGTCGCACCGCCGTCGATGCGGGCACACTGCGCACTCGCTGACCAGCCCGCACTTTGCCGTCAATAATCACCCAGTCCCCCGCACTCAATCCCGACACAATCTCAACCCGTTGCAGCGACTGCACGCCAATTTTTACATCCGCTTCTTGCGCTACACCCGAGCGCACGACGAGCACATATTTTCGCTCGCCGCTCTCGCGCAGCGCGCTGCCCGGAATGGTCAACACGTTCTGCTTTTGCGCCACGACCACCTCGGCAGACACGGTCATGTCATCGCGCAAAATGGCGGGCGGTTTGAGCACCCGCAAACGCGCCTCCACCGTGCCGCGCGTCACGTCGACCGACGGCGCGAGATAGATCAATTCCGCATCAAATTTAATGTCCGGGAAGGCATCTGCCGAGGCCACCGCACGCATGCCTTCGCGAACCAAGCGCAGGTTTTTCTCGTCGATCTGCGCGATCAACCGCGTCTCACCAGTGATCGCCAGCGTCAACAATTTTTTGCCCGCCTGCGCCACGTCGCCCACCTCAACTGATCGCGCGATCACGCGGCCATCGGCGGGCGCCAGCACGCGCGTTTGCTCAAGCTTTGCGCGTACTACCTGCACGGCCCCCTGCGCCTCACGCACGCGGGCCTGCGTGGCCTGCGCCTCGGCACCGCCGCGCGTGTTGGCAGTAGCCTGAGCCGCGGCTTGCTGGTAGGCGGCGCGGGCGCTGACGGCAGCGCGCTCAACGTCTTGCAATTTAGCGTCGCTAATGAAGCCTTTTGCATTCAAGCTTTTGTTGCGCTCCAAGTCACTCAGCGCGTATTCCATGTTCACGCGGTTTTGCGTGAGGCCAAGCGTTGCCACCGGGCCGGACAGCTCGAACTGCGATTTCAATCGCGCGTCCGCCGTGCCTAACGCCGCTTGCGCCTGCTGCAACTGTGCGCGCACATCCTCGTCATCCAGCGCAATCAAAAGCTGCCCCGCTTTAACCGTATCGCCCTCGCGGACCAGCACTTTTTCGACCCTTGCTGTGAGGGTGCTGGCAAGTTCGGTGCGCGCCACGCTCGCCACGCGAGACGAGAACACGAGAGAGTTTTGTAGTGGCCCTTCCGTGACGGCGACCACCTCAACCGCCGCGCCGCGCCACCACACAACGGCCGCAATAACCGCTGCGATAACGGCGATGATGAGCGCCCACAGCCAGCCTTTGAGCGACGAGCCCCCGGATTTATTCCACCATGCCATGTTGTCTGCTGCGTTGTGACTAGGCTTAAGAGCTTAGCGCGCCTCGGCTAACCATCGTTTGATTTAGCGCAAAACAGCGCGTCGAACGCATCATCGGCCTTAGTTTTAGAAGCCTTGCCAATGCGCTTGCCGGAAAACGTTTCTTCGATTTTGTCTTCAAAAAAACTGTTCGGCGAAGGGCTCGCCATGAGCTGCCGATACAGCTCCGACGACACCGATGAGTATTCGTAAATATCGCCGTTCACGAACTCAATCTGCATCACGCGGCGACCCTCGTCATAACCCGCTGCGCGGAGCTTGCTGGACTTAAGCGGTTTACGAATGATGGGCGTCATGTTGAGCTTGTGAAGAAAAAAGCATTGCGTCCCCGCAATTATGCGGTTCGCCAAAACTCTAGCGCTATGCAATACAACTTTACGCTGAAAGCGCCATTATAAGCGGGCTAGGCCACGGTTATGGCAAAAGGCGATATTGCATAAAAATACGCGTTAGCCCAATATAAGAGTGCGTTGCAAAGAAAAGCTGATGCGCCATTTTTCCTCCTGCGACGATCTGTCGCAGCATGACGACGCGGCGCAAACCCGCGCAATCCACCATATGTGGCGCAATGTGCATGCGTACAAACAACCCGGGAACTTTTTATGTGGTTTTGCGGCGACAAATCGTGATGATTTTTGCGCTTTTGCAATTTTAAAAAATACCCAGATAACGCGCTGTAAGCCCCGCTATAAAACGCTTGAGCTTTTAGCGGCTGTGCGCTGGCACGATCACTGCAAAGGTTGACCACGGACTGTCCGTTTCGAAATCAAAAAGGAAACTCATGAAAACAAACGATCAAACCAACCAGCTGTCAGCCACGCAAAATGTGCTTCGCAGCGTCGCCATCGCCGCTGCATCTGTTGCCGTGTGCGTCGGCACCGTCAGCGCGCAAACCGCCCCGCCGCAACCCGCGCCGATGGCTCCCGCCGCAGCCGCCGCAGCTCCGGCATCGCGCACCACGAGCCAGTACGAAGTGGTGTTCAAGCGCACCGACGCGGATGGTGACGGTTCCATCAGCAAAGCAGAGCTCGAAAAAGCCGACGCTAAGCTGGGTGCGGATTTTCAGAAATACGACACCGACGGCGACGGCAAACTGTCAATGCCCGAGTTCGAAGCGATGATGAAATCGATGAAGGGCTAACTCAAGCCCCCGAGCGGTGCGCGACTAAAACATATGTCTCGCGCCGCTCACAAATTGCATTTCGCCTCGCCGCTGTCGACGAAGCTCGACCCGGCTGCGCTAATAAATTGCCACGCGTAGTCGCTGGCACGCAACTCAAAACGCACCAAGCCAAATTGCCCGCTCGATCGGGCCACACTATTGGGTTCCAGCACCGGTTTGAAGCCATATGCTGCCGCACCACCGGTACCAATTACAAATGCTCGCAGCCCGCGTGAATCCGCCTGCTGCGTCGGCGTTTGCGGCGCGAAGCGCTCGTAGCTGTGGTCATGTCCATTGAGCACCACGTCCACTTTAAATTCATGCAACGTGTTCCAGATATCAGCCGACAACGGATCGTTGCCGTGCCCACTTGATGATGAGAAACGCGGGTGATGCCAATAGGCAAGTTTGCAGCGTTTACTCGCGTTCGCGAGCAGGTCATTGCGCAGCCACATTTGCTGCGCAGAGCCCGCCGCCATAGGCAGATTACTGTTGAGCGCGATGACGTGCCACGCACCAAAATCCACGCTGTAATACCCCGTGGCCGGACTGCCCGCGCGTGCTCCGTAGTACGCGTAGTACGGCACGGCGTTCGGCGTGCCGTACTCATGATTGCCGGGCACCGGGTAGGAGGCCGCTTTCAGCGCGCCGCCCCAGATCGGATCAAAACATTGCGCAAATTCGTCGCTGCTGCCGGAGTAATACGCAAGGTCGCCGAGGAGCAGTAGTGGCGTGCCAGCACCCAAGGTAGCGGCCACCGCAGCCACGCGCGCTGAGGCCGGTGCCGTGGGCGGCGTGCCGTTGCATTGCGCTAAATCGCCGACTGCGCCAACGGTGACGGAGACAATCGGCGCGGTAGCAATGGCGGTGAATTTCGTTCCACACGCGGCGTTGATATGCATGCGCATTTGCGGCCACGTGCGCCGCTGCGCGCTCGCGGGCAACGCCTGCGCGTACACGCTAGCACCCTTCATTCCAAGCATCATGCGCAATAGCATCACGCCGTCGGTCGCAGCCGAAACAGCGCCGCTGCGATCAACGTCAAGCGTTTGATTGGCTGACATCGTCGCCACCAGTGCGGCGATCACGTCAGGGTCGGTACGCGTAGCCATTACGCCCAGCGCGTTCGCCGTCAGCGCACTGCCGCGCACGCCGAGTAATGCACGCAACAACAGCACGCCATCGGTGGCCGCGTCCACGCTGCCGTTGCCGTCCAGATCCAGGCTGCACAACGGCATCGGGTTGGCGGCATTGTGCTCGCGCACCGCTTGCGTGAGCGCGTTGAAATACGGCGGCAACGTGTCCCACGGGTTGGGCAACACGTCGTTAGTGACGAACAGATAACGCGCGTTGCGACTCGCGGCAAGTGCCACATTTTGCGTGGCGTTCGCGCTTGACGATTCGCCGTAAATCAAGTGCGCAAACGCGCTGGCGGGATAGCTCAATTGCCACGCTGCCGGGGTGTAGCTCGCGTAGCCGCTGCTGTTTTCAAACACCACCAACGTATCCGCTGTCGGCCCGCCCGCATCGTCGAAATAATCGGGCACCGTTTCGCTGCCCGGATTACCGACCACCATCCAGTCCGGCGCAAAACCGTTGCTGCCTTTAATGCCCGCATAAATCTGCTGATAGAAAGCGAGGGTCGCCGGTGCTGCGCTTGTTGACGTGTTGCTAAATTCATCGAGAAACACGCCGTCCAGCGCATACCAAAGTTTGTAGCGCGCGGCGCAATTGAGCACGTCGGTGGCGGTGTAGGTAGCACCACTTGCCGGTTGGCAGGTGGACGTGGCGTTCACCAACGCGCCGCCGTAGCCGGTGGGCACGTAGCCCAGCACTTTGCCGCCCGCTGCGCGCAATGCGTTGACGGCGGTGACGTAATCGCTATTCGGCGCCAAGCCCGCGCCGCTGCCCGGATTCATGATCGCCGTGATGGGCGTCCCCGCTTGCGCGGCAGTGGTCAGGGCGGTCCACGCGCTGCCGCTGCTCGGGTAGAAATAGGCAGGCACCATGAGATTGATGGCCGCAGAGCAAGCGCTGCTCAACGCGCAGCAAACAACCGCGAGCGCGAATTTACGCAGCAACATAACCGACCCCCATTTCATAGATTCATCCTTCGCGCTAACGAGATACTTTACTTGAACCCATCGCTGCTGCGCTACGTCGGCTGAAACGGCGCGAATTTTGACGGACGCGCAACCCGGTAGATAATCTTTTGCATCGAGTTCGGTAGTCTTCATTATGAGCGTAAAAAAAACCATCGACGCGGTCGAAAAATCGTTTCTGATTTTGATCGCGCTGTTCACCGTGGCCGCCATGGTTCAGGAGGTCATGCTGCTCATTGCGAATCGTCGCGTTGAACTCAAAGATTTGTTGCTGATGTTTATTTATGCTGAGGTATTAGGCATGTTGGGCGCGTTCTACAGCAGTCACCGCATCCCGATCACCATCCCATTATTCATCGCCATGACCGCCCTCAGCCGGCTGATTATTTTGCAAGGCAAAGAAGGCGATCCATCGATTTTGCTCTACGAAAGTGGCGCGATATTGCTGATCGCGGTGGCCTGCTGGATCGTCAGCCGATTGCAGCACGACGAGAGCCGCTGAACCCTCGACGTCGCCGCGCCACGCGGTGAGATGCCAGCGGCTCACACCGCATTCGTCAGCGATAAAAGTGGCCAGCAGCTTTCGCTTGAAAGCGCCGCTGTGCTTGGGCTAAGACGAGATTTAGGTTTTTATCGATATTCACCTAAATGGCCGCTTAGCCCAAGTTGAATGGGCGTTTTCGCATTAAGCTGTTGCACATCGAAGCAACGATTGGTGAATAATTAAGTGGTATTTTTTGGAGCACTGCATGCGTAAATATTTGTCGATTCCCGCCATGTCCTCAGCCACCCGCGTGCCGCGTCGTCGAGCGCGATGGGCGTTATCGGCGTTGGCGTTGCTCCCGTTTTTGACGTTGCTCGGATGCGCGGGTGACGACGTGCCACCGCCGCCGGTGCCCACTTCTACCGACACGTTTTTGCCACCCGAAGGCACCTCGGGCTATACGCCAAAAACCATCGCCTACAGCGAGCGCGACATGGTGGCCGCAGCCAACCCACTGGCGGTGAACGCGGGCGTGGACATCTTGAAAGCGGGCGGCAGCGCGGTGGACGCAGCCATTGCCGTGCAGATGGTGTTGAACCTGGTTGAACCGCAATCCTCGGGCGTCGGCGGCGGTGCATTCATGATGCATTACGACAATGCCAAAAACGTGTTGGTCGCTTTTGATGGCCGCGAAACCGCGCCCGCTGCGGCCACCGACAAAATGTTTTTAACCGCCGCCGGTGCACCGCTCTCGTTTGCCAATGCGGTTAACGGCGGCCTGTCGGTGGGCACGCCGGGCGTGGTGAAACTGTTGGAAGCCGCGCATAAGAAACACGGCAAACTCGCGTGGGAGGCACTGTTCGCGCCGGCCATCAAACTCTCGCGCGACGGCTTTCCGCTCTCAGCGCGATTGTTTGCAGGGCTTGACGCCAATGCCGCGCTGCGCACCCAGCAACCGGCTGCCAATTATTTCTATCAGGCCGACGCAACTGACGCCACAAAACTGGTGCCCAAACCGGTCGGCACCGTGCTTAAAAACCCCGAACTCGCCGCGAGCTTGGAGCTTATTGCCAAGGGCGGATCGGCCGCGTTCTACACCGGCGCGCTAGCGCAATCGATCGTTGACAAGGTGCGCAACCACCCCACCAATCCGGGTCGTTTGAGCATGGCCGATATGGCCGCCTATCAAGCCAAAGAGCGCGACCCAGTGTGCGGAACCTATCGCGCCAAACTGCGCATTTGCGGCATGCCGATGCCGAGCTCCGGCGGCACGTCGGTGGCGATGATTATGGGCATCCTCGATCAATTTGATGTGGCCACGTTGAAGCCCAACACGGTGGAATCGGTGCACTTGATTTCCGAAGCGTATCGCTTGGTGTACGCCGACCGCGCGCTGTACATGGCCGACAGCGACTTTGTTTCGGTGCCGCTCGCGGGGCTGCTGAAACCGGCGTACATCAAAGAGCGCTCGACGCTGATTGATCCCGCAAAATCGATGGGCGTGCCCAAAGCCGGTGTGCCGGACGGCGTGGCAGCATCTAGTTTTGGTGTGGACAATTCGCTCGCCCTGCCGTCGACCAGTCACATGGCCATTGTTGACCGCGACGGCAACGCCGTGTCGATGACCACCACCATCGAAAACGGCTTTGGCAGTCTGCAAATGGTCGGCGGATTTTTGCTCAACAATCAGCTCACTGACTTCTCGTTCACGCCCACCGACGCCGCCGGCAAGTTGATCGCCAACCGCGTGCAACCCGGCAAACGCCCGCGCAGCTCGATGTCGCCCACCATCGTTTTCAATGACAAAAACGAAATCGAAATGATCGTCGGCTCGCCGGGCGGCAGCAACATTATTCAATACACCGTGAAATCGTTAGTCGGTGTGATCGACTGGAAATTAAACATTCAACA
This sequence comes from Burkholderiales bacterium, assembly GCA_043721275.1. Classification (GTDB taxonomy): domain Bacteria; phylum Pseudomonadota; class Gammaproteobacteria; order Burkholderiales; family Casimicrobiaceae; genus Casimicrobium. Next base: position 39,525 of record JAYSRA010000156.1, read on the forward strand.
AGCCATCAATTTGCCGAATTTTGGTGCGCAAACCTCAGCCACCACGAGCCTTGAGCGGCTCACCTCCGCAGCAGGATTGGAGACCGGCTTGAAGGCCAAAGGCCACGTCATCGCGGTGGTCGACATCAACAGCGGACTGCACGGCATCACCTTCAACGGCCGCCGCGCAGACGGCAGCTACGGCATGTTTGCGCAAGCGGTCGACAAAAAATGGGCGGGTGGTGCCGACCCGCGTCGCGAGGGCACGGCGGCGGGTAACTAACTTGTCGGTATTTCGCCAAACGCTAGCGCGCTACGCCCATGAGGCGTGGCGCGTGGTGCGCTTTCGCGCGCCGCGTTGGGATCAGTTGCCGCGCGCCACACCGCTGTTGTTGCTCTGCGTTTGCTTGCTTGATGTACTGCTAAACATCGCCGTGCAGTGGGCCATTGTGGCAGGCTCCGCGCGGTTTTATCCGCAGGCGATTGCGTCAGGCTGGTTCTCGCTCGCGGCGTTGGCGCTGGCCTGTTGGTCAACGCGGTTTGCGGCGTCCGCGCAGCACATTGACGCGCATGACGCACTGCACGAGCCGAACGCGGGGCAGCCCGATGCAGCGAGCTTGTTCGCGCTGGCGCTCGCTGCCGCGATCATCATCAATACGATCACGTCAGCGATCTACATTCCGCTGTATCGCGCTGATGTGTTTGCCGGAGACGGCGAGTGGGGCTATCTATTGTCACTGCTGCAATGGCTGATTTGGGGCGCGGGGGCGGTGTGGGTGCTCCTAGCGCACATAACGCTGCTGACACGCGTCGCGCGCCACGCCAACGCGAACGCGAACGTTAGCGGTAGCGCAATTGCCGTGGCGCTGCTGATGAGCGCAACGTTGATTCAATTGTGGGCCACACCGGTGCCGTTTTGGTATGCCGACGAAGAGCAGGGCGAGCGCGAAAAAATTGCTGCGCGCACCGTGCCTTCGCACTTAAAACCCGCCAATTTATTGAAGCAGGCCGGTGTGTTTGAAGCAGCACTTGCTGCCCTTCCGCCCGAGCGGCCTGGCGTGGTGGACGCGTATGTGATCACCTATTCGCCGTACGCCACTGAGGATGTTTTTTTGAAAGAAAGCGAAGTCGTCACGCGCGTGATGTCCGAACGTTTTGGCACCGGCGCGCGCACGGTGCGGCTCGTCAATCACGCGAGCACGGTGGCCACGATACCGTGGGCAACGCCCGAGAATTTGCAGGCCGCAATTGCGCACGTTGGCCGCTTGATGAACCCCGCTGAAGACCTGCTGTTCATTCATTTCGCCTCGCACGGCGGCAGCGACGGCCAACTCGAATCGCGATTTTGGCCGCTGCAAATCGGCAACTTAGGCGCAGCCGAGGTGCGCACCTGGCTTGACGACGCGGGCGTGACCACTCGCATCATCTCGGTATCCGCCTGCTACAGCGGCGGCTGGGTGGCCGCACTCAAAAGCCCCGGCACACTGGTCATGACAGCGTCCGACGCCGAGCACACGTCCTACGGTTGCGGCACAAAATCGGAGCTCACGTACTACACCCGAGCGGTGTTTGCCGAGCAATTGGCGGTGAGCACTCGCTCGTTTGAAAAGGCGCTAGCGGCGGCCCGCCCCATCATCGAAGCGCGCGAAATTGAAGGCGGAAAAAAAGACGGTTTCTCAAATCCGCAGATCGACGTGGGCGTAAACGCCAAGGCACGCATCGAGCGCTGGATCGGCGAAATTGAAGCGCAAACAGGGGCGTTGAAAAGCCCGTGATGACAGCTTGGATGAGCGGTTTGCGCGATACAGCTTTTGGCTAAACGCCTTATTTCATTGGGGTTGAACGCCAATTTTATAAATTATCGATATATGGCAAATTAAGCGTTTAGCCCAAGCACAATAGACATTTCAACGAAAAGCTGTATCCCGTAAAGCGCAAATGTGTGAATCTGAAATAGCGTGCTGCAGTAGGGTTTAGTCGTGCGTGTGTGCCGCACATGGCACGTAGCCGCGATGCAGCTACCGCGCAATCGCGGGGGTGTTGGCGTGTGGCGTCGATTGCGAGGCTCGGTTGCCTCGATTCCGCTGTAGCTGCATCGCGGCTACGGGCTGCGGGCTCAGGCTCAAGACTATACGTTCTTCCGCCCGCGCGGCGGCGCACCGGCGAGCACATTTTTCAGTCGGCTGTTGTTGGGCAATCGATAAATATCAAAGTCGCTGTCGATGGAAACGATTTCGCTGAGCCCCATCTGCGTGGCGAGCGCCACCAGTGAGGCGTCGGCCAAATCCATCGGTCGATCTCGATATTTTTCGGTGTACGCGATCATCTGACGCACCGCCTCAATCTCGACGTGACGCACATCCAGCGCGCCACGTTCAATCCATTTCAGCAGCGCAATTTGCGAATCGATGTTGGCGGAGAGCATGTGAGACGCCTCTGTGACCACGGGCCAAGTGGTGACAAAAGCCCCAGTGAATTCCGCCAAAAAAACGATACAACGTGCGTGATCTCGGTCACGCGGATTAAGCGCGGCGATCAGCGGGCCTGCGTCGATCAGCGTGGCGTTGGGCATAGTAGTCGTTCAAATATTGTTTGCGGTTGCTCGCCAAATCGGTGGGCAGCGGCGTGGTGCCAAGCGCGTCTGCACGCTCCAGATCGGCAATCAAATCTTTGATCCCATCCCAAACCGTCGGTTTCGGCAGCGCCTGCTTGGCCAAAAATTCTGCCAACGCAAGCTTCACCACATCACTTTTGGTCTGCCCCGCCTGCGCACAATACTGCGCCAACGCCTCAGAAACGCGGTGGTCGGTGCGAACAGTTAAGGTCATGACAGCTCTCGATTTGAGTCGGTGTAATACGCGATTGTATTACAGCCAAAATTTGCGCGCTGCGGGGGTGCTGGGGTTGTCAATTTGTATTTTTATGTGGTGGCTCTTTTTATTTGCCACCGCGCTTGTCATCCAACAAATTCGCCGCCCCACTGCCCGCCGCCAGCAACCCCGCTTTCGCATACACAGCGAGCTTGTCGCGCGAGTCGGAAATGTCGAGGTTTCGCATGTGCAGTTGGCCGATGCGATCTAGGGGCGAGAAGGCCTCGTCCTCTACGCGCTCCATCGACAACCGCTCGGGGTGATAGGTGGCGTTCGGGCTTTGCGTGTCAAGCAACGTGTAGTCGTCACCGCGACGCAGCTCGACGGTCACTTCGCCAGTGACGGCGCGACCGACCCATTGTTGCAACGTGTCGCGCAGCATCAAACTTTGCGGGTCGAACCAGCGACCTTCGTAGAGCAAACGACCCAAGCGGCGGCCCATGGTGCGGTAATTTTCTATCGTGCCTTCGTTGTGAATGGCCGAAATCAAACGCTCGTAGGCGATGAACAGCAGCGCCATGCCGGGGCCTTCGTACACGCCGCGGCTTTTGGCTTCGATGATGCGATTTTCGATTTGATCTGAGATGCCCAAGCCGTGCCGACCGCCGATTTTGTTCGCTTCTAAAACCAGATCGACCGGGCTCGCAAAGGCCTGCCCATTGATCGCAACCGGGAAGCCCGCGTCGAAGCGAATCGTCACTTCTTCCGGAGCAATCGCAATCGACTGATCCCAGTGTTTCACCGACATAATCGGGTTGACGATGCGCAGCCCTTTGCTCAAAAACTCAAGGTCTTTCGCCTCATGCGTGGCACCCCAAATGTTCGAGTCGGTGGAGTACGCTTTTTCGGTACTCATCTTGTACGCAAAGCCGTTCGCGTTCAGCCACTCGCTCATTTCTTTGCGACCGCCGAGCTCGGAAACAAACGTTTGATCGAGCCACGGTTTGTAAATTTTGAGCGACGGATTTGCCATTAAACCGTAGCGATAAAAGCGCTCGATGTCGTTGCCTTTATAGGTGGAGCCGTCGCCCCAGATGTTGACGTTGTCTTCCTGCATCGCTTTCACCAGCACTGTGCCGGTGACGCAACGGCCGAGCGGCGTGCTGTTGAAATAGGTTCGCCCCGCCGTGGTGATGTGAAACGCGCCGCATTGCAGCGCCACCAAGCCCTCATGCACCAAGGCTTCGCGGCAATCGATCAGCCGCGCGCCTGCCGCGCCGTACTCCATCGCCTTCTTCGGAATGTCGTCGTAATCGGTCTCGTCTGGTTGCGCGAGATTGGCTGTGTATGCGTACGGAATCGCGCCTTTGTGACGCATCCAGGCCAGCGCTGCGGAGGTGTCGAGCCCGCCAGAAAAGGCGATGCCGACTTTCTGACCGACCGGGAGGGAGAGGAGGATTTTGCTCATGTTGAGCGTAATGTTAGCGGCACAATCTGCGCCCCCAGAATGCACAACGCCGCCCGAAGGCGGCGTTGTTACACCAATTGCCGACTGGTTTACAGCGGCGGCAAAATCACTTTGTCGATCACGTGGATCACACCGTTGCTGTTCAGCACGTCGGTGGCCACGATATTCGACACGCGATTGCGACCATCGGTGATGGCTACACCTGCGGTTGTCGCTTGGATGGTGAAAGTTTTGCCTTGCACCGTAGGGATTGGCGTGTTCAATGAAATGTCCGCCTTCAACACGCGGGCGGCAACCACGTGATAGGTCAGTACCGAGCGCAGCAATGCTTTGTTCGCAGGTACAAGCAACGATGGTCCGGTGGCTGTGGTGGTGCCGGTGAGCTCTCGCGCCAGTGCGTCAAACGCTGCGTTGGTCGGTGCAAATACCGTGAACGGGCCAGCGCCTGAAAGCGTGGTGACCAAATCATTGTTGTCGCTCGCGAACTGCAACGCAGCAACCAGGCTCGTGAACTCAGGTGCGGACGCGATGGCCGTTTGCACCACGGTTTTGTCCGCTGGCAACAGCACCGCATCAATCAAATGCACCACACCGTTGCTCGCTTTGATGTCGGTCGCGATGATGTTTGATTTGCCGTTGCGGCCGTCAGTGATGACCGGCTTATTGGCGACCAAATCGATCTTGAAAAAGCCGCCGCCCGCTGGGGTGATTGCCTTGCCGAACGGGATGGCGGCCGAGCCCACGGTGCTGGTGAGTACGTGATACTGCAACACCGATTTAACCAGCGCCTTGTTGGCCGGCACCAGTATGTCTGGGCCCTTTGCGTTGGCGTTACCCGTTAATTTTTTCGCCAACGCGTCAAATGCAGCGTTGGTTGGCGCGAATGTGGTGAGTGTGCCAGCGGAGCCGAGAAGATTAACCAAGTCGTTGTTGTCGCTGGCAAACTGCACGGCGGCGACCAGTGAGGAAAGATCGGGCGTGGCCTGCGCGGTGGCAAGAATGGATACTGGTTGCGGCGGCACCGGCGTGGTGTCGTGGTCATCAGAGCCGCATGCGGCCACTAACGAGACAGCGCTTGCAGCGAGGATGTATTTAATTAATTTCATTTTGACTCCGTAGAAAGAACCTTGGGGGTGACTTGAGGTGGTCTTATCGCGATGAGGCTCTTGGTGGCCGTAATTTGCAGGGCACAAAAAAGCGGTCAACCACGTTGCAGTGATTGACCGCTATTCGTCAGTCGCCGAATTACTTTGGCAGTACGACGGTGTCGATCACGTGAATCACGCCGTTAGATGCTGGCACATCAACTGCCGTGACTTTTGCGCCATTGACCGTGACGCCAGACGCGCCTGCAACCACATCAAGCGATTGGCCGTTGACGGTGGGCACCGCACCGGTTTTTACGTCTTTGGCCATTACTTTGCCAGCGACCACGTGGTACGTCAGGATGGCTTTAAGTTTCGGCACGTCTTTCAACAATGCGTCAACCGTGCCAGCGGGCAATTTGGCAAAAGCGGCGTCGGTGGGTGCAAATACCGTGAATGGGCCTTTGCCGGACAGCGTGTCGGCCAAACCTGCGGCTTTAACAGCGGCCACCAGCGTGTTGAAGCTGCCGTTGCTTGCTGCCACCTCAACGATGGTGCCCTGCGCCATGGCGGTGCCGGACATAAGCGCGAGGCTTACACCTGCGATTGCGAACTTGATTGATTTTGTGAACATGGTTGAACTCCGTTGAAAATGAAACGTCTGAAAATAACGATGTCGTCTGGGGTAGACTTTACCGTCGCAAACAACCGGTTTGGTCGTAATGTGAACTCGTTAGTTCATATTATGACCGGAAAGTTCAATTCTTGGCAACCCCTTATCGAATTCGTCAGCTGGAAATGCGCGAAGAGGCCATCTTGGACGCCGCGCACCAGCTGCTTGGTCGCCTTGGTTACGAAGAGATGACCATGGATGCGGTGGCCGCTGAGGTCGGCATCGCCAAGGCAAGCCTCTACAAGCACTTTGCGTCAAAGGAGCGGCTGGCAGCGCGCACCATGACGCGGTTGTTCGAGCGCACGGTCATCCGTTTGCGCGCCATTGACGGCAAGCTTGAGGCGGGCGAGAAGCTGCGCATCATGCTCGAATGGGTGCTGCACGAGCGGCTCAAAGGCAGCATCCCGCATTTGCCGTCGACCAACGGCGCGCTGGAGCACGGCTTGATGACCGATGAGGAATACCTCATCGCGCTGTTCACTTTGAATGCCGAATTGTCAACGCTGATCGACGCGGCGAAGCTCGAAGGCGCGCTGTCGAAAGCACTGCCGACCGACTACATCGTCACCGCGATCTACGCCCGATCTTGCGACCCGACGCTCGATTACATGAAGCGCGGCAATAGTTATTCCGACGAGGAAATTATCAGCCATATGGTTCACGCCTTCTTCTCTGGCGTGAAGCCATAATTAAGCCACCGCTACCCAAGCACCCAAAGAGATCACACCGTATGCATATTTTTGTCGGCATGTGGAAACCGAAAGCGACGTGGCTCGCGCTGTCACAGCCTGCGAGGACGGCTTATCTGAGCAAAGTGACCGCACTCACGCGGCTGCGTTTGGGGGCTAAAGCTGAGCCGGTAGCGTGGAGCGAAAACACCCACACCGGCACAGCAGAAAAGTGGCAGTTTTTTTGCGTGTGGCGATTCCCCAGCTCCGAGCTAGGCGACGCTTACCTCGACGTTTTGAACGAGAACGGCTGGAACGATTATTTTGAAACGGAAAGCCTGCGCGGCGCGCCAAAAACACCGTTTGATGTGATGACGCGCCACGTGTTGCTGTAATCGGCCCGCGCGCCCGCTAGCACTCCACTTGCGCTAGCGCCAAGCCGCCCTGCGACGTCTCCTTGTACTTCGACTGCATATCCGCTCCCGTACGGCGCATGGTGTCAATGGCTTGATCGAGCGACACGCGGTGCGTGCCGTCGCCGCGCATCGCGAGTGACGTGGCGCTGATGGCTTTCACCGCGCCCATTGCGTTTCGCTCAATGCACGGGATTTGCACCAGTCCGCCAATCGGATCGCAGGTCATGCCGAGGTGGTGTTCTAGCGCGATTTCGGCGGCGTTTTCGATCTGTTCGTTGCTGGCACCCAGCGCCGCAGCAAGGCCCGCAGCGGCCATCGCCGCGGCTGAGCCCACCTCGCCCTGACAGCCGACCTCAGCGCCGGAGATGGACGCGTTCATCTTGCACAGCGCACCCACCGCGGCCGCAACAAACAGGAAGTCGTGCAGGCCTTCGCGGTCAACGCCGCAAAAGTCTTTCGCGTAACGTAGCACCGCAGGCACCACACCCGCGGCACCATTGGTCGGCGCGGTAACAACGCGGCCGCCCGCTGCATTTTCTTCATTCACGGCAATGGCGTACACGCTTACCCAGTCGAGCACTTTGTGCGGCGCAGGATTTCTTTGACCGCGCTCAACCAACAACTGATGGTGAATGTCCGGTGCGCGACGTTTCACATTTAAGCCACCGGGCAGTTGGCCGCGTGTGGCGATGCCGCGATCAATGCAGGTGAAAAAGGTGTCGATCACGCGGTCGAGAAATTGTCGGGTTTCCGCCTCGCCGCGCAGGCTGTATTCATTGGCACGCAATAGCTCGGCCATCGATATTTTTTGCGTCACGGTGCGTTGCAACAGCTCCACCATATGCGCGAACGGATGCGGCACAGTCGCCTCGCCGCCGCGCGGGCTGCCAACAAAAACTTCATCTTCGTCGACGATGAAGCCGCCGCCGACGGAATACAACGTGCGCTCGGCGATGGGCGTGTTGAGGTTGTCAGCGAAACAACGAAAGGTCATTGCATTGGAGTGCAGCGGCAACACGTCTTTCAAGTTGTAGCGAATGTCGAGCAGCGGCTGAAAACGAATGTGCCGCGCGCCGAGCAGCGCGAGTGATTCGTTCTTGGCGATGGTTGCGATCAGCTGAGGAATTAGCGCCGTATCCACCCCATCGGGCAGCTCGCCACTGAAGCCCAATTGCAGCGCCACATCGGTGCCGTGACCCCGCCCGGTGTGCGCGAGTGAGCCGAATAGCTCAACGCGAACGCGGGTGATTTTCTCAAGCGCACCGTCCGGCAACTCCATCAAAAAACGTCGCGCTGCGCGCATGGGGCCCACGGTATGCGACGACGACGGACCGATGCCGATTTTGAACAGGTCTGTCAGCGAAATGTACATGGTTGCCCAATTTACTTAAGCGTCACTCGCACGAATTTGCGCTTGCCCGCTTGCAGCAGGTAGTGTGCGCCTTTAGCAAGTTTCAGCTTGCGATCTTCAATGACCACGCCGTCCACTTTAAAGCCGCGTCCGTCAATCAACCGACCCGCGTCAGACGTGCTGGCAACCAAGTCTGCCTGCTTGGCTATCTGCGTGACCAGCATCGTGTCTTCCGCGCACACAATCGTCACCTCGGACATGTTTGCAGGCGCAGCGCCGGTCTTTCGTGCTTCAAATGCAGCGAGTGCGGCATCCGCATCGGCCTGCGAATGAAAGCGCGCTGCGATCTCTAGTGCCAGCGCAACTTTCGCGTCGCGCGGGTTCATCAGTTTCGCTTCACACTTTGCTTTCATCGCTGCGATTTCAGCCACCGGTTTGAACGACAGCAGCTCAAAGTAGCTCCACATCAACTCGTCCGACACCGACATTGCTTTTCCAAAAATCTCGGACGCCGGTTCCGTCAAACCGATGTAGTTGTCTTTCGACTTACTCATCTTCTCAACGCCGTCGAGCCCGACCAACAGCGGCATGGTCAAAATGCACTGCTGCTCCTGCCCGTACTGCGATTGCAGCGTGCGGCCCATCAGTAAATTGAACTTTTGATCGGTGCCGCCGAGCTCAATATCTGCCTTCAACGCCACCGAATCGTAGCCCTGCATCAGCGGGTACAAAAATTCGTGAATCGCAATGGGCACGCCATTTTTAAAGCGCTGCGTAAAGTCCTCGCGCTCCATCATGCGCGCCACCGTGTAGCGCGACGCGAGCTTAATCATGCCGGCCGCACCGAGCGGATCGCTCCATTCGCTGTTGTAGCGAATCTCGGTTTTTTCAGGGTCAAGCACTTTGCTGGCCTGCGCGTGATAGGTCTTCGCGTTCTCAATAATCTGTTCGCGATCCAGCGGCGGGCGCGTGTCGTTTCGACCGGACGGATCGCCAATGAGCGAGGTGAAATCACCCACCAAAAAAATCACCGTGTGACCCAAGTCTTGAAACTGGCGCAACTTGTTCAGCACCACCGAATGGCCGATGTGCAGATCAGGCCGCGTAGGATCAAGCCCCAGCTTCGCGCGCAGCGGTTTGCCGGTGGCAATGCTGCGCTCAATCTTTTTGAGCATTTCGGCTTCAACGAGCAATTCGTCGGCACCGCGTTTCATGATGTCTAGTTGTTCGGGGGCGGTGAGGGGCATGATGGCTGGGGCGTGAAGGGATGAATCAAACAGGCGCTATTGTCGCTGTTGGCGGCCATGCGCCGCAGTTGGTTTCAAAGTTGTACCAGTCTTGCAATGATTGATCGTAGGGCGAATATTCGCCGCGTTGCGACTTCCACAACACCGGTGGATTTTGTTCGCGTAACGCTTCGAGCTTTCGCTGCACGGTGCCTGCGGTGGTCGCCTTGCCGAGTTTTTCTTTGTAGAACGCCATCGCCGCCGCGTCGTACGGGCGAAACTTCGCGCCCTCCGACAACAATCGCCAGAGCACGACCTGTTGCAACGGTTCAAGCTGCAAGTACGTCGCGGCGAACCCCTCGCGATCTGTTTTTTGTTGTTTCGTGGCGAGCGCGAGCACGTCGGCGCTGATGTGCTCTCCCCAGCCGTCGATAGCGGCATCTGCAGGCCGAGCGCGAATCGCATCTTTGAACGCGTTCATGAAAAATTGTGGCCGATGACCGAATTCAATCAATGCTCGACACAGCGTGGCGCGATTGAGTGGTTTTAGCGCGGGTAGCTCCGCCTCCAAGCGCTCGGCGCTCCAATCCACGTAACCCTCGCCCAAAGGCTGCAACAGCTCCACACGCGATCCCCAAAACGGCGCAGCGGGAGAGTTGGTGAGCTGCATCAACTTGTCCTGGTGCGAGCCTGACATAACGAGCAAAAGCGACGGTTCCACGCCCGCGTTCATCTGATCGCGCGCCGATTTCAGCGCCACCATCGCCGCCTCGCCCGCCTCGCTGGTCAAGGCATGCTGCGCCTCGTCGATCAGCAGCGCGATTTTCTTTTTGCTGCGTTTGTGCAGCTCATGCAGCGCATCGGCCAGCGTCAGCGTGGCGAAGTTAAGCGTGGCCGTGAAATCTACCGATGCCGCACCGGGGATGCCGAGCTTTTCAATACCCATGCGCTTGGTGGCCTTGGTCACCCATCCCAAATGCTCTTCAAATGCCGTCTCAATTACGTCCGAAATCAGCGAGGCCGGATCGCGCTTGGTGTCTTTCCACAAGTCCACGTAAAGCACGATCCAGCCCTTCGCCTCCAGCGCAGGCTTCAAATCCCGCTGCAAAAACCAGCTCTTGCCCGTGCGCCGCGCCTGCGCCAAAAACAAGCCGTTGCGCGCATCGCTCAGTAACGATGCGCCCACCAATTCGTCAGCAATTCGACGAGCCAGCTCCGGTCGGGGGTAGTGTAGGTCGATCATTTATCGCGAATTATCGGCTTTTTCTATATTGGAAGGATAAATGGGGATAAAACAACAAATCTGTGCTATATTTGCTACAGAGGCATTTTTTTAGCTACAAAATGCAACAGACCAGCACGGAGGTCGCAATGACATCATGGTGGCAACAAACTTACCTGTGGGTCGCCGACCTACGTCCCTCCAGCCTCGGTTGGGTGTTCGCCTTTGTGGCCCTAATGCTGCTGTTTGCGTTGCTTTGCATCGCCATGCGCCTCGGTCGCCGCGTTTCGTTTGGCGGCGCACGTGGCTTTGTTTTTGAGGCACCGCCGCCGAAGTCAACACCAACGAAGAAGGATGCACCATGAGCGCGGCCGCACCCATCCAAACCGCGCGTTGCACCGCTGAAGAAGCCCGAACGATCCTCGCGGCCTTTCCGGCCAAAGCCAAGCGCAGCCTACCCGGCCATGCACTCAGCATCTTAATCGAACTGATCGGCCCCGACCATACCGCCGCGCTGCCGCAAGCACTCGTGCAACTCTTCCCCGACGAGCCACTCGACAAGGCGCGCCGCCGCCTCACCACCGAAATCGCCAACCGCGTCTATGTCGACGATAAAGGCACGGCACCGCTCAAAATCGTGCAGACAAGAAAAGGCGTTGAGCCCGCGCTGGTGTGGCTGGAGCGCGTGAACGTCACCGACACACGCGGCCTCACCGACGTGGGCGAACGCTATGCCGCAGAGTCGTTCGTATCCGCAGAAGCCACACAAAAATCCTGCGCAGAAATCATCGCTGATATCGCCAAGGGCGCGCAGACGGCCACTCAAAAAAGTACCGCTGAACCTGACGACGAAAACACCGACGCTGATCGGCTACGACCGAGCGAAACCTTGAACGCCGCACGGCATCACACCATAAGCAATCTGGTCAAGCCGCATAACGCCGCGAACGATTCGCTGCGCGGCTCGAATCTGTCCAGCGAGCACTTCACCCACACCGAGGCCACGCAGGCTGAAGGATTCAGCGCCTTCGCCGAGTCGTCAAATGCCGCGCCACAAAACACCGTGAACGCGCTGGACGCTATGCTCGCGTGGGCCGCTGATTCACGCACCACCGCGCCGAAGCTACTCGCCCTTTTGGGCGACTACGGCACCGGCAAAACGAGTCACGCGCTACAGTTTTCCCGCGTACTCAACGGCGATGTGGCGCACCCCAATCGCCCTGCTGCCGAATTGTCCGCACTGCACATTGACCTCGCTTACCTGCGCGGCGCACCCGGCCTCGCGCAACTCAATGTCACGCAAATTATTGCCCTCGTCATTGAAGCGCGTGGGCTCGACAAAGTGCTCAACGCCGACATCGTCGTGCGCGAGGTTCGCGAGGGTCGACGCATCCTCGTGTACGACGGGCTCGACGAGCTGATGCAAACCGATCAAGCGCAACTGCACTCAGTGTTTCGGCAACTCCTACAAGTGCTGGAGCCCGGTCCTGTCAGCCGCGAGCCGTCACGCGCACGACTGATCGTTAGTTGCCGCACGCACTACTTTCGCGACCTCACCGAGCAGCACGAATTTTTCAATACAAGGCTGCGACACAGCGTCACGCGCAAAGACTATCTCTGCCTGTACCTGATGCCGTGGAAAGCCGCGACGGTTCGCGACTACCTAAATCGCCGCTTGAGCGCAGCCGAGGCCACCGCACTGTCCGACACCATCGCCAACACCTACAACCTAGAAGAACTCGCCAGCCGTCCGGTGTTACTAGCCATGATGTGTGAGCAAGTGGGTGAAGTGCTGCGCCTGCGCGAAGCAGGCAGCGGCGCAGTGACCGCGAGCACACTATACGCACAAACCGTCGCCATGTGGGTGCGGCGCGACGATGAAAAGCATGTGCTGCAAGCTACGCATAAACCGGTGCTAATGGGCGCACTCGCCTGCGCAATGTGGAACGACCATACGGAGTATTGGGACACCGATCACTTGGATCAATGGTTGCGCAAGACCGTCGATTCATTGTTTCCGGGCAATTACTCACCCGAACAAACTCAGGCCATTCAGGACGACTTGCGTACCGCTACTTTCATCGTCCGCTCTAGTCAAGATAGGTTCACGTTCGCGCATCGCTCATTTATGGAGTTTTTTTTGGCGCGGCATTTAGTTACTTTGATGGATTGGAAGGATTTGCCAAAGCACGTTGAAAGAGCATTGTTACCTGCACGCAATATGAATCGCGAGGCACTAAACTTTTTGCGAGAGATGCTTCGCACGCGACGCGATTTACTCGAACACCGGGCGGCGAGGCTTTGGAGCTGGATGGGCTACGCGCGCGTTGATAAACCTCCGCACGAAGATGCTGGCCCACTCGATGTTGCGCCCATGTGCCACGGCATACTTTTCCGCACTGCATGCTATCTTCAACTTAATGCGTTGCCCAGTTCACCGCGAGCCAACTTGCGTGGTGTCTCCCTCGATGGCTTAGAAGCCATTGATATGCGTTTACCGACGCTCGATCTGTGTGGGGCGGGTCTAAGGCTCGCACGCTTTTTTAACTGCCAAATACGATCAATTTGGGGGCGTGCAACCGAATTAGAAAGCGCTACATTTCGCGACTGTGTGATCGATGAATTCTGGCTGCCACGCGCTTCTACCGACGACTTGTTGCTGCGACAAAGCGCGGATCGTCCTAAAGAAGATAGTGGCGCGCTGGTGGGGCCTTGGGATTTACCTTCTGCTTCGACTCACTTGTCGCTCACAGAGCACTTATTTAATTCCACTGAACTAGTGTATGCGGACGACGAAACAGTAGTCGTGGTGTCGGGCGGAACTCGCGTGCATTGTTGGAACCCAATAAGCGGCCAACTTCGTTGGAGAAATTACAGTCAAATACGTTCGCCAGAATTTGAGGGCGTATGGGCAGTAGACAGCCGAAGAGGATGTGTTTCTCATCTTTTGAGTCCACAAGGAGAATTAGAACGATTTCAACTTGCCGACGGCAAACACAGCGTATCCATCAACGTTAGTTCCGGCAGACTTCAATCAGAGCAGGGTTTTAAGCCCAGACAAAGTTTGAATGCGGAGCGGGAGGAGAATGACAGCGCGATTCAAAGCTATCAAATTCAAACCGGATCTTTAATGGGTTGTACGCGCTATTTTGTCCACTGTGACCGCCCCTCAACTGCCTGCTTCGACGCGGAAGGCCGCTTGGTTGACTACGACGAAGAAGCCGCCGACACGTGGCTTCGTTATCTAGGCAACGGCTACCCGCAACCGGTGGAGGCGGCGTGGCTTGAGTTGGATGCGTTTGGGCTGGCGTTGGGGCCGAAGACGGTCGCGTCGTAGGGCGGCACGCAAGTGGCACCGCCGAACGGGGTGCCGCGTTACGCCGACGACTTGATTTGCCTCCGGCGGCGGCACACGGCGGAACCGCTAGCGTTCCACCCTACGGCTTTTGGCGGACGATGGCGGGATGAATCAAATTGGGCGTGCATCCACCCGCCCCTCACCCCCAACCCTCTCCCGCGTGGGGAGAGGGGGCCAGCCGAACGGGAGCAGAGACGAAGCACGGAGTTGCTCATGTCTCGCTAACATCGTGCGCTTCCACGCACTTAGGCCACTCCCATGCTCCTAAACGACCGCTACATTGGCCTAATGTCCGGCACGTCCGTGGACGGCGTTGATGCCGTCGTTGCTGATTTCAGCGATGACAAAGTTCGCACGCTGGGCCATGTGCATGCGCCGTTTGCGCCCGCGCTGCGTGCGCAGTTGCAGGCGCTGATGCAATCGGGAGCGGATGAGATTGAGCGCGCGGGCGATGCGTCGGTGGCGCTTGCGCGGGCGTATGCGGATGCGGTTGCGCAACTGCTCGCGAGGACCCATCTTGCAGCGAAAGACATTGCTGCCATTGGCGCGCACGGCCAGACCATTCGGCATCGTCCAGAACGCGGGTTCACCACGCAAATTAACGCACCAGCGCATCTTGCTGAGCGGACGGGCATCGCGGTGGTGGCAGATTTTCGTTCGCGTGACGTGGCGGCGGGCGGGCAGGGCGCGCCGCTGGTGCCGGCGTTTCATGCCGCCGTGTTTTCGGGCGATGCAGCGCGTGCGGTGGTGAATATTGGCGGCATCGCGAACGTGACGTTGTTGCCCGCGAAGGGCTCGACCGAGACTGTGCGCGGGTTTGATACCGGGCCGGGCAACACGTTGCTCGACGCGTGGTGTGAGCGGCATACCGGCAAGCCGTTTGACGAATCGGGCGAATGGGGCGCGAGCGGTCGCGCGGATGCGGCCCTGCTCACGCGCTTGCTGGCCGATGCGTATTTCGCTCAGCCCGCGCCAAAAAGCACGGGGCGGGAGCGGTTTAATGTGGCGTGGCTGGATGCTGCGCTGGCTGCTGAGCGGCGTGTTGTAGCAGCGGTAGACGTCCAGGCCACGCTCGTGTCGTTGACAGCGATGACGATCAACGCGGCGCTCGTGACGCACGGCGTGGCGCGTTGCTACGTGTGTGGCGGCGGCGTGTTCAACGGCGCGTTGCTGCGTGGGCTTACGGGCGCGCAGTCAACGAGCGCGTTGGGCATTGATCCGATGCAGGTGGAGGCGCTGGCTTTCGCGTGGCTTGCACGCCAATGTTTCGCCAGCGCGCCGGGCAATGTGCCTGCCGTGACGGGCGCAATGGGGCTGCGAATTTTGGGCGCGGTGTACCCGGCCTAAGCGCGCAACGATCGCAAGCAATGTCCGCACGCAAATGAGCCAACAGCTTTTGATGAAACCGCCATTGCATTGGGGTTAGCGCGATAAATCGTTATAAGTTGACTCCTGATTAGCAAGCTGGCTCCGGAAGCCGTATCTGGGATAGCGGATGAGGCTTGGAGGCGACGGCAGCATGGAGCAATCTCGGCAGCATCGCCC
>JAYSRA010000157.1:0-6507 GCA_043721275.1 Burkholderiales bacterium
GCGAAACTCAGGCGCATACGCCGCCTTATAAACACGTTGACTCATTTCTGACTCCTTCTTCTCGGACAATAATGTGTCCGTGAAAGCGGGTCAACTCCAGTAGCTCGCGTTCCAACTCTTTCAACGCCCTCGAATCGGTGACTGATGCTGCGAACAGTGCCTCCAGTTCGGCGACGGTGTTGCGTGTCAACGGGCGCGGTATGGTCACGCGGTTTCGGGCTCATTTTCGACGGCATACGGGTCAACCTCTTTGTGATGCACCCACACTGTACTGTCGACCGATTCCGCGCCGAGTGCCTCTATGCCAAGTCGATCCAGCGTTTGTAGCAAGTCTGCAACCACTGCTTCGCGACGACGCACAAAGCTTGACGCAAAACAGCGCCAGAAGATCCAACCTGCGCGTTCCAGAACGCGTTGCCGAGCCATATCATCGGCCCAATGCGCGGGGCCGTGGAAGCGGTCACCGTCGCACTCAATTGCCAGCCTTCGCCCCTCACTTCCTTCGACAACGAAATCAATGCGATAACCACCACAAGGCACCTGCGGCGAGACGCGGTAGCCGCGCCGAACTAACTCGTCGAACATCTCCAGTTCGAAACCAGACTCGCATCGTTCTCGCAATGCTTGTACATTGTTTGCGTCGTGATTGAACGGCTGCCTGAAGTGCCGGATGACTCGACCATTGAGCGTATCTTCCTGAAATTCCGTTTCAGATACGGAGCGGAATAGGTATGTCCGGTCGCGCGCACGTGATAGCGCTACGTTAAACCTTTGGTTCATGCCCGCACTATTCGAAGCGGCACGGTCACCGGGGCCTAGAACCATCGACACAAGCATGATGTCGCGCTCGCGCCCCTGGAATACCGTTGGAGGACCAATCGCAAGCCTGCGTGCGACCACGTCTATCGGTGAAATGCGACCACTGACGAGTTCGTGAATGTGGGCGGCTTGCGACGTCCCTAACAGGGTTACCACGCCAATAGTTCGTTCCACGAATTGCTCATCCGCTAGGATGATTTCAATTTCGTCCACAATAGCTTTCGCCTCCGCCGGATTTACATCCCCTTTGCGGAAGCCACCTTTTACGTAAACGTCCACGAGCGGAGGGTCAAGGCGCTCGCTAGCCTTGGGCAGCCGGAGTGGTTTGATGTCTCCATCATAGAACTCTCGATTGGAAAATTCGATGATCGCGGGCACGCAACGGAAATGCTCCTTCAGCATGACCGAGTTGCCAGCGAACACTACCCGCGCCAAGTCGTAAATGGACATGCCTGGAGCCATCTGCGCACGATGAGGCTGATCTGCAAGAAATCGCCTAGTGAGGTCTTCGATGCTTACTTCTGCGGCGAATGTCGTTGGCGAAACTTGCTTGTGATCACCCACAACGAGCAACTTTTTTCCGCGCAACAGTGCTGGCAACGCCCAGATGTCTGACTGAGACGCCTCATCGATGACTACCAAATCGAAAAGACCGATCTCTGAAGGGATGGTCTCCGAAACGCGCCACTGTGGTAACACCCAACACGGCACCGCTTGGTATGCGCGCGTCATTGCTTCTCGCGCATTACGGCGGTGCCGGATTGC
Organism: Burkholderiales bacterium; assembly: GCA_043721275.1. Classification (GTDB taxonomy): domain Bacteria; phylum Pseudomonadota; class Gammaproteobacteria; order Burkholderiales; family Casimicrobiaceae; genus Casimicrobium. Next base: position 1,585 of record JAYSRA010000157.1, read on the forward strand.
ACGTATGCCCGTTCCTGCTCCCATCGCCTGCACCGCAGTTAAATAAGCTTGCAGAGCTTGCCGGACGTTACTGGGTGAATTGTTGAATACTCCGAGCCAAGTCTTCTCTGCTACGAGGTCTTGGTATGTGCGCGCTAGTGTCGTCGTGAGTGTTTTGCGTTCGTCAAACAGTTCGCGCAGCTTGTGATGGCCATCAATGCGATCCAGAAACAATACTGCCTGTCGCCAGTTCCAGGCTTCTAGCCAATTTGACGGAACCTGTGGGTCGTGACCCGCTACTGCTGGTTGCGTGCGAACGCGTTTGGCCCACATGGGGGCTCCGGACGTCTCGATGGTCTCCGAAATTTGGGCAATGTCTTCGAGTGCGGGCCGCAAACTGGTGAGACGTGTCAGTTCAGCCTGTAGTGCGAGCCAAACGGATTGCAATACGGATTCGTCGACAGTAGCGCGGCCAAGCGACTCGGTAAGCAAGCTGCGCAGCTCATCAACGATTCCGCCTGAGCAATTTTCGAGCTTACTAAGCAGTTCGCCAACACGTTTCATCGCGTAACCAAGGCGTCCCTTGTCGACGTGCGCTTGAATGCTGGCTGACGCCGAAATAATGAACACTTCCCCTGCGCCCCACATATTGCCGACAGTTTGCTTGCCGAACACCTGGGTTAGTTTGTCGCGAAGATCTGCATCAAAATCGAATACGAGCTTACGCACGTCATCAATGTAATCCTGCCAACCGGCGACTTTCTTGAAAGCAGCGTGGAGCGGTATGACCGGCTCATCTAACCCGAATTCACTCGCCAATGAGTTCCAGCGGGCAACCGAGTTACGGGCGCTGACGCGCCATTGCAACGTGCGGTGCACAAGCAGCCAATCGCTTGGTGCGTTAGGCGACGAGCCGAGTACGGTAACCAATGCGATCAGCTTTCTAGCCTCCGCCTTGCCGAAAGGCAGTGCGAACGCGTTCTTCCCTGCGGCACCACGCGTCACCGCGTCTACGAAGTCCTCATTTAGCTCTACGTCAACAGGGGTGTTGACGGCTTTTGGTATCAACTCGCGGCGCTGAGCCTCCAATTCTCGTACATCGGCACAACACCGCAATAGCCCTTGCAATAGAGGATCGGTCGGTTGCATATCGGCAAGGCGTTTGCCGAGTACTTCTAGCAACGGTTGCCGAGCGGCTGCAAGTTTTGCCTTAACGACAAGGCGGTCATCCAAAAATTTAGCTAACTCCCGAGCGTTCTGGAATGTTTCGACGGTTGAGTCAACCAAGCTCAGAGTGTTCCCCTTAGTGACGTTACTTTCGATGGCGCGCGCGCGTACCAAATCGCGATGTAGTCCCATGAGGTCGACCCATGATGGGAAATCGTCTGGCGCTGGCAGCGAGCATCCAACATAGCTGAGGTTCTGGCCGACGTCCAAGCGGGCGCGGCGTAGTGTGCTGACGTTGCGCTCGTCGAAGGGTAGATTGCCGTCCTTGCTGGGCGGAGGCTCATCGTCGAACCATTGATGCGCATCAGCTTGCTCCAGCACGAGCTTGGCCATATCCTCGGGCGATACTTCGTGGCCCTGGAATGCGTAGTTACGCATATGTTTCGACGCGTAGTCCGATATCGTTCTGTCCACACTGGCAATCTTCGCGTGAAGCTGGTTAAGCTTTTCGTCCGCCGCCGCGATGTTGGAGGCCGCGCGGGTTGGATTGAGTGACGCAACACTTGATGCGATGGTCTGAATCGCGTGCTCGAACTGTTTCATTCCGTCGCGCTCATCTGACAACAGAGAAACACTTAGCGGTCGGATTCGTTCTGGTAATTTTTCCTGCAAAACTGCCAACGCTGATTCGCCTTTCGCAGTCACCAACACGCGCTTTCCTTGCGCCAGGAAGTGGCAAATGACGTTGGCAATTGTGTGTGTCTTACCAGTGCCGGGAGGGCCTTGAACGACTACGCCGTCGTTGCATTCCAGCTTCTGGATTATGGAAACCTGCTCGTCGTTGTAGGGCATTGGGAAATACAGCTCGAACGCTCCTTGCGGACTATCGCTCGACGACAGTCCTCGAAACGGCTGTTCGGGTTGTACGCGAACCGTCGCGTCACCATGCTCGACGAAACTACGGATAACCTTCGGAAGGCTCGTCGCGGCCTCGACACTCTTTTTCAATCGCCGGATGTCATCAAGAAAAATGTCACCCGAGCGCTTGCGACCAAACAATACCCACGTGTTCGTAATCTTCAACTCTCCGGTCGGAGCGGGGAGTGTCACATCGTCAGTCCGCGCGTCATATATGCCTGACGGATCCAAATAACCCACAGCGGCTTTCAGTACGCCATCGAAGGTCGAGTTCTCGAACGGATTGGCGCGGTGCGCTCCGGTTACCAACACGCTCCTCCAGAACGCCTCAAGTTGTTGCACACCAGGTAATTCCATCGCGGCGTAAGTGTCTGCCTCTAATCTCGGGTCGACATCACGTGGTCGAATCTCCAGATCGAACGTTTTCTCATTGAGCGAAATTTCACACGACTGCACCAGAAGTGGATGCTTGACTGCGGTTCCAATCCCGTCTTTCTTCCAAGTCGCATATCCGATACCCCACACGAGTTCGAGCGGCGTTTCGGCTCCCTCCGAGGCGATCACCTGTTGCAGCGAGAAGAGTTGGCTGTAGCGAGCAATTGTCGCGCGTCGCGGTCGCTCCGCAGTGGCCCAATGCTCCCACTGGTACTCCACGTACCAATCGAATAGTACGTTGATCTCAGGATGATTTTCAAGCGATTCGCGCGTGACTTCGCGCTTGCCCTCATAGAAAATGACCTCAGACTTTAGTTCCGGCTGTCTCTCAGGACTTCTGGACAAAGTAACCCAAGGTTCAAGTGTTGCGCTGAGTTCAGGGGCAGCAATCTCTTGCAAGCGGGGGATTCGCAACCAAACATCGTCGCCTTCGATCTGTAAGTTGAACTGAAGCCCCGGTAGCCCCTTGAGTTCGTGCTGGAACGCAGCGAAATAATCTTTCGGTACAGAGAACGCAGGCTTAGTTTTGAGCTTTTCGACTTGTTCGATGTACGTTAATAGCTCAAGGATGAGCGGCGCGCCCTCAGTCATTAATTCGTCTCCGTTGGCTTAAGAACTTGGTGGGCGCAATTAAGCCATGTTTCTGCTGACATTGGAGTTTTTCCTGCACCATCAAAATGCCTTGTGCTTCTAGAAATTTTGCCTTTTCGCTACAAATCAATGGCTTTGTCGGGATCAAAGGTGGGGCAACGCACCGTTATCAGCTTTTGGTGAAACCTATATGTCACAGCTGACAAGCCCGAAATTGGGCAGAAGTCAACTTACACTGCTATCGAGCCTGTCATCGAACCAAAACATTCTGCAGCGGCCGCCCCGCATGATCGCGGTACACGTCGAAGTCAGAATCGATGCTCAGCACGCGGCGAATGCGCATGCGTTCTGCGGCCTCGGCGATTGAGGCGTCTGCCAGATCGAATGGCAAATCGGCGAAGCGTTCGCTGATGGCGAGCACCGACAACAGCGCATCTTGCGGCGCGCCGTCCACGGTAATGCCTCCGCGCAGCGCCCAACGAAGCACGTCGAGCGCGGCGTCGTTATGCACGCGACGCGACAGCATGGCGCACACCTCGGTGAGCACGCACCAGGTGGTGATGAGCTTGATGCGCGGATTTGTTTTCAGCCACGCTGTGACCGTTGCGTGCCAGCGATCCGTGCGGTTGAACAGGGCGAGCAACGGCCCGCTATCCACAAGCACCAGCGCGCCGACGGGGCCATATAGCGGCGGGGGAGATTCGTTTGTCTTAAGCACGGTTGCTCGCGAGCCTCGATTGCCGCTCGGGCTAGCGGTGCTCACGACTGTGGCTTTGCGCGACGGGCTGACTTCGTTGAAGTGATGTCATCCCACAGCGCTCCGCGCGCTTCACGGTATGTCTCGGACAAGTTGATCGGTCCGGCGTAGCGGCCAAAGTAGTCCGCGCCCAGCATCCAAGGCGACACCGAAGTGTTTGCCTCTGTAACCGCAAGATGCGCTTCTAGTGCGACACGGATCACTTCACTAATGCTTTCGCCCGACACGGCGCAGTGTTGCCGCAGAGTCATTTCTAGTGTTGTGGGCAATTTGACCGTGGTAGTCATAAGAGCCTCCGAGAGTGGTAATAAACTAATTATTACGCAGTTGATCGGTTACTGCAAGCGAGCGCCTCGGTGGTCGGCTACGTTGGCGCGATTTCCGCGCGTTAAATCCGCGCTCCACGAAAAGCGCGACAAGCCCGCGTGGCTGCCGGAGCGACAGCGAACCCCCCTAAAATTGGAGCATAAATTCCAAAAGCGAAGTGAGGCGGAGTCCATGCCCGATAGAAACAAAGCGTTAACGCTCAAAGAAGCCGCGCTCGATTACCACCGCTATCCGAAGCCGGGCAAGCTCGAGATCAGTGCCACCAAGACGATGACCAACCAGCGCGATCTGGCACTTGCGTATTCGCCCGGTGTAGCGTTTGCGTGTGAAGAAATTGTGCGCGATCCGGCTGAGTCGTACAACATGACCGCGCGAGGCAATTTGGTTGGCGTGGTGACCAACGGTACAGCCGTGTTGGGCTTGGGCAACATCGGCCCGCTCGCAGCAAAACCGGTGATGGAAGGCAAGGCCGTTCTATTCAAAAAGTTTGCCGGCATTGACTGTTTTGACATCGAATTAAACGAGCTTGATCCGGACAAATTGGTCGACATCATCGCAGCGATGGAGCCCACGTTCGGTGGCATCAATCTTGAAGACATCAAGGCACCGGAATGTTTCTACGTTGAGCGGAAGCTGCGAGAGCGCATGAAGATTCCGGTCTTTCATGATGACCAGCACGGCACTGCCATCATCGTGGGAGCCGCTGTCACCAATGGTTTGCGCGTGGTCGGTAAAAAACCTGAGAACGT